>CAZSYL010000006.1:81012-82676 GCA_964610745.1 uncultured Acidimicrobiales bacterium
CCTAGAAGAAGGGACTGCCTAGAAGAAGGGGCTAACCCAGACTTCGGGTTCGGGTTCGACTTCGGCGGGATGGCGTGGACCGAGGCGCAGCGCACGCATGGCGTATGCGCCGAGCGCTGGACCAGGAGCGAGAAGGAAGAACGCCCAACCCCACCCGTAGGCATCACGGATGATCGGGACGAGGAAGATCGTCAGCACGGTCAGAACAAATCCGGCCGCTATCTGAATGGTAAGCGCCGTGCCTACGTAGCGGGCGTCGACCACCTCGGTCACGATCGTGGAGAACTGCGCGGAATCGGCAATCACCCAGAACCCCCAGAACATGCCCATACCGAGAACGATCGGCCATGGCGCATCGATCAGGAACCCGGCAAACACCGCGCCGATCGACGAGTAGCGCATAGCCAGCGCAGCAGCATCGGATCGACTGACCCTGTCCGACGTGAGCCCGGCCCACACCGAACCCGCAGAACCTGCTGCGATGGCAAGGAACGCTGCAAGGCTGGCTTGACGATCTGATTCGAACACGTCTGCATAGAAGGCCGCAATCCACGCCCACATGGCGTACAGCTCCCACATGTGGCCAAAGTACCCGGCGCTTGCGAGCCGGAACTCACGGTTCGCGATGATCGTCTTGATCTGTGAGCTGTCAAAGAGCACCGGCGCCACGCCATATGGACCGTCATTACACAAACGGTCCGCAACAAGGCCTCCACCAAGGGTGAGAAGCGAGACGATCACCAACGTGACCTGCCATTGCAACCCGCCGACCGAGTTGACCAAATGCGGAAGCGCCGAACCCAGGGTCAGCGCCCCGACGATCACCCCGAGGGCAAATCCTCGACCTTCCCTGTACCACGAAGAGATCGCCTTTAGCGCCGGCGGATACACCGCTGCAAGCGCCGCGCCGGTAACGAATCGGGCGATGAGCGCCGGGCCAAACGAACCGCCGATGACAACGAAGAGGTTTGCAACAGCAGCTCCTATTGCGCCGAGAAGAATAAGCCGGCGAGGAGCAATCCGGTCAGCAAGGTTCGTCAGCGACGAAAAAACAGCACCGACGATAAAGCCGATCTGCACGACGATCGTGAGCCAACTCGCTTGACCTGACGAGAGCGGCCAGTCCTCACGGAGCTGGCCCAACACAGCTGCGGTGGAGAACCAGGGAGCCATCGCCAAGACGAGCGCAAGCGCGAGCAAGCCAAGTTCGCGTCTGTGGCCTGCTGGCGATGACAGGCTCATGAGAGCTCACTCATAGGACAATAAACTCTCTCAATTGTCCGAACATTCCAACATTATGCACGAGTTGTTCAGTGAATGTTCCCGCCAGCGCCCGGGATCGACGGGCTTAACGCACGCCGTCGAGCACCACGAACTTCGCGTTTGATCCAAGGTTGTTGACGCCGCCAAAGATCTTCTTGAGCTTGGCGTGGTGAGCCAAATGGCGATTGCCAACGACGACGAGATGTCCCCCGGGGCGAAGCACCTTGTGTGCATCGACGAACATCGACCACGCTGTCTCATCACCAAGAACCCGGTCCTCGTGAAACGGCGGGTTTACCACCACGAGGTCGGCGCTCGCTGAATCGAGGATGTTTACGAGCCGGTGGCCGTGATGGAACGAGACCGATCGTGATGGGGCATCGTCACTCTGCGATGACGCA
>CAZSYL010000006.1:82776-88416 GCA_964610745.1 uncultured Acidimicrobiales bacterium
AGCCCATGAAGCTTGCGCAGCGCGGATCGCTAGTGCCGAATCGTCGACCGCACTCACGTGGTGAGCAACACCTTCGCGATCGAGCAACGTCGACATCGCAAGACCAATAATGCCATTGCCAGCACCGAGATCGACGACGTGAAAAGGGTCCCCGAGCGAGGTCGTGGCATCGGGCAGAAATGGTTCGATCGATCGCATCGAATCCAGCAGCAAGCTCGTGCCTGCATCGAGCTTGTTTGGCGAGAACCCTCCGCCGTGATTGGTGAGCGTATGGCCGTGAGCTTTCCAGGTCTTGGGCCAGGGGTTCGGACGGGGTTGACGACCGCTGTCAGGCGTAACGTGAATCAGACGCGCCTTCTTCTTTGCGAGCGAAGTTGTTGTTGGACCGATGATCTTCTCGAACGCGTCGATTGCGGATGTGTGCACGTTCTTGGCCATCGCAGCGCCCAAAAAGAGCGTTGACTCGCCAACGTGGGGGCGCAGTCGATGCAATATCTCGACGAGGCCCGAAGTGGACTTCGGGATCTTCACGACCACGACGTCAAAAGGATCCGCCATTGGCTCACTTGGCAGATCCAGGATCGATTGGACGATGACTCCCGAAGCTGCTCCGGGAACGTTGCGTTCGAGATTTTCCATCACGGCCTGTCGACCCGCAGAGGATTCGTTCACGACGAGTGGAGCGGAGCTCGCCAACCCGGTTGCAAGCGCCCCAAAGGCATCCCCCACCACGATCACCTTCGATGATTCGGAGGTCCATATATCGCCATCAGCCGATGCGAGAAAGTCGAGGACGTATTCGTCCGCGGCGTCCCAGGCCCGAAGCGGGCGCTTGCCAGCGCGCGGCACGCGGGCCAGCCCAAAGCTTCCCTGAACGGAATTCAGCGTTTCCATTGGTCGATCTCTCTCGCTATCAGACGGGTGGAGGCTCGGTTGCCAACATGCGGGCTGCCTCCATGAAGTCGATCGCGTGAAGCGTGGTGACCAGCGACCGGTCGAGGCCTTCGACGCCGGCCCCGGAGGTGAGTTCGGGGTCCTGCGACAGACGAACGGCCTGACGGTTGATCGCCTGTTCAAATAGGTTCCGGGCATAACGGGCGTTGCCAAACTCTTCGCCCCGAGGCGCCCGACCAAGGATCAATCCAAGGACCGGCTCGACGTCGTTGTCGAGTTCGTACTCGGCATCCTGGACCAACTTGTTCGTGATCGCGACCAACTCTTCACCGGAGTAGTCGGGAAACGAGATCTCGCGAGCAAAGCGCGAACGCAACCCCGGGTTCGATCGGAGAAAGTCGTTCATCAATCGTGGATAACCAGCAACGATGACGACCAGCCGGTCGCGATGGTCTTCCATCCGTTTGATCAGTGTCTCGATTGCCTCGCGGCCAAAGTCGTTGCCGATGACACCCTGGGGAGAAAGCCCATATGCCTCATCGATGAAGAGCACCCCATCGAGCGCTCGCTTCACGGCCTTGTTTGTCTTGTTTGCGGTGTGGCCAACGTACTGACCAACGAGGCCCGCCCGATCAACCTCGACGAGGTGGCCCTTCTTTAGCAGTCCAAGGGCCCCGTACATTTCGCCGATAAGTCGGGCGACCGTTGTCTTGCCTGTGCCCGGGTTGCCGAGAAACACGAGATGCTGGCTGGTCGGTACCTCTGCGAGGCCATGATCTTGGCGACGGGCCTGCACCTGCAGAAACGCAATCTGAGTTCGGACCTGTTCTTTGACTGTTTCGAGTCCGACGAGCGCATCGAGATCGGCCTGAATCTCCTCCAGTGGCCGAGCCGGTGCACCGAGTGCTCCAGAAGGAAGTCCGATATTTCCCAATCGCTGATCAAGACCACGGTCAGCCGCCTGTTTACGGACGGTCTCCCGGGTCTGCTTCAGGCGTTTTTTGAAACGTTCACGATTGGACACACTAGAAAACTAGCCGTGCCACGTACGATTGAAGCGATGGGCCGTTGGATGCTTCTTTCGACACTCGCCTTGGCGCTCGTGGTCGCAGCCTGCACGGGCTCGGATCCGGTCAGCCTCGCCGAGGATTCAGGCGCGCCGCCAGCGCCCTCTCAAAGCGAAGAATCCAACGAGGACGCAGAGCCCGATGACAGCCCCTTTCCGAGCGAAGAAGAGGTTGCCGAGATCGAAGCCAGCCTGCCGATCGTCTTTGCCAACCCCGATGCCAGCATCGATGCGGAGACCCTCGACCTGTTCATCACCGGACAAGCCTTGTTTGAGCTCGATTGGGTCGAAGCAACAAGCGAATCGTCGGTCGATGCACCGACCGACGGGTTGGGTCCACTGTTCAACGCCCAGTCCTGCGCCGTCTGTCATCCAAACACCGGTCGACGTCAGGTTCCCGATGAGGGCGAGCTGACCAACGTCGGTCTCGTCGTACGCCTATCGGTACCCGGAGTCGACCCCGTGACCGGCGCTCCCCTGCCCGAGCCTTCGTACGGCGACCAGGTCCAAGACCGCGCGGTCGAGGGCTACCAACCCGAGGGCACCATCTTCACGAACTACGTCACACAACAGGGGTTCTTTCCCGATGGCACCCTTTTCGACATCATTTGGCCGACGGTCAATATTCGCGATCGTCAGCACGGGCCCTTGACCGAAGGGACACAGGTTTCGGCACGAATTGGCGCCCAGCTGATCGGGATGGGCCTGCTCGAGGCGGTCCCCGATGAGACGATACTTGCCTTGGCCGACCCAACCGACGCAAACGGAGACGGCATTAGCGGTCGACCCAACGAGGTCTGGAACCCGGCCACCGAACGGACCGAGATCGGAAGATTTGGTTGGAAGGCAAACGTGGCGACGCTCGATCAGCAGATCCTGCAGGCCTTCCACGGTGACCTCGGCATTACGTCCGAGCTGCTTCCCCAGGGCAACTGCGCACCGGATCAAACGACCTGCGATGAAGCCCCCAACGGAGGTGAGTTCGAGGTTTCGTCAGAACAGTTCGACGCCATCGATATCTATGTCCAGGCCCTTGAGGTGCCGGCGCCGCGCACAGCTGATGACCCAGACGCCATTGCCGGTCAAGAGCTCTTCGGCGAGTTCGGCTGCGCATCGTGCCACACCGAAACCCTGATCACGGGCGAAAGCGACCTGCCCCAACTATCGAATCGGGAGATTCAGCCGTACACCGACCTGCTGTTGCACGATCTCGGTTTCGACATGGGCGATGATCGCCCCGACTTTCTCGCCACGGGCAACGAGTGGCGCACCGCGCCACTGTGGGGATTGGGATTGGTTCCCGTCGAGGGGGATCGAGGCCTGCTTCACGACGGGCGCGCTCGGACGATCGAAGAGGCAATCCTGTGGCACGGCGGCGAGGGATCGTTCTCGCGATCTGCCTACGTGCAGGCCGACCTCGAGGATCGACTGCGACTGCTCGCCTTCCTCGAAAGCTTGTAAGTCCCGACCTCCGAGTCAATGCACCGAAGCAAGGGCCAGTAGCAAGGGTTAACTATGCAGCTGTTTCGGCTTGGAGCTTTGAAACGATGTAGTCGAACAGCGACAACAGCGTGTCCTTGACCGACTGCCAGTCACGGGCATCACAATCAACGACCGGAATGCCAGCTGCGAGCTGAAGAGCACCCCGAATATCATCGAGCGTGTGCTGCGCATCTCCATCGAAACGGTTGACCGCCACAATGAATGGGATCTGGCGCTTCTCGAAGTAGTCGACTGCAAAGAACGAATCTGCGAGCCGACGGGAATCCACCAGGACGATCGCGCCAAGCGCACCCTGGCTGAGGTCGTCCCACATGAAGCCGAAACGACTCTGACCTGGGGTTCCGAAGAGAAACAGCACGAGGTTCTCGTCGATGGTGAGTCGGCCAAAGTCCATTGCCACAGTAGTCGTGGTCTTGGTCGATACCTTCGAGACGTCGTCCACGCCGACGCTGGCGCCCGTGATTGCCGCTTCGGTTCGAAGCGGTTCGATCTCGGAGACAGCACCAACGAATGTGGTCTTGCCAACGCCGAATCCGCCGGCGACGACGAACTTTGCCGAGACTTTTTGTAGGTTTCCGTTTGCCATATCTAGAGCTCCCGAACCCGTTTAATGATTCTGGTCATGATGTCGATGTTCGCGGCCGTTGACGTCTCCATCGTGGCGTGAGCCTCGAGCAATCCTTCATCGATCATTTCGCTTACCAATGTCATCGTGGTTCCTATCGGCAGGCCGAGGTGAGATGAAAGCTCCGCCACCGAAATTGGATGACCACCGGTCATCGACAACAGCTTTTTCTTCTCGAACCGCGCTGCCGCATGCGCAACGGACGACTGAACGAGCGTTTCCACTCGAACATCGGCTTGCGAAGCGGTCTTACCTTTCGTAATTACAAAGGGACGCAAACGCGGAACATCGTCTTCGACGATGATCCCGTCGTCCCAGTCATCCCTACCCATTGGCTAGGCCATGATCGAATTCTGGAGCTCAGCGATGAGCGCCGGTGAGAGGACCTTGCCAGCGCGATCGGAGAAGGCAGCCATCTCGTAGGCAACGCCACCGAGATCAGCATTCTTTCCGGCGATGACACCAAGGACCGCACCATGACCGATGTTTGCGATGAGCAGAAAGCTCCGTCCCATCTCGATCATGACTCGTTCCACCTCGGTCTCGCCAAAACAGTTGGCGGCACCGTGGATCAGGCTTGACAATCCAGCGGTGATCGCAGCGAACTGGTCGGCGTTGGCCGCAGGAAGCGCTTCAGAGGTCGCAAGCTTGATGCCGTCGGCCGAGACCGCCAGCGCATGATGAACGCCATCTGTTGACTGCACAAAGTTGTTGAGCAGCCATGCAAATGCTTCACCTGGGTTCTGATCACTCACGAGTTTTCTCCTTCAGTCGTACTTGCGTCATCGGCCTCGGAAACGATGCCCTTAGCAAAGTGACCAAATGAGATGCTTGTGTCTGGAGCCGCACTCGGCTCGTCTTCACCCAACTCGAGGGGCAGTACAGCCGGACCGGTCTCGACCGTTTCGATCGTTGCCTGCGGCATGCGGGTTGGAAGTCCACCGAACGAACTGGTCGACGGCGCCTGAACTTCGGCAGCTGGAGCCGGTTCTGGAGCTGGTGCTGGTGCCGGAAGGGTTGGCTCAGCCGTCGTCGCAGCGGCAGCGGCGACTGCGGGAGAGGGTTCCACGGGCGGAGCCATCACTGGAGGTGCAGGCATCTCGGCGAGGACTTCTGGTTCTGGTGTCGTTTGCTCGGCGACCGGTGGCGCCGCCTGCTCTGTCACCGGTGGCGCAGCTGGTGCTGCTTGTGGCGCTGGCGCCTCAGGTTCGGGGGTCTCACTGTTGCGTTGCACGGCTTCCATGGGGCTTACTTCACGGCTTGGAGCGGGCTCCAACTTGGTGATTGGCCAGCTGTCTTCGGTGAGCGGCACCTCTGCTGGTTCTTCGATTGGGTCGGCATCGTCGCCGACGGTCGCAGACACGTCAGCGTCGCCTGTGGCCGTAGCATCCTCTGTGGCCGCTGGGGAAACAATGCTCTCCGAGATGATCTCGACATGACCTGCATCAGCAGCGGGCACTGGATCTGCATCGACGGCATCGACGCTGACAGGGTCGGGCAGTGTCGTGGGTTCAGGCGCCACAGCAGGCTCCTCAACCACAGCCTCAACCGG
>CAZSYL010000006.1:88516-94662 GCA_964610745.1 uncultured Acidimicrobiales bacterium
GGATCGGCAGATACAGGGTCTGAGCCGAAGAAGTCCGCAGCGTTGTCGCTGTTGACGTCGATCGGCGCAACCGCAGACGGAGCCTGAATTGGATTCTCGCCAACCTCGACTGGGAAGTGGGTCTTTGGAATGGTCACCGTGACGGTCGATCCTTGGCCGGCAACGCTGCGAATATCGACGTTCACGTTGTGCTGCTGTGCAAGTCGACCAACCACGAACAGGCCGAGGAGACGGGAAGGCGCCTCGTCGAGTTCTGGCGGGTTCTTGACACGCTCGTTGAGTACGGCGAGGTCCTCGGGGTTGATACCGAAGCCCTGATCCTGGATCTGAAGCTCGACAGAGGTGTGAGTCTCGAGTGCAGAGAGCAGAACAACGGTCGACGGATCGGAGAACTGCGTGGCGTTGTCGAGAAGCTCTGCGAGCATGTGGGTGATGTCGGTAACAACCGCTCCGCTCATGTCGAGCTCAGGCAGGTCGCCGATTTCGATTCGTTCGAAGAACTCAACCTCAGCCAGCGATGAACGCACAACATCATCGAAGGCGACCGGACGCTTCCACTGACGTGGAGAGCGGTTGCCGGCGAGCACGAGTAGGGACTCTGCGTTACGACGCATACGGGTAGCGAGGTGGTCGAGCTGGTAGAGGCCTCGGAGGGTCTCTGGGTCTTGCTCGTCTCGCTCGAGATCCGAGATCATGGTGATCATGCGATGGTTCAGCTGCTGGTTGCGTCGGCCGAGGCTAACGAACATCTCCGCAACGTTGCGTCGCGAACGGGCCTGGTCGGTAGCGACCTTTAGAGCACTGATCTGCATTTCATTGAACGAGTCAACGATCGTTCCAATCTCATCGTTTGTTTCCTTCGGGATTGGAGCCAATTCGATTGCATCATCGGAAGCACCGATGGTGCGGAGCTGAGCCACAGCTGCCGGAAGGCGTTCGTGGGTCATGATGTCGGCGTTCTCGACCAGACGACCGAGCGGTCCAACGATCGAACGGCCGATCACGAAGATCAACGTGACGAGGAGGAGTCCACCAATGATTGCCAGGAAGGTCGAGAGCGAACGAGCATCGGCAATGTCGTCCTGGGTTTCGGCAAGGTCTTCTTCGAGAAGCACTCGAGCATCAGCAGCCGCTGCGCTCCACTCGGCGCGGTTGTTCTCAAGAGTGGTGAACAGGTCGGCCGAAGGCAATGACGCAATTGCATCTGCAATGAACGAGTCGGTGAGCGTGCCGCCTTCGGACTGGATGAGCTGCGCAAGAGCGAGAGCCTCGATCTGGGAGAGCTGGTTGGCCGATGGCGACTGTACCGGCGCAAGGTACGGCCGGTCGCCGTTGGTGAGCGTGTCGGTAGATGCGACGTCACGCAAGGTACGTGCAGAACCGAACGAAGAAACGAGGTTACGAACCGATGTGGTGTTGAGGTCCGAGAGGTTCTTCAGTTCGAGCCAGGCATCCTCCTGCTTTTGCGACGCAGCGTGTGCATGGCTGATGGAGTTCACGATCAAGGCAGCGTCAGTATTCAGACCGCTCAAGGGCTGTGCCTGAATACCAGCGTCGATACGGGCCAACACACCGTTGTACGCAGCGATCGTCTCTTCGGCAAAGTCCGAGCTTCTCGTCGCAAGCTGGCGGTCGAATGGAAGCAACTCAAAGGCTTCGCCAGCAACCTCTGCTCCGGCGGCGTCGTCCGACTCGATGATCTCGTCGAACGCTGCGTCGGTGATGGCAGCGAGGTCACTCACCTCTTGGATGGTTCCGTCGCCGAGAACAGCAAGCCGTTCGTCAGCAACGATAAGCCACAGCTGATCGAGGTTGTTGATCGTCTGGACTGCGATCGTCGCATCCTCGTTCAACTCGAGGTCAGAATTCTGACCAGCGAAACCGACGAAGGCAACGAGGGCCAGTGCCACGAGCGGCACCGCCAACATCACGATGAGTTTGGTTCTAATATTCATGGTTCTTTTCTGTCCCCTCGCCTAGAGGCGGTTGAGAATTTCTGCTCGTTTTGCTTCGTATTCGGCCGTGGTGATCAGGCCATCGTTAAATAGTTGGGTGAGTTTGCGGAGCGCTTCTTTCACATCGCCACCTTCTGGCTGCGGTGTAGGTCGTGTTCGACCACCGCTGCTACCTGGAGACCCCGGTGCACCGCCGCCGCCGGAGCGGCCAACGGGTTTACCGCGATACATGATCTGGTTGTTAGAGCCGCCGCCCCCGCTTCCGGGTGCGCCGCCCCCTTGACGGTCCTTATCGACCGCGTTCTTGAGAACTTCAAGATTTCGTTTTTTGCGGTCATTCGCCATGAGGGGTTACTCCTTCTTTTCTAGGTCGGGTGGACGAGTTGCGTTATCCGGCGAATTCGTCTTCGTAGAAGGCGTCGAGCTCGTCCTCGACGATTGCGTCGGTGTAGTCGACGAAGTCATCGTTGTATGCAGGCAGTGCGTGCTCGGCAATGTCGAGACCGATCATTTCCTCTTCGACGCTGACTCGGAGCCAACCGACTTCACGGAGGACCACGAACATTGCGCCCGAAGCAACGGCGACGAAACCGAGGATGGCTGCGAGACCGAGGAACTGGGTTCCAATCAGCGAGACGCCACCGTAGAGCAGCCCAGCTGGGCCGCCACCGCCAATGACAGCGTCCGGGTCAGCAAAGATACCTACGGCGATGATGCCGAATGAGCCGCAGAAGAGGTGAACGGGGATTGCACCGACCGGATCGTCGATCTTTACACGGTCGAGCAGGAGCACGCCGGTGGTTGCAATGACGCCACCGATGGCGCCCACGATCATTCCCGAGAAGATGTTGTAGTTGAGGGCGCCGGCGGTAATAGCCACCAGACCACCGAGAACACCGTTACCAATGAGCGTTACGTCTGGGACCTTCAGCGAAAGCCAAGTGGTGATCGTGCCACCGAGGCCACCGAACGCAGCTCCCATTGCGGTTACCGCAGCGACCTGACCGAGCTGGATGTCAGCAGTGAGGATCGAACCGGCGTTAAAGGCAAACCAGCTGACGAGAAGGATGAAGACACCGAGAACAGCGAGTGGCACATTGTGGCCCGGGATCGGGTTCGAGTTGCCGTCTGCGTCGAATCGGCCAATGCGAGGGCCGAGAATCTTCGCACCGATGAGAGCAGCCATGCCGCCGACACCATGGACCAGCGAGCCGCCGGCGAGGTCGACGAAGCCAGCCTGAGCGAGCCAGCCGTCGAGGTTCCAGACCCAGCTCACGGCGATTGGATAGATGATTGCCGAGAGCATGGCCGAGTAGGCGAAGTACGCCTTGAACTGCACACGCTCGGCAACCGCACCCGAAACGATCGTTGCGGTTGCAGCAGCGAAGCCCATCTGGAACAGGAAGTGGACTGGAAGGGTCAGGTTGTTCGTGTACGGAGCAAGGTCGTCGGGAGCGCCCCACAACCAGTCAAAGCCGAACCAGGCGGCGCCGCTGAACGCAATGTGGTAACCAACGAGCGCAAAGCCCGATGCACCCACAACGAAGTCAAGGAGGTTCTTGAGCATCATGTGCGCTGCGTTCTTTGCACGGGTAAGGCCAGCCTCAACCATGGCGAATCCCGCCTGCATGAAGATGACGAACATCGCACAGATCAGGATGAACAGGTTGTCGGCAAATACGCCGGGGATACTTGTGTCGACCTTTGCTGTTTCGGTCGCTTGTGCTGCGACTGGTGAGGTCTGCAGGAGAACCGCCGCAAGCACGGCAAGTCCTGTGATCCGCTTTTTCATTGAGCTTTCCTTCCAGTTCCACGAGCGCTCGGTATCGCACGCGGCATAGGTACGTACTGAATCAATCGACCCGACGGCAGGAACCTTGAGTGATTCGGACGACCCAAATGCGGGTCTTTTCGCCTGTGATTACAGGCAAAATGACCCTCGGAGCCTCAATTTCGGAAAGCTATATCGGATTTTCGGAAAGCTATATCGGATTTATTGCGGCGGTGAGACGCGACAGAGGCCGTCGTCAAAAGCTGCGGCCTGACGGTAGCGGGCGCGAATTTCGCCACCCTCACTACCAGGACGCGCCTCGGTTGTATCAACCTGATCGAGCAACCACTGCGCCCCAACCTGGTCAAAAGCATCGCCAGAAGCACCACTCGCAACCACGGCTGCCTGAAGTGCAGCACCGGTAGCCACGGTTTCGTCGTTCCGCGGAACATGGACACTTCGACCAGCAATGTCGGCAAGACGTTGGCGGTAAGCCGCTGAGCGAGCACCTCCGCCGACAAGGAGAAGCCGACCACTGCTCGATCCACCACAATTCTCGAGGGCGGCCAGGCCTTCGAGAAGCCCACAAACCACGCCGTCATGGGCTGCACGGGCGAGTTGCTCTCGGCTGGTCTCGTTCGTCAGCCCGACGAAAATCCCCTTGGACTCGGGGCGATTCGGCGTCCGTTCGCCGTCAAAATACGGCACGAGAACGGGCGAGATCTGCTCGGTGCCGGCAGCCATTGCCAGATTTGCCAACCCGGCCGCATCCGTTCCGACCCAGCGGGCGACCGTGTCGGTGACCTTGGTGGCATTGAGCGTGCAAACAAGGGGCAGGAAGGCACCCGATGCATCGGCGAAGCCAGCGACGGCACCAGAGATATCGGTCGTTCGTTGATCCGACTTTGCGTACACCGTGCCAGATGTTCCGAGCGAAAGCACGACGTCACCAACCCCGAGTCCGAGGCCGAGCGCTGCACCCATATTGTCACCGGTTCCTGGGCCGATAACGGTGGTGGCCGGTAGCCCCAACTCGGCAGCGACGGGCCCAAGAATCACCCCAGCGGTCTCGGTTGGACCGAGAACTCGGGGTAGCTTCCCGGACCAGTCCGCCGACGAACCCAACGCGACTGCGACAGCTTCGGGGATGTAGGAATCTGTTGTCCCATCGAACCAGCCCGTTCCAGAGGCGTCGCCGCGATCGGTGACATGTTCCCCCGTGAGCCGCCAGGTGAGGTAGTCGTGAGGCAGCATGACCTTTGAGACCCTGTCGATCACCTCTGGCTCGTGCGCAGCAACATAAGCAAGCTTCGTCACGGTGAAGGCAGCAACAGGTACCGAACCCGTCTGGGCTGACCACCACTCGGCTCCGAGTTCGGCGACGATCCGATCGGCGTCGGGTGCCGATGTCGTATCGTTCCACAACTTTGCCGGACGAAGCGACTCGCCCGCCTCATCGACGAGGGCGAGACCGTGCTGCTGGCCTGCGACCGAAAGAGCAACAACCTCTGACCTGCGGTCCCCCAACTGGCCAACGGCGTCGACGAGCGCACTCCACCAGGCGTTCGGTTCCTGTTCGGACACGGGAGGCTGAGTGGGCGGGTGCGCGGCCTTGCCTGTGGCGATGAGCTCACCGGTTTCCGCGTCGCGGAGCTCGGCCTTTGTTGACTGGGTGGATGAATCGATACCAACGACGAGTGCCATGCCCTATTACATAGCAAACACCCACACCATCCGAATGGCCGGGCCGATTCTGTTCAACGCGCGTCCGAGTGGCCTCACCAACGCCATCGACTCAGGCCGAGGCTGGGCGGCTAGGATCGGTGGTCCTCATGGGCACCACCTCATCAGCGCAGTCATCCTCATCAGCGCAGTCATCGAACAACGCCGTACCCACAGCCAAGCGGATCATGTCGGCGTTGTACCCCGACGTGAACATCGCTCGGCAGAGCAACGGGGCCTTCTCGGGGTCGGCAACATACACCCCCGAGAAAGAACACACCGGCGCCCCCGGCTGGGTGCAGGGAGGCCTATCGGCGACGGTGCTCGACTTCGTTTCCGCCAGAGTTGCCGGGGCGGCACTCAACTCGTCGGTCGCTACCGGCACGCTCGACCTCCGATACCGACAACCGGTCCTGATCGACGGCGGCCCATACGCAGTGGTTGGTTCCTGCGATGATCCCAGCGGTCGGACGGTTCGTGTTCGCGCCGCAATTCTGAGCGCACAAGGTCATCCTCTGGTCGAGTCGAACGGACTCTTCGTCGCCGTCGTGCGCGAGAAGTAACGCTCGCGAACGTTGTCGGGGTGGCAGCGGGTAAGTCTGCGCGCAACCCGTCGAGACCCGACACAGCGTCCCGTACCCGTGTTCTAGCGCAATCGCGAATCCTTCATACATAGCGAATCCTCATACATAGCGAAT
>CAZSYL010000006.1:94762-97500 GCA_964610745.1 uncultured Acidimicrobiales bacterium
TCATACATAGCGAATCCTCATACATAGCGAATGCTTCATACAATGAGCGTGTGAGTGTCGACATAGACCTAGTGGTTGATCGCAGTGCCGACGGAAAGTGGATTCGAGAGCGAATTCCTGCCCGCGTTCCCAACAACGAGGTCTACGAGCTGGCCAATTCGCCAATGCTGGTGAAGGGTCTCGCAGCAGATGACCAGATCCGCCTGGAGCGCGATGGCCAGTTCGAGCTCGTCCGCTGGGGGGGAAACGTCGCTATCCAGGTGTACGGCGAGTGGGGCGAGGTGGACGCACTTGCTCAGCACATCGCATCGATTGGTGGCCGTCTCGACGGCAAGGAACCCCGGATGCGAGTCTTCACGGTCCCGTTGCAGGTCGGCCTACATCGGATCGAATCCACCGTCGACACTGTGGTGAAGGACTGGCCAGCGCTGAGCTGGATGTTTGGCAACCTCGTCGAGATCGAGTTGTTCGTAGGCGTTGACGACACTGGTGCTCCCATTCACGAGCACCTCCGTGTCCTCGACCATGGTGACGGCGTGTACGAACTCGCCGCCTCTCCCCTGCTGGCATCTGGCCTCGCAGCCGCCGACAAGATTCGTCTGAGCGAGGACGGCGGATTTGAACTGGTGCATGCCGGAGGAAACCTGGCTGTGCAGGCCTTTGGCAACTGGGAGCTCACCTTCTTTGAACAGAAGGTCGAAGAAGTCGGTGGCCGCCTCGACGCTCTAGCCGGCGATCAGGTTGCGGTATTCACGTTCCCACCCACCGTCGACCGCGTCACGGTCGAGGAGCTCTTCGCGTCCGCTCAGACCGACGACGACACCCGCACCTGGCAAATCACCAACCCGTAACCAAGGTTGGTCTCAAATTGGACCTCGTGTCAGGTGGCATCGAGGTTTTTGGTCGGGTCGCAATAGCGTGCGAGACGTACACACTCGGTGATCGCATTCACCCGTTCGCATCACCGGAAGGAACTGGTTCGTGTCGACAACGCAGACGAACCGTACCCTTCTCGGCTTTCAATTGCTCGAGATCCGCGCACCGGTCATCGAGAGAATGCTGCGGCTGTTCCCTGGCCTGGTGTTGTTCGGGGTGGGACTTGGCCTATCGATAGAGGCTGACCTCGGGACGAACCCATGGACGGTCTTTCACACTGGAGCTGCACCTCTGCTTGGGATCTCGGTCGGGACGATGGTCATCGTGACCGGACTGGTCCTCGTCCTCCTCTTCATCCCGGTCAAAGAACCAATCGGGGTCGGCACCGTGTTCAACGTCCTCGTGATCGGGCCATCACTCGACATTTCGCTCTGGCTCATTCCCGACCTCACTGGATTGACGGCCCGAATACTCGCCTTGGGCATCGCACCTATCTGTATTGGTCTGGCATCGGGCCTATACATCGGTGCGGGGACAGGACCCGGCCCGCGAGACGGGTTGATGACCGCGCTCGAGCGACGGGGGCTGAGTATTTCGAAAGCACGAACGATCGTTGAGCTGAGTGCACTCACGATCGGGTTTCTACTCGGAGGCAAGGTCGGCCTCGGCACCCTCTATATGGGCCTCACGGTTGGCCAGTGGGTGCAGTTCTTTCTCAAACGACTGCGGATCGATCCGGTTGAGCCCGTTCGTTAGAAATCGGCTCCGACGTCGCCGTCGATGCGGTTATCACCGATGAGCGCCTCATGTTCGGTGAGCTCGACGGGCCTTGGATACCGAACGAGCAACGCACCAGCCGCGGCTGCGAAAAGGCCGATGAACAACGAGATTGGCCACACTAATTGAATGTCGGAGTCAGCAGCCGTCGTCGACGCGACAACCCCACTGTCCACCTCGAACAGGTGCACCCAGATGGCGTCGTACTCGCCACAGCATTCGAGCGAGAAACCATTCTGGCTGGGAGTCGTTCCGTGCAGAACGTCGAATCCAGCTGCGAACAGCGCAGCCTCCACCGTCTCGAGATCGGTTCCCTGGTACGTGCGGGTCGCCAAAGTGAAGTCTTCGTCGAGCAAGGCGAACACATCTTTGCTGACGTCATTGACGGCAACATCTTCAATGCGCGGAAGTTCGTTGAGCGAACGGTGGGAGATGCGACGAACCGATACCAACGGGTAGAGCATGATCACGACACCGACCGCCAGAAGCAGAACTCCGATGACTCGACGTGCCGGTCCCCGATGCGTGGATCCTGGACGTGTTGAGCGTGACATCGTCGCAGCGGCCATGACTCGAGAATATGGCGCTGTGTCGTCGCAGTAAAGAGGTCCCGAAGGACGAAGTTGTCGATTCCTTAATCGGATTGTGAACGGCCGGAAAATTCAACAAGGTCGATCGGCCTATCTCGTTGAAGATCCCGGAAGGTCGTACCGAAGAAACGCGCCGTGGCCAAAACCTTCCCCCTCGAATTAGATCCGGACCGATCCGAGCTGATCGTCCTCGCGGTTCTGATTCGGTTGTGGGATGAGGACGACATGCCAGAGACCGAGGCAGAGTTAGGGACTGCGCTCGTCGCACGAATTCGGCGCCACCCAGTGGGTTCGATCATGCTCAACGCAGCCGAGTTCGAACAGATCTGGCGAGCATTCAAAGACCTCGACGACCCGATCTCGCGGTCGGTCGTGGCCCTGATCCCGTGCGAACAGCTGCTCACCGAACTGTCATTGCGTAGCTGCCGGCAGGACCGAGCAGCTAGCTTGCGCCACGCAATGGCACCCGACGCAGCCTGACCCAGGCAGAGCCCC
>CAZSYL010000007.1:0-5811 GCA_964610745.1 uncultured Acidimicrobiales bacterium
CCACGTCCGATCATGGAAGTGCGCGAGATGGTCAACGACTCTCTTGGCGGCCGCGACTTCGCCATGCCGTACTGCACCCTCTGCGGTTCGGCGCAGGTGTGGTTCACCGACGATCTGCCGAACGGTCTTGAACGGCCGATCTTGCGAACCTCTGGCCTGCTGTCCCGTTCCAACAAGGTCATGTACGACCTCAACACAAACTCGATCTTCGACACCTTCCGCGGAACAGCCGACAGCGGCTCGCTCCTCGACGAAGGCATTGCACTCGAAGGTCATACGGTCGTCACCACGACGTGGGCCGCCTGGGTCGAACAACACCCCGACACCACCGTGCTGACCGAAGACCTCGCCCTCGGACGCGACCCCGACTTCCGCAACAACCGAGATGCAAACGGGCCGATCTTCCCGGTCGGCAGCGTCGACCCTCGCCTCGCGATCCAAGAAGATATTTTCGGTGTCATCCAAGAGAACGGCACAGCACTCGCCATCCACGTGAACTCAGCAACCGCTGCCCTCGACCGTGGCGAGGTCGTGCTCATCGACGACCTTCGTGTCGTCAGGGCTGGTGATGGCATAGCCACCATCGACGCCGACGGCAACGAGATCGTTGGTCATCAGGCGTTCTGGTTTGCCTGGTCCCAGTTCTACCCAAGCACCGATCTCTGGCCCGACGTCTAAGCCGAACCGGCGCCCGCTGAGCTGAGCCCTGCGGAGCGGCCCTAGTGTGCAGTCATGAATCTCGATCTCAAAACGCTGCGTGAGATAGAGCAGCGAGTTTTGTGGTTGGCCGTCCGTATGGTCGATGTGGCCAACCGACGCGAGGGTAGTGACGGGATCAAAGTAGGCGGCCATCAAGCATCGAGTGCGTCGATGGTGTCGATCATGACGGCACTTTGGTTTGCCCACATCGGCGGTGAGGACAAGGTGGCGGTCAAGCCACACGCGTCGCCGGTGTATCACGCCATCAAATATCTGACCGGCGAGCTCGACCGGTCGTATCTCACGACGTTGCGTAAGCGCGGCGGCCTTCAGGCGTATCCATCGAGAACGAAGGACCCCGATGTCGCCGATTTCTCGACCGGCTCGGTTGGTCTCGGGGCAGTGGCGCCGCTCTTTTCGGCGCTTACCCGCCGATATGTCGATCTGCACTTTGGCGAGACCCCGCCCGCCCGTTTCATCGCGACGGTCGGTGATGCCGAGCTCGACGAAGGAAACGTGTGGGAAGCAATTGCGGACTCGGCCACCGAAGGGCTCGGCAACGCGACGATCGTGGTCGACCTCAACCGCCAGAGCCTCGATCGGGTCATCCCCGATATTCAAGCGACGCGGCTCGAGGCCTTCTTCGCCGAAGCCGGGTGGCATGTAGCAGAGGCAAAATATGGATCGCGGCTCACCTCGGCCTTCGCCCAGCCCAGCGGCGACGCCTTACGAGCACACATCGACGGCATGGCCAACGAGGCTTACCAATCGTTGTTCGCGCTCGACGGCTCGGCTATGCGAGAGAAGTTCTTGGCCGGTGCTGACAAAGCTGTGGCGAAGCTCGCAAGCGAACTTCCCGACGACGAGTTGAAACACCTGGTCACCGACCTTGGCGGACACGACCTTGGCTTGCTGGTCGACACCTTCCGGGCGTGTGACCAAGAAACGACGCGGCCGAGTGTGATCTTCGCCTACACGATCAAGGGCTACTCACTGCCAATGGCCGGGGACCCACTCAACCATGCGGCTCTGCTGACTCCCGACCAGATCGATGAGTTCCGCCAGAGGGTCGGGCTATCACTAGAGACCGAATGGGATCGGTTCGACTCGGAGACTTCGGCCGGGCAGATGTGTGACACGGTCGGCGGAGACATTAATAACCTGCCTCCCAAGCCACGCCCGTCGTTGTCGATTCCTGCCAACGCGGGCCCGCTGGTCACGAGTGGCGAGGTGTCGACTCAGGTTGCCTTCGGGCGAACGTTGGCCAGCCTCGCGTCCGTCGACGACGTTGCTCAGCGCATTGTCACCACAGCACCCGATGTCTCGATCTCGACAAACTTGGGCGGGTGGATCAACAAGGCCGGAGTCTTCGCACCGACCGATCGCGATGACCACGGCGGGGCCAAGCGGCTTCTCAAGTGGGCGCCGGCGCCAACCGGCCAACATATCGAGCTGGGTATATCGGAGATGAACCTGTTCATGCTGCTCGGCCAGCTCGGCCTTAGTCACGAGCACCACGGCCAGCATCTGTTGCCGATCGGCACGGTGTATGACCCGTTCGTGTTGCGTGGTCTGGACGCATTTATCTATGGCCTCTATAACGCCAGCCGCTTTATCGTCGTCGGCACCCCATCGGGCGTGAACCTGTCGCCCGAAGGCGGCGCACATCAGTCGACCATCACCGCTTCGGTGGGCGCCGAACTTCCTGGCCTTCACTATGCCGAGCCGACATATGCCACCGAGGTCGACTGGCTGTTGTGCGATGGCCTGGTCCAACTCGCCGAACCCGATGGCGAGAGCCTCTACCTCAGGCTCAGTACCCGCCCGATCGATCAGCAGCCATTCGCTGATGCAATGGATCGGCTCGGCGCGGTCGAGTTGCGTCGACAAGTTCTGGCCGGCGGTTACCGACTTATCGAAGCCGGGCTCGACGATCGTCCCGGCGTGACGATCGTGACCACCGGAGCCATGGTGCCCGAGGCCTTAGATGCAGCTGCCGAGCTCGACCACGAAGGCGTTGCTGCGACCGTCGTCGTGCTCACCAGCCCAGATCGGGCGTATCGCAGCTGGAACTCGGCGACCACGAGCGCCACGGCCTCAGCCCGAGCCCGCGGCGAGGGCGGCCACCTCGAATCGCTGATCCCTGATGTCGAGCGACAGCGGCCGATCATCAGCGTTCATGACGCGTCAAGCCACGCGCTCGCGTGGGTGGGTTCAGCACTCGGCTGTCGCCAAACGGCACTAGGAGTCGACCGCTTTGGCGAGTCCGGAACGATTTCGGATCTTCACGAAGTGACCGGCATCAGCGCTGGGCACATCGTCAACGCCGCGCTGTTGGCCTGCGACGTCACCCGCTGAGTCTCGAGGCAGCACCGCTACTCGGTCTGACGGGTCTCGTTTGTGTGCAGCGACTGGTGTGCGGGAAGATCGAAGAGGAGGCACTATCAACATGCTTGAATCGCTGCGCTCGGTCGTCAGGTTCAAAGAATTTGAGCGCGACCGCACTGCGCGTCGCCTCAGCTCGGCGGCAAATATCGAGGACCTACGCAAGATCGCGAAGCGCCGCCTGCCCGCTGGTGTGTTCGACTACATCGACGGTGCCGCAGAGGACGAAGTGGCGATGTCGCGTAACGCGAGTCGCTTCGACGACAGAACGCTCGTCCCACGCATCCTTCGCGACGTCTCGGCGCTCAACACCGAGTCCGTAGTTCTGGGCGAGCCATCTTCGATGCCACTGATCATCGCTCCGACCGGCTTTCCCCGAATCGCTCACCCTCATGGCGAACTGGCTACTGCACGAGCCGCAGCACGGATGGGCATTCCGTTCTCGCT
The DNA here is from genome assembly GCA_964610745.1 of uncultured Acidimicrobiales bacterium. Lineage (GTDB taxonomy): Bacteria > Actinomycetota > Acidimicrobiia > Acidimicrobiales > SHLQ01 > SHLQ01. The sequence continues at coordinate 3,532 of CAZSYL010000007.1, forward strand.
ATCGACCATGGGCACTCGGTCGCTTGAAGAGGTCTCGGCAGTATGCGACGGCCGAAAGTGGTTCCAGGTGTACGTCTGGCGTGACAGGGCATTGACCAAGGACATGCTCGATCGTGCCCGCGAAGCTGGTTTTGAGGCGCTCTACATCACGGTCGACACCGCCGTGCTCGGGCGGCGAGAGCGCGACGTTCGCCGTGGCTTGAGCCTTCCTCCGAAGCTGGGCCTTGACACCTTCATCGAAGGTGCTCGACGACCCGAGTGGGTGCTTGAGTTCCTCCGAAATGATCCGATCGTTTTCTCCAACGTGGCAGTCAGCACCGCTCGGCTGAACGACTCGACCAAGGACGGTTCATCCGCTGTCGGGTTGGCAGAGTACGTCAGCTCGCAGTTCGATCCCGCGCTGTCCTGGAAAGACGTCGATTGGATTCGTTCGCAGTGGGATGGCCCGGTGATCCTGAAGGGCGTGCAGTCGGTTGCGGACGCCCGGCTTGCGGCTGACGAGGGCATCGAAGCGATCGCACTGTCGAACCACGGCGGCCGTCAGCTCGATGCGGCACCGGCGCCAATCGATCTGGTCGCACCGGTCGCCGATGCTGTCGGTGATCAACTCGACATCTATTGCGATGGTGGTGTCCGCCGCGGAAGCGACATCGTTAAAGCTCTCGCCCTCGGCGCGACAGCATGCATGATCGGTCGGCCCCATCTGTTCGGGCTCGCCGCAGGGGGCGAAGCGGGGGTGGACTTCGTACTCGACTTCTTCAAGAGCGGCCTCGAACGAACTATGGCCCTCAGTGGCGTCACCAACATCAAAGAAATCGACTCTGCCCTAATCGAGCAATAGGGGGTCTGCTAGTTCAGCTGACCCTGCTGAGTCTCGAGGCGGCGCCGCTACTCGGTCTCTGTCATCTCATCGAGGTGTTCGGTCTGTACCGCGTCACGGACCTCATCGTGGTCGTTGGCCGAGCCCAAAATCGCGGCGGCGTCTTCGGCGATCGAGGTGTGTAGAAGAACGCCTGCGTGGTCTCCCATTGCTTGGGCGATCGTCTCGGGCTCGGCGTCATCGATGAGCAAGAACAGCGCGCTCTTTCCGGGCTGCAACTCTTCGCCAATCGAATCGATGAAGTCGTTGTTGATACCGAGATCGAGATTTAGCCCTGAGACCCGGCCAACGACGATGCCGATGAGCGCTCCGAGAAGCGGCCCACCGAAGAGGAACCCGATGAAGAGGCCCCACACACTTGCACCGAACGCACGCGAGTCCTTCGCCACACGTTCCATAGTTTGACGGACCTTGACCTTGCCGCTGTCTTTCTTGACCACAACAGCGGCATCTTCGATTGCCACGAGCGGCTTGTTTACGTTCTCTTGTTTCTGCTTTGTGACGTGGCTTAGAGCTTCCTCTGCCTTCTTTGGGCTCTCGTAACAAAAGACGATCAGACTATTCATGTGGTTCTCCCGACGTGTGGTGTCGAAGAGCATTCTCGTCTCACCCGGCCGATCAGGTCTAGGCCAATGCGGTTCTCTTCGTTGATTATTGACATGGCCCACGTCATAAGTAGCGTCGACGTTTCCCCGCGAGTAGTCGCCGATGCGAGACATCCGTCGAGCGCGCTCGCCGACTGTCTTGAGTTCTGGAGCTTTGATCAAGCGCAAAGGTCATCGAGGTATTCACCGTCTGAGAATTGCCGTGCAGGCTGGACGCATGAACAAATCACACACCACCCAAGCACCCGTTACTCAGCCGGTCACCGCCGAAACCAATGAGGCCGCAAAGCACCGTCGTTTCATCACCAAGACGCTGGCCAAGAAGCACTTCTGCACGCTCGCCACAACATCACCAGCCGGTCGACCACACTCGGCCGGTGTCGTGTATGAGTGGGTGGACGGCAGCGTGTGGATTCACGCAATGGCGTCGAGTCGCAAGGCACGAAACATCAAAGCCTCTGGCTTTGCGGCGATCACGGTCCCGTTCCGCCGGCTGCCCGCTGGCCCGCCGTTCACCATTCACTTCCAAGCTGGTTCGGGTCAGGTGCCTGTGGGGGCGATCACATGAGCACGCGAGACGCCAGTGGCATAGCCTCCGAACAGTAGCGTCGGCGTTGTCGCTTGACTGGCCGCCGTCGCCACGGCGGTCGGCCAAGGAGATGTGCAGCCATGAGCGAGGTTCCTGAAATTCCCGTCATCGAAGACCCCCTTGCTGACGCTCTTCGTGCGCTCCGCATGGATGGACTGTTCTACTGCCCATCTGAGCTCACTAGTCCGTGGGGAGTCGACTTGCCG
>CAZSYL010000007.1:5911-31950 GCA_964610745.1 uncultured Acidimicrobiales bacterium
TGGACTGTTCTACTGCCCATCTGAGCTCACTAGTCCGTGGGGAGTCGACTTGCCGGTGATGGAAGGCTGCCTCTGGTTCCACGTGATCACGGCTGGAACCTGCACCGTCCGCGGAGCCGACGGCCGAGAACACACCGCATCTCAAGGTGACGTTCTCGTCTTCCCAAAGGGAGGCCAACACGTCGCCTACGACAAGTCAACTGCGGCCACCCCAACCGTGTTCGACCTGCCGCACGAGTACCTGAGCGAACAGTACGCGATCATGCGTCATGGGGGAGGTGGCGATCTCACCACGCTGATCTGTGGCGTCGTGCGTTTCGATCACCCGGCGGCGAGGGCGCTGCTCGAAGTACTCCCTGACATGATCCATGTCGATACGACGCTCGATGAAGAACGATGGGGCTGGTTCCCCGGACTCCTCTCCTTGATGGCGTCAGAAACCCGCCATCCCAAGCCAGGAAGTGAGGCGGTCGTTACTCGGTTGAGCGACATCTTGGTCATCCAAACCATCCGTTCGTGGATCGACACCGACCCGGGCGCTCAGCGCGGTTGGATTGGAGCGCTACGCGATCCTCTCATCGGGCGAGCAATAGCGTTGGTCCATCGCGACCCGGCTCGCGACTGGACGGTCGAGTCACTCGCTGCGGAAGTATCGATGTCTCGATCTGGATTCGCGGCTCGCTTTGCCGAACTAGTGGGCGAATCTCCCAAGCAGTACGTGACGAACTGGCGGATGCAGGTCGCCAAAGAGATGCTCATCGACCGGGAACGGTCAATTCTCAGCATCGCCCAAGCGCTCGGCTACAGCTCAGAAGCGGCGTTCAGTAGAGCCTTCAAACGAGTGGTGGGCGTCCCGCCGAGCGCAGCACGAGGCTGAGCCCACGGGAAAGGTTCTCGGTGAGCCAGTGTCGATTGCGTGGACATCGCGTTGTTGGCGTCCCGTCGGGCACTGCGCGAGGCTAGAGATTCGGGCCACCAAGAGGGCAGATCATGTCAGCTGGATACTCAGGAACACCGCTTGCCAAGAAGCTCGGGATCAAAGAAGGCAACGTGGTTGCGACGATCAACGAGCCTGACGACTTTCGCAGCCTTCTCGTCGACCTTCCCGCAAAAGTTGAGTTTCAAACCGAGCTCACCGGTGAGCCCGACGTCAGTATTGGCTTCTTTACATCGGATGTAGGCCTTCGAGCTGAGCTCGACGCACTCGCCGAAGCTGCCTTCCCCGACCGCATCATCTGGCTTGCGTGGCCAAAGAAGACGTCCGGCGTTGAAACAGATCTGACCGGCAACGTCGTTCGGACGGCTGTTTTGGAAACGTCGCTTGTCGACGTGAAGGTCTGCGCAATCTCTGACATCTGGTCTGGACTCAAGGTCGTCTGGCGAAAAGAACTCCGTTGAAGGTCTCCCAGCTGCTCGTCGGTGCATCACTGAGGTTGTCTAGAGTGTTTTGCTGTGAGCGAGCGAACTGAACACGAGACGACCGATTCTGCCGGCGAAGTGGAGTCGGCGCTGCTGAGTTGCCCAAACTGCGGCCACGACTTATCGATGTTCATGGAGTCAGACCCCGACGCTGACGAACTGTGGGCCAGGCGGGCGATTGAGGTCATCATCAACTGGCGGTTTCCCGTTGGAATGCTCGTCGTCATCGTCATCTGGATTGCGTTCAACCTCATATTCAAGCCATTCGAACCACAACCGGTTTTCACGATTGCGACCCTCGCGGCCACCGTTACAACGGTTTCGGCATTGCAGGGGCCGTTGATCTTGCTGACGCAACGTCGCGCGCTCGAACGCGATAGGCAACGCGATCGAGCAACACATCTCGTCGCCGCAAACACCGAACACGACGTTCACGTGGTGCGAGATCAGCTCCGCCGTCTGACGGCCGAAGTCTCTGCGCTCAACAAAAAGATCGAGTCTCGTACCGATTCGTAGGCGTCAAGCCACCAGGGTCATTGGACCGAGGAGCTCATGGGTCGAACCTTGGGAATCGCATCTTCGGGCCAGACTCGGCCCAATCTTGATGGTTTCGTACGTAGTTGTTTGCCACATCGTTAGTTGGGAGGTGGTCCCACGACACGCGTGGTCCCGATGACATGGCTCGATGTAATAGGTGACGCCGTCGCTGCGACCGGATCACTCGCTCCCGAATCTCCGCCGAGTTCCACCGGGTGGCTACTTCCTGTGCAAACGCGGCGACTTGCTCGCGGTAGGCCGGATCACCTGCCAGATTTCTGCGTTCGAGCGGGTCGGTGTCGATGTCGTAGAGCTGAGCCGGGTCGGTATCGCAGTGGATGTATTTGAGCGTGCCTCGGCGAATCATGAACATGGGCGCCGACGTCATCTCCGCGGTGTATTCGCCAAGGGCTTCGTCGATGTCGTCGTATTCGCCCGACCACGATGGAGCAAGGCTTCTCCCCGGCAGGTCATCGACCGGTTCGCCTCCGGCAAGGTCGATCAAGGTGGGCAAGAGATCGAGATGTGAGCAGGCGTTGCTGATCGTCCCATGCTCGACGCCGGGGCCTGCAACCACCAGCGGCACTCGTGCTGAGCGTTCGTGGAATGACATCTTGAACCAGGCGCCTCGGTCGCCGAGCATGTCGCCGTGGTCGCTGGTGACGATCACGACCGTGTCGTCGATGCGGCCAGTTTCTTCGAGCGTGGCGATGAGCTTGCCGAGCCAGTCGTCGAAGTAGCTGACGTTTGCGTAGTACCCGTGGCGAGCATTGCGGACTTGCTGATCGGTGTAACCAACCGTGTCGGCTTGAATGCCGGTGCGAATGCGCAACGTGTGCGGGTCTAGCGAGTCGAGATCCCAATCGTCAGGCATGTCGATCTCGTCATGGTTGTACATGTCCCACCACTCGGGGCGAGCAACGTACGGGTCGTGGGGATGGATGAACGACGCGCACAACAAGAACGGCCGGTCATCGTCGTCGCGGGCCATATCGAGCAGCTTGCGCCTGGCGGCAAATCCGACTTCCTCGTCGTAATCGATCTGGTAGGTCGTGACCGCTTGGCCAGCGTCTTGTAGGACGTCCATGTTGTGATACCACTTGTCGATCCGTTCATCGGCCTGGTCCCAGTTGGGAGTCCAGGCAAAGTCGGCCGGATAGATGTCGGTGGTGAGGCGCTCTTCGAATCCGTGGAGTTGGTCGGGCCCAACGAAATGCATCTTGCCGCTGAGTATCGTGCGGTAACCATTGAGCGATAAATGGTGCGCAAGCGTCGGCGTCGAAGCCGGAAACTCGCTCGCGTTGTCCCACGCTTCGATGACCGAGACGGGCTGGCCCGACAACATGGTGAAGCGGGCGGGGGCACACAGCGGGGAGTGGCAGTACGCCGCGTCGAATCGCGTGCCGCGAGCGGCGAGCGCGTCGAGGTTTGGAGTCTTCACGACGGGATGCCCATAGGTCGAGGTGAAGTGAGGTGCGAGCTGATCGGCCATAACCAAAAGGACGTTCGGTGAGCTCATCGCTGCATCCTATTCTCCGGAATCGACTGTTTGGGTTGGACGCCCTGGGCTCTGTCCTACCAGTAGCTCAGCGCGCCCTCGTACAACGTTGTCAGCGTCTCCTGGTCGATTTCGATCGGCGCATTGTCGAGCAGCCGCCTCTGGGGGAGTGATCCCTCGACGAGCGCGGGAACATCAGCACTGGTGTAACCGACGCCGTTGAGTCCGTTGGGCATGTCCGTCGCCGCCATGAGCTCGATCAACCGATCGGCGAGCGCCGGTCCGGCTTCTTGTGGTCCAAGGTCGCTCGTATCAACGCCGAGCCACCCGGCTCCGTCGAGATGTCGTTGCGGATTGCCGGTCGACGTGTGGCGGAACACCGAAGGCGAGTTGACGATCACCGACATACCGTGCGGGACCATTGGTTCACCCGGGGGGTAGCCGTCGGCGGAGAAATCCTTGACCATCCCGGAAACCGAGTACGACATGCCGTGGGGAGCGTGACAACCCGCGTTGCCGAAGGCGATGCCCGCAAGGGTCGAGGCCCACATGAGTTGATGGCGTGCCTCGAAATCGCTCGCATCACGGACTGCCCGCTCGATAAAGGCGCCGGTGAGTCTGAGCGCTTCTGCGCACCCCAGATCGCTCCATGGGTTTGCACCCTGACTAGCGGGGCGCTGGAACGGTGTCTCTGGTGCGGGGCGCTGAGTGTAGGGCCGTGCGGTGTAGGACTCGAGCGCGTGACTGAGCACATCGAAGGCGCTCGCAGCTACGACGTTGGCCGGAAGTGATGCGGTGACGAACGGGTCGATCAGCGCCCGAGACGGGCGCAGCATCTTTGACGCAATACCTGTCTTGGCTTTCATTTCGAGCAGATCGAACACAGCAATGCCGGTGCATTCGCTCCCCGTCCCGCTCGTGGTCGGACACGCGATGTGCGGTCTCAGAGGTCCGGGGACAGCTTCGCCTCGACCGATCGGAGCGTTGACGTAGTCGAGGAAGTCTGCGGGGTGCGTTGAGTACAGGTTGGCGGCTTTGGCGGTATCGATGACCGAGCCGCCGCCGACGGAGATGAACCCGTCCACGTTGGCATCGTTGGCGAACTTGGCCCCCGCCTGAAACGACTCGTCGGTCGGCTCGACTCGCACGTTGTTGTACAGCGCGATGTCGACGCCGGCAGCCTTTAGCGAGGCGAGCACCACGGCAACATGTTCGGTCTCGGCCAGCACGTCGTCGGTGAACACGGCGATTCGCCCGATGCCCAAGTTCTTGGCGACATCACCTGCTTCTCGGAGACAACCAGGTCCAAAGGTGATGTTCGATGCGTCGACGCTGAACGCTTCGTCACCGGTGTCGAGCGCAACGTCGTAGTAGCTACAGAGCATGCAATGCCACCGTAGTTGAAGGCGACGAACTAGCTCGCGTTGAGATACCCATCGAGCGCACCACGTACGTGGTTGCGACCTCGACTGAGCGCAGCACCAATCTCTTCGGTGCTTCGATTCAGTTGCTGGGCGGCGGCGTCTCTACTCGTACCTTCGACGTCTACCAGTGCAACAACAGCAGCGTCGAATGGCGAGAGGTCCGCCAACGCGCTGTCGACAACGCCATAGAGCTCGTCGGTCGCGACGTCGGCTTCGGGGCTGAGCATATGCGATTCGCCCCAGGCGTTGGGTGATTCGAGGAAGGCGCCAGCGTCGATGCCTTCGGTGTAGAACATCGGGTAGAAGAGGTCGGCGGCGTCCGCGTCTTTGTCGAGGCTGTCCACGAACGCATCAGCGCTACCGCTGTGGTCGTACACCGAGCTCACGCGACCTTGACCGGGGTCGGGTGTTTCGGCAATGTCGACCAAAATCTCGCTGAGTCGTTCATGGGTGAAGGCTGCCGAGCCTTCTTCGAGAGCTCGTACGAACGTGGCCTCAACGATGTCGTCGGCGCTGCGGGGATCGATTGCGGCTGCGATCGTATACAGGTTCTCGGCATGTTCGGCGTACGCCGCAGCGGCCGCGTCGGCATCGTTGCTTCCCGACAGGGCGCTGTTGATGGCCTGATGAAGTTCTTCTGGCACGTCGACACCAGGTCGCCTGGAAAGAACCTCAACCGTCGAGCGCAGCTGGCTGAGATACGTCGGGCAGTTGCCGCTGCCCGACAGATGTGAGTCGAGCTCAGCTCGTTGAGCTGGGTCGAGGACATCATCGAGAATATCGGAGGCGGCGTCGACTACTTGTTCACAGGTAACGGAAGGCATGGATCGAATGTAGCTGGCATTACCGCACTCGTGCGGGTGTTGCACCTCGAGCTGATCGGCTATGTCCGCGCTAGGTCCAGGACAGGTCCGACCGGTGACTCCAATACAACTCGGGTTCGATGGCGGTTGGCATCACCTGCGGCTGCTCGGGGAGCTGGAGTTCCTCCGCCAATAGATTCGAACGAAGTTGCTCGATGGTGAGCGCTCCGCTCAGGACGATGTTGGCGGGGATGAACTGCTGTGCGGCGGCGAGCGCTATTGCATCTGGTGTGGCCTGCACGCCTTGGGCTGTGGCCGGCACGTCGCCCGCCGACGTGAGCCGGCCGTTCGCGAGCGCCTCCTTGATGATGATCGCGACGCCGTTCTTGACCAGACGTTCGATCGCATCGGACGTTGACGTCTCGAGAAGGTTCCACGTCGTCTGGACCGCGCTGAACAGGGGTCGACCGTCGACCATGACATTGGCAACGACATCGAGGATCTGTGCTTGGTTTGCCCCACTCGTCGATACGCCGATGGCGACACCTTCATCGCGTAGAGCTCCAAGCTCGCTCAAGAGCTCGTCATCTTGCAGTGCCGGGCTTTCGGGGGTGACGGAGTGAATCTGGTACAGCGCAAGGTGTGAGCCGAGTAGGTCTTGGGATTCGACGACTTGGCGGCGAAAGGCCTCGACGCTGTGGTCTTTGACCTCTTGGACCTCAGCGTCGAGGCGCCAGTCTGCGACATAGCGGTACCCCCACTTCGAGCCCACGACGACATCTTCAGGTTGGGTTCGCTCCAGCCAGTTCGCCAGAAATTGCTCGGCGAGACCATACGAGCGGGCAGCATCGAAGTAGCGGACGCCATTGGTGTACGCGAAGTCGAACACGTCCATCGCGTTGGCTTCCATCGCAGCACGATCCGACCGTCCAGATAGGTCGGAGCCGTGCGAGGTTGTGATGTACGCAGGCCGACCAAGGGCCGCCGTACCCAAGCCGAGCGTCCCGGGCGGTAGTCGTTCGAGCAAGTGGTTGACAGGTGGCATAGATCCGAAACCTATCCTCTTCGTCGGCCGACGTCTCGCGGGTGCTAGACAGACTTTGAGGAGGCGATGGATCGATGGCGCTCAGTGGTCAAACAGAGGCAATAGCCAAGGTTCTCGGTGCGTTACCGTCCGAGTTGCCCAAGGATCACCGCTTCGTGATTGCCCTCGCCGGTCCTCCTGCGGCCGGGAAGACGACGCTTGCAGCCGCACTCGTGGACGCACTCGATAACACCGCTGGGCTGCTCGCCATGGATGGCTTCCACTTTGATGACTCGATACTCGCTAGTCGTGGGCATCTGCCGCGAAAGGGCGCGCCGCATACTTTCGATGTCGCGAGTTATGCAATGACCTTGCGCACCGTTCGAGATTCTCCCGGTATCGAACAGTCGGTGCCAGTCTTTGATCGAGATCTCGAGCTTTCCCGAAACTGCGCGTCGCTCGTTTCATCGTCCCATCGGATTCTGGTGACCGAAGGAAACTATCTTCTGCTTCGAGACGCTCCATGGGAACCTCTTCGGGAGTTGTTCGATCTCACGGTTTGGTTGAATGTCCCGCTGGAGACGATCGAGAAACGAACCTATGAGCGCTGGTCGAGCGCCGGCTTCCCTGCCGAAGAGATCCGTCGTCGAGCCGAAGAAAATGATCTGCCGAACGCACGAGCGATCATTGGTAATTCGGGTCCTGCCGATCTCACCGTGTTCTAGAAATTCTTATTGCTGGAAATTTTCCGGGGCTTTTTGTGCACTTTCCGTGACATGTCTAAAGATTGCAGTTATGTTACGAATATAACGAAATGCAATGCTTGTAGTAAGCGCAATGCTCGTAGTCAACGGAGCTGGTGGTCGGAAAGCTCAATGTGGGTGAAGACATACTGACCAACGCGTTTGGTCTCGACTTTGACAGCGCGACGATCGTGACGAGCAGTGGTCCAATCGCCTTTCGCCTCTGTGGATTGACGCTCCTGTCGTTATTGGCTTCGCGTCTCGTCCGTCGTGCCGTACGGAAAGTCGATAACGTCCGGACCCGTCGCCAACTCGACTTCTTTGCTCCGAAGATCGTCCGGGTTCTCGTCCTCGCAGCAGGTCTTGAGGTCGCTGGCGTTGATGTCACCGGTATGGCGGCGGTGTTCACGACCGTTGGGTTCACCGGCGCGGTGATCTTTACCCCACTCGGACAGAACATCGTTGCCGGCGTGGTGGCCACCCTCGATGACATCTTCGAGGTGGGCGACGTGATCGAGGTGGACGACATGTGGGGAACCGTGCTCAGCCGTTCGCTGCTTCGAATCGAACTGGGTCGGCCCGACGGAACCACGGTGTGGATCCCAAACGCGGCAGTGTCGGAGAAGACGACATTGAACCACTCGCGTCTTGGTGGTTATCGGATCGAGGTCGTCGTGCCGCTCGATCACAACCCCGATCGGGCCCTGGCGGCTTCGATCATGGAGCGCGTGCTCAGTAGCGTGCCCTGGTTCGTGCCGGGCCGTGAATCCATGGTCTGTTTCGATTCGGTGGCTGGCGAAGCAATGATTTTCCGGGTGTATGTCTGGATTGCAGATCGGACGACCGAACCGGTCGATCGGTCCGTGCTTCTCACGATGCTCGTGGGGGCCCTCGAAGACGAGGGGATCTCGGTCGGCCACACGACAAATCTGTCGACCCACGCGCCTTCTCCGGCATCGGTCTGACCACGTCGACATGACCAAAATTCGGTTCTAGTCCGAATCGCCTATCTCGAATAAAGGTGTTCAACCTGACGTAATTTGCCGCCGATCATTCTTCCGTGGTTCCAATAGACCAGAGTTCACGGAGCGATGGCGGTTCGCGCGTCGAGATCATCTCGGCAAACGCTGCTGCTGTCAGTGCTTTCGCGCTTACTCGCGTGACGATGGCTCTCGTGATCCTGGGCACGCTCTTTATCGGCGGCTTCGGCTCGCCCGAGCCCGTCGTCTTCATCGTCCAAATCGGTGTTGCCGCAACATCGGTGCTCGCCCTTGGACTATCGATTCGAACACTGATCCAGCGCGGACGGGTCAGAACAATGACGGCCAACCAGGCATGGGGCCTCATTCTGCTCGACTCGATCCTCGCCGTTGGCGTGATGGTCGTGATCGACGCGGAGACGAGTCCGTTGGCGTGGGTCGCGCTCATTACGCCGGTTCTTGAAACAGCTGTGCTGTTCTCAATGTTGAGTGCTGGTCTCGTCTGGCTGGGCCTGAGTTTGGCTTTTCTGGCGTTCCAGCTGACTACCAACGCGTCCGACAACGCAACGACCGACACCCTGGTTCTCTCGATTCAGCAGTTGCTGGCCGTTCTGTTCGTTGCCGGTCCAGCGTCGCTCATGGCCGACTCGGCCGAGCAGAGGATCGAACAACTGGCCGAAGCGCGCCGCAGCGCCGATGAAACATCGAAGAGGCTCCGCTCGGTTGCTACCAGCGCTCGACTGATGTCCCAGGATCAAACGATCGACGGCATTCTCGGGATCGTTTCGCAGAGTGCATCCGAAATTGGTTTTGATCAAGCTGATGTGGTGGTTCGTGACGAGCGCGGAAACCTGAGAGTTCATTCGATCGACTCGAACGGGCCCGCACTCAAAATCGACCCCGAGATTCTCAGCTCCAACTTCGGCGACGATGACGTTGCCTCAGCTTCGAAGGACGATTCGGCTTACGGCGACGCACTCCGTTTGGCCGGGGTTGACTTCGGCTACAGCGTGTCGATCAACAATGAAACCAATGTCGATGAGCCCAATCCGGTGCTCCGTGCATGGAACAAGCAAGGGCCTGCGTCGGTTGCGGACCTGCAGGTTCTCGCGTTGCTGGTGGGTCATGCGCGAGAAACCTATCGCGCCGCCGAGCTCTTGAGCGAAGCCCAGTCCCACGCAGATCGGCTTCGTCATGAGGTCCGTCACGATGGCCTCACGGGCTTGGCAAACCGAGCGTTCGTGCTTGAAACCCTGGAAGACCGGATCGAGACCAGCGAGTCGATGGCCCTGTTCTTCATCGATCTTGACGGCTTCAAAGACGTGAACGACAACCATGGTCACCGAGCTGGTGATGCGGCCCTCGTTGAAGTTGCCAACCGCCTACTCGAGACCAAAAGGGATGGTGAGCTCGTTGGACGCATGGGAGGCGACGAGTTCGTCCTTCTGACCCCAATGACCTCTTTCGACAACCTCGAAACACTTCGTGCCTATGGCGACGAGATCGTTGAGTCGTTGAGCGAACCGATCGAGTTCGAAGACGAAGTCATCGAACTCGGTGCATCGACAGGAGTTGCAGTCCATGACGGCGATCTCGGACCAGATCAGTTCATCAGTCAGGCCGACGATGCCATGTACGAAGTGAAGCGTCGCGGTGGCGGCACCGAGATTAGCAACGCAACGGTCGATCTATTCGAAGAGGAACGGAAGGCGTCATGAGTCGACCTGTCCAAGCAACAAAGACCAGCAGCACCAAGACCAGCAAGCGGTCCTTCGTCATCTCGATACTCGGCGCGTTAGCTCTGCTGCTCTTGGCGTTGACCATCTTTGCGGTGGCGAGCCAGTCGAGGACGCTCTCGGTTCAGGTCGAACAAGCAGTCCAAACCGGTGAGACTCTTCGAGTTGCGTCGATCGCTCGAGCTGAACTCTCCGTTGCGAGTCGAGTGGCCGAGGCAGCTCCAAACGAATTGCTTGTTATTCAGGGTGCTCTTGGAAACGCAACAGAGGCCCTGAACTCGGTCGAAGCAGGCATGGTCGATTTGGGTTCGGAGGAGATTCGTGCAGCGTTTGCCGATTTTCGTGATGCTGCAGATGCCCAGGCGACTCAGATCACCGAGTTTGTCGATGACGCCGAAGGAGCTCAAGAGGCGGAGTTAGTGACGGGCGAAGCGTTTGCTGCCCTTGCCGAAACCCTTCGCGCCGAGCAGGTCGCAAACATCGAAGGGCTCGAAGCAGACAACGACCTGATGAACCTCATCGCCACCGTTGCCACGTTCATCGTGGCCTTCGTCGTGCCGTCGATGGGATTGATGATCTTCCAGGCGCTTCGAAACGCTCCTCGCGAGCTTCGCAGACTCCAGTTGGAACACGATCGTGTTGAGGCCCGATCTCAGACGATGGCGTCTGCCATAGCTGTCGACGCATCGCGGCTTCGCTCGGAGTTGCTCGACACTGCTCCAAGCCCCGAGCGAGACAGTGTGCTGCGGTCACTGCTTCGATTTGAGAGCATCGCGGCCTTCAACGGCTCCCCAACATCGGTGCGAAACGAACAAATCGATATCAATAGCGCCCTTGTCGAGACCATCGAACAGATCGACTCCGAGTCGGTTGTGGAGGTCGAGATTGACGACGATGTCGAATGGTTGGCGCTTGGTGATCGAGAGCACTTCGGTCTCGTGATCGCCGAGCTGGCTACGAATGCAATCGCCTACGGCGCTATCCCCGTGGAAGTATGGATCGAGGCATCGAGATCGGGCGACCTTGTCGAGCTCCATGTCGTCGACGGTGGCCCTGGCCTCCCAGACGGTGTGGCTGAAGCGGCTCTTCACGAACACGAATTCGAACTTCGGGAAGACACTTCGAGGGGCAGCTACGGGTTTGGGCTAATCGCGGCTCGCCGCGCATTGGAGGCAATGGGTGGAACGCTCTCCTACAAGCGCACAGATGGCCGGACTCACTTGATCGCGGCGCTGCCGATGGCGGAGGGTTCAGTCTCATCGTCGGGGCCTGAACAGGACAGCGGCGAACTGCCGCTCGCGGCCTGAGGCTCGGCAACGTGGGAGCTTCCACCTCTAGTATCCCGGCGCCGTCTCGACGGATTCGTCGTCTGTTCGTGAGTCTCTTCTCGGTCGCTGTCATCATGGCGACGTTTCTGCCCGCTTCGGCGGCAGCTCAGACTGTCGTCGCGCTTATCGACATCAACCCCATCCCGGACCAAAGGACGATAGAAGGCACACCGGTGAGTCTTCAGGTTGTGGCCAAGTCAGCTAATCCTGCGGCAGATCTCTTCTACTCGACTCTGAATCTTCCAACGGGACTGAGCATTAACTCATCGACTGGCCTGATCTCAGGTACCCCGGGCTTCGACTCGGTCTCGACAGGTGGACGCCAGCTCACCCGCCTCGTGCTCGTGCTTGTGCACGACGGGGATTTCATTGCTATTGAGAGGCTCAATTGGACGATCGTCGATGCGGACCCTGTGCCAACGACGACGACGCCGCCTACGACGACAACAACGTCAACGACCACGAGCACCACCTCTACGACTACCACCTCGACGACGTCTACGACGACCACGTTGCCTCCGCGTACCACGACCACCTCGACGACCACCGCTCCTTCGAGCACCTCAACGTCGACGAGTACGAGTACTACGACAACGCCGCGGACGACTACCACGGCGACCTCACCAACGGTCACATCGACATCGACAAGTTCGACACCCACGACCACCACAATCGCGCCGACGAGCACGACCGAGGCAGGTGTTGACGAAACCAGTTCTTCCACTTCGACGACGACCATCACCAGCTCAGAACCTTCAAACCCCGACGATGCCCCTGAGGCGCTTGCGGTGACCACACTGTCCGCCGTCGACGATGCATTTACGGTGGTGGCATCGGGCGCGACCGTTGTCGACGTGCTCGACAACGACGAGGGAGAAGGCCTCCAAGTAGTCTCGGTCACCCAACCCATTGTTGGTTCAGTGGCCATTTCTGCCGATGGGCTTGTAGAGGTGTCGCTACCCGACAGCTTCGCAGGCTCGATCGAGTTTGAATACGACGTGCAAGACGAGCTTGGCCGGATCGCTGGTGCTTCGGTGGTCGTCGAATCGGTGAACGTACTCGCCGCAGCGGGTGGGCTGCTTGCAGTTGACGATAGCGAGCCGGTGGCCTCGCTCGGGGAGTTGCGAAGCCGAGTTGAGTCGATCTACCTCGACTTGATCTCGGTGCGTCTCTCGACCTTCCAGTTCACCGTTTTGAGCTTCGCTCCGTTGCTGCTGGGGCTTTTGTTTTGGATGCTTCGCCAGCGCGATCGACTCGTGGCTGTCACCGATGTCTCGAGAAAGGACGTCATCCACGGCAGTCTGCGAGGAGACGATTCGGTCGTTGCTTTGCGACACGATTCGCTGCTGTGGACGCGCAATCGTACGCGACAGCGAAATGGGACGTCCCAAACGCTTGTGCAGTTGGCAGACGGTCAGCAGGCCTGGGTCAACAGCGCGAACATTGCGGACACGGGGTACTAGCTCCGATTGCGCGTGGGGCGCGAGGGTCTGCGACGTTGGTGGTCAAACCTCGGTCGAAAGTCCTCCATGAAATACATCCCCCTTGGCGCCACCAATATTCAGGTCTCTCAGTTCTGTCTCGGAACCATGACCTTTGGAAGTCAGACCTCCGAAGCCGAAGGCCACGCTCAAATCGATGCGAGCCTCGAGGCGGGCATTAACTTCGTCGACACTGCCGAGGCCTATCCGGTCAACCCGATGATTGCGGAGACCGCTGGCCGAACCGAAGAGATCATCGGAACCTGGCTCGCAAAATCGAAGCGCCGCGACGACATCATTCTGGCGACCAAGGTCGCAGGGGTGGGCGGACCAAATCGTGATGGTGCGCCAATCTCAGTCGATGGAATTCGAGAGGCGGTGGAGGGTTCGCTGCGCAGGCTGCAGACGGACTACGTCGACTTGTATCAACTGCATTGGCCAAACCGGGGTGGCTATATGTTCCGTCGGAACTGGACCTACGATCCGTCCGATCAGGACAAGACAGCAACGATTGGTCACATGGAAGAGGTACTGGTCGAGCTCGGGCGTCATGTCGATGCAGGGCGAATCCGTCACGTCGGGGTGTCTAACGAATCAGCGTGGGGCACGGCTCAATGGTTGAGCGTCGCGGAACGTATCGGTGCGCCGAGGATGCAGTCTGTGCAGAACGAATACTCGCTCTTGGCTCGTCTCTATGACACCGACATGGCCGAGCTGACCCACAACGAACAGATGACACTGCTGGCCTACTCACCGCTGGCCGCTGGTTTTCTCACCGGTAAGTACAGCAACGGCGCTGTTCCCGATGGGTCCAGAATGTCGCTGAGCCCGGAGATGGGCGGACGCTTGACCGACCGTGTGCTCGGCATTGCCCAGATGTATGTCGAGCTCGCCCAACGCCACGACCTGCATCCGGTTCACATGGCGCTCGCCTTCTGTACCCAGCGACCATTTCTGACAGCGCCCATTATTGGCGCAACGACTATGGAACAGCTGCAGATTATTCTTGAGGGCGCGGACGTTGTCCTCACCAACGAGGTGTTGGATGAGCTAAACACAGCCCACAAAGCCCATCCCATGCCCTACTAGTTGTCTCAACTGGCACTCCATTAGCACCGAGCTGCTGGCTGCCCTGCTGGGGAGTCGCAGAATTTATTTGGTCAATCACGTGCAAATGCGACTAATCGCAATAAGGTTTCTTGTACTTCTCGGCCATCACTTGTGCATTCCCGGTGGCGACTTCGGCCGCTATTGGACACGGATTCACATGGTGAACCCAGAGCGCGGTACAAGAGCGGACGCGTGAACCCCAACCTCTCATTCGTCCTCTCCATCGTGCATCAGTCGGGCCCGATGCGAGTTCCAGCCCCGCATCGGGCCCGCACTGACGATCTAGTCATTGAGGTCATGGCACCGCTACGTTGAAGTCCGGGCAAGTAGCAATGAGGGGGAAGCGTGAGTCGACGTAGAGAGCGCAAGATTGCAGATGCTCTGACGACCTCTGATCTTTGGGAGTTGGCGAGCGAACGAATCCCGCCGATCGCCTTTGAGTACTTTCGAGGCGCCGCCGATGCAGAGACGACTGCGCGTGGGAACGTGATGGCATTTCAGCAGGCGATGACCACCGCCTATGGAGCGTTGAAGTTCGATGCTGTGGATACGTCGACGACGGCCCTCGGCTCGAGGATGTCCGTGCCATGGTACGTGTCGCCCGTCGGGTCTCTGAGCACCCTCGCTCCCGCTGGCGAGGCGATTGCCTCCGCAGTGGCGGGGGAGTTCGGTACCATCATGGCGCTTTCGACCTTGTCGGGCACTCCAATGGAACAGGTTGCGGCGGCGTCGCCGGGCACCAGCTGGTTCCAGCTGTACCTCGTCGGCGGGAAGGAAACCGCCTTGCGGACGATCGCGCGGGCGAAGGCGGCGGGGTTCGAC
The DNA here is from genome assembly GCA_964610745.1 of uncultured Acidimicrobiales bacterium. Classification (GTDB taxonomy): domain Bacteria; phylum Actinomycetota; class Acidimicrobiia; order Acidimicrobiales; family SHLQ01; genus SHLQ01. Next base: position 20,817 of record CAZSYL010000007.1, read on the forward strand.
GCACTGATGTTGACCATCGACACCGGTGTCTCGGGCAACCGTGCTGTCCACGCTCGAATGAAGCCAATGGAAATTACCGAGTCCTTCGCTGGTAAGTCTTTTCCCGAGAGAGCTGTCTTGGCGGGCCGTCGGTTGAAGGTGGGGCCGCAATTTGTGACACGGCTCGATTTCTTGCGGCAGTACTACCAGAGTGGCGGAATGATGGAGTTCGTCAATGTGCTCGATGCTGAGGGCAACCCAATGCCATACACCGATATCGGCACTCAACTCGGTGAGTCGGCGGTGACCTGGGACGATCTGGCCTGGGTCAAGGAGGCCTGGGGTGAAGAGCTGCCGCTCATTGTCAAAGGTGTGCACTGCGCTCACGACGCTCGCCGCGCTGAGGAACTTGGGGCGAGCGCCGTTGTCTGGTCGAATCATGGCGGGCGTCAACAGGACAGGGTTCCACCGGCAATCCACATGGTCGAACAAGAGATGCCCCTCGTTGGCAACACGGAGCTCGAGTTCTATATGGATGGTGGCATCCGGTCCGGGACCGACATCTTGATCGCACTCAGTTACGGGCTGAATGCGGTCGGACTCGGCCGCGTGACAGCAGCGGGCCTTGGCGCAGGTGGTCATCAGGGGCTGACTCGCGCCTTTGAGATTCTCCAGTCGGAGTTTGATCGTGCGATGCGCCTTGTTGGAGTGCAGAGCGTCTCGGAGATTCACGAACGTGGTGCAGCGCTTCGCCGGGAGCCGTTATTGCTCGGTGATCATCACCTGCCCAAGTTCGTGTTCTAGTCGTTTGGCGCCGTCGTGCTCCCTAGGCCGCTGGTGCGAGTGTTTACAATAAATTGACATCTCCAGTTACTTAAAGATGTCGACGTCGCGGCTACGTTGAGTGACGCTGAACGGTTGGGGGGTGAAGAGTGACAAGTGTCCGCGGAGATTCCGTACGCGTCGAGGTCGCCGGGGCGTTCCGGTTATTCATCGATGGCGAGCTGGTCGACGTCACTCGACCGCAGGTGCGCACTGTGCTTGCGCTGCTCGCGACTTCGAGTGTTCCGCTGAGCGCACTCGAACTCGAGGACGCACTGTGGCCCTCTTCGATTCCCAGCAATCCCTCCGCAGCCTTGCGTACCATCGTGTCCCGAACTCGTTCCGTTCTAGGTCCGGCCGCTGGGCAACTGACCATCCACGGAAACGCGCTCAGCCTAACGACCAGCTCTGACTGGTCCGAGGTGTCCAACCTGGTTTCGGTGCCCGACTCCGAACAGGACTCTGCGGCGTTGAAGTCGTTGCTCGATCGGGTGAGCGGGCTTCCGTTCTCCAATGTCGCCGATTCGTGCCTGGTCGATGAACGACGTTCCAAGTTCACTCTCGTTCGAGAACGACTCCAACGACAGCTCATCCGACTTCAGCTACGCGACGGCGACGATTCGGGCGCTGTTGACGGTGCGCTCTCGATTCTCAAACTCTCACCGGCCGATGAGGCAACCGCGTGCCTCGGTGCTCAGGCCATGGCGCGGCTTGGACGCAAGACATGCGGAATCGAGCTGCTCCAGAGAACGCGCAACGAACTCGCAAGTCGTGGCCTCGAACCGTCGACGGAACTCGTCACCGTCGAAAACGCAATTCTTCGCAACGAGTCGGATCTCTCTCCAAGCTCCGTAAACCCCGCTGTTGGACGAGTCGACCAGTTCGTTGGGCGAGCCTCGTATCTGCGCGAGCTCGAGAGCTTGGCGCCTGGCCGAACGCTCTACGTCGAGGGCGAAGCTGGCATTGGCAAGAGTTCGCTCCTGCGCGTCTACAGCGAGCAATGCGTCGCTGACGGGATCAAGATCGTGACCGCTCGAGCCAGCGCAACCGCCGTGGCGCCAATGAGTGTGATTGGTGACCTCGTCGCAGGATTGCTCGATCTCGGCGATGTCGACGTTGCCGAGAAGCACCGGCCGTCGTTGGCGATGCTCCTTCCCGATCGGTTCCCCGATAGCGCACTTCCCGCGAGTCGCGAAGCTCTCGTTCATGCTGCTGCGGACTTCGTCCTTGAGGCTGCCGACAGACTTCACGTCGTGCTGGCCATAGACGATGCCCAGTGGCTGGATCACGCTTCTCTTCTGATGCTTCGCGAGTTGGTCAACAGTCAACGTTGCCGCCTGCTCCTGTTTTCTCGGCCGGGCAACGCTGCCCGAGTGCTGGGCGATGCTGAATCGAAGGTCGCTAGCTTGGCTCTCGGTCCGCTGACCGCAGACGAAGCCGCGGCGATGGTCGATATCGCCCCTGTAGAGCTTCGCCCCGTCGACTCGTCAAAGCTCCATCGACGCAGCGGTGGCAACCCGTTGTTTCTTCACATGTTGCTCGATCTGCTCGGCCATGAGATCGATGTTGAAGGCTCTTTACCTCCGGTCATATTGGCGGCGGTTCAGCGTCGGATGCAGGCATTGAGCAGCAGGGGCCGTCGTGTGTTGCAAGTGGCATCGGTGATCGGGACGTCTTTTGACGAAGACATCGTCGTCGCCATCGATCCTCACGCCACAGACGGGTTCTCCGAAGCCCAGACCGCTGGTCTGATCGATCGGACGTCACCAGATGAAGCAAGCCAGTTTCGTCACGTCATCGTTGCTGACGCGGCATATCAGCTGCTCGGTGAGGCCGACCGAATCGCCCTTCACGATCAGGTTGGACGGCTATTGGAGGAACGCGGAGCTGACGCGATAACGGTGTTCTCGCACTGCCACGCCGCAGCCTCTCTCGATGCGTGGCGTGCAAGCGAGGTGGCGGTCGAAGCCGCAGAGCAGCACCTTGGAAAATTTGATTGGGAAGGCGCTGTTCGCACCGCCTCTTGGGCCATCGATCAGGGGGTCTCGAATAAGATGCATCGACTCTCGATCGCTCGGGCTAGGGGGGAACTCGCTCTCGGCACGGCGAACAGTCATCTGTATCTCATCGATGGTGCGCGGCAAGCCCAAGCCACCGGAGACGCGGCCTCTCTCGTCAAGGCGGTGATTGAGGTGTGCAACAGCGGTTCGGCCGCGCTGACAGGTCTCGACGTGGAGGTCGTTCGCCAACTTGTCGATGCCGCGCGAGTGGTCGCCGATGGAGAGGGTCTCCTAGACGAACTTCACGCGGCAGCGGCGCGGGCGTTCGTCTACTCGCGCCACGGAGCGTTTGGTCAGGAGCTGTACCGCGAGTCCTTCGAGCGCTTCGAAGAGTGCGCGCCCTCGGCGCAGGAACTCCTTCTGCGCAACAGCGAAGCAGGCCTCTCCAATCCGAATGACTTCGGGTTGGCCCAGCGTGCCACGATTCTCTTAAACGGTGCTGCCGATAGCAACCCCGAGCTGCGCTGGCTTGCTCGTTGGTTCCAATACCGGGATGCGTTGATCGACGGAGACGGCGATCGGCTTGCGTGGGCGTTGCGAGACATTCAGGGCTCGGCAACCTCTTCCGAGCGCCGCCACGCCTTCGTCATGCTGGGCCAAACCTTTGATATGGACATGCAACGCTCGTGGGCAGAGACGACGATGGCTCTGATCCACAAAGACTTCGACCTCGCCGAGCGTTGCGCCGACCGGGCCCTCGCGGTCGGTCTCGACCAGCTCGCCATTCGAGATGACGGGTTTGGCGAGGGGTGGGTGACGGCATCATATGGGCTATTGCTGTTGGCGATCCGTCACGGCCAGGGTCGCCTCGCTGAACTCGTTGACGTCGTCGAGACATCGGCGCCTCTCGTTCCGGCGTGGCGCGTAGCGATCGTTATTGCGAACCATGCAGCCGGGAACATCGACCGAGTTCGACGTGAACTGGAGCATCTGACAGCGGACGGCTTTGCTGCGCTGGTGCCGGATCCAACGTGGACGGCTGCAACCTTCCTCCTCGCTGAGCCGGTAGCGCACTATTGCGATCCTGCGGTTGCGGTACAGCTGTACGACATGATCTCGCCGTTCGAAGACCGCATGAGCTACAGCGGCCTGTGCACGTTCGGCCCAATGCACGAAGCGTGCGCAGTCCTCGCTGGTGCGCTCGGCAAGACCGATCTCGAGATGTCCCATCGGGAACAGGCTCGCGATAAGTCTCGACGGCTTCAGCAGCGGTCGCGGTGGGCATTTGACGAGCTGCTCGCGTCGAACTTCGACTGATTGTTCAACGCTTTTTTTGTTGTCTATGGGTGCGGAAACGTTCCGGAAACGTCCATTTGATTGAGTACTGGTTGGGATATGTGGCGGCGGCCACATATCCCACCCTCCGTTCCCGCAGGTGCCCTGTTGTTGAGACTTCCCTCCCCGCCACAACTCACATGAACTTGGCTCAACTCCTGGTTCGAGTAGCGGTCGTCCTTCTGCCGACCGATGTTCAGGAACGTTATCGAATTGAGTGGCGCTCCGAGATCGCCGCAGTCGAACGCGAGCAAGGGAGCGGTGCGGCGATCGGGTTTGCGTTCCGCCTGCTTCGCGCAGCGCCTTCGATGGCCATGGCAATGCGCCAGGACAGCTCAAGATCAGACGCTGTCTAGCCCTCGGCGATTCCGTCGCGGCTGACGGTCTTGGGCCGATCGAGGGCTGCAGCCGCTTCGATTCTTCCTTGTGCGGTGAGCGTATAGTAGCGCCGCGGGGGACGCCCTTCGGCCGATGGGTCGATCTCTTCCCATGTGCTTTCGAGCCAGCCGATGCTCTCGAGTCTGGAAAGCATCGGATAGAGGGTTCCAGCTCCGACGTTGGCGCTGTTGATGAGCTCAAGACCGTACGCACGGCCATCGCCCGCGTCGAGGAGAAACGTCAGAACCCGGCTTGTTGGCTTCGTTAAGCGTTGGACCATGTCGGTTGTCTAACCTTCCCGGCTGGACGGGCTAGGCCGAGTAGCTTCCCGACACTGCTGAGCCGCCGGTTTCTGCCCAATCGCGGTGGAACCATTCGCCACGAGGCTTGTCGACTCGCTCGAAGGTATGGGCACCGAAGTAGTCGCGCTGAGCCTGGATGATGTTTGCCGAGCCCCGCGCGAGCCGGAATCCGTCGTAGAACGAGAGCGCAGACGATAGGGCCGGAGTTGCAATACCCGCCTGAGCTGCTGCGACGACCGCTCTGCGCAAACCTTCCTGAGCAGTGGCGATCGCATCAGCAAAGAACGCGTCGAATAGCAGGTTCTCGAGATCTGGACTGTCGCCGTAGGCGCGCGAGATGTCGTCGAGGAAGACGGCGCGAATAATGCAGCCGCCGCGCCACATGCGTGCAATTGCTCCAAGGTCGAGCGACCAGTCGTTTTCCCGGGATGCGTCGGCGAGCAACATGAACCCCTGGGCATACGAGACGAGCTTGGCTGCATAGACCGCAGCCTCGACATCATCGGAAGCGAGGTCGCCGACCGACGGACTCGACGGGCCTGACAGGATTGCTTCAGCGCGACGCCGAGTATCTACAAACGACGAGACAATTCTCGCGCCCACCGCTTCGCTGACGAGCATGAGGGGCTGGCCGAGCTCCATTGCGGAGATGACCGTCCATTTGCCCGTGCCCTTCTGGCCGGCAGCGTCCAAAATGACGTCGATCATCGGCGTGCCGTCATCGTCTTTGGCAGCGAGGATCTCGGAAGTAATCTCCACAAGGTACGACTGGAGCCGGCCCCCGTTCCAACCAGTGAATGTGGCCGCCATGTCGTCGGGAGTTTGCCCGAGCGCCTTCAAGAGCAGGTGAGCTTCTGCCAATACCTGCATATCGCCGTACTCGATGCCGTTGTGGACCATCTTTACGTAGTGGCCAGAGCCACCCGGTCCAATCCATGATGTGGCCGGCTCGTCGCCGCCCGGTCCGGCTTTGGCAGCAATGGCTTCGAAGATCTCCTGGAGTTCGGGCCAAGCCGAGGCATCACCTCCGGGCATAATCGACGGTCCGTTTCGAGCACCCTCCTCGCCGCCGGAAACACCCGAGCCAACGAATCGAATCCCCTTCGGCCCAAGCTCAGCGGCTCGCCTCTCGCTGTCGGTGAAGAGTGAATTGCCCAGGTCGACGACGATGTCGTTCTCGTCGAGATGTGGGAGCAGCTGCTCGATCACCCGATCCACGACGTCTCCAGCCTTCACGAGCAGGAGGATTCTGCGTGGTCGTTCGAGGGCCGCGACGAAATCCTCGATCGTCTCGGTGGCTCGTACGTCCTGGTGGTCTTGCGCACCTTCTGCGAATGTCGTCGTGGTTTCGGTCGTGCGGTTGTACACCGCGATTGAATAGCCGTGGTCGGCAATGTTCAGGGCGAGGTTCTGGCCCATCACGGCAAGGCCGATCAGTCCAATATTTGCGAGGTTCTCTTCGGCTGTCATTGGTTCTTCCTTGGACGAGTGAGGGTTTCAAAGCGCGAGCATAGCTTGGCGTTGAGTCCCCTCTTCGACATGAGGAACTGCCGTCTGGCAACAGTCAGGCTCAAACGAGAGCGTCAGCATGGTGTTGTGCGTTGTCCGAAGACCTCACGCGCCGACGGGCCAGCCCGGCCAACCCGATCCCAATCCAGGTGATCTGGGTGAGGAGGGAACCGAGGTTGAATTGCTCGAACATGCTGACGAGCACCAGTGCCGCTGCGACGATATTGCTTACCGTGTAGGTGAGCCCATTGCCATCGAGTCGACCGAGCTGAACGAGTCCGAAGGACACGGCGTAGAGGAGGAAGCCCGCCACTCCCGCCACCACCAGTACGTCCATCGAACTCATGAAAGTCAACGTACTGAGAGGTTCGAGAACCCCAATCGGGGGCATCCCGGGTCTTCATAGGGCCTAGTAGGGGACTTCCCGATCGGCCCTGTCCACGGGGTCCGACGGTCCCACCGAGCAAAGTCCTGACGGTTCATCAAGATTGGGTCGTCGGGAGCCTCTAAATACGCGAGGTTGCTGCCGACTACTCGGCCACACCAAGAACCTTGGTGTTTGGGGACAACACAAGAGGAGTCGGGGAATGAGTGCGAAAAGCGAACGCAACGAAACAAGACCGAAGTCGCGGTGGCGACACATCGGCGTGGGATTGGTGGTCAGCCTGCTCGCCCCTCTACTGCTCACCACGCCGGTCGGAGCAATCACGATCACGGCGGCAAACGACCTCGATGTCACCCAGGTCGTTCTGAACGACAACGGCACCGTCATCACACAGAACGCATCGGTTGTCGGGACCGCCGACGCTGACTCCGATCCAGTCGATCTACTCGAGATCACCATTAACGACGGTGGAACTTCCGTCGTGTTGGACGAATTCAATGTCGGGAGCGCGGATGTGGACGCAGCCAACTTTGGCTTTCCAGCGGGTCTGACCGGAGTGCGTACCTGGGAGAACGGTGTTGCCACCGAGCTCGCAGATCCCGGGTTCGAAGCGGCGCTTGAACGAGTGCTGACAAGTACCGACCTGCGCGACTACATCGCCTACGACACCACATCTCTACCTGGCTCCTCATGGGCCCAGGACTATGACGTGCTCTTCGGAGCTCCGCTTGACAACGATGACTACCTCGTTGTTTCGGAGCGAAACGGCAACACGTTCTTCGACCTCATCCCACTCGACGTAAACGGAAATCCAATTCCGGGTCATGAAGTCATTGGCTTTGATGCGCCATACGGCTGGAACACCGGCTTTGCTCCGGCAGAGTTCGCGACCCAACCACAGTGGTTCTCTGTAACAGACGTCCAGGAGTTCGGAATCGATACCTCGGTAACTCCAATCTGGGGATTCCGCGTCGACAACGACGGAGAAGCCGACGTGAAGTTCTTCAGCGCTGGTGTCGATCCCTTTACGGTTCCCTCCTCGATCGCCGGGTCCGTCCTAGACGATTCGGGCAATGCGATCCCTGGTGTGACCATCACCCTCACCGGCACCGATGTGTTTGGTAACCCCGTCACGGCTGAAACGACGACCGATGCTGACGGCAACTACTCCTTCACCGGTCTTCATGCTGGAACCTACACGGTGACTGAAACTCAGCCCGCGGGCTACGACGATGGCCCCGATGCGGTTGGCACTGCTGGTGGTGATGACTCCGTGAACGATGTGTTCTCGGCGATCTCGCTCGGCGAGGGAGTGGACGCAATCGACTACGACTTCGTCGAGACGGTGCCGGTCGTTGGCGCAACAATCTCGGGTTCTGTTTATGTTGATGCCAATAGCGACGGCGCTTTCGACGCCGGCGAGTCTGGAATCGCTGGCGTTGTTATCACTCTCACCGGCACCGACGAGTCAGGTAACCCCGTCACGGCTGAAACGACGACCGATGCTGACGGCAACTACTCCTTCACCGGTCTGAACGCTGGGACCTATGCGGTTTCGGAAGCTCAGCCAGCAGGTTACGACGATGGCGCCGATACGCCGGGAAGCCTCGGCGGCGACGCTTCGGTCAACGATGTGATCTCCTCGATCGTCCTAGCTGCAGGAGACAACTCGATCGATAACGACTTCGGTGAGGTCCTTGCTGCGACGCCTGATCTGACCGGAACGATCGGTGGCCTGGTCTGGCGTGACGCCGATAGTGACGGCCAGTTCGACGCTGGTGAGACCCTCGTTTCGAGTGTGACGGTACGACTGCTTGACGAAGATGGAAACGTCGTCGCCACCACCGGGACAAACACCTCGGGCGAATACCTGTTCACTGGCCTTCCAGCCGGTCGCTACACGGTCGAAGTCGTGCCCCCAACAGGTGACGATCTCACCGTGGCAAACCAGGGCAACGACGCCACCGATTCAGACTTCACCATAAGCACCGGACGGGTGGGGGTCACCCTCGCTGCCGGTGGTGCAGTCAGCAACATCGATGCGGGCCTCGTCGAAGAGCCAGCAACTCAGACACCCCCAGAACTTGCCCTCACGGGTGTCGACTCATGGGTGATGGCGCTGATCGCGTTCACGATGATCGGGTTTGGACTGGTGCAGGTTCGTTTGAGCACACTGGCCGCTAGCGGTCGGATTCGATTCCGCCGGTAGAACCTGCCGATCTGTGTCGTGAAAATCGCCGTCAGCTGCCTTGTCAGCTGGCGGCGATTTGTCGTTGGGGCTCAGCTCCGTGGACCCGAGGAATCGTGACGATAAAGGTGGCGCCACCGCCGGGTGTATCGTCGATCTCGATCGTGCCGTTGTGCTGTGTGATGATCTGTTTCGTCAGGGTCAGGCCCAGTCCAGCACCACCGTCGCCATCTCGGACTCGGGACTCGTCGAGCCTGAAGAACGGAAGAAAGACCCGTTCTCTATCTCGCTGATCCACACCGGGGCCATGATCGATGACCCTCACGAAGATCGAGCGGTCATCAGAGTCCACCTCGACCAGGACCTCACCGAATGAGCCGCCGTGATGGCAGCCATTCGCACCAAGATTCAGGATCGCCTGATGCAGTTGCTCAGCTACACCATCAACGAAAGACCCGTCGACTCCTCGAAACTCGATCTGACAGTCGGATCGAGCAGCTTGGAGATCCGCGACGACAACACCGGCGATCGCTCCGACATCTACCTGTTCGCGAGCCGCGACGGCATTGCCGGAGCGGGCGAGACTTAGCATCTGATCGACGAGGCGGTAGAGGCGTTCACTCTCCGAACCAATACGAGACATAGCGCGGTCAACGTCGGCGGTGTCGGCGAGCATGCCCCCGGCGTAGAGATCGCTGTAGCCCTTCAACGCGGTGAGCGGAGTTCGGAGCTCGTGGGCCATATCGGCAAGGAACCGTCCCATGTCGTCGCGAGCTCGGCTGGCGTCGGCCGCGGATTGTTCAGCGTCTTGGATCGTCGAGCGAATGCGGTCAAGCATGCGGTCGAGGTCGTGGGTTAGTTGGTCCAGTTCTTGCGATGAGGTCGGAACCGAGAGCTCGGTCTCGAGATCGCCGTCGGCGATCCGGGTGGCCGCAGACGCGAGCTCGATGATGGGTCGAGTGAAGCTGCCGATCACTATCCAGGCAATCGCCGCAACGACCGCCAGGATCACGATGGCTCCCGTCGCCAATATTTGGCGAAACTCGCTCGCGGATTGATTGGTCAGTTCCAGCGATAGTGCGGTGACCGAGATCTGAGTTGGATCATCGCGACGCACGAGGACGCGATAGTCGCCGTCTTCGATGGTGGAGAAACCACTGGCTGACGCCAGCCGCGAGAGAGTCGCCGCGGAGAAGGGGTTCGGGGTACGGCCAACGGCTATGACCGTTCCGTCGCCGTCGAGCACGAGCTGGACTGGAATAGTCGTGTCGATCTCAATGGCAAGACCTCTATTTTCGTCGTCTTCTCCAATAGGTCGCACGCCTGGGTCGATCGCCTGCGCCGCGTTGGCTCGTACGAGTTCGGCGTCGACATCGTCGATTCGGTTTATCTGCTCGACGCGGTCGATGAAGATGGCGAGGACGGCGAAGCCCAGCGCAGTTGCGATCAGGATCGGTGCGAGCAGGGTCCTTCGTAGTGTTGGCTTCGTCACTCAGGTTCCACCCGGACTACATAACCTGCGCCTCGCCGCGTGTGGATGAGGGGGTGGGCACTGTTGTGGATCTTGCGTCGGAGGTAGCCGATGTAGAGCTCGACCACGTTCTCGCTCAGATCTTCGCCGTCGTCCCAGACGTTCACGAGAATCTGTGCTTTTGATACGACGACACCCTTGTTGAGCATGAGGTAGTTCAGCAACCGGAACTCGGTAGGGGAAAGATCGATCCTCAATCCTTTGCGGCGGACCTCGTGGGCCGTCGGGTCGAGGGTTAGATCGCCCACCGAAAGGATGTTTGTCGATGGCGTATGACCTGTGCGGCGCAATATCGCCGTCACTCGCAGGGTGAGTTCTTCGATGCGGAACGGCTTGGTCATGTAATCGTCGCCGCCGGTTACAAACCCCTTGATCCTGTCGTCGGGTTCGTCTCGTGCGGTCACGAATAGTACGGGTGTCTGAACGCCGCGGTCGCGGAGCTGGCGACACACCTCGAATCCGTCGAGACTAGGCAACATCACGTCCAGCACGATCAACTCGAAGTCGTTCTCAATCGCCAGGCCCAGAGCGTTGCGCCCGTGCGCCGACAGAGTGACGGTATGGCCTTCATGGCGAAGCGCGGTCGAGATCACATCGCTGATCGATGGTTCATCCTCAACGACAAGGATTCGGCTGGGGGCTGCAGTCGGCATGGTGTCCTTACTTGATCACAAGCCATTTGATCACAAGCCATTTGATCACAAG
>CAZSYL010000007.1:32050-67192 GCA_964610745.1 uncultured Acidimicrobiales bacterium
ATCTTCCAGAAGACGCCCTTCCGCCAATCGGTTCGAGTGGAGTTCTCGATGAGATTCCAATCGACATCATCTCTATCGACTCCGATTTCCCGCCTGGAGACTGTGTCATCTTCGACGACTTTGGGCCCGGAGTTATCGAGCTTGAACAGCAGTTCCAGATCTTCGACGAAGACGATTTTCTGGAGTGCGAGCTCATCTCGCCCGGGATTAACGAGTGTGCGTTCCTCATTGGGCCAGACATCGACCTCGCTCCCAGTATTGACGACGGCCCTTTCGTCGAGGAGCGGTTCGGGCCATTCATCGAGGACGAGTTCCTCTATTGTGACCCGTACTTCGACCCATACTTCCCGGTGCTGCCCGGCGACTGCGAACTCTCTGTCTCAACCATTGGTGAAGACGAGTTCGTGCGGTTCGAACCGGACCTTCTGATTGACGACGCTTGCTTCGACGAGGGCGAAGGTGAGGACGAAGGTCTGTGTTTCGAGGGGCTGAGCGAGGAGGAAGTATTTCTCTGCATCGCCGAAGAATTCGATTTGTGCGGCGGCAATGTAGAGGTGCGCGACATTTCGGAGTTTGATGACTTCATCGCCTGCGTTGAAACCGAACTCGAGCAGTGCGAGCACGTCAACTCCGAAGAGGAATTCATCGCGTGCATCGAAGCCGATGAGCTTGAAGAAGAAGTCGTCGACGAAGGTTCCGACGACCAGGCCGCCGAAGAGGCTGCTGAAGAAGCTGAGGGCGAAGCTGAAACCGATGACGAGGAGACCATCGTCGACGAAGTTGTCGAAGATGATGATGTCGTCAATGACGCCATCGATGCGGTCGTAGATGATGATGTTGCCGCTGACGAGGACGAGTCTGAGCCGGAGTTTGAGACTCACACGGTCGCCCCAGGCGAGACGCTGGCGCAGATTGCGGCAGAGTATGAGGTCACGGTGTCGGCGGTACTCGCCGTAAATGCCGAGATCTCGAACCCGAACGTCATCTTCCCTGGACAGGCGATTGTGATCCCCAATGGGTCGGTCGAGGCGGCACCCACCGCTGATGTAGGCAACGTTGCTGATGGAGGCGTAGTTACTGTTGCGCCTGGTCAGACGCTGAGCGGCATCGCAAGCGCGAACGGTGTCACGGTCACTCAACTTCTGCAGGCGAACCCGAGCATCACCAATCCCGACCTGATCCTCATTGGTCAGCAGATCGTCATCCCCGACGGCCCAGCTGATGACGAACCGTTGGCCTTCGCTGACGGGCACTTGGTCCGTCGTGGTGACACGCTCTCCGCGATTGCGGGCGCGAACAACCTCACCGTGGCCGCATTGCTTGATCTCAACCCGCAGATCACCAATCCGGACCTGATTATCGTTGGCGACATCATCGTTCTGCTCAGCTAATTCAGATGAGCAAGACGCGTAGGTGAGCTAGGAATACGCAAGAGTCAGACGGTGTCAGGCAACAGCTTGGCACCGTCTTTGCGCGTTCGGGCTCGACGTCTTGGCCTCATCGAAGCCTCAACATGGAGACGGTGGCCGCGGCGGGCAAGGTCGCCAGAATTGCGAGCGAAGTCCCAAGTGACACTTGTTCGCCAAGGATCGTGAGCAGCGTCCCACCGATGCCCCCGCCGATGAAGAAGATCACCATGAAGACGGCGAGAGCCGCGCCCTGCTCGCTTGATGGAGTCGCATTCATCAGCAGTCCAAGTAGCGCTCCCTGGCCGATGCCGAATGCAATCGTCAGCAGTGAGAAGGAGATCGCGAGGCCGATGGGGAACGACATCAGTGCGGCTGATGCAACCATCGCCACTGTCGCCAGTCCCAGCCCGACGGCGGCCTCTTGTTGCATCGATACATGCTCGCGAATGCGAACCGCAAGAGGTGCTACGAAGACGCCGGTGAGAGCTGACGGGAACAAGAGCGCCCCAATGGTGATTCGCCCAAGGTCGTGCTGCTCGGTGAGAACCGCCGGGATAACGATTAGCAGCGAGAAAAAGGTCGCTGGAATCGACGCGGCCGCAATCGGGACGCGCCACGAGATCGAACGACGAAGCACGCTACGTGGGATGAACGGTTGCTGGCTCCGTCGGCCTCCCAGAACACTGACCGCGATGCCGATGCCGATGATGAGCAAGCCCGCTGCACCGACCATGACATTGGAGACCAGCTGGAGCGTCAGGTTGAGTCCAACGGCGACCAGGGCGACGCCGATGCCGCCCAGTACATCGATGCCACCAAGTGTGCCTGAACTCTCGGCGGTCAGTCCTCGGATTGGTCGCAGAAGCAGCAGTCCCAGCGCGGGAAGTGCCAGAGCGGGACGCCAGCCGAAGAACTCGGCGAGGACCGCACCGATTAGCAATCCTGAGGCGGACGCAGCAACGATCCCCGACATACGTGTGAGGACCTGGGGTCGCTCCACTTCACTGGTGTTTGCAGCAATGATGACCGGCGCCAAAACCGGCATGGATCCAGCGCCAAGGCCGAGCAAGGCGCGGGCTGCGATGAGCGTGCCTGTCGTTGGCGCAGCGGCCGATAGCAGAGCGCCCAGTGACAAGACCAAAAGGCCAACGGTTATGGGCGTGCGGGGCCCAATGTGATCTGCAACCCGGCCGTAGATCGGCGCGCTTGCCGCCAGAGCGATCACAAACGCGGTCAGCACCCAAGCGCCGGTGGCCAGTGACAGATCGAAGTCGTCGCGAATCGTCGGGACGACGACCGCTGCGGCCGATGATGAAAGGGCAACGAGGCCATATGCGGTACCTACGACCGTGCTAATTCGTTTGAGTGATGGCTTCGACGGGGTGGTCTGGCCGGTCGTCGGTTGTGTTCGGCCTCCTGAGTTCACGTAGAACCGAAGTCTCGTTGATAGGTGGCCCAACCGAGTTCCGCGTGGGTGTGGTTCGTCGAGGTCTGGCGGAACCCGGCGTCGCGTTCGGCTCGCAGAGTCTCAATTGCCGTTTCGTCGATCCCGCATGCGACCTCTGGTAGGTCAACCCCAAAGACGCGAGCAGCGTTGCCGCCGAAGATCTTGGCTTTGATCTCGTCGGTGAGTGCGGGGTATCCAAACTCCTCCTGGAATGCTTCCGAAATCTGGAACGCTCGGAACAGTTGAATCTGGTCCTGTGGGCTGCCGTACCAGATCGAATCGGTTCCCCACAAGATGTTGTCCTCGCCGAGATGAACCAGCAGCTTGCCGATCAGGTGAGCAGCCTCGTCAGGGCTTGCCATGACTTCGCGCCACGTCGAACCGAGTTCGGCATACACGTTCGTTGGCGATCCCGCATTGAGACACGAGGAGATCAAACGGTTGACCCCACTATCGATGTCTGGACTGTAGGGTCCTTCGACCGAGCTTCGTTCGTAGCCCGAGTGGTATACGAGGATGTCGACGCCGGGATGGTTGACCGCTGCAGGACCCACGTCGACGGGAGACGAGTTGATGTTCTCTCCCGACAAGCCCTTGTGTACGGCCACGATCGGAACCCCGACCTCCTGGACCTTCTCGAAGTAGGCCTGACCCGTGTCATCGTCGAGCCGCCATGGTGGGCCGCCGCTGTGGGTGTAGGTCTTGAATGCCCGGATCGGAAAGTTCGACGCGATCTGCTCCATGGCGTCGAGACCGACCGAGGTTGGGAACGATTCGCCCTGCATCATCACACGATCCGAGCAACCGAAGCGGCCGGCGGCATCGATTGCCCGCTGCATGACCTCGGGAGTCAGGGCCCCGGCCTGGCCTGGAATCGCCGACAGCATCACCATCGTGGTTTCGCTGTCCACGAAGAGCGCTTCGAAAAAATGGTCGATGCCGTAGCAGTCGCCGGGTTCGGCTTCTCCGCACGCTGACTGTGGGAACCCGGGCGGGTTGGGTTGTGCATCGTCGGGATACTCGAGCAGGTGTCCCTGGATATCGAATATGAACTCACCCTCGGGTGCAGCGATTGCCTCTGCGGCGGCGTCTTCGTCCATGAGTTCTTCGTCTTCAGGAACCACTTCAGAGGTGGTGGTCGATGTGCTCGAAGGCGTAGTCGAAGTACTCGAAGTCGTCGACGATGAGCTGCTGGTCGTGGGGTCGAACTGGCCACCGGATTGACCGGCTTCCCTGCTGCAGGCCGACAGGATTGCCATCATCGTGGTCATGCCCGCCGACGACAGCAGGAACTGCCGTCGGCTTACTCCCAGACGACGTGCACGAGCGTCGGCGATCTTGTTTGTTTGTTGGATCGTGTTTCTAACAATGTCCGATGCACGAGGCGGGATGAATTCGCCGTTGGAACACGGTTCGAGCTTGAGCGGTAGTCCAGGATCGTCGGGATCTCGTCGCGCCATATCTCAGAGTGCCACAGATCCCATGGTGTTCCCCCTCAGGCCCCCGACGGGCCGACCTGAACCTCGACGGCAAACTCGAGCAGAGTGGCGCCCATGCTCACGGGCTTCTGCGGCGCTTCTTCGGTCACTTCGCCAGCTGTGTCGTTTGCCGTGTCGCTTGCGGGGCGGGCGTGGGCGTTGCGGGCGCCGTCGCCGTCGCGCCAGGCAGCATAGGACTCGTCGTCGGCCCATCGGGTGTAGACGAACCAGCGCGTCTCGGTTTCGCCCGTTGGTCGGAGCAATTCGAACCCTTCGAAGCCCGCCACGTCGGCGAGGCTGTTCATGCGAGCGGTGAACCGCTTTACGATCTCGTCGCCGGCTTGGGGCGGAACTTCGAGTGCGTTGATCTTGACGATTGACATGACCTCGACGCTACCGGTCGATTCGGTCGACCGTTCGTCAACTCACGTGAACGTCACAGCCTGTTCAGTCGAGGTCAAAAATGAGATGTTCCTCGACGATGTAGCGGACCCGGCCAGCAACATTTGACAGCGAATCCGCAGCGACAGCCTGACCAATCTCGCTGGCATAAGCGGCGTCGAAGTCCTCCCGATTGTCGAACCACAACTCCGCAAAACCGTCCGGTGCGTCGTCCTCGCTCGATTCACTAATCACATTGAAGACCGCTTTGCGCAGACGCGGAAGCTGGCGAGCGAGCGGTGCATGCTGCACGGTCCACCAGTCGATGAACGATTCGAGGCTCTGGTCTGGTGAACGGGTGAGGCCGATGATGGCTTTGAACATGTCTAGCTATCCTTCTTGGTCCGAGCGAGTGGCCGGCCGCCAACCGCCAGCGCAACAACGATGAGAAATTCGTCAGCTCGCGGCGCGTCGGGTACGGAGATCTGCATACCGTCCATATCGTCGAACTCCCAGATCGAGTCCTTGTTGGTCAGCGGCACGGTGATTGGGGTGCCGGGGCCGCCGACGAGTTTGGTCGATGTGATGATGTCGTCGCCATGGTCGACGGCGCTGCGCACCGGCGCACCGAACCTGGGATGCATGACCGCGGCGGCGTGTTCGATCTCGCCGTTCGTGCCCACGATCATCGCCTTGCCGTAGCCGGTCACGTCGTTCGGTTCAATGCTTAGGGCCGCGACGCCACGGTCGGCCAGGTAGCCGGAGATATCTCGGCCAAGGTCGTACAGTGGTTCGAGATCTTCGACGTACGTGCCCGCGAAAGGATTGGTAACCACGCCAGCAACGGCGACCTTGCGACTTGGCGCGGGAAGCGGCTTGCCCATCTCGGTGTGCGCTTCGTCGATTTGGATGGTTAGTCGTCTGATCGTTGGGAGAGCCATCACAAGGTTCTAGTCGACGGAGAGGGTCGATGGGCCAAAGACTGCCCGCCCATCACCGAAGTGTTGACCCATACTTTGGTTATGCAATTCCGGCCGCTTCTGTCCTTCGTAGTCTCTTTGCTCATCCTGCTGACCGCCTGCTCATCGAGTGGAGGCGTCTCCGGCAGTACGGCCGCTGACGATGGAGGGGTTGCTGCGGTGGGTGATGAAGCTGATGAGGCGATCGTTGATCGCACAGATCAAGGCTCGACGATTGGCTCGTCATCCTGGCCGACGTTCCGGCTGAGTCCGGAGCGCACCGGAGCATCTGCGATCAACAACGGTGGAGCCGAGTCGTCTCCGCTGGAACTATGGACTTTCGATACCGGAGGAGTTGTCGAATCATCGCCTGCGGTCGTCGAAGGTGTCGTCTACGCGGGGACGTTCAACAACACCTTGTTCGCCCTCGACGCAGCGACGGGTGCTGAGCGTTGGTCCTTTGCCGTGGGCGGTTTGGTGCGAGCATCACCAGCGGTCGTCGACGGTCGAGTGTTCTTTGGCGCAGATGACAACCTCTTCTATGCCGTCGACGCCGAAACGGGTCGAGAGCTCTGGCGGTTTGAGCTCGGCGGCGGAGGCGAACAGAGTTCGCCAGCGGTCGTCGACGGCGTGGTCTACTTCGGTGGGTTCGACAATTTTGTCTACGCACTCGATGTCCAGAGTGGAGATGAATTGTGGCGATTCGAAACCGGAGGCGGCATTCTTTCGTCGCCGCTGGTGGTCGAGGGTGTCGTTGCGATCGGCTCGATCGATGGAGCGTTCTATGGGCTCGACGCACAAACCGGCACGCAACGGTGGCGTTTCCAGACCGGTGCGCCCGTGTTCAGCTCCGGTGCGCTCATTCCATTGGACGCATCGCCACTCGGTTCGTCCGCAGTGGCGTTTGGATCTGACGATGGGAGGATCTACGCGCTCGATCTTGCCACCGGAGATCAACTGTGGTCGGTAGCGACACAAGCCCCGGTCTTTGCGACACCAACCTTTGCTGGCGGCAGCGTCTACGTCGGGTCGAGGGACGGCTCGTTCCGCTCGATCGACGCCACATCAGGTGAGACGATATGGAGCATCGATCTGACCGAAGTCCTCTCATCTGCGGCGATTACGGGGGAGCGGATCTACGTTGGGTCCAGCGATGGCAATTTGTATGTCCTCGACATTGGCAATGGCGAGGAGATCTCGTCAATCCCGGTCGGTGAGCTCGTCTGGACCTCGCCTGCGGTGGTCGATGGACACGTGTTCTTCGGCGCTCACGACGGTCGTCTTCGTGGGTTCAGGCTGGAATAGAACTGACACAGGAACTTCGGGTTCGAGCCTGGTGCACGGCCTGGCCGTTCGGCCCGAACGCGGCATGCAGTCCGGCTGTAGAATGGCGCAATGGCACTCGAGGGGCTCAACAAGTCGGGCGATCGTCCCGACAACAGTGCTGACATTCGCGCCGACGTAGCGATCGATGGCATGACGTGCGCTGCCTGTGCGAACAGAGTTCAACGACACCTCGATGACCTCGACTCGGTCGATGGCTCGCTCGTGAACTTCGCCACCGGGAAGGCGACCATCAACCACGATGGTTCACTCGACGCCTCGGTGCTCGCTGCAGAGATCGAGTCGCTCGGTTACACAGTCATCGACGAAGGCGAGAGCGATGCCGCGGTTGACCGGCGCGAGTCGGATCTGCGTGTGCGGATGCTGGTCGCGCTAGGACTGGCTATTCCTGCGATGCTCATGTCGATGATCTCCGCGCTACGGCCATCGGGTTGGGAGTGGATCGTCGCAGCCCTCGCAACGCCGGTCGTTCTGTGGGCTGGTGCGCCGTTCCATTCAGCGGCATGGGCCAACCTCAAACAACGCGCAACGACCATGGACACGCTTGTGTCGATGGGATCGCTGGCGGCGTTGATCTGGTCGTACGTGGTCCTACTCGGCGAGCTCGACGAGGGTGACCTCCACTTCGGCACGGCCTCGATCATCATTGCGTTCATCCTCGTCGGCAAATGGGCTGAACTCCGGGCGAAGCGTCGATCGAGCGACGCAATTCGCGCCCTGGCCGACCTTGGCGCTCGTTCGGCCAGGCTGGTCGACGGCACCGAGATCGCGCTCGACGATCTGGCGGTTGGCATGAAGTTCATCGTGGCACCGGGGGAGAAGGTGGCCACCGATGGTGTGATCGTTGACGGTCGGTCGGCGGTCGACGCATCGATGATTACCGGTGAGCCGGTTCCCGTCGAAGTTTCTCCAGGAGACGAGGTGATAGGCGCGACCATCAACACGAACGGTTCGCTAACGGTTGAGGCCACTCGTGTCGGGAGCGACACGGCGCTTTCGCAGATCATTCGCCTCGTCGACCAAGCCCAGGGCGGCCGCGCGGAGGTCCAACGCCTGGCCGATCGAGTCTCCGCGTTCTTTGTGCCGCTCGCCATCGTGATCTCGTTGGTGACACTGCTCGCATGGCTTGTGTTGGGTAACGCCCTCGGCGCCGCATTTACCTCCGCAGTGGCCGTGTTGATCATCGCGTGTCCGTGCGCCCTCGGGCTGGCGACGCCGCTCGGGATCATGGTCGGTACGGGTCGGGGTGCTCAGCTCGGTGTGATTATCAAGGGTGGCGAGATTCTCGAAGACACTCGTGCGATCGAAGCTGTGGTCGTCGATAAGACCGGAACGGTCACCGAAGGTCAAATGGTGGTCACCGACGTTCTCGCCGCGAATCTATCGAGCGATGAACGTGTGCTCGTGCAGCGCCTTGCCGCTGCAGCCGAAGCTCGCTCAGAGCATCCGATTGCCAACGCGATCGCAGGTTCGATTCACGATGTGCCTGCCGCAACCGAGTTTGTGAACACGCCGGGTTCAGGCGTCACTGCGACCGTCGAAGGCGTCGAGATTCAAGTCGGGCGTCGAAGCTTGTTCACCCACGTTCCCGACGTTGTGGAGCAATTAGCATCAGGTGTGGAGGCCCTCGGGGCCACCGCCGTCCTCGCTGGACGCGACGGGTCGGCCGAACTGGTCTTCGTCGTCTCCGATGAGATCAAGGTGGGCTCGGCTCAAGCGATCGAGGCCTTGCACGCACAAGGTCTTTCGGTCACGTTGCTCACCGGCGATAACGAGCGCACAGCAAACTCGGTAGCCGCCGACGTCGGAATCGGCACCCGGGCTGGCGACTCGGTCATTGCCGAGGTCTACCCCGAGGATAAAGTGGCCGTCATCGAGACGCTTCAAGCTGAAGGCAAGCGCGTTGCGATGGTCGGCGACGGCATCAACGATGCACCGGCGCTTGCTCAGGCAGATCTTGGAATTGCGGTCGGTACTGGAACCGACGTGGCGATCGAGGCATCGGACCTCACGATCGTCACCGGTGATCTTCGCGCTGTTGCCGACGCAATTGCGCTCTCACGCCGCACGCTCTCGACCATCAAGGGCAATCTCTTCTGGGCGTTTGCCTACAACACCGCAGCGATACCGCTCGCGGCTTTTGGCGTCCTGAATCCGGCGATTGCCGCAGCAGCGATGGGGTTGTCGTCGTTATTCGTCGTCACGAACAGCCTTCGGCTTCGTTCCTTCACTGGCTACCGGGGCTGAAGAAGAGCCGAAGTGACCACCTCGATCAACGATTCCCGAGGTGCAGGAACTTCGGTCATCTCTGCTGTCTCGGTGACGAAGCGCTGGGGAGACAACCAGGTGTTCGTCGACCTCACCGCCGAGATCCCGCCGGGAATCACTGGTTTATTGGGCTCGAACGGTGCGGGAAAGACAACACTTTTTGGGATGCTGCTCGGTCTCCACGAGCGCAACAGCGGCCAGCTCACGGTGCTTGATCAAGACCCTGCGACCGCTGGGCCGGATCTACGCCAACGCATTGGCTACAGCCCCGAGCATCATGATCTACCCACCGACCTCGCAGCTCAGGACCTCGTTCGCCACATTGCCGAGATCCACGGGCTTCCCAAACGAGAAGCCACGACTCGAGCGAGCGACGCCCTTTGGCTCGTCGGGCTCGGAGAGGAACGAGCCCGCCCTATCGGCACGATGTCGACGGGTCAGCGCCAGCGGGTAAAGCTTGCGCAAGCAATCGCACATGGCCCGTCGCTCGTCATCCTTGACGAGCCCACCGACGGACTCGACCCAGTCCAGCGCGATGACATGCTGCAGCTGATTCGAGACATTGGGACGAAGTACAAGATCAACGTCGTACTCTCGTCTCATCTCCTTGAAGAGGTTGAACGCATTGCCGACAACATCGTCATCATCGGCGAGGGGAAAGTTGCAGCGTCCGGGCCGATCGATGTCCTGCGGACCCGCAGCGGCGGAGCGATCGCTGTGCTCGACGAGGGGCACGAGTCGGTAGCGGCTGCTATCGCCGCGAGAGGAATCGCGGTGCAGATCGACCAGAACCGCCTGTTGATTGGCCAGGATGAATCAATCGAAGAGCTAGCTCCGATCGTGGTCGATGCAATCGCCAGTGCTGATGCGTCGCTTCGACGATTCAGTGCTGTTTCCCAATCGCTCGAAGACCTCTTTCTGTCCGAGGTGAGCGACTCATGACCGATACCAATGCGGAGATCTACGACCGCGGTTACCGGGTCTACGACGGACCGCGGACCGGTGTCACGAGCGCTCGCCGCAGCGTTGTTGCTGTCTCGATTCAGCGAGCATTGGGGTTGCGACGAAAGTTCCGGTTCAAGGTCGTGCCGACCATCACGATATTTGTGGCGTTTGCTCCAGCGTTGGTCTTTGTAGGACTCGCCGTCGTCGTCCCAAGTGAAATCGTCGAAGGGCTCGTGGTCGACTTCGGTGGCTTGTTCGCTCTCACGAGTATTGCCGTCATTTTGTTCACTGCGTTCGTGGCACCCGAGTTGCTGATCAATGACCGCCGCAGCGGCATGTTTGGCCTGTACATGGCATCGCCACTCGGACGGAGTCACTACATCGTCGCGAAGCTTTTGTCGCTCGTGATCGTGATCTGCACCGTCACGCTCCTGCCAGCGGTGTTCCTGCTGATTGGCTACATCGTCGTCGGCATTGGACCCGACGGCTTTGGCAACACGATCGCAGACCTGTTGCGCATCCTGGTTTCCGGAACCTCGATTGCGCTGTTCTTTGCGTTATTCGCCATGGCGGTCGCGACCGTGACGAATAGAGTTGGCGTTGGATCAGCGGTCATCATCATGTCGTTTCTGGCGAGCGCATTTATTGCCGGAACTCTTGTCGAGGTCGCCGATGCACCGGATTGGGTCGGCGCGTTCGCGCTCCCGGCACTCCCGATCGACGTGGCTGCCAGAATCTTTGATGAACCGTTCAACCAGATTCCTGACGTTTCTGGGCTGGTCACCGTTTCGGTGTTTGTGGGGGTCATGGTGCTGAGTTCGCTCATCATCTGGTTTGGGCATCAACGCATCGAGGTCACGAAATGACCAGCGATTCACCATCAACACCTTCAGAACAGCCGCCACCTCCTACCGGTCCTGCGGCCCAGGCAGCACACCTCGTCCCAGGGGCTCCTTCGAGTTCACTGGTGAGTGTGCAACGGGTGAGCAAGTGGTTCGGTGACGTGGTCGCGGTGTCTGATGTGAGCTTTCATCTCGGCCCAGGGGTGACTGCATTGCTCGGCCCGAACGGCGCCGGAAAGTCGACCATGCTGCGCATGATCGCCGGGCTCACCCCAACCTCACGAGGCACCATCGAGGTGCTCGGAGGCAACCCGAGAACCAGTGTGGGCGTCCGCGGTCGGATAGGTCTTGTTTCTCAGCAGGAGAATCTCTTCGCAGAACAGCGGGCGGTCGAGTTTGTCGCGCTCGCTGGCGTCTTGAGCGGCGTCGCCAACCCGAAGGAGGCTGCTCGAGCAGCGCTTCAAACCGTCGATCTCGAGCCTGATGACACCCGGCCGATCGGCACGTACTCCAAGGGCATGCGCCAACGGGTCAAGGTAGCCCAGGCCCTGGTACATCAGCCCTCGCTACTGTTGCTCGACGAACCTCTGACCGGGCTCGACCCGCGTCAACGTGTCGCGATGACACAGCTCATCCAACGACTTGGATCTGAGGGCACATGCGTCATCGTCTCGAGTCACGTCCTCGAAGAGGTCGAGCGGCTTGGCTCGAATGTTCTGGTCATTGCCCAGGGTCGTCTCGCGGCCCAAGGAGACTTTCATGCGATTCGCTCGTTGATGGATGATCGCCCACATCGCATCCGAATACGGACAACCAATGCCCGTGTCCTCGCCGCGGCCCTCGTGACCTACGCAGGGGTACAAGGTGTCGAGGTGTCCAATGAGCAGGTGTTGTTCGTGGACACCAACGATGTCGCCTTGTTTCGCAAGCGTATTGCGCCTACCGCGCGCTACACCCAAACGCCACTCCTCGAAGTCCAGCCCCTCGACGACGACCTCGAGAGCGTCTTTAAGTACCTGGTGGGCCGATGAGTTCGAATCCGATCGCCGCCATCGCGGCGATGATCAAGAGGATCATCCCAGCCATCGCCACCCGAGGTCGTATCCTCACCATGCTCGGCTTCGGGTTTCTGCCGGTGGTTCTTGGATTCTTCATCAATCGTGCACAGCGGGACGACCCGGCGGCCGAAGAATTCGAGGCTGCGGAACTTCTAGCCGGGTTTAGCCTGTTGATCTTCGTTCCTCTCGTTGTGCTTGTATTTGCCGCAGCCACTCTTGGGACCCTCCGAGAAGAACGAACGCTCGTCTATTTCTGGTTGCGCCCCATTGGCCGCTGGCAGATCAGCGTCGCCGCGCTGCTGTCGGCGTGGTTGGTGCTGATCCCATTGGTCGTAATTCCAACCGGCGCTTTTGCGCTCGTCGTGGGAGAGGGAAGCGATCTGTCGGGGATACTCGCCGCAGCGATAGTTGGGGTCATTTCCTACGGAGCGATCTTCACTGTGCTCGGACTAGTCACACAGCGCTCGTTGGTCTGGGGGCTGGTCTACGTTCTGGTTTGGGAGGGATTCGTCGGTGGCCTATCGGAGACGGCTGGACGCTTCTCGATCCGCAACTACACCCGATCCCTATTGGCACGCATTGCTGATGTTCCGCTTCTCGACAATCCTCAGTCGGTGACGACGGTCGTCATCGTGACCGTGGGCATCGCTGTTGTGTCCCTCAGCCTGTCGACCCTGATACTGAACCGCATGGATATCGACTGAGCGTCATAGCGCCCCGGTTAGGCCGCTGGGAGGCTCCGGGTCTTCTCTGCTGCTTCAGCCCAGTCCTGGAGGGCTTCAGCCACAGAGAGTGCTCCTGAGTAATACCAACCTTGGATGGTTGGAAAGCCAAGCTCGCGGGCGTGGCGCAGATGCTCAGCGTTTTCCACGCCTTCTGCCACCACATCGAAGTCAAGGTCGCGCGCCAGGTTCACGATCGCTCCAGCGATCGATCGTTCGCTTGGACTCTCACGAATCTTGGTGATGAAACTTCTGTCGACCTTGAGCGTCGAGATTGGCAGGTCCCGAAGGTGAGAGAGCGACGAGTAGCCAGTGCCGAAGTCATCGAGGGCCAGCTTGAAGCCGAGTCCGACCATGTCGTCGAGATGTGTGTTTCCTCGGGCGCTGACATCGAAGGCGGCGCTCTCGGTCAGTTCGATTGAAATCTGCGAAGGTTCGACACCCGCCCTCTCCACCGCGTACTGCAACATTGGGAGGAACTCGGGATGATTGACGCTCACCGATGAGAAGTTGCATGCGACGTATGGGATTGCCTCGCTATCGATTCGCGACAACATTGCGAGGGCCTGGCAGGACAACTCAAAGGCTGCCTGATCAAGTTCCCACATCAGTGCGGTGGACGAGATGCTCTCGAGAAAGCTTGCTGGTTTGAGCAAGGTTCCACTACGGGTTTGGATTCGGGCGAGTGCTTCGTAACCCACCGTCATCTCGTGTTCGGCGTCCACCATTGGCTGGAAGTACATGGCGAGCTCGCGAGACTCAAGCGCCCGCTTTAGCCGGTTCCGTTGTTCGGCTTCAATGCTGACCGCAGTTGCGAGATTCTCGTCGAAAAGTTCGACCCGGTTGCGACCGAGGTCCTTGGCGGCATACAACGCGAGGTCGGCGTGCTGGAGGAGTTCCGAGGGGTCGAGGTCTTTGCACTTGGAGATTGCGACACCGATCGAGCCGGTGATGTCGAAACGTTGAGCATCGAGAATGTACGGCGCGGAAAGTGCCTTGCGACAACGCTCTGCGGTCTGCGATGCTGTTTCGAGGTCGTCGATATCCACGAGGAGCGCGACGAATTCATCGCCGCCCTGGCGTACGAGGAGATCGTTCGGTCGGAGCTGGCGCGCAAGGCGCGAGGCTGCGACACGAACCAGTTGGTCGCCTTTGCTGTGTCCGTGGACGTCGTTTACCAGCTTGAAGCCATCGAGGTCGATAAAACATGCGGCCACGGACACGTCTTTGCCTGACGTCGCCAGCTCCTGCAAGCGCTCGTCGAGTTGGCGGCGGTTAGCCAGACCCGTGAGTTGGTCGTGGAGTGCCTGGGTTCGGAGTTCCTGGGACGCCACGTATTCACGCGTGACATCGGAGAAGACGATCACTCGGCCGAGCAATTGTTCCGTGCCCTGTTGTTCGATGATGGGCTGGCACGAGGTCGAAAGGAAGCGGGTGTCTCCGTTGTCTGAAACCAGACAACAGACCGGACTATCAGCCGAGGAGCATGATGCCGTTAGCGGATCGTGTTCCAGTTGTTCGGAGAACGGGTCGTGGCTACGGCCGTCGACGGTGAACAGCCTGAATTGTTCTGGTTTTAGCTGGGCCGGAGGAACCGACGGGTCGAGCGAAAACATGGAGCGGGCGGTGTCGTTGATCTTGACGATCGCTCCGAACTCGTCGGTCGCGATCACCCCATCTCGGAGGCTGGCGACGATGGTGTCGGAGAGTTGCTGTGAGCGGCTTCGGCTTCGGCTCTGCTCGAAGTGACGTTGGGCGTCTCGAAGTGTGAGTACGATGCCGCCGACCGTTGGATTCTCAGACAGGTCGGTTCCGGTGATCTCGACTGGGATGTATTCCTCCCGTGAGTCACGCATGCGGACATTGGTTCGGAAGACTTCAAGGCCTTGATGGACTCGGGTTATTGCTTCGAGAGCTATGCCGATGTCGTCTGGATGCAGAATTTCGGCGGCCGAGAACCCAACCAGCTCCTGGGGCGACAGGCCGAGTAGGGAACCGACTCCGTCGCTCATGAAGACAACCTCGCCATCCTGATCGATGACAGCGACGGGGTCTCGTTGACCCTGAACGACATCATGAAAGAAGTCAGAGTCCTTTGGAAGGCCAACTTGCAGATCAGTTTCGATCATCCGTGCCAACGCCCGGATGCCGTCAAGTGGAAGTGTGTCTTTGTCGTGACCGTCGATGCTCACCGACAGGGCAGCCAAAATTGGCTTAGTCTCCGCGCTGGTTCCGTCGATGGTTTCGTGGTCGCTGTCGATCGACCGCCCTCGGATGGCGACCGAGACGGATCCGTCAGCAATGGAGACATCGCCGTCGGTGCCAGTGTCGAAAAGAGCGTATTCCGCCGCGTTCATTGGACGAGGAAGGTTCGAACGGTTCGGATCGGTTCCCGCAACCACATAGACCCGGCCCTCATCGGGGACGACGACTTCGGCGCGAGTACCCAAAAAGCCGTTCGCGGCCCGCGCACAGTCGATGGCGACCGAATTATGCGTCAACCGAAGCTGCGCAGAAGGGGTCTCACGCTGGGCCTCTGTCACCTACAGATTGTCGGCACGGTTTCAGAGCGGCTTGATGTGAAACATCACTGAATACCTGATTGCGTTGAGTGGTCCAGCGACTCGGTACGAACTTAGTCCTTTTGCAGCTCGATGATCAGCGTTCCTGAAAGCTGCTTCAAGCGAGTGGCCGCAATGACCGAGCTATACGCCTCGGGCAGCACGTGCAGCTTTTCGGGCAGGTAGTGCTTGAAAACCCCCGGATCATCGTGGAGCCCGACGTCGATACTGGCGAACCCGGCCTCTTCGGCGCACTTGCGGACGCTCCATGGCGAGTTCTGCGTCGCCACCACATGAAAGTGGTAATGGTCGATCTCGTCTGGTCGAAGTTTGCGCAACACCGTGTCGGTTAACCCCGTCTTGGCCAAGACCTTCGAAGCCAGCCCGAATGGATGGATCCCGTTCGGAGTGATGAGGAGCGCGCGCCCGCCGGGTGCAAGAACATCGTGGATCGCCCCCAGGAGCTCGGCGGGCTTTGGGTGGTGTTCCCACACATAGATCGCCGTGGCGAGGTCGAAGGGTTCACCGGTGCCGTCTACGATCGCCGCCCGATGCTGGGCTGCGTAGTCCTCGGCGGAGAGGAACACCCGCTCATCGACGTATGGATTCTCGAGCACATGGTCGTCGAGGTCGACACCGACATACGTGGTAGCGATGTCGG
The DNA here is from genome assembly GCA_964610745.1 of uncultured Acidimicrobiales bacterium. Lineage (GTDB taxonomy): Bacteria > Actinomycetota > Acidimicrobiia > Acidimicrobiales > SHLQ01 > SHLQ01. The sequence goes on from CAZSYL010000007.1 coordinate 48,126, forward strand.
CGAAGAACGGAGAATACTCGGGCGCACCGTGTCCGGCACCAATATCGACGACGCGGAACGTGTCACCGGCAGCGTCTCGGGCCTTCTGGCCGAGCGCGCGAAGGGTCTCGTACTGGTTCATCGTCGAGGTTCGAGCGCGCCTTAGGCCAGCGTGTTGACGTTGTTGAGCTCGGCAAAGGCCTGTTCGAGGCGAACTCCGAACGACTCTTCGCCGGCACGAAGCCATACGCGTGGATCGTATTTCTTCTTGTTCGGGGAATCGGGGCCCTCCGGGTTGCCGAGCTGGCCCTGGAGGTAGTCGTGGTTGTCGGCTTCGTAGCCTCGGATGCCATCCCACATCGCCCACTGGAGGTCGGTGTCGATGTTCATCTTGATGACGCCGTAACTGATTGCTTCCTGGATCTCTGCTGCGGTTGAGCCCGAGCCACCGTGGAAGACAAAGTTGATCGGCTCGTCCGAGTCGGTTTGGAACTTCTCAGCGACGTGGGCCTGAGCGTCGCGCAGAATCGTCGGCGTCAGTGTGACGTTGCCTGGCTTGTAGACACCGTGCACATTGCCGAACGCGGCAGCGATGGTGAAGTTGGGCGAGACCTCCATCAGTCGCTCGTAGGCGTAGGCGACCTCTTCGGGAGTGGAGTACAGCTCGGATTCGTCGACATCGGAGTTATCGACGCCGTCCTCTTCGCCGCCGGTGATGCCGAGCTCGATTTCGAGGGTCATGCCGAGTGGCGCCATGCGCTTGAGGTACTCGACGCTGATGTCGATGTTCTCTTCCATTGGCTCTTCGGACAAGTCGAGCATGTGTGAATTGAACAAGGGCTCGCCTGTCGCCTCAAAGTGCTCTTCGCTGATATCGATCAGGCCGGAGATCCAGGGGAGCTTGGCTTTTGGACAGTGGTCGGTATGGAGGATGACGCGGGCGTCGTAGGCAGCAGCCATAGTCCGGACATGTTTTGCTCCTGCCACCGATCCAAGGATCGAGGCCTGAGAGCTGTCGACGGGGACGGCCTTGCCGCCAACGAAAGCCGATCCGCTGGTTGAGAACTGAATGATGACCGGGCTGTTCAGTCGGCCGGCGGTCTCCATAGTGGCGTTCATGGAGTTCGTGCCGACGCAGTTCACGGCTGGAAGTGCGAAGTTCTGGTCCTGGGCCAGCGCGAACATTTCGGATACGTGCTCGGCTGCCAATACGCCTGCGGGGAAGTCGTTACGAGGAGTCGTCATAGCTGAACTCTACTCTCGAATGGGCCTGGCGCAGCAGGAACCAGACCGGCCATCTGTGATTGAGATGTGGGGTGTCGAGCGTGCTCATCGACGTGATGTGACGCGCAATAGGATGGCGTAATGGCGAGCGATCGACACGTGGTAATCACCGGGATGATGGGTGTCGGCAAAAGCACCACGGCCAAAGTCGTAGCCTTATCTCTCGGTCTGCCCGTCCGGGACTCAGACGACGATATCGAGGCGGTCTTTGGTCAGACCGGTGCAGAGATCGCAGCAGAACAGGGCATTGGCGAACTTCATTCTCTTGAGGCTGCGGTGCTCATTGGCGCTCTTGGTGCTCCCGAGGCCAGCGTCATCTCGGCTGCTGCATCCGTTATCGAGCACGCGGCATGCCGCGTTGCGCTGAAACGCAGATCGTTCGTCGTCTTCCTTGAGGCGCCGGTCGACGAATTGGTTCTGCGGGCTTCGACGGGGAAGCATCGTCGGACGATCGATCGGGAGAACGTGGTCGAGCTCGTAGCCCGTCGTACGCCGATCTTTCATGGACAGGCCAATCTCATTCTCGATGCCTGCCGGCCGACCACGGAGTTGCGCGACGAGATTCTTCGGCACTTGCACTGAAGATCGGGCACTTGCACTGAAAACGCCATTCACGACAGAGCTACTGGACATATTGTACGTACAAACATACAATCTATCCCAAACGTGGATTCGGATGGCCATTGGCCGAAGGGGAACGATGATCTTCGAACAGCACTACCTCGATTGCCTCTCGCAGGCGTCGTACTTGATCGGTGACGAAAGCAGCGGTCGCGCCGTCGTTGTAGATCCCAGGCGTGATGTTTCGCCATACCTTCAGAGCGCCAACGATCAGCGGCTGTCGATCGAACTGGTGCTCGAGACACACTTTCACGCCGACTTCCTCTCGGGCCACCTGGAACTCGCCGATGCCACCGGTGCAGCCATAGCGTATGGATCCATTGCCGAGACCGAGTTCGACGCGCGATCCCTCGCCCACGGCGAACGGATCTCGCTCGGCAACGTCGAACTCGAGATCCGTCACACACCCGGTCATACGCCTGAATCAATCAGCATCGTCGTGTTTGAGAATGCTGGTGACGAGGTGCCTTACGCTGTGCTCACCGGCGACACCATGTTCATTGGTGACGTCGGTCGGCCCGATCTCCTCTCGTCGGTCGGTGTCACCGCCGACGAGCTTGCGGGTTCGCTCTACGACTCTCTTCATGAGCAGCTCCTCACGCTTCCCGATGAGACGCGCGTCTATCCCGCGCACGGAGCTGGTTCGGCGTGTGGCAAGAACCTCTCAACCGACACGTGGTCTACGATCGGCGAGCAGCGATCGAGCAACTACGCCCTCGCCGAGATGACCAAGTCCGAGTTCGTTGACGTCGTCACGGCAGGCCAAACGGCTCCACCTCAGTATTTCTCCTACGACGCTGGATTGAACCGCATCGAACGTCCCCTCCTCGACGAGCATTCAACACCGTTGGCCATCGACTTTGCAGCGGTGATCGAAGCTCAGCGCAACGGTGCCGTCGTCCTCGACGCCCGCGGGCCCGACGCGTTTGGACAGGCCCATCTCTCTGGTTCGGTCAATGTCGGGATCGACGGTCGATTCGCGGAGTTCGCCGGCGGCGTCCTTACGCCCGAGCAACCGATCATTCTTGTGACCAATCCGGGCGATGAGACCGTGGCCAAGAACCGATTGGGTCGGATTGGATTCGACCGCGTTGTCGGTTTCCTCGACGATGCAGAAGCCAGGCTGGAGGCCGACGACGAGCATGTGGCGTCTGGTCGCCGAGTGGATGTGCCGACCTTCCGCGACGAGATTGCCTCGCGTGAGGACCTGCAACTGCTCGACGTCCGCCAGCCCGGCGAAACCGCCGATGGAACGATCGATGGTGCCACCGTTATCCCGCTGACGAGGTTGACCAAGGAGATCGACACGATCGATCCGTCCAAGCCGGTGATGGTGTTTTGCGCTGGTGGGTACCGATCGTCGATTGCGGCCAGCGTTCTGCGATCAAACGGTTTCAGAGATGTAGCTGATCTGCTCGGCGGGTACGGCGCGTGGCAGGCCGAGGCCGCCAACGCTTCGCACTAGCGGCTACTGGTTTGTCGGGAAGCCGAGGTCAACCGAACTGGTCGATGGATCGGGCCAACGTGTCGTCGTCACCTTCGGGCGCGTGTAAAAACGCAGACCCTCCGGGCCATACATCGTCGTGTCACCAAAGAAGCTGTCGTTCCAGCCTCCAAAGCTGTGGTACCCAACGGGAACGGGCACGGGCACGTTGATGCCGACCATGCCAGCTTCGACCTCCCGCTGGAAGCGCCGCGCCGCGCCGCCATCACGGGTGAACACCGCGCTGCCGTTGCCCCACGCGTTCTTCTCGATCATCTCGATGGCTTCGTCAAAGGTCTCAACCCGTACGACCGACAGAACCGGTCCGAAGATCTCGTCGGTGTAGACGCTCATGTCGGTGGTGACGTTGTCGATCAGGCTCGCCCCGAGGAAGAAGCCGTCGTTGTCGAACTCATGATCTCGGCCGTCGACCACGACGGTCGCACCTGCATCCTTGCCGGCTTGAATGTATCCAGCAACGCGGTCGCGGTGCTCCTCGGTGATGAGCGGACCCATCTCGGAGGCCGAGTCTGTGCCGTCACCGATGACGAGTCGATCGGTCCGTTCTTTGATGGCATCGATCAGCCGGTCGGCTGAGTCGCCGACCGCAACCACGACCGAGACCGCCATACAGCGCTCACCCGCTGACCCAAAGCCAGCAGAAACTGCAGCATCGGCGGCCATGTTGATGTCGGCATCGGGCAGGACGACCATGTGGTTCTTCGCCCCGGCGAGTGCCTGGACTCGCTTGCCGTTGGCGGCGCCCGTTGTGTAGATGTACTTGGCGATAGGCGTGGAACCAACGAAGCTGATCGCGCGGACCAATTCATGTTCGAGCAGAGCGTCAACTGCTTCCTTGTCGCCGTTGACCACGTTGAGCAGGCCGTCGGGAAGACCCGCCTCGTGGAACAGCTCGGCGAGGAACATCGGTGCCGATGGGTCTCGCTCAGATGGCTTGAGGATGAAGGCGTTGCCGGCAGCGATGGCATTCGGGATGGTCCAGAGCGGAATCATCACCGGAAAGTTGAACGGTGTAATGCCCGCTACGACGCCGAGCGGTTGGCGAATCGTGCTGACGTCGATGCCGGTCGAGGCGTTGGTGCTCAGCGTGCCTTTGAGCGACTCAGATGCTCCGGCGGCGAACTCGATGTTCTCAATGCCTCGTGCGAGCTCACCGGCAGAATCGGAGAGTACCTTGCCATGCTCAGCGGTCAGGCGACGTGCGATCTCGTCGCTGTTGTCGATGACCAATTGGCGAAAGTCATACATGAGCTTTGTGCGTCTCGCGATGCTCGTGTCGCGCCACTCGAGGTATGCCTTCTGTGCTACCTGGACAGCGGTGTCAACCTCGGACACGCTGGCTAGGTCAACGTCACCGGTGATCTCGCCTGTAGCCGGGTTAAAAACAGGCTTGCTGCGGCCAGATGTGCCGGGGATGGTCTTTCCACCGATGAGGTGTTGGATCTTCTGCATGATGTTGTGCCTTACGGGGGTGGACGTTCGCTAGCTCACAATAGCTGCCACCATAGAAGACTCAGCCCTAATCCGGCCCCCTGGACGGCGCGGTTCAACAGCTGTGCATACCGGCCACGGTTGGAGCGATGGGCCGGTGTCGAGGTAGGACTTCCCCCACACCAGCCCAAACGCATCCCCACCAGCGAGATCGTTGGCGGTGTCCGAACAAGGGCATGTCCGGATCTACTAGTTAAACTGGTTGCATCCGTACGAAATGCCGGGAGGTCCTGGCGTTCAGAGGATGTTCCGAATTTACGAAAGCGTCGCGAACCCAAAGCCAGCACTGAAACGCTCACACCAGATCTCGACGTTGCTGAAGACGCTGAGGTCGACGTCGACGGGGATGGCGTAGTTCTGGTCACCGATGTTTCCGCTGAGATCGCCAAGGCTGATGAATTCGCCACTGGCGGCGCGAAGGTAGACCTTCAGGTCAGGACCGTTGTCAGATACGAAGTTCTCGAAGCGCAGGAAACGTTCCTCGGTGCCGTTGTTGAGCACGAGTGCATCACCGGTGACCGAGTAGCCGTTGATCGATTGGAAGTTGCCGCTTGCAATCGTGACTATCTCGCCGGGAGTTGCGGCCTCCTCTTCAGCCGCTGCGGCTGCGGCTTCAGCGGCTGCGGCCTCCTCTTCAGCCGCTGCGGCTGCGGCTTCAGCGGCTGCGGCTTGTTCGATCGCGGTTTCTTCGGCTGGAGTCTCCTCAGCAGGGGGGTCCTCGACCTCCTCTTCGACCGGATCATCGACGAGTGCTTCGGCTACTGGGGGTTCTTCGGTCACTGATTCTTCGAGGAGTTCCGAGGTCGCAGCGTCGTCTGAGCTGTCTGCATTGTCTGCATTGTCTGCCGGCTCTACCTCTTCGGTCTCGGCGGGCGCCGTGGTGAAGAGGTCATCGGCGCTCTCGTTCACTTCGTTGTCGATGAACGCGGCCTGAATTCCGAAGAACCCAAAGGCGAGCCACGCCGCAATGGCAATTCCGATGATGCCAACGACGGCAATAAGGGGTTTCTTGTCTGCAAGATCCATGGGTCTCAACCAGTCCTAGTTGTTAATTTGGTCTGTCGGCCGGCCCGCTCAACGCCTTAGGGATGGAGTTGATAATTACAACGGCATACTCAAAGTATTCAACCGTCACCTATGCCCCCCGGAAATACTCCACTCGTCGAGTTCACCGCTCTTTCACCTGAGGGATCTCGCCTTTTTGGCAAGCTCGAGTGGTACAACCCGACCGGGTCCATCAAGGACCGCGCTGCCTGGAACATGTTTCAGAACGCTCGCCGTGACGGCCACCTGCCACCGGGCACGCCGTTGATCGAAGCAACGTCAGGAAATACCGGCATTGGCCTTGCTCGGCTTGCCACAGTGAGTGGCTTCGAGATGACCATCGTCCTCCCAAAGAACTCAACCGCTGAGCGCAAGCAGTTGCTCAGGGCCTATGGCGCCAAACTCGTCGAGGTCGACGGTGGACCGAACGATGGAATCGAGCGGGCACGAAATATGGTGGCCGACGGGCTTGGTTTCATGTGTTATCAGTACGGCAACCCAGGAAATCCTGAGTCGCACGAATTCGGAACAGCCTTGGAGATCATTGCGGACTGGCCCGATCAAGACCCACCCGATGGCGTCTTCTGCGCCTACGGCACCGGCGGCACGCTCACCGGAGTAAGTCGCGGTCTTGTCAAGGAGTACCCAGATATCGACGTGCACTCGGTTGAGGAATTCACCTCCGATCCAATCAGCGGCATGCGCAGCCAAGATGACCCGTTCCAGCCTCCCGTCGCCGACCTATCGCTAGTGACCCATCGTCACGAGGTCAGCAAGGCCGACTCGGTCGCCGCGGTCTCGCGTCTGATCCAGGCTGAAGGTCACTTCGTCGGTACGAGCTCGGGCGCTATCGTCCACGCAGCGATCGAACACCTCAAGGTCCACGGCGGAACAGCGATTGCGGTTCTTCCCGACGCTGGTTGGAAGTACCTCTCGGGCGCACCCTGGGCTTGAGCTAGCTCATTGCTGGACGGGGATTGTTGCTGGTGGCTGGTCGCTGAGCTAGCGCAATGACTGCTCGATCATCGAGGAGAGTACGGGCGACGAGACGTTTCCGCCGCAACTGACGGCGACGATGCGGCCACCCGGGTTTTGTTCTGCATGTTGCGTTGCCGCAGCGATTGCTACGCCGGACGAACCCTCGACCAGTTGATGGTGGTCGTCGATCATCTCCCTCACGGAAACTGCGATGTCGTGTTCGGTGATATCTACCCACTCGTCGACTAACGCCTGGCATATCGGGAACGTGATGGCGTCTTGCTCGATTGCGCCCGCGGTACCGTCGGAGAACGTCGGCAGGAATTCGGGAACGACGACCTTCCCCGCCTCGATCGATGCCGCCATAGCCCGGTCGTTCAAGGCGGAAGCGCCGATGACCCGTGTGTTTGGCGAGTGCTCCTTAATCCAAGTAGCAATCCCCGAAATCATGCCCCCACCCCCAACGGCGACCACGACGGCGTCGATCAACCCGTCGATATCTTCAAGGATCTCCTTGCCAATCGTGCCCTGTCCGGCGGCCACCAGTGGGTCGTTATACGGCGAGATGTACGGGATGGACTCCGCCTCCGAGAGCTTGCGGGCGGCGATCTCGCAATGGATGGCGTCGGTGTGGTCGACGAGGACGGCTTCGGCGCCGAGTCGTTCGATTTGGGTGAGCTTTGACGGCGACACGTTCGATGGCAGGAAGATTTTCGCAGAGATTCCACGACTGGCTGCAGCGGTCGCGACTCCGATCCCGTGATTGCCCGACGAGGCAGTGACCACTCCACGTCCTGCTGCGTCGGCATCGAGAGCGTGTACGAAGTTGGCTGAACCTCGAACCTTGAAGCTCCCCGTTCGTTGCTGGTGTTCAGCCTTGATCAGGACATCGGCGCCGTATCGGTCAGACAGTGGATCGGAACGAAACAGCGGGGTGCGGCTGACATGGGGTGAGATTCGCTCGGCTGCATTTGCGATATCGGTCGGGGAGAAACTCATTGGCTGAACCTACTGCGCCTGGCCCACGGGTCCGACGTTGCACCGCTACGGTCTGTATCAGGATGATCACCACCACTCACGTCGTAACCAACGCGCTCGTCGCCATCCGAAAGAAGGGGAGCGCGGCCGACGTACTCGACAGCACGACAGCGCGGTGGTTTGTGGCTGGCGGTCTCGCACCCGACATCGGGCTCTATGCACTTAGCGCGGGAGCTGGCATCTTCTTCCCGCTCGTTCGCGGTATGACCTTTCAGGAGTCGATGAAGCATGCGTTCGACGACCTGTTTTTCGACGACCCGGCGTGGGTTGCGATTCACAACAGCCTGCACAGCCCGGTTGTTCTCGCCGGTCTCGCAGCCGTCGGCAAGCTCACGAAGAGCAATCGGCTTGTCGCCTTTGCAGCGGGCTGCATGCTCCACACCGCCATGGACATACCCGTCCATCACAACGACGGACCACTGGTGTTCTTCCCGCTCGACTGGAAAACCCGATTCGATAGTCCTGTCAGCTACTACGACGCTGACCACTACGGCAAGATCGTGGCGCCCATCGATTTTGCGATCACGTTCCTGGGCGGTGCTGCGGTGCTTGGGTCGTGGCTTCGAGGCCGTCGGAGCTAGTTCGGTCATCAACCCGCGAAATGGGACAATCCGAGGACCTTTCTCGGCCGGTGGGTGGCCACTTCGCTGACTGCTCTGGTATCTCTAGGGCAGGGACCCGCACATCCCAACACATCTGGAGAGACCCATGATTCAACACACCGTTGCCTTTCGGCTCGGCGACGATGCCGATGCCAATGGCTTCTGGACCGGCGTTGCGACCCTCGAAGCAATCGACGGGGTTCTCGACTTCAAAGTCTTGCGTCAGGTCGGTGAGAAGAGCGATTTCACCCACGCCCTATCGATGTACTTCGAGACTCAGGGTGACTACGACAGCTACAACGTGCACCCAATGCACACAGCGTTCGTCGAAGATTTGTGGATTCCAAACGTCGCAGAGTTCATGGAACTCGACTACATCGAGGGCTGACCGGCACCCATGTCCAGCGCTACCGGCGATGCCCCGACCTATTCCGAGGACTTCATCGCGCAGTACGCCGCGCTGATCCAGGGAGAACTATCCGGGATCGAAGCCCTACACGCGAGTCAGCAAATGCTCCAGCTGCTTCTCGATTCGATGACCGACGCAGTCTTTTGGAAAGACCTGGATCTCACAATCGTTGGCTGCAACAGAGCATTCAGTGAGCTGGCGGGGTTTGATCCAGCACTGATCATCGGGAAGTCCGATGTGGACATGCCGTGGGCAGATGCAGAGGATTTCGGCTTCCAGTGGTTCGTTGATTGGGACCGCAAAGTCTTGGACAGCGGCGAACCCAGCTACGGAATTCTGGAGCAACTGACACGAGCGGATGGTTCGGTCGATTGGATCGAGACCAACAAGGTTCCGTTGCGTGATCGCGACGGCGAAATCGTTGGCCTTCTCGGAAACATCAAGATCGTGACCCAGCACCATCAAGCTCAGGCGGAGTTGAAACAGACTCTCGAAGAGCTCGACGAGCGGGTGCAACGGCGAACAGCAGAACTCGAGAGAGCCAACGAAGCGCTCCGTCGCGAGGTCGACGATCGCATTCGAAGTCAGGCCGAGGAGCGTCAGCAGCGAACCTATGCTGAGACACTGCGAGACACGGCTGCGGCGATGTCGCAGACGTTCGATCTGCCAACGGTCACCGAACAGGCCCTGTCCGGTCTCGGGCGGTTGGTGTCGAACGACTTGGCAGCGATCGTTCTCACGACGAGTTCGGGGGAACTCGAACTGAGTCGACATCAGGCGGGGTTTGGTTATCTCGGCGACTACGGAGCGGACGTGGACTCGCTCAACCTTTCTGAGCTGTCGATCATTGCACGTCTTGACGACGGGCCTAGCCCGGTCATCATTAGCGATCCGGCGACTGCGGTGGGTCCAGCGAGCTGCGTGATGGGAGCCCGTATGCGCCAGGCCGATCAGGTCGTTGGCTATCTCTTCGTCGAGAGTGCAACGCTCGGCTTCTTCACCGAGGACCACGCTGAACGCCTCGCGGCCGTAGCCGACCAAGCTGGCGCGGTGTTGTCGAACGCCAAGTTGGCTCAGCGGATGTCGGAGATCGCCGCAGCCGAAGAACGCCAGCGGTTGGCGAGAGATCTTCACGATGCCATCAATCAGACGTTGTGGACCGCATCGCTTAGTGCCGAGTCGCTGCTCAACAACGTCGACGAGGACAGCGACTTGTACCCGCGCATCGATCGGCTTGGGCAGCTGACAAGAGGAGCCCTTTCGGAGATGCGTGGCCTTTTGCTCGAGCTGCGTCCAGGCGAACTTGCTGAAGTCGACCTACGCGAGTTGATGCGGCACTTGCTGAACGCGATCGAGGCTCGGATGAAGGTCGAGATCACCAGCGATCTTCAACCGGTTGACCTCAGCTCGGCGGTACACACCGCGATCTATCGAATTGCTCAGCAGGCGCTCTCGAATATGGTTCAGCATTCGAATGCGACCATGGTCGATGTGCGCCTAGTCGCTGGTCCACCGACCGTTCTCCGAGTTGCCGATAATGGCGATGGCTTCGAGGTTGACGATGTTCCAGGAGGGCGCCTCGGTCTTCAGATCATGCGAGAGCGCGCCGAGGCTGTTGGCGCCGAGGTTTCAATCGAGAGTGAACCAGGCGAGGGGACCACGGTGACCGTTACCGTGGAATCATGAGCTCAACTGCGGGCGCCGACGAGACGATACGGATCGTCGTCGTCGACGATCATGACCTTCTCCGCGAAGGCGTCAGCTCGGTTCTCGGGTCGTTTCCGGACATCGATGTGGTCGGTGAGGCTCGCAACGGCGAGACCGCGCTCGATACCGTGGCCGAGGTCGATCCCGATGTGGTTGTAATGGACCTGGTCATGCCGGGAATGGGCGGCGTCGAAGCGATTCGACAGTTGCGAGAAGCGCATCCCGAGCTGGGAATTCTCGCATTGTCGAGTTTCTCCGACGGCACCAGAGTTCGAGAAGTCATCGACGCTGGCTCAACCGGATATCTCATCAAGTCGGTCGATGGCGGTTCGCTCGGCCAGGCAGTGCGCAATGCCTCGAAGGGGATCGCCACCTTCTCGCCAGAAGTAACGTTGGCTCTGATCGGTAATGACACCGAGAGCCAAGTCTCGTCCCTTACCGCTCGCGAAGCGGAAATTGCTGACCTGCTGGCGCTCGGAAAAACCAACGCCGAGATCGCCGACGACCTCGTTCTAAGCGTCTTCACCGTCAAGAACCACGTCAGCAGTATCTTGATGAAACTACAGGTCCGCACCCGAACCGAAGCTGCAGCTGCCCTGCTCTCTCGCAAATAACTCCACCTGAGAGGGTGCTTCAGCGCGCTGTGTGCTGTGCCGATGGTTGAGATGGTGAAGTTCTTGCCACCGAAGGAGAAAACCGTGGCTGAAAGTAACGGCAGCGTTGCTGCAATGGATCAAACCAAAGCAGCCCAAGCTGAACTCGACCGGCTCCAAGAGCGTGTCCTCGAGCTCGAGACCGAGCTCGGGCATCGATCGTGGAACCCCGGCGACTTCTATCGCCTCCCCACGGTCTCGTCTGCTCCAACCGTCGTTGGTCAGGTCGTCACTCTGGCCGAAAACGGTCGACCCTTTCAGGTTATCGAGGCAGCCGAACCCGATCTGATGGCTTCGGTCCCGACGGTTCGTGAGCTCCGCGCCGGGCTTGCGCCGAACGTCATTGGTTGTGACGAGCCAACGTGGTGGCCCTTGTAAGGATGCCTGGTTGAGCTGGGCTCGATCAGCTCGCAGGCCAGTCGTGGTCGACGATGAAACCGCGCTCAGTCTCCAGGTGAGGCGCGGCCTCGTCGCGAATGCTCACCATCAACGGATGACCGCCTCGGCCAAAGTCTGCGGTCTTTGAGCGCCCCGAGTTCAGCGGTGCGTTGAAGTGCGCGTCCATCTGGTCTTCGAGCTCGCCAAAGCTGAGCACCAAAGTTGGTTCAACGGGCGCGAGCCAGTGAGGCCTCTGCACGATGAGGTAGACCTTCCCGGGTGAGTTCAAGTCGTCGAGTTCGTGAACGTAGTTCCAGAACCCGCGGCCGTGATCGGGGTCCAGTCGTTCCGGCGGGGTCGCGCTGCTTTGTTGCGTGTGGTAGAAGATCATCCCGCGAACAAAGCCCTCTCGGCGGTCGATGCCGTCGACGCGTCCGACGCTCGCGGACAGCTGCTGATCGAAGAGTTTGGCGATCTTGTGCTCAAAGTTGTCACGAGCATTGGGACCGAGATACTCGCTCGGCTCGGTACCGGGAGCGTGAAGGTAGAACTTGACCGATGCCTCATTGTGCACGAGCTGAGCAGCATCGTCGCGGTAGAGAAAGTCAAGCTCTCCCACGGTCACGTTTCCTTCCTTCAGCTGCATCCCAGTAGCGACGACGTCGACCTTGCGGACATGGCTCAGCCAGAAGTGGAGGAGATGCTCAAAGTAGCGGCCGACCGACGAACCGGTGGTACGCGTAGCAAGAAAGTGTTCGAGGTGTGCCTCGTCGATGTCGTGCACGTCGATCGGGGCGGCGGATGCGACGTTCGCCCCGCGGATGAGCGATGGTGAATTCACGACCCAACACAGGTCGCGGGCTGCTTGGGACGCCATTTCTAGCCCTCGTTGGTGGTGTCGAAGTCACCACGTTCCATAGCGAGCAGTATCTGACGATGCCGTTCCCTCAGGCGTGTAGCGCGAGCCTCGTCGTTCGAAGCGATGCACGCAGCACAACTCACGCCTTCTTCATAGCCTTCGGTCATTCGGTCGTCGTGGTCGAGCGCGCGACGACAGCCACGGCAGATGGTGTAGTCGCCCGGCTGCAGGTCGTGATCGACCGTTACCCGTTCGTCGAACACGAAACATTCACCTCGCCACAAGGACTCGGCGGGTTCGACGTCTTCCAGATATTGCAGAATTCCACCCTTCAGGTGGAAGACCTCACCGAAACCCTGATCGAGCATGTATGCCGAGGCCTTCTCGCAGCGAATCCCCCCGGTGCAGAACATCGCGATCTTCGCGTGCTTGGCCGGGTCGAGGGTCCCGACGAATTGGGCGAACTCGGTGAACGACTCGGTGTCCGGGTCGACCGCATTCTCGAAGGAGCCGATCGAGACCTCTTCGCGATTGCGGGTGTCGATGACAAGGATCTCAGGATCGGAGATCACTGCGTTCCAGTCGCTTGGCTCGACATACGTGCCGACCCGGGTTGTGGGATCGACCGGCTGGCGGAAGGTGACGATCTCACTCTTGAGGCGAACCTTCATCCGTCGGAACGGAGCGGTGTCGCTCATCGACTCCTTGATTTCTAGGTCAGCGAGTCGTTCGTCAGAGCGCAACCATCCAATGACGTTGTCGGTCGCCTCTCGGGAAGCTGCCACCGTTCCGTTGATTCCCTCCGGGGCCAGCAGAATGGAGCCGCGCATGCCAGCGTCGTCGCACACGCGGAGAAGTTGATCTCGAAACGTTGTGTGATCGGGCATCGGTACGAACTTGTAGAACGCGGACACGATGGTTTGTTCGGTCATCACATCAGGGGCGCTTCTGGGTACGGCACACCTCTCCAGTATGGAACCTCGAGCCTTGAGCTCATCACATTCCAGCGTCGCTGTGAGAACTAGTTCCTATGAACCCCCTCCTACGGGCTGGCCAAGTTGACTCCCACGGCACTTCTGCGCGTCCGGTCCAGTCCGTACCTTTCAGTGCGGGGGGAGAACTGTGACCGGAGCCACATCTGCAAGTGCGCGCGACGCGGAGGACGAAGAGATCTCCTTCGGGTTGCTGAACCTGACCCCGGATCAGATCGTCCGGCTTCGAAAGGTACCAAAGCTCATCGGTATGGCCTTTGCAGGCTTTGTTGCGTTGTGGATTGTCTTTCTCGCCGACCGAGAGTGGACCACGGCAACGTCGGCTGGCTCGGCAATCTCTGAACCGGGTGAGTTCATCGTCACCCTGCTCGACGGGTTGACCATCGCTGGGTTGTTCTTCGTGGTGGCTAGCGGGTTCACGCTGATCTTTGGCCTTATGCGCACGGTCAACATGGCCCACGGTGCGTTCTTCTTGCTGTCTGCCTATATCGCCCTCACGTTGCAACAACGCTTGATCGGCAAGACACAGAACGTTCAGCCCGAAGATGTGTCGCTCATCAACTGGTTCATTCCACTCATCGTCGGAGCTGCGGTCGCTGCGGCGATCGGTGTGGTCGTCCAGCAGCTCTTCCTCAAGTGGAACCAGGGCCAAGACCTTCGTCAGGCGATCATCACCATCGCGGTGACCGTTATCCTCGCCGACCAGATGTTGGCCGAGTACGGCGGCCTTGCCCAGCGCATGGTGTGGCCCGGAGACGTCGTCCGATTCTTCGAGATCTTCGGCGAGCGATACGCGCTCAGCCGTCTCTTTATGTTCGGCGTATCGGTTGTGGTGGGCGTGCTGCTCTACCTCTGGCTGAACAAGACCCGAATGGGCATGGTCATTCGCGCTGGGGTGGACGACGAAAAGATGGTTCGTGCGCTCGGAATCAATATCGCCGTCGTGTTCGGAATCACGTTCTTTATCGGCAGCTTTCTCGCCGGCCTCGGCGGGGCGATGGGAGCATCCTTTTCCGGTGTCGCAGTCGGTACCGATGGTCAGTGGCTTCTCAATTCATTGGTCGTCGTGATCATCGGGGGTCTCGGATCGCTCCGAGGCGCTGTTGCTGGATCGCTTCTCTATGGCCTGGTCACGACATTTGCACCGGCATATCTGCCAGTCGACTTCACGTTCCTTTCGATCATCTTCACCTTCGTGGTTCTGGCTATTGTCCTCGCCGTTCGTCCGGCTGGTCTGTACGGGAGCGTCGACTAGATGACCGGCCGTAACATCGCCGTTGCGCTCGGCGGACTCTTCTTTCTTCTCGCTCCGTTGTTCGGAACCGACTTCTTCATCGACTTCGTACTCACCCGGACGCTCATGCTCGGCCTTGCTGCGTCGACGATTGTCTTCCTCTCCGCCTATGGCGGAATGGACTCGCTGGCTCAATGGCTGATCTTTGGCATCGCTGGCTTTGCGTACGGGAACATGGTCGCTGATAGCGGTCGAGGCCTGACGCTCGGTTGGAATCCGTGGCTTGCCATCCCGATCGCGATCATCATCTGCACGCTCGTCTCGCTGCTGTTGGGGGCGGTTGGAGCACGATCGACCGGCATCTATTTTTTAATGTTGACGCTCACCTACGCGGTGATTGGTTTCTTCTTCTTTGGACAGGTGACGACGTTCTCGGGCTTCGGGGGCATGACCGGCATTGATCCACCTGGCTTCTTCGATCAGGAACCGAAGCGCCTGTACTATGCCGCGCTGCTTCTATCCGCGCTCGGTTACATCGGCTTTCGCGCCGTGGCCGTAACACCGTTTGGTATCGCGCTTCAGGGTGTCCGCGATGATCCGGTTCGGATGGCGTCGCTTGGCTTTAACGTGCAGCTCCATCGCGCGCTCGCGTTCACGTTGGCTGGATTTGTGGCCGCATTTGCTGGCCTGCTCAATATCTGGTGGAACGGGCAGATCGACCCCACCGGCATCGCTATCTCGCCAACGCTCGATTTGTTCATCATCGCCGTCATCGGTGGCATCCTTCGCCTCGAAGGCGCCTGGCTCGGAGCGTTCGTTTTCCTCGCCGCGAACATCTACCTGCGCGATATCCCAGGCCTTGGAAGCCTCGGCGGTGTTCTCGAAAGTCGCATTTTCGCTGAAGACCGATTCAACACGGTCATCGGCATCGTGCTGCTCATCATCATGGTCGTCTCGCCTGACGGGCTCGCCGGAATTTTCGGTCGGCTCGGCGGATCGGGAGGTAAGTCGAAACTCGAAGTCAAAAAGTCCACGGGTTCCGAAGAGCTGCCTACAACAGCTCACGCACAGCAATAGAACAATCAAAATAGGGGGAAACCACATGTCAGTGAAATTACGGAAGTTGCTTCTAGCGCTTCTGGCTCTCACGTTGCTCGCAACAGCGTGCTCCAGTTCCGGCGATGGCGACACGGCCACCGGAGATGATGTCGAAGAGCCAGCAGACGACGGCGGTGGCGATGATGATGGCGGCGATGACGCCGATGGCGGTGACGACGACATCGTCCGTCTCGGAATCATGGGCGAGTGCGAAGGAGCCTTCGGTGGATTTGCCGAAGACGTTGCAGCCGGAGCCATCCTCTCGATGGTGGAGCTCGCAGGAGCTGAAGTGTCCTCGCCGACGAGTGCGCTCGAAGGATTCACCGGCGCCGAAATTGCCGGCGTGCCAATCGAGCTAGTTGGAATCGCCTGCGGCGATGACACTGCCGACACCGCAATTCAGGAGATTCGTACCCTGGTCGAACAGAACAACGCAAACGTCGTTCTCGGACCGCTCTCGGGCGATGAGGGCATCGCTATTGCTAACTATGCACTCGACAACCCCGGGGTCACCTTCATCAACGGTATTTCCGGAGCACAGGACACCACCCTGTCGATTCAAGCTCCGAACTTCTTCCGTTTCAACGGTGACGGTGCTCAGTGGAACGCAGGCATCGGCGATGCGCTGTTCAACGAGGCCGGCTGGGAAACCGCAGCCGTGATCGCCGATGACTACGGCTTTGGTTGGACATCAGCCGCGGGCTTTGTTGCTGACTTCTGCGCCGCAGGTGGCAGCATTGTTTCACAGGTGTTCCCACCGCTCGGCACGACCGACTACTCGTCATTTGTGCAGCAGCTTCCCGACACCGACGAAGTTGATGGCTACTTCTGGGTTGTTGGCGGCACCGGCACCAACGCATCACTTGAGGCGTTCGTGAACGCAAAGGGCGATCTCGTTGGTGACGCACACGCAGGCAACCTGTTCTTCAACGCAGGTCTCGCCGAAGCGCTTGGTCCGAACATCTCCGGTGCATGGGTTGGTGGCTTTGCTTCCCTCCCAGGCGACATCACCACGCCCGAGATCGAGGCATACCTCGCGAGTGCAGATGCGACGTGGGAGACGCTTCCAGGTGCCCTTTCCGGTAACGAACCTGCTCCTCCATCGACCGCACTGGGCTTTGGCTTCGCCTACGGCTTTTACACCGCAGGAACGGCCTTTGGTACAGCGCTCGCAAACGTCGACGGTGACCTCAGCAACAACCACGAAGCACTCCGCGCCGAGTTGTCGAGTCTCACGCTCGATCTTCCGTACGGATCTGTAAGCCTCGACGAGAACCGTCAGGGCATTGTGGATACCTTCGTTGCTCAGTTGACCACCGATGACGACGGCAACGTCGTGCAGGAGACTCGCTTCATCGTCCCCGGCGTCGACCAGACCTTCGGCGGAACCTTCTCTGAGGACACCGATCCTCCAGAGCGTGACAATGTCCCTTGCGAGCAGCGTGACCTCCCCTGGCAGGGCAACGCTATTCCAGTTGTGGACGGCGTACTGCAGGAGTAATGCCGATCGATTTCGCCCGGCCGGGCCCCTTCCCGGCCGGCGAGATCGACTTCGATTCAACCTGGCCGTCCGGGCGTACAAGCGGGTTCCCCCGGCGGCCACCTTACGAGAACTATCAGGAGATACGAGACCGATCATGAGCACCCACCCACCCGATATCGAGGAGAAGACCGGCAGCGCCGGATCGACGCTCCTCCACCTCGAATCGGTGAAGGTTGCCTTTGGTGGTCTACTCGCTCTGGGCGGCATCGATCTCGATGTTGTGCGGGGCGAGCGCCTGGCAGTTTTAGGACCGAACGGTGCAGGCAAAACCACACTGTTCAACGCGATTGCGGGAGATATCACGCCGACCGAGGGTTCGGTCACGATCAAGGGCATCGATGTCACGTCCATGCCATCGAGGCTCCGCCCTCGGCTCGGTGTAGCCCGTACCTACCAAAAGACCAGGTTGTTTGGCGGGCTCACCGTCGAGGACAACCTGTATCTGGCACAGACCGGCAAGTTGGGTCGACACCTGTCGCTTCGCCGAAGCGCAGCCGATAAGGAATTGCGCGCGAAGGGACGTGAAGCCGGTGAACGAGTCTGGCTGCAGGACCAGCTCGATAACCCGGTTGCCGATCTCTCGCACGGACAGCAACGTCAGCTTGAGATCGGGATCGCGCTCGTGACGAACCCCGATCTCATCATGCTGGACGAACCCGCTTCGGGGCTTTCCCGCGGCGAGCGTGAGCGTCTGATCGATCTGTTGCTCAACCTGCCACGGGACGCAACGATGCTGCTGATCGAACATGACATGGACGTGGCCCTTTCGGTCTCGGATCGTGTAGTTGTGATGGCCGACGGACTCACCGTCGCCACCGGAACCCCCGAAGAGATACGTGAGAACCCTCTCGTCCATGCGATCTACCTGGGGACGGAGGGATAGTGGCTCCGCTCCTCGAGATCGAGGGCCTCTGTGCTGGCTACGGCTCTTCGCAGGTGCTCGACGAGCTGTCGCTCACGATGGGACAGGAAGCCGTCTCGGTCGTGGGTCGAAACGGGATGGGCAAGACGACGCTGTGCAACACGTTGATGGGGCTCGTCGAGCCTCGCGCGGGCACGATCACGTTCGACGGTCAGCGCATCGATGGGCTCGTGCCCGAAAAGGTAGCCAAGGCAGGCATTGCTTACATCCCGCAAGGACGCCGGCTGTTTCCGTCGCTCACTGTCGATGAACATCTCCGAATGCTCGAAAAAGGAACTCGCGGAAAGCGCTGGACGCCAGAGGCGGTCTACGAGCTGTTCCCCCGACTGGCCGAACGCAAGAAGAACGGGGGAGCACAGCTATCGGGAGGCGAACAGCAGATGCTCTCGGTGGGTCGTGCGCTGCTGCTCAACGCAAAGCTCTACCTGATGGACGAGCCGTCTGAGGGTCTGGCTCCAACGATCGTCGACGATCTCATCGCAGCCGTCGGGAAATTGATCGATGAGGGCAGCGCAGTTCTCATCGTCGAACAAAACCTCCGCGCTGCCACCTCCATGGCTGAGCGCCAACTCATCGTCGTCTCAGGTCGTATCGAACACGAAACAACCGCTGCGACTCTCCGCGACGATGCGTCACTACAAAAGCAGTACCTGGGCGTTGACGCCTGATCTCAAACACACCATCAACAAGACACCATCAACAAGACACCATCAAGACGAAGGAGGGTGATG
>CAZSYL010000007.1:67292-96576 GCA_964610745.1 uncultured Acidimicrobiales bacterium
ACACCATCAACAAGACACCATCAACAAGACACCATCAAGACGAAGGAGGGTGATGAGTTCACCTCTTAACATTGGCCTGATCGGCACAAAGTTCATGGGTCGCGCACACTCGAACGCGTGGCTCAACGTCGGGAAGTTCTTTGGCGAGGGCGCGTCCGCCGCGCTGCACACGGTTGCCGGCCGAAACGCGCAAGACCTGGCAGAGTTCGCTCATGCCTGGGGTTGGGCAAACACGACCACGTCGCTCGACGACATGTTCTCAAATCCTGAGATCGATCTGGTCGACGTGGCCACGCCCAACAATGTTCACGCCGAGCAGGCAATCGCTGCGCTCGAGGCCGGTAAGCACGTCGTCAGCGAGAAACCCCTCGCCGGCACTCTCGCCGACGCTGAGGCAATGGTGGCAGCTGCTGAAAAGGCCGAGGGTCAGACCTTCGTCTGGTACAACTACCGACGGGTGCCCGCAGTTGCGCTGGCACATCGTCTCGTTAAAGAAGGTGCGCTTGGGCGCATCTATCACGCTCGCGCCAGCTACCTCCAGAGTTGGGGAGGTCCCGATACGCCGCTGCTTTGGCGTTTCCAGGGTGATATCGCCGGCTCTGGAGCACACGGTGATCTCAACGCGCACATCATCGACGCGGTTCGCTTCGTGACGGGAGAGGAAATCACATCGGTCGAAGGTGCCATCGAAGAGACCTTCATCACCGAACGCGACGTCCTTGGCGACAATGCCGGAGGCGAGATTGCAGGTGCAGGCGCTGCTACCGGCGGCGCAAAGGCGCAGAGCACGGTAGATGACGCGGTCGCATTTCTTTCCCGGCTGAGCGGAGGGGGCATTGCATCCTTCGAAGCAACCCGCCTGGCGACTGGCTATCACAACGCCAACAGGTTCGAGATACACGGTGAGAATGGAGCCCTCCGCTTCGACTTCGAACGAATGAACGAGCTCGACTTCTATGACGCGAGCGGCTCAGGTCGCACTGCTGGTTGGACCACGATCGACGTGACACGCGGCGGCGACGAGCATCCATATGCCGATGCCTGGTGGCCAGACAGTCACGGACTGGGCTACGAACACAGCTTCGTGAATCAAGCATCCGACATCGTCACGATGCTCGGAGGTGGCGCACCTCAGGTGCCAATGCCCGACTTTGCCGATGCGTTGAAGACCCAAAAGGTTCTTCACGCAGCCATCGAATCAGCCCGCAACCGGGCGCCAGTAGCCCTCTAACACCAAGAAACCCTGTCCCAGAAAGGACCAGCAGAATGTCATCGTCAAAGGAATTCGAACCGGCTTACATGCCGGTCGGCATCCTCACCGCCGCCCTCCAGGAACTCACCCCGCGGGAACAACGCGACCCCGACCCGGATCTCGCGATCGAGGAGTGGCTCGAGTATGCAAGCGAATGCGGCGCTGACTCGATCGAGCTGTCTGCGGCAATCCACCCGGATTTATCCGATGTTCCGGCCGAAGCAATGCTCGATCCTGTGGCCAACACACTCGATTTGCGAGAGGCGTTCAACGAGGATCGGGCCAAGCGTGTCCTCGCCGCAGTGAAGGACACAGGCGTAGAGATTGCCGACATTGCCTACTTTGACAATCTTCTCCATGAAGACCCTGTGCTTCGCCAGGACAAGATCGACTTCATGGTTGCAGCCATGGATGCCGCGGTTCTGCTGGGAGCTCCCGCAGTCGCTGGGTTCGTTGGCCGTGACCAGTCGAAGACGATGGAGGAGAACCTCATCGAGTTCGAGAATTCGTTTATTCCAATGCTGCGAGCGGCCAAAGATCGCGGCCTTGAATACCGGGTCGAACAGTGCCCGATGCCGGGCTGGACGCCGAACGACAATTACCACAACAACATTGGCTATGCCCCGGGTATGTGGGTGGCGTTGCACCAGATCTGCGAGAAGCACGGGGTGGAGGACCAGTTCCGGGTTCATTACGATCCAAGCCACGCGATTCTGATGGGACAGGACACCCGCTCGATCTTCCAGTACCTCAAAGACGAGGGTTACGCGCACATCATCACCGGCATGCACGTCAAGGGTCAGGTCATCGACTCGAAGGGTATTTCGGGTTGGGGGTATGGCGGTCAGACCGTCGGTCGCGGTGATTGGGTCGACGGAAAGATGTCCGAAAACCCCGCCGACCAGGCCAATGCCTGGGCAATCCAGACATCGGTCGCAGAACACGAGCTTCCTGGAACCGCCCGACACGATCCGCTTGCGTATCTACAAAATCGTACGGTCGATTGGCTCGATCATCAGCTCGCTGCTCGCGAACTGCTCGATGTCGATTTCTCCACGATGCCGATGATCGTCGAGCACGAATACCCGCCTGCGCGGGTTCAGGACAAAGATCTCCTTCGTCCCATCCTCACCGGCTCCGTCTCGTTCACACGTAATATCGATCGCGCAGCGGCGGATATGTATGCACTTCAACACGAGGTGCTCGAGTCACAGGGCATACCAATCCAGGGCATCGGCCGTCAGGCCTACCGAAGCTAACGCACCCGAACCCACTATCGAAGAGGCATACGATGGAAGAATTTTTCACTGACGTTCCCAGTCCGGTGGCCGTTGCGAGCGAGGATGCCGGAGATGGTCTTGGTTACCTCGTGTACGACCCGGATCGGATCGTTGCTGGACGCCGAATGGAAGATCACCTCCGAATCGGCGTCTGCTATTGGCACAGTTTCAACTGGCCCGGCAACGATGTGTTCGGCGCGGGAACCTTTGATCGGCCGTGGCTCGATGCGGGGCAGGACCCAATGGCCGCAGCACGCCAAAAGCAGGATGCTGCGTTCGAGTTCTTTGCGAAACTCCGGGTGCCGTTCTACTCCTTCCATGATGTGGACATGGCCCCTGAGGGGGCAACGCTTCGCGAGTCCGAAGCCAACCTGTCCGAAATGGTCGACCGAGCTCAGCAGAAACAGGAGGAGACCGGCGTCCAACTGTTGTGGGGCACAGCCAACGTCTTTTCGCATCCTCGGTATGCCGCCGGGGCTGCGACGAACCCTGATCCTGAGGTCTTTGCATGTGCCGCGACCCAGGTGCGCAACGCTATGCGAGCCACCCATCAACTCGGCGGCTCGAACTACGTCTTGTGGGGTGGCCGCGAGGGCTACGAGACGTTGCTCAACACCGACATGAAGCGCGAAGCGGACCAGCTTGCACGATTTCTTCACCTCGTTGCGGAGTACAAACACTCGATTGGGTTTACCGGTACATTGCTCCTCGAGCCGAAACCTCAGGAACCCACCAAGCATCAGTACGACTACGACAGCGCGACCGTTCACGGCTTCCTCGATCGCTACGGGTTGCTCGATGAGTATCGGGTCAACATCGAGGTCAACCACGCGACTCTCGCGGGTCACAGCTTCCAGCACGAGGTTGCCTACGCGGTGGCGAACGGCTTGTTCGGCAGTGTCGATGCCAACCGCGGCGATCCACAAAACGGATGGGACACCGACCAGTTTCCGAACTCGGTCGATGAGATGGCGCTGTCGGTCTACGAAATTCTCAAGGGTGGTGGCTTTGAGAACGGTGGCTTTTTGTTCGACACAAAACTCCGACGACAAAGCATGGACCGCGCCGACCTGTTTCACGGACACATCGGTGGCATCGACACGTTGGCGAAATCATTGCTCGTTGCCGAGGCCCTGCTCGACGATGGAACGCTCGAGTCGAATCGCGAGGCCCGCTACGCGCGGTGGGACGGGGGCATTGGTGCACTCATCCAGTCAGAGGGAGCAACCCTTGATTCGATCGCGGACGAAGCAACGGCAAGCAGCTACGCGCCCACTCCGGTCTCGGGCCGTCAGGAGTGGTTAGAGAACGCCGTCAACCGGGTGATCTGGTCGGCGAAGTAACACAAAGACCATCAATCGCAATCTAAAGACGATCAATCGCAATCTTGCGAACAAACAATTCATGGGGACCATAGGGGGAGAAACATGAGCACGGTATACGTGGTCGGCACGGGCGATACGAAGTCACGTGAGCTGGAATATATGGCCGAGACAATCCGAGCCACGGGTGTGGAGACGACCATTGTTGATGTTGGTACGACCGGTCATGACTCAACCGCCGATGTCACGCCGGATCAGGTAGCTGCTCATCACCCCGGTGGTGCTGACGCGGTGAAGTCCGATGACCGAGGTGCTGCTGTCACAGAGATGTCGACAGCGCTGGTCAACTATGTGCTGGCCAATATCGATGACGTAAGCGGCATCATCGGTGCCGGGGGTTCGGGCGGCACTGCGTTGGTGACGCCGGCGATGCGAGCGCTCCCGGTTGGAGTGCCGAAGGTGATGGTGTCGACAGTTGCGTCGGCAAACGTTGCTCCGTACGTCGGGCCATCGGACATTGCAATGATGTACTCGGTAACCGATGTTTCGGGTATCAATCGAATCTCTCGTCAGGTGCTTGGAAACGCTGCCCACGCAGTTGCTGGAATGGTGAATTGGTCGGTGCCCGTCGGCGCCGATGACAAGGCCGCTGTTGGCCTGACGATGTTTGGAGTCACCACGCCACTCGTGACTCGTCTCGCCGAAAGGCTCGAGGGGGACTATGACCCACTGGTCTTTCACGCAACGGGAACGGGCGGACGCTCGATGGAGAAGCTCGTGGGTTCGGGAATGATTGGATCTGTCCTCGACATGACGACCACCGAGATTGCTGATCTTCTCGTCGGCGGAGTCTTCGCTGCCGAATCCGATCGAATCGACGTGATCGCCGAGACTCGTGTCCCATATGTCGGATCGGTTGGCGCGTGCGACATGGTCAACTTCGGTGCGGTTGAGACGGTGCCGGAAAAATTCAAGGACCGGAAACTACACGTGCACAATTCTGAGGTCACCCTCATGCGCACAACGGCCGAAGAGAACAGTGCGATCGGCGAGTTCATTGCGGAGAAGCTCAACGCGTGCGAAGGGCCGGTTCGGTTCCTGTTGCCATTGGGCGGCGTGTCGATGATCGATGCTCCCGGCCAGCCGTTTCACGACCCCGAAGCCGACGCCGCTCTCTTCAGCGCAATCGAGCAGAACGTACATCAGACCGACGACCGCCAGGTCATACGAGTCGATGCGCACATCAACGACGATGCCTTTGGTGACGCTGCACTCGCGGCGTTTGGCGAAGTGACCGCCTGAGCGGTCGGTACGAAAGGAACAACACATGTCTGCACCAACACGAGACGAAGTCCTCACCAAATTCAAGGGAATGATCGAACGCAATGAACCCATTGTTGGCGGCGGAGCAGGTACTGGATTGTCTGCTAAGTGGGAGGAGGCTGGCGGGATCGACCTGATCGTCATCTACAACTCCGGTCGATACCGTATGGCTGGCCGCGGCTCACTCGCTGGGTTGATGGCGTATGGAAACGCCAACGAGATCGTCGTTGACATGGCCAAGGAAGTGCTTCCTGTCGTGAAGCACACCCCGGTGCTCGCTGGTGTGAACGGCACCGATCCGTTTATGTCGCTCGACGTCTTTCTTCCAGAGCTCGAACGCCTCGGGTTTGCTGGGGTGCAGAACTTCCCAACCGTTGGACTCATCGATGGAGTCTTCCGGCAGAACCTGGAAGAAACGGGCATGAGCTATGACTTGGAGGTCGAGATGATCGCGGCTGCGCACGAGCGTGGCATGTTGACCACCCCGTATGTGTTTAGCGAAGAAGATGCCATCGCCATGACCGAAGCTGGTGCCGACATCATTGTCTCCCACATGGGTCTCACCACCGGCGGAAGCATCGGTGCCGAGACCGCGCTGACGCTCGAAGGTTGTGTCGAGAAGATCGATTCGTGGGCGGCTGCTGCTCGTAGCGTCCGAGAGGATGTCATCGTTCTCTGTCACGGCGGTCCAATCGCAATGCCCGATGATGCGTCATTTGTTCTGCAGAACTCGACCGGCATCAATGGCTTCTACGGTGCATCGAGCATGGAACGACTGCCCGCCGAACAGGCTCTGAAAGCCCAAACTGAAGCATTTAAGTCCATCACGTTCTAACCCATCACGTTCTAAAAATACGTTCTAAAAATAAGGAGAGGGTCACGTGTGTTTTGTATGCGTCGATGATGTCGAGTGGGAAGAACTCGATTGGGGAAAGCTCGGATGGGTAGTCCGCCCAAAGAACGTGCCCGAATCGGCGAATATTTGTGTGCTCGACGTTCTCATCGAACCCGGGCAAGGCCACGACTTCCATCGCCATCCGAACCAGGAGGAGGTGGTTCTTGTCCGCAGTGGAACGGTGGAACAATGGGTAGGTGAACAAAAGAAAGTGCTCACCGCAGGCGATGTCGTCTTCATCCCTCAGGACATGGTGCATGCGACGTTCGTTTCGCCAGACGCTCACGCGGGGGCGAATTTGTTTGTGATGCTCGGGCCAAGTCATGGTCTCGACGGATACGAGGCCGTCGACGCATCGACCGAAGAACCCTGGGCCTCGTTGCGGTCTTGAGCCGAGTCGGATCTTCACAGAGCTGTGTCGCAGCCGAAGAGCGTGTCAGGTTCACGAGGAGTCGTCCGCAGCGATCTACAGTCGTGTCTGTGAGTCTGACCGATCAAATACGGATGCCAAGGCGCCAACGCGCTCCGTTCACTTCGATCGTGCAACGTGTGAGTGCGGCAGGTTTGCTCGTGATCTTCGTGGCGCTCGTCGTACGTCTCGGTCGCGACAACTACGTCGACGTGACCGGCGACGCGATCGGCATGGTCGATGCCTTGTACTACGCGTCGGTCACCGTCACGACGACCGGCTATGGCGACATCACCGCGATCAGTCAACCGGGTCGGCTCGCGACGATTTTGTTGATCACGCCGGCAAGGATTCTCTTTCTGATCCTCGTCGTCTCGACGACGGTAGAAGTATTGACTGAACAATCCCGCGAGCTCGTTGCCCAGCGCAGATGGAGACAGAACGTGAAAGACCACACAATCATTTGTGGCTTCGGTGCCACTGGATCGGCCGCTGCAGAAGATCTGATGGCTCGCGGTCTGCTAGCCGAAGAGATCGTGGTGGTCGATTCGAGCGCAGATGTGGTCGACAAAGCTACTCGACGAGGCTTTGTCGGGGTCAACGGTGATGCCACCACCACCGAGACCTTGGAACAAGCGGGGATTGGGTCTGCCTCGTCCATCGTCGTGGCCCCGAACCGCGATGATTCTGCGGTGCTCGTTACGCTGACCGCTCGCGAGCTGAACCCGACTGCTTATATCGTGGCGGCCGGCCGCGAGCGAGAGAATCTGCACTTGCTCAAACAGGGTGGCGCCAATGAGGTCATCGACGCCACTTCTGCGGTGGGGCGCATGCTCGGCATGGGAACGTACTCGCCGAGCGCAGCAAAGGTGCTCGATGATCTACTGGCAGCCGGAGAAGGTCTTGAACTCGCCGAAGTTGCCCCCGCAATGTCAGACGGAGAGCCTTGTGTCCCAGAGGGAGCGACTCTCATCGGGATCGTTCGCGAGGGTGTCCGGCTACCGCAAAGCAGTGTCGACCCCACGAATATTAAGAAAAATGATCGAATTGTGGTGCTGAGAGACTCCTAATCTGCCCATTGTTTTAGTTAAGAAAGAGTTTCTTTACTGCTTTTTGGACAAGTTGTCCAAAAAGATTGTCGGAATCGGCCTAGTATGGTCAACAACGAGTCGGCCACATTGTCGGCTCAAAAAGTGAAAGCACAGTAATATGCAAGGAACAGTGAAGTTCTTCAACAGCGAAAAAGGCTTCGGCTTCATCTCTCGTGAGGGTCAGGACGATGTATTCGTTCATTACTCCAACATCGAGGGAGATGGCTACAAGTCACTCGACGAAGGCCAACTCGTCGAGTTTGAGGTAGGCCCCGGACGTAAGGGTGACGAAGCCCAGAACGTTCGAGTGATCTAATTCTCATGTGAGCATGAGCGCCGTTGCCCCTGGGTAACGGCGCTCGTTTCTTTTTTGCCCGAGGTTTGATCTTCGGGTGCTTCGGCCGATGGTTTCTCAGTTCCCAAAGCGTGAACTGAGGATCAATGACCCAGGCTCGACATCCAATGCAGGTGATCGACGACGGTTCTTCGCGCAAACGCTGGCTTGCTTCGGTATTTGTCGTGGCCCTCTTCTTGACCGCGACCGCCGTCGCACTCGTGCTGAGCTCACCCGATCGTACTGCCGGTCCCGACATTGTGTTTGAGGAGAGTGTTCCGACCGACGTCGTCATGCTCGGCGAAAACAGCACGCTCGAGGTTGAGGTCGAGACCGAGCCAGCAGCGGAGACGATCGAAGTGGATTCGGTCGACGGGCCCGCGACTGCAGTGCTCGATGCATCGCTGCTTCGCATCGTTCCCGACGCCAACGCTGAGGGGGAAGTTACGGTTGCACTCACGGCGTGCAGTGCGGATAGTTGCGTCACCACTTCCATCGTTGCCGAAGTGATCCCGGAGAACGACCCGCCGTTGCCGGGCAGCGATGAGGCGTTCACCTCACCGAGCGAACCCTCTCTGCGAATTCCCGTGCTACTCAACGATGTGGACGAAGAAGGCCAGGAACTCACCATCTTGCGAACCGAGATGGCCGGCGGCGACGGTCGGGTCGAAGTATCTGCCGATGGTCAAGAATTGATATTCACGCCCGCCCCCGGCGCGTTCGGGCCATGGACGATCTTCTACATCGTCAGTGACGGGGAGGACGGTCTCGCGCAAGGAACGGTTACCGTCTTCGACGGCGATCTGGCCCCCGAAGTCATCGATGACGAGGCAACGGTCGGCATCGGTGGACAGGTTGACGTGTTCGTGCTCACGAACGATCGCGACGACGGCGGAGTGGACGGGCTCACGGTCATCGACGCAAGAATCGAACAACTCCGAGACTCGGTCGATGTCCAGGTGTCGGTTGTCGATGGAGAGGCCGTCCGCATCGTTGCAGGAACCGAAGTCAAGGTCGTCAACGTCGTCTATGTCGTGGAAGACGAGCGCGGTCGAACCAGCGCTGGCAATGTCGAGGTCACGATCGAAGCCGTTGCACCCGTTGCGGTCGACGACGAGGCTTCGGTTCGATCCGACGGCGTCGTGTTCGTCGATGTGCTGGCAAACGATCTCCCAGCCAACGGGTTGGATCGGAATACGCTTCGGGTGCTCTCGAGCAACGCTGCAGAGATTGGCGTCAGTCTGAGCGACGACCTGATCTTGTACGAGCCTCAGGGCGATACCAGCGGTGTCTCGATCGTCTACGAGATCTGCACCACCTCTGGTCAGTGCGATACCGCCGAGTTGTCCATTGACGTCGAGGGGGTCCAGAGCGTCCCTGAGTTTGCGGCGAGCGGCGAGATCCAAGTCCCGTCTCAGCTGGGTCCACAGATTGTTCCCTGGGTTGTTGTGAGCGCGGGGGCTGCACCCATCGAGCCAGGAACTGCCCTCGATGTGACCACCGATCGCACCGACCTGTTTGCGGTGCCGCCACAGGTCACCGCGACAGGGGCATTGACCTTTGAGCCACTACCCGGGGCAGTAGGCACCGCGTCGACGACCCTTGTGGTCGATGGGCGCTTCTACCAGTTGTCGATCATCGTTGGCTAGAGAGATCGTGGGCTAACCAACAGGAACTGGTCCGCGAGGAGCCCCACTGATGCTGTCTTCGTCCACGACATCACCAGTGCGGAGGGTGAACGCCAAGCTGAGGATGACGGCGGCGACTACGCCGACGAGCATCAAGGTGGTGAGCGAGGTGATTTCCGCGAACCTTCCGCCGATCAGGTTTGCGATAGGAACCATGCCGCCGAAGGAGAGAATCCAAAGGGCGGCGATACGACCGCGGACGCTTTCGGCCACGTGCTCCTGCCAATGAGAGGCAAGCGCTGTTGGAAGAATGAAGTAGAACAACGCGACGAGGAAGATCGCAATGTAGCCCAAGGCAATGTTGTCCAGTACTGCGAGCCAAGCGAGGCTTGCGGCAAAACCGAGCAGCGTGAGCTTGACGAGCAGAGGTCTCGGAAAGCTGAGCAATATGGTGCTGACCAGGACCGCGCCCACCAGTGCGCCAGCGCCAAAGGTTGCATAGAACCAGGCGTACTGCTGGCTCTGGCTGTCAATCCCGAGATTCACTTCAGCAATTGCCGGAAGTTGGCCAACGAAAGGTAGGCAGAAGAGCGCGAACATCGCCATGAGAACGATCGGCCCCCGAACCTGCGGGGCATGTCGAACAATGCCGAAACCGCCGAAGATACGGTCGCTCAAGGTGGCAGCCTTGGCTGTTGGCTTTGGCAGGGCAAGCACGGCGACAGCGCCGATCACGACGAGGTAGGTCGCTGCGTTGATGGCGAAGAGCTCAGCAAACCCGAGCGTCGTTGCTAGGACGCCGCCGATTGCGGGGCCGACGACGCGGGCCGCGTTGAGCTGAACCGAGTTGAGCGATACGGCAGCTCGGATGTTCTCGGGCCCTGCGAGGAGCGGAAGCACAGATGTGAAGGCCGGGGCATAGAGACCCTGGCCAAGGCCGATGATGAAGACGAGAAGGAGCAGGGTACCTTCACCGATCGTCCCGTCGATGAGAAACGCTGCGAGGACGAACGTCCAGCCCATCTGCCAGGCCTGGGTTACGAGCAGAAGGGTGCGTCGATTCATCGTGTCGGCGAGCGATCCGCCGATCAGCGACAGCACGCCGAGCGGTGCGAGCTGGGCAAAGATCAACTGGCCAAGGAAGGCACTTGAGCCGGTCAGCTCCCAGCCGAGGATTCCAAGGGCCGCGAACTGGAGCCACCGGCCGGAATTGGAGATGAAGGTCGCCGCGAGAAGGTTGCGGAACGGCTTAACGCTCAGCGCATCACGAGCCGTGCCCTGTGCTGGCGCACTCATCGATTCATCCATCCCTTCCACGCTAGGGACTCGGTGGCTACTTCAGCTCCACAGAGGTCTGGATAACCGAATCGAGGATCCTCGCATAGCCGGTACAGCGGCAAAGGTTGCCGGAGAGTCCAATGCGGATCTCCTCTTCGGTCGGTGTTGGGTTCTCGTCGAGCAACGCTGTGGCCGACATCAACATGCCGGGCGTACAGAACCCGCACTGAACGCCACCCGCTGCAAGGATGTTGCGCTGAAGGGGGGAGAGGTCATCTTTCCCCGCGAGCCCTTCAACAGTTGTGATCTCTCGCCCCTGTGCCTGAGCTGCGAGGTACGAACATGAGTTGACTGGCCGACCATCGAGAAGCACCATGCAAGCTCCGCATTCGCAGTCGTCGCAGCCTTCTTTGGTGCCCGTCAGGCCGATCTCGGTTCGTAACACGGTCGACAGGGTTCGATCGGTTTCGATGGCGACAGGGTAGGGGACGCCGTTGACCTGCAGTGTCACCGCCTGCGGCTCAGAGTTGGTGCTCATGATTGTGCTCCTACACCGAGGGCTCGGTTGACGGGGACAGAGATGACCTCGCCAGAGGCACGCCGTGCGGCAGCCTCGACGGCTCGGCGTGCCATGACTCCGATCATCTTGCGACGGTACCGATCCGATGCTCGCAGGTCGCTGATGGGGGAGGCCTGTTCGGACGCTGCTTCGGCAACGGCCTTGAGCGTGGCCTCATCAACCGGCTTTCCTACACAGTGATCGAGATCACTTACCGAGAGGATCGTTGGTGCAACGGCGGTGAGCGCTACTCGCACCGAGGCGATTGCATCGCCGTCGAGTGTGACCGCCGCGGCAGCCCCGACGATGGCGATCTCCATCGCTCGTCGGTATTCGAGTCGGACGTAGGCGCTTCCACTCGTATCGGGCAGGTTCGTCACGATGAGAGCAGTGCAGAGCTCGTCATCTGAAGCACTCGTGCGACCAGGAGCAATCCATAGTTCGTCGACATCGACCAACCGGGTGTCCTCCGTCGTGCGAAGCTCAGCTCGAGCCCCGAGGACGACGAGCGGAGCACCGGTGTCCATCGCGGGCGACCCGTTCATGACGTTGCCGCCGATCGTTCCAACATTTCGGGTGGCGGGCGATCCCACCAATGCTGCGGCATCGGCAAGGCCGGTGAAGCGGCCAACGACTGTTGGGTCCGTCATTAGGGTTGCGTGGGTAACACCCGAACCAATGCGAGTGCTGCCTTCTTCGCGGCCAATCTGCGCGAGTTCGCTGACCCGGTCGATCGCGATGAGGTGTTCGGGAAGCTCGCCTTTGCCCTGTCGGGCACCGACGACTAGATCGGTTCCGCCCGCTATTGGTCGGGCGCCGTTGCTCAATCCAACAAGGACATCCTCGACCGTCGTTGCGATAGTCATGCTCATGAGCTCACCTCCGAATCAGCCATGGCTTGCCAAACCCGTTCGGCGGTCATTGGAAGCTCTCGAACGCGAACGCCGGTCGCGTTCGCAATTGCATTGTTGACCGCGCCACAAGTTGCGACGTTGGGTGCCTCGGCGAGGCCTTTGGCGCCGCGCGGACCAGCATTTTCGGTATAGATTTCGACGAACTGGGCGGTGATCTTTGGAGCATCAGCAATGGTCTGCAACTTGTACTCGAGCAGCCCCGCGTTTAGCTGGTTGCCATCCTCGTCGTAGCGGGTTCCCTCGGTGAGGGCCTGGCCCACGCCCATCATGACACCGCCCTCGACCTGCCCGTGAGCTGCGACGGGATTGAGGATCGTGCCTGAATCGTGGGCTGCGTGGACTTCGAGAACCCGGGTCACGCCCGTGTCGGGGTCGACGCGCACTCGTGCGACGTGACACGAGAACTGCGGGGCAAGCCACGATGAAAATCCCTGCTCGCCGAGACAGGTGGAGCCCGTGATCTCGGGCCACTCGAGTGAATCCGCTGACGCGCTACCGAGCAACTCACCGGTTTCGCTGGTTGAGGCAAGTTCGACAATCGGGATAGTAATTGCGGGTGACCCCGCAACCGATGCGGTGCCGCTCTCGAGGACGATGTCCGATACGTTCGCTTCGAGTTGGGCCGCGGCAAGCTCCTTGAGTTGCTCGGCGATCATCCGAGTTGCCTTCTCGACGGCGCGTCCGTGGTTGAAGAGTGTTTGCGATCCGCTCGATCCCGGGCCAGCGGGTGCGGCGCCAGTGTCCTGGTAGATGAGCTCAACTGCCGTCTCGTCGATGCCGAGCTCATCGGCGGCGAGCATCCGCAACGTCATGACCGAACCAGTGCCGCACTCGCTTGCGCCGGTAATGACCTGCACGGTGCCGTCGTCGTGGAGTTTGGCATAGGCCCCAGCCGGCGCCGCGAAGCTGGGCCACCAGCCGACCGAGATGCCGAGCGCTTCACTCTCGGGAAGCTCAGCTCCCCAGCCCGCTGCCGTCGTTGCCAGCTCGAGGCACTGGTCTAGGCCGATCTCGTCGTAGATCTGGCCAACAACTCCGGTGCTTCCGGTAGTCACGATGTTCCGGCGCCGAAATTCGAGCGCATCCATGCCAATGGCGTTGGCTACCTCGTCGGTGTGCGACTCGGCGGCCCAACAGCCCTGAGGCGCGGTCGGCGCTCGGACCGATCCGGACGGTTGGTGATTGGTGTAGATCAACTTCGCGTCGATATGGACGTTTGGGATGACATAGGGCCCGGCCACGTGCATGGCAGCAGCTTGAGCAAAGAAGGATGAGTCGGCCATGTACGCACCGTTATCGAGGAGGATCTCGCCAGTGCGGGCAACGATCGACCCCTCGGCGTCGACACCGGTGGTGATGTCGATGATCATGCTTTCCCGGCGCCGATCGGGTGCAATGAACTCCTCCCACCGGGAGAAGACGAGCTTCACCGGCCTTTTCGCCTCTCGGGCCAAGGCCGCAACGTGGGGTTCGAAGTGAGCTCCGCACTTACCGCCGAAACCTCCGCCGATGTGAGGAGCGACGATCCGCACCTTCGAGGTGGGAAGTTCTAGGGTTTCGCATACTCCGGCACGGGCGTCGAAGGGAACCTGTGTACTGGTCCAGATGGTCACCCTGTCGCCTTCCCACTGGGCGATGACCGCCCGTGGCTCGATCGGTGTCGCATGGCTGGCATCGGCGAGGTAGCGACTGTGAACAACGGTGTCCGCCGTCGCCATTGCGGTCTCGGCATCGCCCCTCTCGATCGACGAGTGGGTGGCGATGTTGCCGCTGTGGGGAGTGTCGCCGGTGACCTCGTAGCTGTCGACCTCTTGATGAACAAGCGGCGAATCGGGTTTGATCGCCGCCTGAAGATCGGTCACGGGGGTGAGCGGTTCGACTTCGAGCACGATCGCGTCGAGCGCCTGCTGAGCAATATCGGCGTTGATCGCAGCGACCGCCGCGACGACCTCACCTTCGAAACGAATGGTGTCGGTCGCGAACAAGGTCCGATCGGCGAGCCCATAGCTGTAGCGGACATCGGGGACATCGGCCGCGGTGAGGACGGCGGAAACTCCGGGAATAGCTCTGGCAGCTTCGACATCAAGCCGGGTAATGCGCCCATGGCTGACTCCGCCGTACTTGAACTTGGCCACGAGCTGACCGGTCAAGGTCATGTCTGCGGTGTAACGCCCAGATCCAGTCACTTTGTCTGGGCCGTCCGCTCGGACGAATTCGGGAAGATCGGTGACGGCCATCAACGCTCCTGGCTCTGTTTCGCGGCGAACGATTGCATTCTCACACGTGTGCGGTAACTTTCCTCGTGTTTAAACGAGGAGAATGCGACTACGAGCTCAGCTGGGGCGAGTCGGCTTGGCCGCGCTCGTGAGCAGCGAGAAGGTTGAAGCCTTCTTCGAGCGATATCGCGGGCGTCCAGTTGAGGGAGCGACGTGTATCGCGCTGGTCGAACCAGTGGGCTGTCGAGAGCTGTTCGGCACCGAACGCTGTGATTGGCGGTTCGTCATCCCGGCCGGTGCGAGCCCAAATCCTCTCGGCGATTGAACCGCCGAAGACCGCGACCTTGCGCGGGACGCTTCGTGGAGACCAGTCGACGCCAGCGGCATCGGTGATGCGGGCTATGAGTTCATGGATGGTGCGGGGCTCACCATTGGAGACCACAAAGGCTCGCCCGCCGAGGTTTGGGCACTCGTCGATCGCGGCGACCATGGCATCGGCAGCGTTGTCGACCCACGTGACATCGACGAGCGCGAGACCCGAGCCGATGAGGGGCATGCGGCCGCTGCGGGCGCGGTCAAGAATGCGCTCGACGAGTTGTGTGTCTCCGGGTCCGATGACGAGGTGAGGTCGGATCGCTACGACCGGCATGGCCTCGGTCGATGCGCCGAGCGCGATCTTCTCAGCCATGGCCTTGCTAGTCGCGTATGGCCCGGTCGTTGCATCCGGGTCCGCTGGTTCGGCTCCGGCCCCGATGATCGATTCACCGCCGTGGGCAACCGACGGAGAGGAGATGTAGACGAACCGGGTTACGCCTGCCTGTCGAGCGGCGGAGATCACGTTGGTTGTGCCCTCGACGTTTATCTCGACGTATTCGTCGAGCTCGCCGACGATGTCGACCTTGGCCGCGAGATGGATCACCGCATCCTGGCCCGAAGTGGCGTCGGTGACCGCGTCGATGTTGGTAACCGAGCCTCGGTACTCGGTGACTCCCGCCAAGCCTGACGCCGAACGTTGGAGGGTGGAAACAACGTCGCCGCGGGCGAGCAGCCTTTGGACGACCGCCTTGCCGATCATGCTGGTAGCACCGGTGACGAGGACCTTCATGATCAGATCTTCTCCATTGGCTTGCCCGCGAGAATGTCGCTCGCCCACTCGCGGAGACGCCCGCGGTTGATCTTTGAGTTGTGTCTACGGTCGACCGGCATGGCGGGCACGCTCAAGATAGCCACGACGTCGAGGTCGATCGTCTCGCGGGTGATGCAGCGAATCGAATCGATCAGCGCAATGTCTGCGAGGCCCGCTTTCTTTGGAGGATCGTCCAGCTGCACAACCGCAACGACCTGTTGCATGTTCTCCGGGCCAACGCCAACGATCGCGGCCATCGTCACCGCGGGGAGGGTTTCAATCGCTTGTTCGGTGCGGACCGGCGCGATGGGCCCGTTCGTGGTGTCGAGCACGTCGACCAGCCGGCCTCCCATCCAAAGGCGGCCCGAATCATCGAGGTGTCCAACATCGCCGGTGTTGTGCCAACCGCGTGGTTGCGAGGCGAGAAAGGTCGTGTGCCAAAGGCGGTCATAACCTTCCCGAGCATGGGCAGCCCGAACGACGATCTCGCCAAAATCAGCGCGGCCATCGACCGTGCCGTCGCCGAGCGGACGGATCTGTACATCGATGCCCGGGACTGGTTTACCAACGCACACACCGTTTCCGGTTCCGGCCTCGTGGATTTCGGGGAGGCTGATCGTCGATACCGGCAGGATTTCGGTCATGCCGTACGGCGTGTAGGCAACGGCGTTGGGGAACACCTGCTGGGCCTGGTCGAACAGATCGGTGCGGATCGGCGCTCCTGCAGACAGCAACAATCGCACGTTGGCGAGTGCATCGAGGTGCCTCGCTGGAATGTCGGTCCGGGTGCCGATGATGCTCGTCAGGGCCGCGGGCGAGGCGAAGACGAGCGTCGCGTCAACAGCGGCGACCGCTTCGGTGAGCGTGGTCGAGGTCAGGCTCGCCGGGGCCGAAACATCCATGTCGGGCACGACCGAGGTGATCCCGAGCATCGGGCCATAGAGCGCAAAGGGAGCAAATGCTGCAACGAGCGAGTCTTGCGCGGTGATCTTGTAGAGCTCGGCGATGATGTCTCGCTGGGCGCCGATTTGACCGTGGGTGTAAAGCACGCCCTTTGACGGCCCGGTCGACCCCGAGGTGAAGACCACAGCGGCCAGATCACTCTCGTTGGGGAGCGGACGGTCAGGATCGACCGTGGCTTCTGCACAGAGCGTTTGTAGATCGCCGCCGACACTGAAGAGACGGGATTGTGCCTCGTTGAGGGGGGCGAGTGCCAGTCGTTGTCCGGGCCAGCGCAGAGTGCGGGCCGCCGCGAGAGCTCGGCTGATGCCGATCAGATATTTGGGGTTCGCGGCCTTCACGGCCGCGGTCATTTGGGGCGGCGTGAGAGCGCCGTCGACGAGAACGGCGACGGCGCCGAGACGCCAGCAGCCGTAGACGATGGTGGCGAGATCGATCCCGGGAGGGACCATGACGCCAATGCGGTCACCGGGGAGTACGCCATGTCGGGCAAGGCCCGCTGCGGTGGCCTCGATCCGCTTCGAGAAGTCGCCGAAGGTAATGGCGTTTTGGTCGCCGGTCATCTCGGCTATCGCTAGCTGATCGGTGCGGTCGGCCGTGGAGAGCCGTTCGAGCAGGCGGGTCTCGGTCAGCGCGGAGACGACCGGTGCCTCGCGGTTCTTAAGTGTGCCGATCCAATCGACGACGGCGTCGGCGGCCGGAGCGTCTTCGGTGACGAAGTGACTTGCGTTGGGCCAACGGTGCACATCTGCGTGCGGGAGACGCTCTTCGAGGTCGTGAAGGTAGAGGTCGGAGAAGACGGGATCTTTGGCTCCCCACAGGAGCAGCGCCGGTGTGTTGGCAAGGTGTTCGAGTCCCTCGGCAATCGCGTCGAGCGCCTCGGATGAGGGATGGTCATCCTCGAGTGGAATGTCTTCGACAAAGTCTCCAATTGCTTTGCGTCGTTCCTTCGTCTCATACGGAGCGAGGAAACCTTCGCGAATCTCTTTCGGTGTCCGTGGCCTGGACATTTCGAATGCGCCGGTGATGAAGGCCGTGGTGTCGACGGTGGTGCGTTGGAGGGCCGCCTTTGAACGGGCCATTCGAATGATTCGCGGTGCCGCTGCGTCTTTGGGTTGGTGGACGGCGGTGTTGGTGAGTACAACGCCACCTAGCTGATGGAGGTGGCGCAGACCCCAGCCGAGGGAGATGGGGCCACCCCAGTCATGGGCGACGGTGACGACCGGTCCGGTCAATTCGAGATGGGTGGTGAGCGCGGTCAGGTCATCGACGCGTTGAGCCAGACGGCGTCGGGTGCCGGTCCGGTCAGAGAACCCCATGTCGAGGTGGTCGACGGCGATGCCTCGAACGCCAGGCGGAAGGTTCGCGAGCAGGTTGCGCCACAGGTAGGACCATGACGGGTTGCCGTGGACGCACAACAAGGTGAGCTCGAATTTTTCTTCCGCGACGGTCTGTGTGTCGAGGAAGTGAAAGGTTCGGGGGATCCCGTCGATCTCAACGGTTTCGAGTCGGGACCAGTTGAGGTTGAGGCCCGCCAGGCCACTGGGTGGGAGCCGAGCCGCATCGAGCGGCTCGGGGGTTACCACTGAACTTCGAGCATCGCGGTGTTGAGGCCCGAACCCATGCCTTGTAGCAGGACGCTGTCGCCGGTCTTGAGCGTGTCAGCAACCGATGCCAGCGTGATCGGAATCGCTGCCGGGCCGATGTTGCCCAGGGTGGGGAAACTGCGCGGGACGCGATCGCTGTCGATGCCGAGGGTGTCGATGACCGCCTGAGTATGGACTTCGGAAACCTGGTGGAGGATGTAGTACGTCATGTCGAACCAACCTGGCTTCTCGCCAGCGTCGTCCCAGGCAAGCTTTGCGGTTTCCGTGCCGGCCTCGAGTAGGCCGCGGGTATCGGTGCTCATGCCGTTCAGGCTGCCGACGCACAGTTCGTGGTATTGGGTTGCGGCTCGAAAGAAGCCGCCCACCACGCGGTGACTTCCAGGATTTTCCGAATGACGTCCGAGCACCATCGCAGCGGCGCCCGAGCCGAGGGTGAGGGTGGCGAAGTTCGAGAACAGGTCATCGATCGATGCTTCTTCGGAGATCAGCTTGTCGAGTGTGTTCTTGTAGATCTCGCGGGTTCCTTCACCGTCGACGATCAGAACGTAATCGGTCTGTCCGGAGGCAAGGATGTGGCCCGCCATGTGGATGCCGTTGAGAAACCCGAGGCATGCGTTTGAGAGGTCGAAGTTGGTGCACGCCGAAGACAGTTTTAGTTTGTCGTGGACAGTGACGGCACTCGACGGTTCGAGGCGCTCTCGGCAGACGCTCGTGTCGATCATCAGGCCGATGCGGCTTCGGTCGATTCCTGCGCTCTGGATGGCCTTTTCACCGGCCATTGCCGCGGCGTCCATGAACGAGGTGCCCTCATGCCACATGCGGCGTTCTTTGATTCCGGCGAGGGATCCAAGGAGCCCTGGCTCGGCACCGGTGGCTTCATAAAATGGTGCGAGTTTCTTGTCGATAGCTTCGGAAGTGATGATCTCGGGAGCAAGTTCAGCCTCGAGTGAGACAATGCCTAGATCGTCGAATGTGAAGCTTGCGTTGCCCGTCATGAATTCCTTTGTCCATCGGCCAAACAAAAGGCCCGTCAGATCATTGCACGCTAGGGCCGCGAAAGCAGGATTGGTCGCCGGGAAGAAGCTGACGGGCGATGGTGTTGTTTTCGTCATGAAAGGTTCTCTTCGGGTTGTTCGGGCCCCGCGCTGGGTCTGGTTGCTTCTCTTCGCTGCCTTTCTGACTGCGTGTGGTGAGTCCTTCACTCAAGAACGGACAGAAAATGCGTTCGACCCGAACCTCCCCGATCCGACCGAAATCCAGCGATCGGGCGCCAATGGGCCTCTGCCAGGGCTGGCGCCGGGTGATGCGCCGGTACCCGAGGGTTACTTCCGGTCGTTCGATCGAGATCAGATCGAGCCCGTCTACGAACCGACATTTGTTGGCGCTGACGGCGTTTCGTGGCCCGACGATGAGGTGGTCATTGGAGTGAACATCAACGGCCAGCAGCGGGCCTATCCCGTCGGGTTCCTCTCCAATCGGGAGTTGGTCATCGACGAGATCGATGACATACCCATACTTGTCAGTTGGTGACCGCTTTGCAGCACGGCGTTGGTCCATCGCCGAGAGATAGACGGAAACACCGTCGTATTCGGGAATCAGGGTGATCTCTGGAACAACGCCATGACGTGGTTCGATCACGACACCGGGAGCGTGTGGAGTCAGGTCACTGGTACGGCAATTCTCGGGCCGCTGACAGGAGAGAGCGTCGAGTTGCTGCCGTCGGATCTGTCGTCGTGGTCTGACTGGCGTGAACAGTTTCCAGACACGCTGGCGCTTGCGACCGAGACCGGGCGTAACACCTTTAGTGTCAGGCAGCTAACGGTCATCGCCCAGCTCGAAGAACAAACGGCTGGTTTGAAGTTCATAGACCTCGAAGAGGTCGGGTCGATTTCGACCGACCTAGCTGGCGAACCAATCGTCTTCGTCGCTATCCCCGAGTTTGAACGCTGGGCGGTCTTCTCTCGGCTCGTCGGCGGCGTCGAGCGCGAACTCATTCTGGTCGATGATGTACTCGAAGATCCAGCGACGGGCGATCGATGGGATCCTGCGACCGGGCGTCCATTGACTGGTCAGCCGCTCCTCGACCGGGTCCCGACTTTCAGCTCGAGGTTTATCGACTGGCAGGCGTTCTTCCCCGACGGCGAAGTATTGATCGAGCCAGAGTTTATTCGGCCACGTCAGATCGGCACGAAGTCGTACGTTCATGGGTAACGCCGAACCCCGAACGTGACTCGTGGCCACTGGGCCGCCGACGATGCCGAGTAGCTAGTGAGTGATGTTTGGTTCGATCGTGCCGCGCTGGTTTGGCTCGATTGGAGCCGACGGTGCACAGCCGTAGTTGAGGATGCGAAGGACGCGATCGGTGCGCTTCATGCTGAGGACAGAAACGGTCGCGGTTTCCATCACAAATCGGCGTCCCTCTTCGGCTGGCATGCCGATCCAGCGGGCGATGAGGATCGCCAGTA
This sequence comes from uncultured Acidimicrobiales bacterium, assembly GCA_964610745.1. Taxonomy (GTDB): domain Bacteria; phylum Actinomycetota; class Acidimicrobiia; order Acidimicrobiales; family SHLQ01; genus SHLQ01. Next base: position 87,952 of record CAZSYL010000007.1, read on the forward strand.
GGTGTCCGTGTGCGAAGACGATGACCGGTCCGTCGTCTGACGCGGTGTCGATGCGTTCGATCGCCCGATCAGCACGTACGCCGACGTCGTGAGCGCTTTCGCCGCCTTCGAGGTCGCCGGACCATTTTGACCAGCCGGGCTCTTCGGCGACGATGTCGGCGTTGGTGCGGCCTTCGTACTTCCCGTAGTCCCATTCGAGTAGGTCGTCATCGAGGATGAGTGCGCCCGGATCGTGGGTGACGCCCGAGATCTCGCCCGTCTCGCGAGCTCGCTGTAGGGGAGAGGAGAAGCGGTGGGAGAAGTTCCAGCCGGTGAGGGTTGGACCCACAAGCTTTGCCTGTTCTCGGCCCTTGGTGGTGAGCGGGATGTCGGTCAGGCCGGTGTGCTGGCCATCGCGACTCCACTCGGTTTCACCATGGCGAACGAGGACGATCTTGGAGGTCATACGACTATGACTGTAGTCACTTATGAGCGCGCCCGTTAGTCCAAAGCGTTTGCTGGAGCCCAGGTTGCGTGGGTTCCTGAGCTGATTCGCTCGGGTAGTTGGATCGATGCCACAGGTCCGTGCTCTGGCGACTCCGCATCGAAGATGAGGCAGCGAGACTCGTCCTTGTTCATGTCGCTCGTGAAGGTGATCAGCCAACCGTCGTCTTCTGCGGTTCCACCGGGGCGAGGCGCCACAACGGTTTCGGAATTGAAAACACCATCCGGCAGTCGGTACTCGGTTTCGGTTCCTGCGACCACGTCGTGTTTGACGATGCCTTCAAACCCGAACCAGCCATTTGTCGGCAGCGCGTTGTAGGCGAATCGGTACGGTCGGCCAGCGACTCTTTGATTGATCATTCCGAACTCCATCGTTCGGTCGCTCAGGTGTTCTTCGGTGCAGGCGCCGGTCCGAAGGTTCATGCGCCACCGATGTGCCCGCGGCAACATCCGGTGCATGTCGACGAAGCGGAACATCATCGATTCGAGGCTTTCGCCTGGCTTTGCTCGAGGAACCGGCTCCTCTTCAAAGAACCCGTCGAGCACGATCTCGTCGCCGTCTTCGTACGCGTTGATCCAGTGCAAGACAAACGTCGGGTCGGCCTCGAACCACATGATGTCTTTGGTCGAACCGCGCCGAGGGACAACGGCGAGTCGGGTTGGGAGTTCGGGATGGAATCTCGCTGAATAGCGGCCCACCTGCATAGCTTGCTCATCCCAAAAGAGCGGACAGTCGTTAAGGATTGCGTAGTTCTCGGTGAACGCCATGTCGTGAGGAAGGCGAGGTCCGGGGAGCGGTATGTCGATGTAGTGCGTCAGGCTTCCTGACTCGTCGACGACGCCATACTTCATGAACGGGGCGTCCGTTGAGTAGTTGAAGAACAGCAGCTCGCCGGTTGCTTCATCAACCTTGGAGTGGGCGGACACGCCTTCGGCGGGGAAGGCTCCACCCCAGGTTTCGACACCATCAGGTTCGAGGGTTTGTGGGTCGAGTCGGTAGAGGTCTCCGCACTGGTAGAAGCTCGACAAGGCCATGCCGCGGTGCACGACGACGTCGGTGCTCGACGAGTCCTTCATCATCGTGCGGGCGCCCCAGCCGGATTCGGCAATGGTTCGCTCCGGCGGTTCGGCAAGCCCTGCGTACTGCGGCTGGCCAGCAGCCTGTTCTGCGAGCAGGCCTGCCGTTGGTACAAAGCGGTTTCGGTACCGGGCTTCACCGTCGGCAAAGGAGATCGAGTGCAACATGCCGTCGCCGTCGAAGGGGTGGTAGCGGCCGATTGCTTCCATGAGCGGGTTCTCGGTGTTGCGAAGGTAGACGCCTGCGAGCTCGCTCGGGATTTTGCCGACGACGTCGAGGTCCCAAGCGTCGTACTCGGTGTCCTGGGGCCTCCAGGCATGTGAACGGTAAGGGTGATCGTCGTCTGCGGGCAGGGTGGATACGAATGGGCGGCGGCTCTGGACCTTCACGCGTCAACCCCCTCGATGATGAAGCTCACGGTGGTAGCCGTGGAGCCACCGATGTTTAGCGTTTGTGCTCGGCGAGCTCCGTCGACCTGAAATGCACCAGCTGCGTTGGTGACTTGGGCGGTTGCGTCTGCAACCATGCGAGCTCCCGTTGCGCCAACGGGGTGGCCGCCGCCGATGAGCCCTCCGGACGGATTGAGCGGTATCGAGCCGTCTCGACGGATCCTGCCGTCTTCGATGGCTTGCCAACTTTGTCCAGGTTCGGTGATCCCGAGGTGATCGATCGCCATGTACTCCGATGGCGTCATGCAGTCGTGGACTTCTGCAAGGTCGACGTCGCTAATGCCGCTGATTCCCGCACGAGTCCATGCATCGGTGATGGCCGACCGGACGTGGCCCATGACGTAGTCGGAGTGAGGACGCTCCAGCTTTGATTCCAATGAAAGACCGACGGTTGCGTGACCCCAGCCGGCCAGAACGGCCGATGGTGTCCGGCCGTGATTGTCGAGCCATCGTTCCGAGACGAGGACAACACCTGCTGCGCCATCGGTGATCTGACAGCAATCGTTGCGTCGGAGCCGGCCAGCAACGACCGGGTTGAGGTGGTCGTCGGTGCCGAACGAGTCTGAGCTCAGCTTCCATGTGCGGGTTTGAGCGTTCGGGTTGTCCTGCGCGTTTTCAAGGTTGATTCGCCCGATCTCGCGCAAGTGATGTTCGTCGAGGCCGAAGCGTGCGTCGTATTCGTCGGCGAGCCGATCAAATGTGGCGGGCCAAATGAACTCGACCCCGTCGGTTTCGTGCCCCACCCACGCTGCGGCTTGTTGCACCTTGGCCGCATCTGGGCCTGGCATCGTCCGTTCTTGTTCGAGCCCAAGGACGAGGACGCAGTCATAGCGTCCCGCTTCGATCTCTGCGCTGGCGGCGAGGATCGACATCGAGCTTGACGCGCAGGCGGCTTCTTGGCGCATGGCCGGAACACCCCAGAGCTCCGGTTCGACCTGGCTCGCGAGCGCTCCGAGGTGGGCTTGACCGTTGTAGAGGCCACCGAAGGCGTTGCCGACGTGAATGGACTCGACGTCGGAGGGTGCAATGCCGGCGGCGTCGAGCGTGCTGTCGACGGCTTCGGCCATGAGGTTGGATACGTCGTTGCCTTCGCGGGTCAGGTTGCGGGCGAAGTCACTTCGCCACGTGCCGAGGATTGCGACGGGAGAGGAGGGTCTGGGCGAGGCCATACGGATTACTTACTGACCGTTGGTAAGTTTGTCAACCGAGGCTTGCTTTCATAGTCGGGTTGCGGCCGCTAAATCGTCATGCTCACTGCTACCTTCGATCAGGTGGCTACGCAGACCGAGCGACGAGACGCGACGAGGCAGGCGATTCTCTCGTCAGCAATGAAACAGTTCACCGACGATGGCACGTCGACGTCGATGGAATCGATCGCGTCTGCTGCGGGCGTCACCAAGGGGTCTATCCATTACCACTTCGGGTCGCGGATCGGGCTTCTTCGGGCTGTTGCCGAGTACACGATTGGCCAGCTCGAACAACGCATTACTCGTTCGGCTGAATCCGGGGTCGAGGCATGGGTGCGCTCGGTGCTGGTTGCGCAAGCAACGCCAAAGGGCCGCATGCTGTTCACGATTCACGACGAGTTGGCAGCTTCAGGCGAGCTCGCCGACGTCGACCCGTTCCCGTATTTCACCCTGCGACTCGCCGAGTTCGAGATTCCGTCGCCGCCTCCGGTTGTTGCGGCAGCGCTCATTCAATATGGCCGTCAGCTCGCCTTCGGAAATACCTCAGCGGAAAACATCGACGACGTCATGGCCGACTTCACCAAACTCCTCTAACCCTCCCCGGAATTTTGGTTGGGTGCTACTTGGGCGGCATCCGGATGCCACCGTCGACTCGGATGGTCTCGGCGTTCATATAGGGGTTCGTGATGAGGTCCATGACCATGTAGGCGAGTTCTTCACCTGACCCGAGTCGTTTGGGGAACAGCACCGATTGGCCGAGGTGCGCTTTGAACTGGTCGCTCTGCTCGCCTTCGCCGTAGATGGGCGTATCGATGAGACCTGGGGCAATGGTGTTCACCCGAATGCCAATCGCAGACAGGTCACGGGCGATCGGCAGGGTCATCCCCACGATGCCGCCTTTGGATGCAGAGTACGCACACTGGCCGATCTGGCCATCGAAGGCGGCAGCTGATGCCATGTTCACGATTGCGCCCCGCTGACCGTCTTCGTCGACCGGATCCGTCTTCGACATGGCCGCAGCCGATCGGCTGAGCATGTTGAACGATCCAACGAGGTTGATGTCGACGACCTTACGAAAGGCATCGAGATCGAAGGGTTCGCCGTCGCGGGTGACCGTACGGCCAGCCCAGCCAATACCAGCTGAGTTCACGAGCGCCCGCAGTGGACCCATCTCTGAGGCAGCGCCGATCGCGGCGTCGGCGTCTTCTTGAGAGGTCACGTCACACTTGACGAACAGCCCGCCGAGCTCGGAAGCAACGGCTTGACCTTTCTCTTCGTTGAGGTCGGCAATGACGACCCGACTTCCGGCGGCGGAGAGTTGGCGGGCTGCGGCTTCACCGATTCCTGATGCGCCGCCGGTGATGATCGAACTGCTTTCTTCGAGATTGAGACGTGGCATTAGGCGTCGATCCTTTCGATCAGGGTTCCATTTGCGAGACCGCCGCCTTCGCACATGGCCTGGAAGCCGTAGGTGCCGTCGGTTCGTTCGAGCTCGTTGACGAGAGTTGTCATGAGCTTGGCACCGGAGCAGCCCAGTGGGTGGCCGAGCGCGATGGCGCCGCCGTTGACGTTGACCTTGTCGAGGTCGACACCGGTTTCCTTCTGCCAAGCAAGCACGACTGAGGCGAAGGCTTCGTTGATCTCGAACAGGTCGACATCGTCGATGGAGACGTCGGCTTTGTCGAAGAGCTTCTCTGTCACCGGAATTGGGCCCTTGAGCATCGTCACAGGGTCGGTGCCAGCGAGGGCGAAGTTGCGGAAGACCGCACGTGGCTTGAGGCCGAGCTCGTCGGCCTTCTGGCGGCTCATGATGAGCACGGCGGCGGCGCCGTCGCTGATCTGGCTTGAGTTGCCAGCGGTGATCTTGCCGTCTTCTTGGAAGGCCGGCTTGAGGCCACCGAGGATTTCGGCGGTTGTGCCTTCGCGGATGCCCTCGTCGCGGGTCATCATCACGGTCTCACCATCGATGTCGACCGGGACGGGGATGATCTCGTTCTCGAAGCGACCCTCTTCGGTTGCCTGCAACGCACGCCGCTGGCTTTCGGCAGCAAACTCGTCGAGGTCCTCTCGGCTGATGTCGTACTCGTCGGCGATCATGTTGGCGCCGATGCCCTGGGGAGGCAGGCCTTCTTCCGCGTAGCGATCCTGCATGGACTGTGGGAACGGAAAGCCGAGGTCCTTGACGATGGTCGCGCCCATTGGTGTACGGGTCATGACTTCGACGCCGGCGGCGATGACGACGTCATAGGCGCCCGCCATGACGCCCTGCGCTGCGAAGTGGACTGCCTGCTGGCTCGAACCGCACTGGCGGTCGACGGTCGTAGCGGGAACGGTCTCGGGCCAACCAGCAGCGAGTACGGCGTTGCGGCCGACGTTGAGTGCTTGCTCGCCGGCCTGCATGACGCAGCCCATGACGACGTCGTCGACCATCGCTGGGTCGAGGTTGTTGCGTTCTTCGAGCGCTTTGAGGACGTGGGCTGCAAGGTCGGCTGGGTGCCAGTCCTTGAGCATGCCATTGCGCCTTCCGGCTGGCGTTCGGACGGCATCGACGATGACGGCTTCAAACATGAGGTACCTATCCCTTTGGTGTTTCCGGCTCGGTTTCGAGCGCGGCAGAAATGTTGTGTTGTAGACGGACGAGAACATTGGCGAGCGCCTGACGGTCTTCGCGGGGAATGCCCGCTCGGAGTTCCTCGCGGATGCCCCGATCGAGCTCGACAGCGTCGGCGGCGAGCGCTGCGCCAGCTGTCGTGACCTTAATGAGCCACACTCGGCGATCGTCAGGATCGGGGAGTCGCTCGAGGAGGCCACGCTCCTCCAAACGATCGATTTGGGTGCCGGTGACGGCGCGGCCTTGGCGAAGGTGATCGGCGGCGCGGGTCTGTGAGACCGGCCCGAAGTCATTTGCGTAACACAACAGGCTGGCCAGGCTGAGCGTCAGGTCGAGCGAGGCAAAGCGGTCGTCGTACAACCGCCGTACATCGGTCGCCGCGGAGATGATCGTGCTTTCCACCCGCAGCCACGGCGGAGCGTCGAGCTCATGGAGGCGCTTGGAGGTTTCGTTCGATTCTGTCGACTCTGTAACTGTCATGACTGTATGTGAGCATACAGAGTTGAGTTGCGACTGCGAAGTTGAATGAGGTCGGTCGCGTTGGTAGATTAATTGAGCGACTGCTCAATTAATCTGGTCGTCGGATGTTGCTTGCTCGCCATCGAATCCGCACGCCCTTGGCCCATGCCCGCGGCCATGGGTCAGGCCGTCCGCGCTGCCGCATATCGGATCTCGGCCGAGATTGACTCTGACTCTGCCCTCGGTGTTCCGAGCCGAGCGGTGTACGTGCCGTGTCGCCACACCGATGGACTCTTGCCGATTCTCGCCGGTGGCCGGGTATTTCCGGGCGTGCACCAAAGGGCAGAGATTGACGTCGACGCGGACGCGAAGCAGCTGTCTTGGTCCGTGCGTGGCCTTTCGTCCGAACGTTCAGATGAGGGAGGCGTGGCGCAGTTCGACATCGCTGCAGTCGCTGACTTGCAGAGCGCAGTTCCTGCGACGTCGGAAGTCGCAGACATCGTCATCGGAACCGAGCTCGGCCTTTCGCCAGGCCATCGCCCCGGCTCGATAGAAAGTGCAGAATTATGCCCTGCCAGTCGAGCCGCTCAACGAGTAGACCTCACCTCATTGAGGTCGGATTTCCTCGACAGCTTCTCCAGTGCTGCGCCTGCTGAGTCTCTTCTCATGACCGATGTAGGAGTCATCTGGCGGCGTGCCGAGCTTCCTGCATCGATGGCCGCCTAACACGCGGGCCACTGGTCGCACGTGGCAGCTTCGGCATCGCCAATTGCCGTCAATTGTCGACTTGAGTTTCGGCGCAGGGGTCGTTGGCAGGTCTGGTCCCGAAGGGTTCAGTTCAGGGTTGTGCCGTCGGGGCGTTGGATGTGGATTTTGCCGTCGGGGAGCCGGGTGACGGTGTAGCCACGTTCTTTGTGCCGGTTGTGTTTGCCGCAAAGAACGCCTGCGTTGTGCGGGTTGGTGAGTCCACCACCCGGATCCGGGCCACCCGGTCCGTCTCTGGTCGAGTGTGGGGTGAGGTGATCGATTTGGCACGATCGGACACTCACGTGACAGCCGGGCCAGTAGCACTCCGATGCGTTGAGTTGAGCGGCGAGCCGGGCGTACCCGGTGAACAGTCGCCGCCGGCCGAGATCGATCGTGACCCCATCAGCGCCGATGACGTTGCGTCGGAGGTAACCGAGGAGGGCTTCGGCAACAGCGCGCCGTGATGGAAGGGTCGAGCCGGTAAGCGTTGCGGACACGTAGTCGTCGCGGGCGGGGGCTTCGGGGCCCAGAGGGTCGTCAGGGTCGTCGCCTGCAAGCCTGCGGGTTTCGCGTTCGAACGTTTCGTCGTCGATGACGATGTCGGTGGTGATCATCGTCCCGGTTTCGGCTGCGAGACCCTGGGCTGCGTAGTCGTGGACTTTGGCGAAGGCGTCTGCCCGCCGTTGCGCTGCGGTCCGGGGCATGTGGGTGGCGTTTGCGTCGTCTCCGTAGTTGTCGACTGCCCACTGCCAATCGATATCGAACTCGATCTTGGTGAACGCCTCAAAGACATCGTTGATGCGAGCCCCGTCATAGGCGGCGCATGATCCGTTCCAGGTCCACTGGCCTTCGTCGTCTTGGGACATGGTGTGGTTGCGGGCGCGTTCGTGGCGGGCATCGCGACTTTCTGCACCGTCTTGGTCGGCGAGACGTTCCCATTCGGACACGACGAGATCGAACAGTTCGTAGCTGTCGGTGAGCGCATGGTCCGCGAACCATTGGTCGGCGTCGACCATGAGGTCGCGAACACGAGGGTTCGAATACACCCGGCCGAGCTTGCGGGCCATACAGGTCGAGATACTTCCGTCGACATACTGTTTGGCAACGATCGGCAACGCGGCGAGCATCCGGGCAGTTTTCGCCCGGGCGGCTGCCTCGGCCCCGGAGATCTTTGACGTGTGAGCCACCATGGGTTTGGCCGAACGATGGCCATCGATTGCGTGGACCCCTGTCCGGTCGATCGAGGCGACGACTTCGACTCGGGCCGCGTCGACTTGGCGGGCGACGAGCTCGACCTCGCTGATCGTTGCCAGCGCTTGGTCGAGGTGATGGGTATCGATGTTGGTGTGCAACAACTTGGCGACACCAGCTTGGATCAACGTCAACGCGTCATTGGCAGGCCGAGACAGGACTGGTTCATCGGCTGACCCGACCGCAAACTCCCTCACCTGCACCATACGAACCAACTTACAGATGGGGTATGACATCGAATTAGGCCAAGCCTGCCCAAGCTCTATTTCGCTCGCTTCACCCGAATGCGTTCACCGTCGACCTCGTATCCGTTGAGGTGATGGACAGCGGCCTTGGCTTCGCCGGGCTTGGGCATCTCGA
>CAZSYL010000008.1:0-10593 GCA_964610745.1 uncultured Acidimicrobiales bacterium
TCGCCCTCGAGGGCGACACCGAGTTCACCGCCGAAGTGTCGTGCACTGGTGACTTCGAAACCGGTTCCTTTTCAACATCTACGGTTTTGTCCGTCAATACCCCAGCGGTGATTCCCGATCTGCCGGTTGGTGCGGAATGCAGCGTGTCAGAGGTCTTCAATAGCCGGTTCCAGACCTTCTACGCTCCCGAAAACAGTGCGGGTGATGCTGCCGAGGTGACCATTGTCGACGGTGGAACCGAGGCGGGCTTCATCAACGTCGTGGGCCGACTCGCAATCCGCAAAGACACGGTCGGGCCCGCCGACCATCCACTCGGCCTCTTGGACGATTTCGACTACGAGATTCGATGCACTGACGGAACGTTGCTCAACGTCACGGCAAGCGTCGATGTTTTGACGGGCGGGCAAGGCTTTGGCGGAGTCGGCTATTTCGATCTCCCGACGTTTACACCCGGGATCGACTGCACCATCACCGAGACAGTGCCTGCTGGCTGGACGGTGACTTCACCCAACCCACAGACGATCACCATCGATGCCGGCCTGACAACCGCCAACTTTTCGAACGAGCGCGATGCTGGTTCGTTGACGGTCACGAAGACCCTCGACGGCGTTCCCGCTGAGGTCGATCTGATAAATGAAGAGTTCACCGTGACGGTGACCTGCACCGGTGGAGGGTTGACCGTCGACCCACACATCCTCAGTGACTTGGTCGTCACCGCAAGTACGCCGCTCATCGTCGACAATCTTCCGACCGGGGCCGAATGCTCGGCTGTCGAAGACCCCGACCCTCGCTTCACCAGCACCGTCAGCGCGGACGTTGTTATTGACGACGACGGCGAAACGATCGAGATCACCAATACGACGTCCACCCTCTCGATCACCAAAACCACAACCGGTCCGACGACAACCCCAGTCGACCTGGATGCCACGTTCTTGTTTGATGTGGAATGCGTGGACGGTGCGGGCGGAGTGCTGTTCTCGGGAACACAAACCATCACAACCTCAAGCCAGTCCGGAACCTGGGCAACACCAGACACCCCACTGCTCCCACCAGGCACCGAATGCTCGGTCACCGAACAAACCCCACCCACCGGATGGACCAACACCAGCGGAACCACCGTTAACGTCACCACCGACTCAACGGGCATCATCAACGCCGCCTTCGTCAACGACCGTGACACCGACACGCTGACCATCAACAAGACGGTCATCGGCGCGCCGACCGACCTGACCGACGAACCATTCACCGTCGACATCAGCTGCACGGGCGGTTTCACGGTCGACCCGTACCTCATCCCGGGGGTCATCGTTACAGAGAATGCGCCAGTCTCGATCCCGGACCTACCGGTCGGTGCTGCGTGCACGGTCACCGAGCGGACCGACGCACGCTTTCTTCCTAGCTACGGACCCGATGATGCAACCGCAATCATTGGTGAAGATGGTTCGAAGGTCGATATTGACAACCGAACCGGCACGTTCATCATCGAGAAGAACGTCGAGGCCGCGGGCAGCCAACCGATCAACCTCTCGGGAACCTTCCAGATCGATGCGACCTGCACCGACGGCACGACGTTCTCCGTGAGTCTCGATGTGGTCAATGGTGTAACCGAGACCGCAGCCCTTCCCGACGTTCCACTCCTGCCCGACGGCACGGCATGCACCGTCACCGAGGCCACCCCGCCAGCGGGTTGGACGCTCACGTCACCTAATGATGTCGAGGTCATCGTCAACTCGCTCGGCGAACCAACCGTGTCGTTCACAAACACCCGCGATACAGGTGACCTGAACATCACGAAGACCGTGCTCGGTGCTCCGACGGGACTCGATGTCGCAGCGATTACCTTCACCGTCGACATCGTGTGCACGGGTGATTTCACCAACTCGCCACTCACGTTCAGTAATCAGCCGATCATGAACGGCGAGACCATCACCTTCGAGGACCTCCCGACCGGAGCGGTTTGCACGGTCAACGAAGACCCAGACCCACGATTCGCGACGACCACCACCCCCGTCGACGCTCCCACCGATGGGGTCACCATCGATGCTGATGGTGAAAATGTGGCACTCGTAAACGCCACCGGCGAGATCATGATCGTCAAGAACACTCAGTTCACCTCCGATCTCCCGATCTCTCTCACCGAATCGTTCGACTTCGCCGTTAACTGTGGTGCTGCCTATTCGGGAACTCACAGGATTGTGACGGACACAGCAACATCTCCGACTACCGCGACCGGCTTCCTTCGATTCAGCGACCTCCCGGCACTCCCCGACGGGACGGACTGCACCGTGACCGAACAGGCCGCACCGGCGGGCTGGACCCTCGTGTCCGCGAACCCTGTTGCGCTCACCGTCGACTCGGGCGGCGTCGCCACAGCCACCTTCACCAACGAACGTGATACCGGCGCACTGACCATCAACAAGATTCTCGAGGGTGTTCCAGCAGGCACCGACCTCGACGCCACACTCTTCGACGTCACCGTCACCTGCGCCGGCGGCTTCACCTCACCAACCGAGGTCATCACCGGACAAATCTCGGTAGACGCACCGCTCACCATTGCGGAACTTCCAACCGGCGCCGAGTGTTCGGTTGAGGAAGCGCCCGATGCCCGCTTCGCGACGGTCATCGATGGCCCATCGACGATCGATGTGGACGGCGAAGCCATCGAGGTCACGAATACCACCTCGACCTTGTCGATCACCAAGACGACCACCGGCCCAACCACCCAACCAATCGACCTCGACGCAACGTTCACCTTCGACATCGAATGCACCAACGCAGCAGATGACGTTCTCTTCTCGGGAACACAGACCATCACCACGTCCTCACAAAGCGGAACCTGGGCCACCCCAGCCACACCACTACTCCCACCCGGCACCGAGTGTTCGATCTCAGAAAACGCACTCGCTGGTTGGACGCCACTCACTACCAGCCCCGTCGTCATCACCACCGACTCGGCTGGTGTCGTCGACGCCGCGTTCGAGAACGTGCGCAACACCGGCGCACTCACCATCAACAAGATTCTCGAGGGTGTTCCAGCAGGCACCGACCTCGACGCCACACTCTTCGACGTCACCGTCACCTGCGCCGGCGGCTTCACCTCACCAACCGAGGTCATCACCGGACAAATCTCGGTAGACGCACCGCTCACCATTGCGGAACTTCCAACCGGCGCCGAGTGTTCGGTTGAGGAAGCGCCCGATGCCCGCTTCGCGACGGTCATCGATGGCCCATCGACGATCGATGTGGACGGCGAAGCCATCGAGGTCACGAATACCACCTCGACCTTGTCGATCACCAAGACGACCACCGGCCCAACCACCCAACCAATCGACCTCGACGCAACGTTCACCTTCGACATCGAATGCACCAACGCAGCAGATGACGTTCTCTTCTCGGGAACACAGACCATCACCACGTCCTCACAAAGCGGAACCTGGGCCACCCCAGCCACACCACTACTCCCACCCGGCACCGAGTGCACGGTGACCGAACAGACGCCGCCGAGCGGATGGACCAACACCAGTGGGCTGACCGCCACAATCACGACCAACTCCGACGGCATCGTCGACGCGGCGTTCGTCAACGACCGCGACGCCGAGACGCTCACGATCACCAAGGTCCTGCTCGGCGTTCCCGACGGCATCGATCTCAGCACGGTGCCCTTCGACATCACGGTCACCTGCACCAACGGCTTTACCGTCACCGAGCACATCGTGACCGGCCAGGTCTCGTCGGTTTCCCCACTTGGGATACCCGATCTGCCGACCGGCGCAGAGTGCGAGGTCGAAGAAGCAAGTGATGCCCGTTTCTTTGCGACCTACAGCCCTGCGAACCCGACCGGTGACGCTGCGAGCACAACCATCTCCGACGGCAGCAACGACGTTCTCGTCGTGAACAGCACCGGGGCACTGATCGTCAGTAAGGAGACGGTTGTTTCCCAGACTCATCCGATCGACCCGGTGGATGAGTTCACCTTCACCGTCGACTGCGGTGCGGTCTACGTCGGCGACCACACCCTCACCACCGACACGTTGACCCCGGCAGGTGCGATCGGCGCAATCTTCTACACCGACCTACCGCTCATCCCAGAAGGCACGGTTTGCAGTGTCACCGAGCTTCCCGAGACCCCGGAGTGGACCCTGACCTCAGATCGAACCGTGACGCTCACCGCCACGAGCGCAGACCCGGTCACGGCCCAGTTCGTGAACGAACGAGCTCTCGGCTCTGTGGCCATCAACAAGCTCATCGAAGCTCCCGACGGCGTCGACCTGTCGACCGAAGAGTTCGAAGTCAGCGTTGCGTGCACGAATGGTTTCATCGGCGAAGACCCGTACGTCCTCACCGGAACGATCAGCGAAGTATCTCCATTCATCATCGATGAGCTCCCCTACGGAGCCGAGTGCAGCGTCGAAGAGACCGCCGACATCCGCTTCGCCACCAGCTACAACACGTCCGACGTGACGATCACCGACGTACCCAGCATCGTTGATGTTCTGAACCAAACCGGTTCGTTCCACATCGATATCGACACCATCGTCGGTTCGTCCCGCCCGTTTGATCCCGACGGCGACTTCACGTTCAGCGTGTCGTGTTCAAACGGCGATGACACCGTCTACGAAGTACTCGTCAATGCCAGCACCGAAGACAGCAACTTCCGGTGGGAGGCAATCCTGCTCCCGACCGGGTCAACGTGTGAGACCACACTCGGCGACACGGTCGAATGGAATCTTGCATCGACGATGGGTGAGAGCACCGCCGGCAATGTCATCTCTCAAACGATCGGAACCGACGTTGCCTGGAATGCTTTTGAGCTGGAGCGTGCCGTTGCGCCGCTGAACATCACCAAGGAACTCGAATCGATCCCGACCGGCGCCGACTTCAACGCCGAAGCGTTCGAGGTAGGTGTGACCTGCGCCGGCGGATTCGTCGACGATCAGTATGAGTTGCCCGAAGATCTTTCGGTGTCGGTTGTAGCGCCGCTGACCGTCGACGAACTTCCGGTCGGTTCGGAGTGCACCATCAGCGAGGTCACCAACGAGTTCTTCGATGCGACCTTCAGCCCGGACCCAACGCTCACGATCTCGGCGACCTCTGGCGATAACGAAGTGACTATCATCAACGTGGGAACTGAAGCCCTCGCGGTCTCACTCGAACAAGCTCCGCCGACCCTGGCATTGACCGGACGCACCGTATGGTCGCTCGTATGGGTCGCCATCGTGCTGATGCTCGCTGGTGCGTTCCTTCTTGGACCGCGCCGTCGTCGCAACGAGCTCTAGGCAGGCCGAGCGAGGAACATCTACTCCCCTGGCTTGACCAACCCGTGCTCATAGGCGAATACGACCGCCTGCACTCGGTCTCGCAGCGCGAGCTTGCTCAGAACGCTCGAGACGTGGGTCTTGACCGTTGTTTCGCCAACGAACAGTGCCTCGGCAATTTCGACGTTGCTGAAACCCTTTGCGAGCTGTTCGAGCACTTCGCGCTCGCGGTCGGTGAGCTCGTCGAGGCGTTCAGAGCGTGCAACGCCAGGGCCAGCCTGGGCGAACTTGCCAATGACCTGTCCCGTCACGGTTGGGTCGAGCAGTGAATTGCCGGCCGCAACGATGCGAACCGCGTCTACAAGGTCTTCCGGCGGTGCCGTCTTCAGTAGGAAACCACTGGCCCCTGCACGCAGTGCATCGAAGACATAGTCGTCGCGTTGGAACGTCGTCACGATCAGGACTCTGGTCTCGGTCTCATCCGAGGCAGTGATCTGTTCGGTGGCCGCGATGCCATCCATGTCCGGCATCTGCACGTCCATCAAGACGACGTCGGGCTCGAGTTCCGCGACGAGCTTCACCGCTTCGGCACCTGTTTCGGCCTCACCGATGACGGTCAGGTCGGGCTGGTTATCGATGAGCAGCCTAAATCCCGCCCGAATCATCGATTGGTCGTCGGCGAGCAGCACACGAACGCTCTCACCTGCGGTTTCCTCACTCATGTCGGTCCTCCTGATCCTGCGAACGGCAGTACCGCACAGACTTCCCAACCGGTTCCTGAGTCTGCCGGTCCGGCCTTGACCTCGCCGCCGTGCAGCGACGCCCGTTCACGCATGCCCACAATTCCGTGGCCGCCGGGAGCCCCGGTGCTGGTCCGGGGTTCGCCTTCGTCGCTCACCCGGATCATGAGCGAATCCAGACCTACCTCAAGCGCCACATCCACAGTTGTTGCCGTGCTGTGTTTGAGCGTGTTTGTGAGCGATTCCTGAATGATTCGGTAGGCGGAGACATCGACGGCGCTCGGAACCTGATCGAGATCGCCCACGACATCAACCTCGCATGTGAGTTTCGAACCAAAGGATGTCTGAAGGTTGCCGAGATGGCGAAGTGATGGCGTCGGCGAGCGGTCTTCGCCAGCGTCTGTGCGATCGGAGTTCCGGAGGAACCCGAGCAGCTGATGTAGTTCGCTCACCGCGTTGCGACCCGCCGACTCGATATGGCGAAGTGATTCGGTCGCCTTGTCGGGCGAGCTTTCCACGAGTTGTCGGGCGGCGCCAGCGTGGACCGTCATTGTGGTGACGTGGTGGGCAACAACGTCGTGCAGCTCGCGAGAGATCCGCAGTCGTTCGTCGAGCACTGCAGCCTCCGACACCTTGGCGCGTTCGGCGATGAGATCGCGGTTGCGCTCCTCGAGCTCCATGCGTTGGTCGACGATGCGGCGTACGCCGAGGCCTCCGACGATCACGACGACGAAGAACAGCACCTCCTGGAAGACCGCACTGACCGAAAGAGTCGTGCTCGATGGGCCTGCGTTTAGCCCTGCGAACCGCGCGTTGATCTGGAACGTTCGGATTGCATGCGCGACGAGGAACGGGACAAGAACCGGACCGACCCACCACCAGTCGCGCCGCTTCCACGTCACCCAAAACACAGCGACTCCAACGCTCAAGCGAACAATGATGCTGTTGACCGGAATGAGGGGGAAGAACCACTGGAGCGCAATGCCGATACCCCCGACGATGGTGAGGGCGATCAACGGCGATCGATGTCGCACAGGCAGAGCCGTGATCATCACGATCCCGAGAATCATCGACAACGCGAGGTTCTCAACGGTGAAAAAATTGGTGAAGTACAGGGCACGTCCACCAGGCGACAGTTCATCGAGCGATCGATCGAGCGAGAACCAACCCAGCAGCCAAGTGCCGAGAAGAATGGTCACCAGCGCTACCTCACCGACCGCTCCAACGAACAGACGGCGATCGGCGCTAGGCCCGGGTTGGGGCTCCATTAGTCCGTCCCCAAAACGTTTGCTTCCAAACGCTGTGCAGCGGTGCTAGCAAGGACCCCAAGATCCGGCGAATCACCGATCAGGCCTCCGAAGAAGACGCCCGTCGTAAAGCGATCGGCCTGAGCACTAGCAAAGCCAATCTCGACGTCCACGACCTGGGTTCCGACGGTCTGAGCTACGTCGAGTCGGATGACCACAACGTCGATCCCCTCAACGACGACGGTGTCGAAGGCTCGACCGTTGACCCGAAAGTCCGGTGTCAGCTGCAGCGAGTCGACGAAGCAGTCCACGCCGAGATTGACGAACTCGGCGAAAGAGGCGGCAGCCGTTGCTTCGTCTGCGTAGACCGCGGTGTTCGGAAACAGCTGGCTACCTCCCGACAGTGGATTGATCGCCATCCAGATCGGCCCTGAGACGCGAGCCTGGCCCACAACCTCGTAGCAACCTTCCGGGTCAGTGAAATCGTTCGATATCGCGGCCGGTGGGCCCTCGTCCCAAAAGTCTGCGAGATCGCTACTCACCAGCACAGAGCGACGGACATCGTCGATTGCCTCATCGAGGTCAGCGTCAACGACCAACTCCGGCAATGGGTCAGAGAACAGCAACTCGGCAGCCGTGTTGAGCAGCTCTTCGGTCCCACCGTCCCCGACCACGCCGTCGTTCGTCTGATCGGATGCTGTTGCCGCGACAAACGACACGACGAATCGACCATCGGCGACGGCCGATTCGATTTGGACCACGTCACGCGTGACCGATCCCGAACCAAGGGTGGCCTCATATCGCCGCGTCTCGACCGGTCGCCCGTTGGGAGTGGCCGCTGGGTCCTGCGCCGGCTCGCCAACCCCGTCGCCAATATCGAAGTCGAGCCCCACGCCTGCGACGTCCTCGAAGTCGGTTTGGTCTCCAAAAATCCGGTCACATTCCTGAGCGTTTGGCCCGTTGAGTGCCTCGACCGCCTCCACCGCCTCGGCGTCGGTCTCGAAGATAAGGACTTCGGCACCAATGAAATCAAAGAATGCAAACTCGGTCGGATCGATGAAGCTGAGCGTTCCCCCCTGGACAGCGATGGGATCGGGGAGACCACATTCCTCGGGCCGATCGACGAACGTGTACGGCTGAATTTGCTGCCAATTGCCCTCGATGTCAGCCAGGCGGCTCGCCACCTCACCGGCGATTACGGCGAAGGATCCTGGACCAAACCCCGCCTCCCTATCGCCGAGCGAAACCGTTGTTTGAGCCGGGTTACCCGGAGCCTCGTCGGTGCTGGAAACCTCATCACCAGGCTCCGCGGCCGTTGGCGAACTCGCGCCGCAGGCGGCGGTGGCAAAAGCCACCGCCGCAAGCACGGCTGCGATTCGAGGACGAAAGCTCATCGATCGACGGTAGCAAGCCATCGTCATCAGGAAATAAACGGAGCGCATGAGCTGACCGTCAGGGTCTCGCCGTCGACGGTCGCCGAGCGCTCGGCGATGTGGACTGTTTCACGATTCGCCCACTCGGTGAACAAGTCGGCCAGTTCAGCCAGGTCAGCCTCGGTGTCAGCGACGATCGAGCCGGTGACGCAGCTCTCAGTTTCGTTTCCAGTCAGGACGAAGTAGTCGCCGCCCCAGCCCTCTGCCGCCGCAAGGACGGTGAGCACCTCGATCTGGCTCGGTTCGAGGTTGTTGCCCAATCCAAGCAGCAGGATTCCTTCAACGCCCATGGTCCCTTCGATGAATACTTCACCGTCGACGACCGGAGGTTCGACCGTTGTCGGAGTGTCGGTGCCGATTCGGCTTGGGAAGATCATCTGCTCGCTGCTCTCGGGAAAGTTCTCGTAGAGATCCCAGGTTGCGGCGACGCCACCTTGCTCAAAGATGCTCCGGGCACCGAGCTGATACGGGAGAGTCACAGAGTTGATGATCCATACCGGGACTCGGCTAAATGACTCCGGGATTTCCTGCTCGCCCGGGATGACGTTGTTCGCCATCATCCATTCGAACTGGGTAGCGGTTGCACGTCCTTCGACCACCGCCGCGATCTGGAAGGCCGAATCGCTGGCGACTTCTTCGATGGCGAGATCTTCAAGCCGTTCGATGAGCGCTCCGAGGTCGACGTACTGATCGTCGAGAGCATGGAGCATCTCGTGGACGAGGATGGCGTTGAAATCATCGCCAGTGAGGACACCGTCTGGGATGTAGATGGTGTCGTCGGCGGGGTCATAGCGGCCGCTGATCAGTTCGGTTGACGTGCCGAGTGTGGCCAGTTCGGCGGCGAGCTCATCGGCGCTGAGCGTCGTGTCACCGAGCGCCTGGTGGAATCGGGCGGTGGGCTCTTCGCCCTCCTCGATATGTGCCGCCAGGTCGTCATGGGGGTGCAAGCCAGCTTCGAATTCTTCGACCGAGACGATCTCGATAACCGGGGGTCGGGCAAATTCTCTACCGGCGGACTGCTCGACGAATGCAACCATGTCGTTGATCTCGCCGGTGGTCAGTTCGAGCTCACCGATCAGTTCGAAGTTGGGCTCGACGTCGATGGCAGCCACCTCTTCGGCCGGCGCCTCGGTGGCGCTGTCTGCTGCGGTCTCAGGAGCAGCGGTCGTTGTCGTGGTGGTCGCTTCTTCCTCAACCTCTGCAACAGGAGCATCTGCAACGGCTGTCTCAGAGGCGACCTCGCCGCTCGCTGTACCGCATGCTCCAAGGACGAACACGAAGAAGAGCAACATGAGCGCAACTCCTGATCCCCACCACTCGTGCTCAGTCCGTTCTGTCTTGCCGATTCCGCTGTTGTTGTTTGCGCCGTTCTCAGTCATTGCGGTTCCCCATCTCGTGTTTCTGACGTTGGGTAAACCCTAAGAAACAGCGTCCTCCAGCCGCATCGGCCGCACCGCCGAATCACCCTCTCATCCCTAAGGATGACTCCCGCCGAACAAAGGGGTCGTACCCCAAAACGCCGAAAGGGGTCTGACCCCTTTAGTCAGCATGAGCTGACGAATCGGGGCGACAGAACAGTTCAGATGCGCTTTGTTACCGTCGATAGGTAGCGAACTAACACCTGGGGTGAAAGTGAACACTGATCGGGGACAGACAGGGAAACTCGCGGCGCTTGTTGGCGTCTTGATGCTTGTTGGCGTGGCGGTCGTTGCCGCGCTGACCCTGGGTGGCAATGATGACAACAGCCCGCTGGCTGCCGACGCGAACGCCGAGCCACAAGCCGAACCCGAGTCAAGCTCGACAACAACCACCGAGTCGGCTCCCGAACCCGAGCCCAGCTCGACAACCACGACGACCACCGAAGTGCCCGGCCTATCGCTGATCAGCGGAGAATTCGCTGATCAGGAGATCGACGTGT
>CAZSYL010000008.1:10693-90757 GCA_964610745.1 uncultured Acidimicrobiales bacterium
CCGTTGTATGCCGAGTCGACGTTCTTGATGTTCAACAGCGAGATCATGGCAGCCGCAGGGATCGAGATTCCACAAAATCCGACATGGGACCAGATCGCAGCCATTGCAGCCCAGGTCCATTCCGATGACGTCGCCGGAATCTGCTTAAGAGGCCGCCCAGACTGGGGAGACCTTGGTGCTTCGCTCACCACAGTGGTCAACACCTTCGGGGGAACCTGGTGGGAAGCAAACGAAGATGGCACCCCTGGCGAACCGCAAATCAACCAACCCGACTCCGGTTTCCGTAACGCAACCGAGTTCTATGTGCAACTCGTTCAAGACTCCGGACCACCAGATGCAGCAAACATAAGCTATGACGAGTGCCTCGAGTTGTTTGGCAATGGGCAGGTCGCAATGTGGTACGACTCCACCAGAACCCCAGACCTACTGAACCAAGACGGCGCGTCTGTTCGCCCTGATGCTGGCAACTTTGGAGTAGTCGCTGCTCCAGTGGGCCCGACGGGTATCGCGTCGGGCTGGCTATGGACCTGGTCCCTGGCCGCCACGAATGGGGGGAATACTCCGCCGGCGAGTATGGAGTTCGTGCGGTGGGCGACCTCGCAAGACTTCGCGCAATTGGTCGGAGACGACCGCGGGTGGCAAGGCGCGTCAGCGGCGCGACTCTCCACCATCAACAACCCGGAGTATCAGGCGGCTACTGAACCATGGGGACAGGTTGCTGCTGAAGCGATCACCAACGCCAACCCCCTCAACCCGGGCACCACACCACGCCCCGGCACAGCAGGCGTCCAATATGTCGGCATACCTGAGTTCCCAGACGTCGGCACCGCCTGCACGACCGAGATCTCCGCAGCTATCGCAGCAACAATCACCATCGACGAAGCACTCGACCGATGCCAAGCCATCGCATCTGCCCAACTACGGTGAAGAAGGCACGCGAAAAGTGACGAGGGGTCGTACCCCTGTTGAGCTAAAGGGGTCTGACCCCTCTCGTCAGCATTAGCTGACGTTTCGCACCCACGCGTGCAGGCTGCTCGAGACGACCGCTGGCTCGGCTACGGCAAGTGATCTAGGCAACGACGTCGACAGGAGTGCCGAGCGGAACCTGCCCGGCGAGGAAGCGGATCATCTCGGTCGGGATACGAACACAACCGTTCGAGCCGACATTGTGATCCGATTCTTGACCTTCACCGAACGTGCGGTGAATAGCAATCACGGGAAGTCCGCCATCGAAAGTATCGAGTGCCTCGGAGAAGGAGGACAACACAAGCGCAGGCTCGCCGAAGTAGTCATCGACAGCCGACACCACAAAGAAACTCCCGAAAGGAGTTGGCGAGTTGGACCCGCCGACCACGGCGTCTGTTTGGGCGATGACCTCGCCGCGCTCCCAGACCGTGACACTCTGCGAAGTGAGGTTGACCTCAGCGCGATGAAACACCGCCGAGACGTCGTAGTCCTCGGTCGACACCCAGGCTTCCTGTGAGTTGGGTCGAATAGGCAACTGGACCTTCACCCAGTCATCTCCGGGTTGTCCTTCGGTCATCATCAGCGTCAGCGCTGTGCCGAACTGATGTGGGTTCGGCTGAAACCACGGCATGGTGTACAAGTCGCCATCCGGCTCGATCGACGGCGCGAGGTGGGTCACGTGCGGCTTTGCAGTCGCCACCCAAGTGCGATCGGGGTTCGGCGGGATCGTCGAAGTCGTCGTCGTTGGGGCGACGGTTGTCGTCGTTGTCGTGGGCGCTGCCGTCGTCGTTGCCGAGTCTTGCGCAAGAGCGATTGGACTCGGCGCCTCGGTAAGTGTCGCCCCGCCCCCGCATGCAGTGGCGATACCGGCAATAAGAAAGAAGCGGCGGCGCATAACAATATGGTCGGTTATGCGGACCGTCTTCTAAATGGGCCAAAGCGGCCTTTGAACGATTCTTACCCAACCCCGAATTCGCCTAACCAACGGCCTCAACCAATGTGCCGCCCCTTCCAGGCCCTATGCCTCCCAGTGCGGCACCCAGTCGCCATCGAGGCGGAACGATAGTTGTGCGTCATCCTCGATTCGTTTAGCGACGTGCAGTTCGCCGGCGCTCTCCCCGTACCGGCCTGCGGCGCGAGCAAAGGTTGCATTGGCCTGCTCGGTCATTGGCAGGTCCGTCCCGACGTTGCGGGCAAGCTCCATGGTGAGGCCAAGATCTTTCATACACAGGTCGAGCGTGAAACTCGGGTCGTAGTGGCCCGCAAAGATCGATGGAGCGTCGTGGCGGGCGACGAAACTGTCGCCGACCGAGTCCTTGATTGCGTCCCACAGCACGTCGAGCTCGACACCGTTGGCCATGCCGAGAGCAAACCCCTCCCCGATCGCAGCCGCGTGAATGAACCAAAGCTGATTGGTGACGAGCTTGGTGACGCTGCCGGTACCCAACGGACCACATCGGATTGCACGCCCCAGGTGTTCGAGGATCGGAACCACCCTGTCGAGATCCTCGGCGATACCGCCAACAAACAAGGTGAGTTTGCCGTTCCGCGCGCCGTCGACTGCGCCGGTGACAGGAGAGTCGACCACGCTGACACCCTCTGGCGCTTTGGCGGCGAGCTCGCTGACGAACTCCTTGCGGTTCGTCGTGAGGTCGACCCAGATGCTCCCCGGTTCGAGCGCCGCGAGCACTCCCCCGCCGATCATGACCGAATACACATGGTCGGGCCGAGGAAGAGACGTCATCAAGATGTCGGCGGCACGCGCACACTCGTTGCCCGATGAGCCAGCTCGACAACCGCCTGCCACGGCACGTGCAAGAGCTTCGGGATTCAGGTCATATGCAACAACCTCATGCCCGGCGGCCGCGAGTCGGGTCGCCATTGGACCACCCATGTTCCCCAGGCCAATGAACCCAATTGTTGTCACTTGTCCCCCTCGACGGTCTATTCCTGGAGCTCACCGTCAGGATCGCGCCACATCTCGCACATCTCGATGAACTCGTCACACCGACGGATGTTTGTTGCTCGTACCGGCACTTTGAATTCCTCCCGGCTTCCATCGTTTCGTTCGACCCCGACCTTGTACTTGTCGAACGACTGATCACCCTGAAAGAAGTGGTGCACATCGTCGCGCTCGACCCGATGCCAACGAAACCACGCTCGAAACTCGATGCGGTTTTCGAAGATGTAGACACCAGCGAAGAAGAACTGCGCCACGGCTATCCAGACCGCGAACAGCCCGACGATTACGCCGAGGATCTGGATCGCGATGTTCACATCCTGAAACGGTTGGGTCAGCGCAGCGGTCGCCACCCACACGAGCAGCAACGCATTAGCCAGCCGAAAGGCGAGATTGTCTTTGATGACCTGCGTATCCACAGCGCCAGATTACTCACAAGACCGAAGCCCAATCGTGCTGGGTCCTCAGGCTGCGTTGCGATTCTGGAAGGCCTTCGTGATCGGGATCCGTGCCCCAATATTGAGCAGCGTGCTGCGGTAGATCTTTCCGGCCAGCTGCAACATGAGAGGAGCCGAGATGGCCAACAGCGCGAGCGACAGGATGATCTCCCAGAGTGGCGGTTCGGCGAGCGCTACCCGAAACGGCAACACGACAGGAGAGGTGAGCGGGATGAACGAGGCCAGGGTGACCACGATCGAATCCGGGTTCGCCACCGAACTCGCCGCTATGCCGTAACCAATGATGAGGGGCAACATCGCGGGGAGCTGCGCTGTCTGCGCGTCCTCTTGTCGTGAGACGGTCGAGCCGAGCGCAGCGTACATCGCTGCGTAGAACGCATATCCAAGAATGAACGTGATCAGCAGCAGAGGTACCGAGCCCCAGACGCCGCTCGGAATCTCGATGTCCTGTACAACGAGCAGTCCAACGACCAGACCAGCAACGATGATCAGCAGTTGGCCGAGTGCAAGGGAGCCGAGACCGATGATCTTGCCGGTCAAGAGTTTGCTGGGCTTGATGTGCGACAGCAGAACTTCGACAACCCGGGAAGATTTCTCCTCGACCACGCCCATCATCAGGAACCCGCCCCACACTTGCAGGAAGAAGAAGGTGGCGAGCGTCGAAACGAGCGCAGCTCCAATCCGGAGAAACTGTTCGTCGTCCTCACCAGCGACGAAACGTTCGTCGACGGGGACTTCGGCAAACAGCGAAGCCAAGGCCTCGTTGCCGAGTCCGAGGTCGCTAGCGCGTTCACTGAACGCCTGTTGCTGGACGGTCGAGCGAATGTAGAGGTCGATCTCGGCATCGGCCAAGCTTTCCCAGACGAGTTCATCACCGGTGAACAACACGTCGATGTCGCCGTCCTCGATCATCTCCTCGCCGTTGGTGACTTCAATCACCGTCGGGGAAAGGTCGGGCGTTCCCACCGAAAGCGCATCAGTGAACTGAACACCGGCGTCAACAACACCGATGGTGACCTCCTGCGCTTCATCATCGCCGCCGGTAAGCGTGGCGATCGCAATCGATGAGGCGACGACACCAACGAGCATGATCCCGGTCGTCACCTGGAATGCGCGGGTGCGGATTCGAGTGAGAATTTCTCGCTTCGCAATCTGCCAGATCATTCGGACACCTCCACTGCGTCGCGTTCTTCATACACCTGTTCATCCGAATCCAATTCGGGCGGCGATGGGGTCGTCACACTCTCGGAGAAGACACTGGCCAAGCTCGGCGGCTCGATCGAAAGAGAGATGACCGCGCCAGCTGCAACGGCATGCGCGATGTGCCCCGAGACATCTTCAGATGCCGGAATGGTCACTTCGGCGCGCGTGCCGTCAAAGGCCACTACGTCTCCGGACAACGGCTGCCAATCACCGACATCGTCGGCCCACTCGACTTCCAGGGTTCTGTGCGGAGCGGCGAGACGGAGCGCCATCGGTGGGCCAGCAGCGACCTCGCGGCCGTCGGCGATAATGACGACCGAATCGCACAGACCCTCGACGAGATCGAGCTGATGGGACGAGAGAAGAATGGAAGCACCGACCGCACTTCGCTCCGCGATGATCTCCTGCATGGCCTCCGCAGCGATTGGGTCGAGACCGGCGAACGGCTCATCGAGCACCAGGAGGTCCGGGTCATGCACAAGAGATACCGCCAGCTGCACCCGCTGCTGATTTCCCCCCGACAGTTCCTGGAGAAGGTCTTTTCGACGCTCGGTCAACCCCACGCGTTCGATCCAATAGTCGGCTCGCTCCCTGGCGGTGGCCTTGTCCATTCCGGCGAGCCGAGCGAAGTAGACGACCTGGTCAAAGACCCCCATGCGGGCGTACAGTCCCCGTTCTTGGGGCATATAGCCAATGCTGTTTCGAACCGCGTCGGTGACCGATTCGCCGTTCCACGAAATGGTCCCCGCGTCGGGGGCGACAATGTCGAGGATCATCCGCATTGTCGTCGTCTTGCCTGCACCGTTCGATCCGAGGAAACCAACGGTTTCACCCGGAGCGACCGTCAGGTCGATTCCGTCGACGGCCCGAAGGTCGCCGAACGACCGCTTCAAGCCCCGTACTTCCAGTCCATGCCTCATGACTGCAACCTAACAACCACGGTCGATGGCGAACATCGGCCGTGTCGCCGATCGTTCGCTTCATCCCTGAGGAGGAGAGATCTCAGTCGCGCAGATGAAGCTCGTTGGCGAGGAACTCGGCGCTTTGACGCCATGCGACCGCTTCGGCTTGCCCGTCGAACGCCTCGAGCCCTTCTTCGGCGAAGCCATGTGAGGTGTTGGCGTGGTGCTCGAAGCGGAAGTCGAGGTTTGCCATCTGAAGACTCAGCCCCAGATCTGCGACCTCGAGGTCGTCGACGATGTCGTCGTTATCAGCCCAGTGAGCGAGATAACTCGCTTGAGCGCCGTCCATGGGAATGGACTGGCTGCCGTAGTAGGTGACGACCGCGCCGACTTCTTCCACTAGGCGAGCCGACAACCACAACGCCCACGAGGCACCGGATCCGTACCCGAGCACACCGATCGGAGCATTGCGATCACGCGTGGCTCGACGGAGGATTCCGAGGCTCGACTGCACGAGCGACGCGTTCACGTTGACGTCGATCTCCGCGAGCGCCGCCATCGCCGCAGCCTGTTCGGTGTAGACCTCACCGTTGGCTAGATCGGGCGCAAGGACGGTAAAGCCCGAGTCAGCGAGGCGGTTGGCGGTGTCCTTGGTCTGACGATTCAGCCCCCAAAAAGAATGCAAGAGCAGCACCCCAGGGCCCGGACCCTCGTCGGGTGAAATGAAATATCCTTGTCCTGCCGGTGCGCTCATCGAGCTGCGAAGCCTGTTCGAGGCGCGCTGTCCGTGCCGCTGTATCCATCGGGAAGAATGATCGCCTGTGCAACGATGATCTCTCCACCGCGTTCAGTAATGGCCGGCGAACCCGACAGAACGTAGCCATCGGCGAGTGCCTGGGAAACCCGCTCACAAAACTCGGCTGTGTCAGGGCCGGTGAGGACCCGGTACCGGAGCCGGCCGTCCACCCGTGGATCGTTTTCCGTGTTGGTCATGGCACCATCATGCCTTCTACAGCGCGATATTCCATTAAGATATGCCACGACCCAGTCAACTCTGTCCAGCCCAGGTTATGTTCTCGTCGCACTCTGCCTAGAGTGTCGAAATGACCTACGCCGGAGACCTGTCCCCCACCGAAGCACACGCACTCCTCACCGAGCGCGAGAACGCCGTGTTGGTGGACTGTCGTACCCAGGCGGAGTGGACCTTTGTCGGCGTTCCCGCAATGGAGGGCACACGATTCGTCGAGTGGACCCGCTACCCCGATGGTTCTCGCAACGAACAGTTCGTGAACGATGTGGCGGGTGGACTGTCCCCCGATCAGCCGATCGTCGTGCTCTGCCGCACCGGTGGTCGATCAGCAGCAGGCGCCACGGCGCTTACCGAAGCTGGGTTCACCGAGGTCTACAACGTGCTCGACGGCTTCGAGGGACATCCCGACGCCGACGGTCATCGCACGGGCGGCTGGCGTGGCGCCGGCCTTCCGTGGAAACAGCAGTAGCGGGTGAGCTATGGGTGGAATTGAAGAACTCTCCGGGAGCGGAAACCCCGATGAGCTGTCCGAGGCAACCACGCTGATCCGCGGTGGTCTCACCCGCACAGGCTTTGACGAGACCGCAGAAGCAATCTTCCCGACTTCTGGCTATGTGTACGCAAGCGCAGCCGAGGCTGAAGCAGCGTTTTCTGGCGAGACCGACCGCTTCATCTATTCGCGGTACGGCAACCCAACCGTCGCCATGTTCGAAGAGCGGCTGCGGCTCGTCGAAGGTGCCGAAGCGTGCATGGCCACCGCATCGGGAATGGCCGCGGTCTTCGCATCGCTCGCTTCTTTTCTCAGCGCTGGTGACCGCGTCGTTGGATCGCGCGCACTATTCGGCTCGTGCAGCGTCATTCTCAATGAGATCCTGCCGCGAATGGGCATCGAATCGGTCCTGGTAGATGGCTGCGAGCTCGACGAGTGGGAAGCCGCGTTGTCGGTCCCGACCAAGGCGGTGTTCCTCGAATCACCGTCGAATCCGGGCCTCCAAATCGTCGACCTTCGAGCTGTCAGCGAGATGGCTCATGCGGCAGGCGCCCTGGTCATGGTCGACAATGTGTTCGCCACGCCAATGCTCCAAAAGCCGCTCGAACTCGGCGCCGACGTCGTCATCTATTCTGCGACGAAGCACATCGACGGCCAAGGTCGCGTACTCGGCGGAGCCGTGCTCAGCACGACGGAGTTTCGCGACGACTATCTGATGCCGTTTCTCCGCCACACGGGCCCATCGCTCAGCCCGTTCAACGCGTGGACGCTCGTGAAGGGCCTCGAGACTCTGCGCCTTCGGGTCGACGCGTCGTGTGAGACGGCGAACCTACTCGCCGAGAAACTTCAGGATCACGCACGCCTGAGCAGCGTGCTGTACCCCGGTCATGTCTCGCACCCTCAACACGAACTTGCCATGTCACAGATGCGCAAGGGTGGGACGGTCGTCGCGATCACGATCGACGGCGACAAGACCGACACCTTCACCTTCCTAGACTCACTTCGATTGTTCGATATCTCGAACAATCTTGGCGATTCGAAGAGCCTGGCCACGCACCCAGCTACAACGACCCATCGCCGTCTCGGCGAAGAGGGTCGGGCAAAGGTCGGCATTGGCGAGTCGATGGTGCGGCTCTCGATCGGCCTTGAATGCAGCGAAGAATTGCTCGACGACGTCATGTCAGCTCTTAACGCCATCTGAGCGCACGCATTCTCGCTGGCGCTGACGAACTCATCATCACTTGGCTTGGTTGGCCCGCCTGTCGCCGCGTGCGCCGTTATCCTGTTGCCATGGCTTCGAAGCAACTTTCCCAAGAGACATACGACCGCCTGAAAGACGAGCACACCGACCTCACTACACGAGGCCGTATCGATATTGCTCGCAAGATCGAAGTCGCACGCGAACTTGGCGACCTGTCTGAGAACGGCGACTATCACGCCGCAAAGGAAGAGCAAGGCAAGATGGAGGGGCGCATCATGTTCCTCGCCAAGACCCTCGAAGAAGCCGAGATCGTCGAGGCGACCAACGATGGCACCGTCCAAACCGGCTCGGTCGTCGAACTTCGCTACGAGGGCGACGATGACACCGAGAAGTACCTCTACGGATCGATCGAAGAACGCCAGGAAGGCATGGACAACCTGTCCCCCGGGTCACCGCTGGGCGAGGCGCTCGCTGGAGCGAAGGCTGGCGACGTGGTTTCGTTCGAGACTCCTGCCGGCGGTTCGCTGTCGGTTGAGGTGGTCAGCGTCGGGTGAGTCCCGACTGGAAACCCACCTATGAGTTGAGCGAGACGAAGCAGGTCTCGCTCCCGGGCAGAGACGCAACAACCGTCTGGGACTCTGGCGCGCCCAAACGTTCATTCACCTTCGGGGCGGCCACGGACAAGGCGCTCAGCGAAGAGGCTCCGCCGCCCCTTCTACTCCTCCACGGTTGGAACATCGATGCTCCCACCAACTACGGATACGCGTTCCCCAAGCTCGCCGCATCGCAACGCACGGTCATGTACGACCAGCAGGGACACGGAGACGGACCCCGACACGACGCCCCATTTACGCTCACCGACGCGGCACGCGACGCAGTCACAGTGCTCGATGCACTCGAGATCGACGCGGCAATCATCGTTGGCTACAGCCTCGGAGGGGCGGTGGCACAAACCTTTGCCCACGAGCATCCGGACCGTTGTGCAGGCCTTGTTCTGTCAGCTACCGCGGGCGTGTTTTCTGAAACGGCGCGAGAGCGGGCGGAGTTCGGTGTGCTCGCCAGAACCGCGCGTCTACTTCGAAAGGTTCCAACCGGAGCGCGGTCCAAGTTGTTCGAGGTGATACTCGGCGCCACCACCCGCAAATATCCTCCGTGGATTGCCGATGTTGTCCGCAAGGGTGATCCCATCAACCTGCTCGAGGCTGGTGCATCTCTCGGTGGTTTCGACTCAACCTCCTGGACAGAGTCAAAGGTGTTCCCGTCGTCCTTCGTCGTAACTGCCACAGACACGATCGTTCCAATGAGACGGCAGGTCGAACTCGCGACAGCACTTAAGGTCGACTCGATGCACAGTGTCCCTGTCGGCCATGAGGTGCCGATTCTCAACCACGATGACTACAACACCGCGCTCACCGAAGCGGTCCGGACCGTCACTGGCCTCGTGGAACAGCGGTCATGAAACTCTTGGCGGCGTTGTGCTGCTGCGTACTCATTGTCTCGGGCTGTGCAGCTCGCGACGGCGACGACATTGGTTCGCCTGTCTTCAACGGCACCACTCCCGAGGGCGAAGTTGTCGTACCTCCAATCAGTACCCTGCCAGCTCCGACCGTGAGCGCCATTCGCGTGCCTTCCGAGGCCTTCTCGATACAAGCAGCGGTCGACATGGCTCAGCCGGGCGACCTCATCCTGGTCGATCCAGGTGTGTACAACGAAGAAGTCCTCATCAGTACCGAGGACATAGTGATCCGTGGCCGGGACCGCAACCAGGTATTCGTTGACGGGATCCACTCGCTCAACACCGGCATTCAGGTCAACGCCAATGGTGTGGCAATCGAAAACCTAACGGTCCGCAACTACCTTGGCGATGCCATCTCGGTGGGTTCGCCGGTCCAGGCAGTGCCGATTGACAGCTTCCGTGCGGTCCACGTCACGACGTCCAACACCGCTCAAAGCGGGATTGCACTGCGCAACGTCATCAACGCGGAACTCCAACAGGGCTGGCACTCGGGCCATGGAAACGCTGGCGTACTGATCTCTGAATGCGCTGATTGCAACACACTCGTGAGTTCGACACTCGCCGAGTTCTCGGCGCGCGGCTTCTCCGTCGTTGGAGTGCAGGGTGCTGTGTCGGTCACGTCAGTTACCAGCCGAAACAACCGTGCCGGAATCGTGATCGAGGACGGCGAAACTCAAGCGAGCAGCGGTGTCGTGATCGCGGCATCGATCATTCAAAACAACGGCTTTAGTACTTCGCCGGTCCAGAACCCCGCGTTCGACACCAGCTTCGGCGTTGGCATTCACGTGGGCGGAACCAACCAAACCCAGGTTCTCGCAAACCGGATCACCGGCAACACCGCTGCGGCGGTGCTCTTGTCCGAGAACGTCAACCAGACATCGGGCAACCCCGTTGGACCACGCGTTGAACGCAACGTGCTCCTCGACAACCGTGCAGAAGACATCGTGTTGGCCTATCGAGGCGCCGGCGTTGACCCCGATCTGTGTATTGCCGGCAACGGCGCAGCTCGCATCACCCCGGAGGCAGCTCAGGAGGCAGCGCGTTGCGGCCTGTCAACCGAGCCGGTTCCCGACTTCGAATGGGTCACCAGCGATCACGACTCGATCGAATACCAAAATGGCCCGGTTCCTCCGACGATCGACGGAATGGCCGACGCAGACTCCGCTGCGCCGGTTCCCGCTGGTCCGGTCATCCTCCCAGACCCGGCTGACGCAACCGTCCCGGACGCCTAGACCACCAGAACCCGCTCGCTACTCCTCTTCGGAAGTCGCGGCGTTCGATGACGTTTCCTCGTCAGATGACGTCTCGGTCGGCACCCGGCGCCCAACCGGCGGGCGTTGTGAACGCTTGGCCTTCGATGCCTTGTTGTTCACGTTCTTCCGAGGTTGTCGCTTTGGCGGTTCCTCAAGCTTGACGATCATCGCAAGAACCAGGAGCAGGGCGGTTCCCCCAATTGCCCACCACCACCAGCGGAACGGTGGATCCGCAGTGGTGAACACCACACGGAACTCCTCGGGCTGATCCCCATCGAGGTTCCATCTAACGATGCGACCCTCGATTTCGTCACCGTTGTGGTCAATGACCAGGTCGGGTGCGTTGATTCGGAACTCCCCGGGATCCCAGCCCGAGTCCACCAGCGCCAGCCTCAGGTCCGGGTCCTCGGTGCCCTGCAGTGCCTCGGCCGGAGTCCCCGCTGAGCTGAAAATGACTTCAGTATCCTCCTCGTTGAGGCGGGTGATCCTGCCTGGCCCAGCGAGCAGGGAGGAAAATTCATCGGCGGTGCCAGACCACGACACATTGATGGTTCGACGATCAGCCTCGCCACTACCGACCAGGCTGACGCGATTGGGGTCGAGATCGAAGTCGAAGGGTAGGTCGCCGATCTCGCCGGTTCGAATGGCCGTGTCGATCTGGTCACACGGGTCGCCTCCCCAGATCTCGCGTTGAAGTTCATCGGTGCACACCACGATCGCCTCCGCTGCGAACTCGACAGAACCGTCGGACTGCACACGCAGTTCTTCGATATAGCCGTCGCACGCACTCAGGAACAGGACTGCGAGAAGGAGAAGGCCCAGACGAAAACGCATTGCGCCGAGTGTTTCATGACCACCGGATGAATGCACGCTCAGGACCGGCTGTGGTGACACTTCTTACACAGCCCTTTCCCACACGCTCGTTTGGCGCCGCCTCCTACTACACTGCGCCCCGTCAGCTGAGCCGAAGTCCGGTGAGAACCCGGCACTGTCCCGCAACGGTGATGTTGCGCCTTTCCCAGGCGTAAACAAGTCCGGTCGAGCCTGCTGGCCGCAACACATCAACCAACGCCCTCGAGGAAGGGGCTGGTCGACCACGGTTTCCTGTGTGCGATCAGCAAGGAGACCCATCATGAACATCCGTTCACTATCCAAGCGCCTCGGCGCACTCACCAAACTGATCAGCCTTTTGATGGCAGCCGCCCTCGTCGCAGCTGCTTGCGGAAGCAGCACCGACGATGTTGTCGCCGATGCGACAGGCGCCGTCGACGACGCGGTGGACGACGCGGTCGATGCTGCCGACAACGCGGCAGACGATGCGGTCGATGCCGCCGACGAGCCCGAGACGGCTGAAGAAGACGGCGCAGCCGACGATCCTGCAGACGAGGCCGAGGCGCCTGCCGAAGACGACAGGACGGCCGAACTCGTCATCGTGTCGATGAGCCCGACGGCGACCGAAATGCTCTTTGCGATCGGTGCCGGCGACTACGTCGTGGCCGCAGACAACAACTCGAACTTCCCGCTGGAAGCTCCGACCAACGCCGATCTCACCAGCTTCCCGGTCAACGTCGAAGGCATCATCTCGTTCGAACCAACGCTCGTCGTCACATCCGCGCCGATCGAGGGGCTTGCCGAAGTTGGCATCGAAGAACTCGTCCTGCCGTTTGCGGCGACCTTCGACGACGCTTACACCCAAATCGAACAGCTCGGAGCAGCCACCGGAAACGTTGGGGAAGCCGCTGAACTCGTCAGCCAGATGCAGACCGACATCGCCGCAATCGTCGAAGCAACCAATGCTCCCGACACTGCACTGACCTACTACCACGAGCTCGACGACACGCTCTTCAGCTCGACGAGTTCGACATTTGTCGGACAGGTCTACTCGCTCTTTGGGCTTGAGAATGTCGCCGATGCCGCGGACCCAGACGGCGAGTCGTTCGGGTTTCCTCAACTCAGCGAGGAGTTCCTCGTCACCGCCGACCCAGACTTGATATTCCTCGCGGACACGATCTGCTGTGGCCAGAACACCGAGACCGTGGCTGCACGTCCCGGTTGGGATGCGCTCTCGGCTGTCACGAACGGCAACGTGATCGAACTCAACGATGACATCGCCAGCCGCTGGGGACCACGCCTCGTCGACTACGTGGCCGCCATCTCAGATGCGATCACCGCAGCGAACGTTCCGGTCGCCAACTAACGGCCACGCCGACGCTCCCCACAGAATTGCTGTGAGATGAACGCACGCCCCGCCTCGATCCGCTTGTCATGGATCGTTGGCGGGGTCGCGTTCGTTTTGGCGGCAGTGGCGCTCGCTCTAGTGATCGGGCCGACGTCGATTGACCGATCCGGCGTCCTCGTCGAGTCATTCGACGCTGCGCTTCCTGGCAGCTTCGACTCTGGACTCAGCGACCAGCAAACATCGATCGTTCGAAACCTCAGGCTTCCCCGGGTCGTTCTCGGCCTCCTCGTGGGCGCTTCACTGTCCATCTCGGGGGCGACCTTCCAAGGCGTCTTTCGAAACCCGTTGGCAGACCCGTACCTGCTCGGTGTCGCCGCCGGCGGCGGACTCGGCGCGACCATTGCATTCGTCTACGGACTCGGAGACGGTCGGGGTTGGTTTGACCTCGTTCAGGTATTTGCCTTCGCTGGTGCGCTCGCTGCGGTGTTCCTCGCCTGGGTGATGGGTAACGCCGCCAGCTCGAGCTCTGCTGGCCTCGGTTCAGACCGCAGCGGTTCAGCTACTTCGCTCGTTCTTGCTGGCGTCGCCATTGCCAGCTTCTTTACAGCCATCCAGACCTTCCTTCAACAACGAAACACCGAAGACATTCGTCAGGTCTACACATGGTTTCTCGGCGGACTCACCACCTCTGGCTGGACCGAGGTCGTCCTGCTACTCCCGGTGGCGACAATCTGTATTGCGCTGCTTCTCACATCTGGCCGAATGCTCGATGTGCTCTCGGTTGGTGACGATGAGGCAACAATGCTTGGAATGTCGGTGAGTCGCGCCCGGCTGGGACTTGTCGTCATCGCATCTCTTCTCACCGCCAGCGCAGTTGCGGTCAGTGGGTTGATTGCGTTTGTCG
This sequence comes from uncultured Acidimicrobiales bacterium, assembly GCA_964610745.1. Lineage (GTDB taxonomy): Bacteria > Actinomycetota > Acidimicrobiia > Acidimicrobiales > SHLQ01 > SHLQ01. Next base: position 24,756 of record CAZSYL010000008.1, read on the forward strand.
GTCTAATCATCCCCCACACCGTTCGGCTGGTGTTTGGCTCGAGCTATCGCGTGATCGTCCCGATGTCTGTGATTGTGGGCGCGGGATTCTTGGTCCTGTCCGACTTGCTCGCTCGAACAGCGCTGAGCCCATCGGAACTACCGATCGGCGTCGTGACCGCTTTCTTCGGCGCCCCGTTCTTCGTCGTGATTCTGCGGACAGCGGTGTCGCGATGAGCACGCCAGCAGCGCTCACCGCGCAAAACCTTTCCTTTGCGGTGAAAGACGCACAACTTCTCGATGACGTGTCCTTCGGAGTCGCTCCGGGCGAATGGCTCTCCATCATTGGACCAAACGGAGCGGGAAAGTCGACACTTTTGCGATCGATTGCTGGAGCCAATGACGCCAGCGGCACCGTCGAAGTGCTCGGCGAAGCACTCACAGAACTCCCGCTGAAGGATCGTGCGAAACGGGTCGCCTGGGTTCCTCAGACGCCGACCGTGCCTGCTGGCATGAGCGTCATCGACTACGTGCTACTCGGTCGAACGCCGTACCTGCACCCGTTGGCGAGCCCCTCCAAGAACGATGTTCGCTCCGCCCATGACACCCTCGAGAAACTAAACCTCGAAACGTTTGGCGAAAGGACTGTCGAGACCTTGTCAGGCGGCGAGCGTCAACGTGTGGTCATCGCCCGCGCACTCGTGCAGGACACACCGATCATCCTCTTGGACGAACCGACGAGCGCGCTCGACCTCGGCCATCAACAAGACGTCTTGGTCCTACTCGATCAGCTTCGTTCCGATGGCGAACGTACGATCATTTCGACGATGCACGACCTAACCCTCGCTGGCCACTTCGCCGACCGGGTCATGATGTTGTCGAAGGGCAAACTGGCCAACATCGGTCCAGCGGCACAGGTCCTGACCCGCGACAATATTGCCGAGCACTACGGTGCCGACGTGACCATCACAAACGTGAGAGGCACCGTCGTCATCTCGCCGACGATTTCTATACCTTCATCATTCGAGCTTCCCGATCACTTCCGTCAACAGCCCTCCGACAACCAAGGCAGCAGCACCATGAGCGATGCAACCACTGAACCCACAACCGAAACTCCGGACAAGGATGGACACCGAGTGGCGAAGTCGCTGGTGCTCGTGAACACCGGTGATGGCAAGGGCAAGTCGAGCTCCGCGTTCGGCATGATGATCCGAGGTGTTGCGAGGGACTGGAACGTGGCTGTTGTCCAGTTCGTAAAGTCGGGTGACTGGAATGTCGGCGAGGAGAAGATCGGCCGCCAGTTGGGAGTGGATTGGCACAACGAAGGCGAAGGCTTCACCTGGTCATCGGACGACCTCGAGCACGACAAAGCCATTGCCCAGAAGGGCTGGGAGAATGCGAGGTCGTTGATCATGGCCGGCGAGCATCAACTCGTCATCCTCGATGAGCTCACCTACCTTCTCAACTGGGGCTGGATCGAAGCAGAACCGGTGTATGAGACCATCAGCAACCGACCCGAGGCAGTCAGCATTGTCGTGACCGGTCGCGATGCGCCTCAGGGGCTGATCGACATTGCGGACACCGTGAGCGAAATTGTGAAGGTCAAGCACGCATTCGACAATGGCATCCTCGCCAAGCGAGGTCTCGATTACTAATGGTCGAAACAGATCCGATTCGAATCGGCAGCGGACTCACCCTCCTGCTCGGCGGGGCGCGGAGCGGCAAGAGCGACCTTGCTGTGTCCCTCGGTCGTGCCTTCTCCGGCGACGTGGTTCTGGCCGCTACCGCGGTCGCGGGTGACGACGACATGGCGCAGCGGATTGAGCACCATCAGTCCGACCGCCCTGCCGAATGGGGGTTAGTTGAATCGCCGGTGATCGATCCTTCGACCATCGACTCTGTCGACCCGTCAGCCATGCTCATCATCGATTGCATCACGCTGCTCGTTACAAATTTGATGATGGCCGACAAAACCGACGAACAGATCGATCAACACGCATCTGTTCTGTCCCACGTCCTCGTGAGCCGCCGAGCGCCGACGATCGTGATCTCGAACGAAGTTGGCCTAGGGATCGTGCCCGACAATGAACTCGGACGTCGCTTCCGTGACGCTCTCGGCCGTTACAACAACCGGCTATCGTCGCGAGCCGAAACTGCACTCTTCATCGCCGCGGGCAGGGCCATCCCGCTCCGGACCATCGCTCTCAACATCTCCGAATAGTCCTGAGATTGGGGAGGATCCGGGAGGCGGCAACACCTCAAGTCGGGTCGAATGCTTGTCGATTGGCTCATGTGGGTCACTTTTCGAGACACTCTCAACACTGGAAACGACGGGTCGCGGCGATCGCCGGGACTCTGGTGATCAGCCTCGTAGCCGCCGCCTGCGCCCAGACCGACAGCGCCGCCAGCACCGATGCTGCACCTCCCCCAGCGCTTGCATTCGCCGAAGATGGCGACACTTTGGAAGACAGAATCGCTGCAACTCTGCCGGCTTTTCGTATCCCGAGCGAAATTCGCGAGGTGACCGCGGAGTGCATCGTCTCCGAGGCGTCCGATCGAACCGTACCCGCAGATGAACTGCTGGGTGATGTTTCCTTCTACGTGGCCTTGTGCGAAGAGGACCTCTGGCGCTCCGATGCCGAGCTCGATAACGAACAGGCCGACGACGACGCTCTTTGGACCGAGCAAATGGTCGCCTGGCTGACACGCCTGGGCCTTGATGCACAAAGCACAGAGCGCACGCTCACGTGCATGCAGACTCGGCTCGACGATGCAGGCTTGGGTATTGACGACTTGCCCGAAGACACCGGCCCACTTCTCTTGCTCTTCCAATGCGAACCGGAACTCACGCGTGACCTGTTTGTCGCAAACGCGTTACTCCTCACCGCTGGCGAACTTGACGTACGAGTGAGTGACGTCGCTTGTGTCTTCGAAAACAACATCGCTCGAGCGGACGGAGCATCACTGCTCGACGCCGACGAAGTGATCGTCGACAACCTCGACCAACGCCTCGAAGACCTCGCCACAACGTGCGGGATCTCCCTGGAACAAGTCGAACTCATCGCTTGGGCGCAGTAGTTGACATACTTGAGGCGTGATTGCGGATCTGCTCCCCCAGTCGTCCGACCTTTCTCCACCGAACGTTGAAGCGGTCAGAGAAATCGACAACAGAATCGCGGATATTCTCCGTCCCCCCGGAGCTCTGGCGCGACTCGACCAAACCGCTTCCTGGCTCGCCGGCTGGCAAGGAACCTCGACCCCTTCAGTCGAACGCCCCCATGGCTTAATCTTTGCCGCAGACCATGGTGTCGTCGCCGAAGGGGTTAGTGCATTTCCAGCCGACGTGACAGCCGCGATGCTCACCGCCTTCGAGGCTTCGCAGGCGAGCGTCTCGGCATTGGCCTCGGTGGCCGGAGCCGCAATCACCGCCATCGATGTCGGCGTAGGTAACCCAACCGGAAACATCCGTGTTGAGCCAGCACTCGATCATGACCGTTTCGCCACAGCCTTCATTGCGGGACGTGAGGCGGTGAAGCGCCTCGATACCGATCTCCTCATTCTCGGTGAGATGGGCATCGGAAACAGCACTCCGGCAGCCGCCGTATCTATGGCGCTCGTCGGCGGCGCACCGTCGGACTTCGTCGGACGCGGAACCGGTATTGACGACGATCGCTACGCAACGAAGGTCGCTGTCGTTGCCGACGCATGCCAACGAATTGCCGATGACGCCGAGCCACTCGAGGTCCTCCGACAGGTCGGCGGCGCCGAGCTCGTCGCCATCACGGGTGCAATGGTCGAAGCCCGACTGCGTTCGATTCCGGTTCTCCTCGATGGCTATATCGCAACCTCGCCGGGCCTCGTACTCCACGCCATCAGTCCAGATTTGATCTCAAATTGCCGCGCCGGCCACTGCTCGGCCGAGCCCGGCCACCGGCTAGCCCTCGACCACCTTGGACTTACCCCGCTGCTCACACTCGACATGCGCCTCGGCGAGGGATCTGGGGCCATGGCTGCGGTGCCCTTGGTCAAGATGGCGTGCGCTCTCGTCAACGACGTTCCGACGTTTACCGAGTGGTTCAGTGGTTGAGCACCGCCGGCCTGGGGTGCTCCACGGCCTGTGGGTTGCTGCTGGCTTTCTGACCCGCATCCCGGTCGGGGATGTGAGTAGAGATCGAACGGTCGAGGTCGATATGGCCCGAGCGGTCCCCTGGTTCCCCGTCGTTGGACTGGGCATCGGTGCAATTCAGGGAAGCGTGTACTTTGGCGCCAGCGAATTCTTCACTCCACTGGTCGCAGCCATTCTCTCGCTCGGCGCTGCACTGTTGGTGACCGGAGCATTCCACCACGACGGACTCGCCGATATCGCCGATGCCTTCGGTGGTGGTTGGACGATCGAAGAACGACTCGTCATCTTGAAGGACTCAAGACTCGGCACCTACGGCGTGGCGGCGCTCGCCATCGCCCTGTTGCTCGAGGTGGCCGCGGTGTCTCAGCTCGCTCCCACTGAGGGTTTTCGGGCATTGCTCGTCGCGCACTCCCTCGGCAGAGCGTCAGCTCTTGTCACGATGCTCCTCGCCCCGACCGCTGGCGACGGGATGGGAGCGAATTACATGGCCCGGCTTTCCGCTCCTGGGCTCTCGCTCGGCGTGTTGTTCGGCGTCATCGTGACCGTAATCGCGTCTCCAGCCTTCTGGCCGGTCCCGCTCGGAGCCGCTGCGATTGCCTCGGCCGCGGTCGCCGCCCTCGCGGTTCGAAAGATCAATGGTGTCAACGGCGACGTGCTCGGCGCAATCACCGTTGTTTCGGCCGTCGCCATTCTGGTCGTTTCCGGAACGCCGTGACCACGGGCTGGTCGGAGCAAACCCGCTACGGCTACCTTTGACGTACGTCACACCGGCCCTTGGCTCGCTAGCAGGGTCCGGTCGATTCCAAGCGCTCGCGAAGCGCCGCTAGAAATTGCAAAGGGGAATGCAGATGAAGGTTCCATTGACGGTAAACGACTTTCTCGACCGTGGGGCTGCGGTGTATCCAGACCGCGTAGCGATCGTGGACGAGCCCTTCCAACCCGCCACGCCAACAAGCAACATCACCTACGCCGAACTCGCCGACATTCGTCGCCAGATGGGAGTGGCGATGGACGAGATGGGAATCGAGATGGGAGCTCGGGTCGCGATGGTCTCGCACAACTCTGCTCGTCTATTGACCTCTTTCTTTGGCGTGAGTGGAAACGGCCGAGTGTTCGTGCCAATCAACTTCCGTCTCAGCGCTGACGAGGTGCGGTACATCGTCGAACACAGCGGGGCCGAGGCTCTACTCGTCGATCCAGAGCTCGCAGACTCGCTCGCCGACGTCGAGTGCGAACGCAAGTGGATCATTGGCGAGGAGTCCGATGAAGTTTGGCTGGGCCGCGAAGGCGAGCCGCAACCCTGGGAACCCGACGAAGATGCGACGGCGTCTATCAACTACACGTCCGGAACGACCGCTCGTCCCAAGGGAGTGGAACAGACCCACCGCGCCCGATGGACAAACGCTGTCACGTTTGGCTGGCACGCAGCGGTGACCGACAGGGATGTGTACCTTCACACGCTTCCGATGTTTCACTGCGATGGCTGGGGAATGCTCTACACCGTCACCGCCATGGGGGTAAAACACGTCGTGGTCCGCAAGGTCGACGGCGCGGAGATCCTTCGCCGCATCGACGAACACGGAGTCACCCTCATGTGTGGAGCACCGGCGGTTGTCGCTGCCGTGCTCGAGGCGGCCAAGGATTGGGATGGCGAAATACCTGGCCGCGACAAAGTGCGGATCATCGTCGCCGGAGCTCCTCCGCCGACCGCCACGATCGAACGGGTCGAAACCGAGCTCGGATGGGAGTTCATCCAGCTTTATGGACTCACCGAGACCGCGCCGCTGCTCACCTTCAACCGCTGCCGCCACGAGTGGGACGACCTCACTCCAACCGAACGTGCCCAAAAGCTGAGCCGACAAGGTGTGCCGACGGTCGGTGTCGAGATGAAGGTATCGCAATCAGGAGAGTTCCTGGCTCGGAGCAACAATGTGTTGAAGAGCTACTGGGACAACCCCGATGCCAGCGGTCAAGCCCTCGAAGGGGGTTGGTTCCACACCGGCGACGGCGGAATAGTGGACGAAGAAGGCTATTACACAATTCTCGATCGCAAGAAGGACGTCATAATCTCGGGCGGCGAGAATGTCAGCTCCATCGAAGTGGAGGACGCGGTCTTTAATCACCCCGACGTCACCGAGGTAGCGGTCATTGGAGTTCCCGATGAGAAGTGGGGGGAAACGGTCAAGGCTCTCGTTGTCACGACGGACGGTTCAACCACGACCGAGCAGGACATCATCGATCATTGCCGCGAGAGGATCGCCCACTACAAGTGTCCGACGAGCGTGGAGTTCCGCGACGAGCTGGCGCGTACCGCGACCGGAAAGCTTCAAAAGTTCAAACTGCGAGCCCCCTACTGGGAAGGCTTAGAGAAGGCGGTCAACTGACATGTGCCGAAACATCACTACCCTTCGCGGGCTCGTCCCAGAACCCACTAGTGACGAGATCGAAGCCGCAGCTCGTCAGTACGTGCGGAAAGTGACCGGTGTGCAAAAGACATCGGATATGACCCACGAGCCGTTCGAGCGCGCTGTTGCCATCATTGCCGCGGCGACTGCTTCGGCAATAGCTGAACTTCCCCCTCGGAAAGTGCCACCAAAGACCGTCCCACCACTACGACGTCTCTCGAAATCAGCTGTTGAGCACAGATAGTCCAAAATGTACGGACATATTTATTTGCAACTATGTGAGAATGAATATCTCCACTGAAAACGTTTCCACAACTTGGGAAGCGATCCTTTAAAATACAGGGATTCTACTGTGGAAACGATTCCAAACTGGTGGATTGCGGTGCCCCCCTTTATCGAATAAAGCCGAGGCATCTCGCCACTTCTGTCCGAGATCAGATGTGGCATCTAGGGCGAAGGTGTGAAGTGATTAAAGTTTGCGCCATCTCCTTTCGCCATCGGCTACTCTTCACTCTGTTGAGAACGATTTTGGGCTTGCGCCCTGGAAGCGCAGCACAGTTCGATCTCGACTGTTGGGATTTGGCAATTGGAAAATACGTGAGACGAAAAGATAATCAACTTGTCCGCAACGAGCGAATCATTCTTGCGGCAGGACTGGCTCTCTCCTCTCGAGGGGACACCAGATTTCATGGCTATTCGTTGACTGAGTTGTGGAAGGCCTCAGACGGCCAACGCAACGTCATGAACTACGCCACCATGTACCGATGTCTGAACCGCCTCGAAGAGCGTGGTTTGTTGGAGTCGGACTACGAGCAGCGTGAAACATCCGGTCCACCGCGGCGCATGTTCTCCATGACTGGCAAAGGGCGTGCGGCTGCGACTGAAATCGAGACTTCCGATATCACCGACGAGTTAGCATTGTTCGCAGCTAATTCCTAAAGATGTGTCTCCGTCGCTGGCGGCTCATCTATTGACCTGGTCTGCAAAGGTCAGGATAGAAAATTGGCGAACGTCGGAATTTCGGCATATACGCCTGGCGTGGTTCCACCGCACTCAAGACCCCAGCTCACGATTCCGGCGAGCCTTGGACCATCCGCTGTCTCCACAAGAAGCGGACCACCACTGTCGCCAAAGCACGAATCGGTCCCGGTACCACCAGCGCAGAGCTCGGTGTTGGCATGGGTACGCAGGACGCGCATGCAGACGCTGTCCGACACGAGTGGGACTTCAGCTACTCGGAGGCGGTTAGAGCTTCTGCCAGCGTTATTGACATCTCCCCAGCCCGACACGGTCGCTGTACTGACCGCAGCGATGTCTGCGGCGGTGGCGAGCTCAATGGCGCCAACTCGCTTTGCATTGAGGTTGAGCGGCCTGTCCAGAACGATGTACCCAATGTCTGCCTTACCGTCCCGTGCATAGCGAGGGTGCATGACCAACGTCTCGGCTCGACGGTTCTGCACCCGCCCCTTTATCAGGTTGGTACTACCCGCCCGGATCCGCAGGTCCCGAGCGCGGAAGCCTTCGAGGCAGTGAGCTGCGGTAACGATGGTGTCTTCGTCGATGATCACACCGCCGCAAAAATGCCCCTCAGAGTCCTGGACCGACACCTGCCATGGCGTCCGACCTGCAACCTCACCGTTGATGATCGCTTCTGCAGAACCCGTGCCTCCAAAGAAGCTGACGGCGAACGCGGCCAAACCAACTATGGCGAGACCAATGCTCGTCTGAACCAGAACTCTCTTGTTGCGCACCGCCGCACCCCCATAGACTCACAGCCACGCCCGTGCGGTCCACGCGCCAGGACCGCTGATTGTTCTGAACGTAGCTCAGCAATACGTCTTCTTTTTAGCAGAAGGCATGCGAAATTGAGAGATCGCGCTGGGGTTAGGACTAGCGACGGTTGTCGACGACGCGCTGCGCCTTTCCTTGTGATCGCGGGACTTGGCCGTTCGCAACGACTACGACGGTCGCGCTCACCCCGATATTTTCCTTAATCCGCTTCGCGAGTTCCGCGGCGAGCTCATCCTCAGCTCGCTGATTTTCTGGGTCGGCTTCAACGTTGACGGTCAGGCTTGTCAGATTTCCGTCCTGGTCGATCACGATTTGAAAGTGTGGACTGAGACCAGAGACGGCGAGGACCTGGACTTCGACCTGGCTCGGGAACACATTCACCCCGCGGATGATCAACATGTCATCGGATCGACCCGAAATGCGTTCTATGCGTCGCATCGTCCTAGCTGTGCCGGGGAGTAGGCGGGTGAGATCTCGCGTGCGATAGCGAATCACGGGCATTGCCTCCTTGGTAAGCGAGGTGAATACGAGCTCACCAAACTCGCCATCGGGCAAGACCTCACCCGTCTCAGGATCGATGATCTCGGGATAGAAGTGGTCTTCCCAAACCGTCAGCCCGTCCTTGGTCTCGACGCATTCCTGGGCAACACCCGGTCCTATGACTTCGGACAATCCGTAGATGTCGACGGCGTCGATACCCATTCGAGCCTCGATTTCTTCGCGCAACCCGTCACTCCACGGTTCGGCACCAAATATGCCGATCTCGAGCGAGCAGCTGGACGGATCCAGGCCCTGTGCTTCCATCTCGTCGATCAAGTTCAAGCAGTACGACGGGGTCACGAGGATGATGCGCGGTGCAAAGTCATTGATTAGTTGTACCTGCTTGGCTGTTTGCCCCCCGCTGACAGGCACGACCGTGCAACCGAGCTTTTCTGCCCCGTAGTGTGCGCCGAGACCGCCGGTGAACAAGCCGTAGCCATAGGCGACATGAGCTATGTCACCCCGACGACCTCCGGCAGCGAAGATCGATCTAGCCATAACCGTGGCCCACATATCGACATCGTTCGTCGTATAACCGACCACGGTCGGCTGACCCGTCGTACCCGACGACGCATGCACTCGCACAACCTCTTCTCGAGGCAATGCGAACATACCAAACGGGTAGTGCGCTCGGAGATCGTCTTTCATCAGAAACGGAAACTTCGAAAGATCGTCGAGTGACTCAAGATCGGTTGGCGAAACGCCAGCGGAATCGAATGCTTCTCGGTAGTGCGAGACGTTTGCATACGCGTACGCCAAGGTGCCTTGCATTCGTTCGAGTTGCAGCGCCCGAAGCTCATCAACTCCGGCTGTCTCGATTGGTTCGTAGCCGTTCATCATGTTCTCTCCAGCATCTCAGGGGTCGGCGGATCGCAGGACGTCGAAAAACGACTCTCGAACGATCGCGGATAGTTCGTTTCGAAGACCTCGCTCAACCAGTCGGCCGATCCAGCAACCAACGATGTGTACAACTCGGCGGCCACTTCGGCTGCTCGTCCGCCAGGCCAGAGAACTGGTCGCGCCTGCACTGGTAGTTCTGGCCAACGCAAGCGAATCCTTCGTAGGTCATGAACGAGCATCGTACGAAGGCCAAACAGCTGTAGGGAATTGGCGTTCTCGAGTGACCTGAGCAACGGTTCGTATCGCTCCACGAACAACGCGTACGCCGCCGCGAGCTCATCACTATCGGACTGCCCCATGAAGAAGCCCTGTTCGACGAGCTCGTCCAATTCGGTGAAGGTGGCCACGGCAACAACCGCCGTCAGAGCAGGGTCGACGAGCGCCAACAGTTCTCTAGCTGCTTCGGGTTTTCCACCCGGCGCTACGAGAACTCCAGCGGCAACCTGGACAAAGCCGTTCCAGCGTAGGTGCTCGACGATTCGAGAGGCCTCCGATGACGGCAAGTCACGTGGGAGAAAGAGCAGCACCCATTCACCTGACCAGTCAGGGTCGCCGACACCATAGATTCGTTCGGCGGCACTGGCCGACTCGGCGAAGGCAAGGTCCGTCAAGTGATAGCGACTTTGGCGACCCACGCGTTCGGTGTAAAGCCAATCCTCGGCGACCAGGCGATTCATAGACGTACGGACAAGTCGGTCACTGAACCCAAAACCGGCGCTCAGCTGCAGCATCTGACTCATCCACACCGATGACCCGATCGGAACCAGCGTGTCGCCGATGATCGTGACGAGGACAGAGCGGGCCGATATATCGGCTGCAGATGCCCAGTTCCGAATCAGGGTGTCGAATCGTCCTGACGTCGCCATCGGGCCTACCAAACTGCCGAAGGGTCGAGGTCGAGCACTTCGCGCATGCGGGCCATAAGCGGCGCAAAGTTCTCCGAGCGCGTGGTTCTGCCGTCGGTCGGTATTGGCGCCTCCGAAACGATGCGGTCGGTGTCGAAGGTCGCCACGACCTGATCGAGCACATCACGATGCTTGGTAGCGAGCGGCGATTCGATGATCCCTTCCGCAACTAACACGTCCTCATTGGCGACAGGCGCGAGCAACGACGGCAACTGCACTAGGACGGTCTCCAGTGCCTGCTCGAGCTCAGAACGAGCAGCGGTAGCGATTAGCGAATCCATCAGAGCCTGCGCATGGCGTCGGTGATAGCTCTCCTCGCGTTGTGCTCGAACGGTCACGTTGGCCAACGGGATGTAGCTCGAATCAGCGACAAGGCTCCACCGAAGGTCTTCGACGATGTCGTAGATCCAGTGACGCACCAGAGCCTCGGCCCAGTCGGTCGTTCCATACTCGGTAAACGCACTGGAGCGATATGACTGCGCCGTCCTAGCGAAGGCAAGTTCATCGATCACCGCGTCGGTTGCCTCTACTCCGTCGAGGTCACACACCAGCTCGTAAAGCATCACGGCATGGCCAAGCTCATCTTGGCCGATGCTTGCAAATGCCAGATCCTCTTCAAGGAATGGTGTGACGCCAATCCACTCGGTGTGCTGTTGGCCCATCAGGTGTTCATCATCAGCGAACGCCAGAAGAAACTCGCGCAGCGTCTCGGTCGTGCTGATCATGAGCCACCACTTTCCCGGCTGCGTTTGCGGCGTGCAGCAACTTCGGCGCCATCGTGATGCCGGTGCGGCTTGTCGGCGTTGGGGGCAATGAAGTCGGTATCGCCAACCAGGAGGTGCTCGCGGTTCACAACCCACACTCGACTTCCTTCAGCCCGACGGATGTATGACTCGCGGGCCAGGAGCATCGCAAGCTCGTCGTTCGCGGCATCGAGGGCGCCCGCGTGACGGAACTCGTCACGGCCGTCCTTCTTTAAGAACACTTCATAGGTCGCCATGGCTACCCCCGCATCACTTCGACGGTCTCGCGACACGTTTCGCATCGGTGCACCGAACGACAACGGCTCGGACCGAACATCGATTTCTCGACGGTCGGACCACCACAGAGCGGACACGCCGGATCGGTCGAACCAATCTTCACCGCAACCGTGAACTCGGTGGCGAGCGCCGCTCGGCCGTCTTTGCTCAGCCGATCAGGAGTCCACGCCGGTGTGGTCAACCAGCCAACCGAGACCGACTCAACTCCGTCAACTTCGATGACCGCTGCTTCAACGTCCTCTTTGATAATGGCGAGCGCGGGACATCCCGAGAACGTCGGGATCAGCGCAACGCTAGCCACACCGTCATTCACCGCAACACGTTCGAGTAGCCCCAGATCGACGATTGAGACGCCCGGATACTCGGGATCGTCCACGCTCCCCACGGCACGAACGATGTCTGCCGTCGTCGCGCTGAAAGCATCCACCTCAGATCCATTGCTTGTCGACACGGTCATCTCGCTTCGCTCCATTCACGCATTGCTGGCTTCCAATGCGTTCCTCACCCAAGCGGTTCTCTCCCAATTGTCTCGGGCTTCGCCGATGCGACGAGCCGAATCCGGACCGCCCTGAGCGAGCGTCTTCTTCAGCGGTTCCCAGTCGATTGGGCCGACATCCCACTTCCCGGATTCTTCGTCGAGGACCAGGTCAGGGGCAGGAACGCTGAACCCGTAGCTGTGCATCATCGGCACAAACTTCTGAACCCACTTGTCTCGAAGCACCTCATTGCGCTCGCTCTTGATATGCCACTTCAGCAGCTTGTCGTTCGGTTTCGAATCGGGACCGAACAGTTGCAGTGCAGGCCAAAACCACCGGTCGAGCGCGTCCTGGAAGATCTCTTTCTGGATATCTGTGCCTTCTGCGATTCGGCGCATCCGGTCTTCGCCGAGGCGCATATGGAAGCCCTCTTCGCTGATGATCCGTTTGAGGATGCGACGATACGGCCCATAACTGCAGTTCTTGAAGACCGCCTGCTGGCTGGCAAGCGCCGCGGCGTCGACGAGGAAGGCGATCGCAACTTGGTCACCCCAGGTCTCGGCCTTGTAGTGAAAAACATTGTGAAAACGGCTGCGACCAGCCATGAGGTCCTCGAGCATCTCATCGCGGGTCTTGATGCCCATATCCGCGGCCACCATGTAGAGCAGATGCCCGTGGCCTATCTCGTCCTGGGTCTTGGCGAGCACGCTCATCTTGTGACGCAGCCCGGGCGTCTTCGGAATCCAATCCCGTTCGGTCAGCCCGCCCATGTACTCAGAGTTCGCGTGCATTTCAATAAAGGCGAACACCGCCTCGCGGTATTCAGATGGCATGTCGTCATCGACTTCGACGATGCCTCCGTCATCCAAGAACGCCTCGAAGGCCGATAGGTCTGTCCATCGACGGGCCATCAGAGTTCTGCTCCGTTCACACCAGGAGCGTTGGCGACCATGGTGAGCACATCGTAGGCCGCCGCAACTTCACCGTTCTGGTTGATGACCTGAGTGTCCCAGGCAACCTCGCCATAGCCGCGCCCATCCAGTTGGGTTTTGCGCTTGCATGTGAGCACCACATGGATCTCATCGCCGGGCTTTGTTGGCGTGGCGAAGCGCAGCCGATCGATGCCGTAGTTGGCGAGCACCGGACCCTCCGGCGGATCCACGAACAAACCGGCAGCAAAGGACAGCACCAGATATCCGTGGGCAACAATCCCACCGAAGATCGGACTGCGGGCCGCCGCTTGTTCATCCATGTGTGCATAGAAGGTGTCGCCGGTGAAGTCCGCGAAGTGCACAATGTCCTCGTTTGTCACCACACGCGATTCGGTCGTGAGCGAATCGCCGACCGAGAGCTCGTCGAAGTTGAGGCGGAATGGATGCCCGCTATCGGTCGTCGGAGCACCCGAGATGTACTCGCCTGTAACCGCTGACAACGACGCCGGCGATCCCTGAACAGCGGTACGTTGCATGTGACTGAACACCGCCCGCATACCGCCCAGCTCTTCCCCACCGCCGGCTCGACCAGGTCCGCCATGGGTGAGATGAGGCAGGGGCGACCCGTGCCCGGTGCTCGAAGCTGCCATTGCCTCGTCAACGATGAGCACCCGGCCATGATGGGCAGCGATGCCGCGAGCCAGTGTTGCGGTCTCGGTGGGGTCCGCCCCATAAATCGACGCGACCAAACTCCCGTTGCCTCGGGCGACCAGTTCGATAGCTTCGTCGGTCGAGGCGTACGGGATGAGAGTAGCGACCGGCCCGAATGCTTCGACGTCGTGAATTACGTCGGCAAACCGGTCGATTGCTCGAAGAAGGGTCGGAGCGACGAATGCCCCCTTGTCGCTATCCACTCCGACGAAGCTCGTGGCATCAACGATCACGTCGCTCGCGGTCTTCAGCTGGTCGATCGCCTCGATGACGCGGTCCCGCTGGTTCCGATCGACGAGCGCCCCCATCGTCACGGCGTCGTCTCCGGGGTCTCCAACGGTTACCTCGGCCAGTGCGAGCGCGAGAGCAGACGATGCATCGTCGAGGTGTTCTGCTGGTACGAAGGCTCGCCGGATCGCCGTACATTTCTGACCGGCCTTCGTTGTGATCTCGCTCACGACTTCGCTTACGAACAGATCAAACTCTGCAGTGCCGGGGCCGGCCCCCGGAGTGAGCAGGGCAGAGTTGACCGAGTCTGCTTCGGTGGTGACGTGAACCGACTTCGCTATCAGGTTTGGATGAGCCTTGATGAGCGCACCCGTTGTCGCCGAGCCGGTGAAAGCGACCGAGTCCTGGCCGTCGAGATGGTCGAGGAGATCTCCGGGTTCGCCGCTGAGAAGCTGGAGGGCGCCGTCGGGCAACAACCCGCTGTCGAGGATTACCCGCACTGCAGCCTCGGTCAGAAAGGCTGTTTGTGGCGCTGGTTTCACAATGCTCGGCAACCCAGCCAGAAACGATGGTGCAAACTTCTCGAGCATGCCCCAGACCGGAAAGTTGTAGGCGTTGATTTGCACCGCCACTCCTCGGCGCGGCGTCAAGACATGTACCGCACCGAACGAGCCGTCGCGCGACAGCGGCTCGAAGTTACCGTCGACGATCACGTGGGCGTTTGGTAGTTCCTTTCGCGCCTTGCTCGCGTAGGCGAGAAGAACGCCAGCGCCGCCATCGATGTCGATCCACGAGTCTTTCGCTGTAGCACCGGTCCTTGCCGACAGGTCATACAGGGGTCCAAGAACCTCCGGTTCGAGCAGTAGCTTGCCGAGGTTGCGCAAAATGGTGGCCCGCTGATGGAAGGTGAGCGCACCGACCGCAGGATTCCCGACGGTACGCGCATAGTTGACCGCGCCGCCGAGGTCGAGATCCTTGGTGGAGACCATCCCGAGGTGCTTACCCGTCGCGGCGTCGACGTAGGGCTTACCGCGGCCGGAGCCCGAAACCCATTGGCCCATCACGTAGCTGGGCAGTATCTCACCAGACATAAAATCCCTCTCCGGTCTTCTTCCCCAACAAGCCAGCCGCAACCATGTCGACCATGAGCTCTGGAGGGCTAAATCGAGGCCCGAGTTCGGTCGCCAGATGCTCGGCGATCGCTAGGCGAACATCGACTCCGACCAGGTCGGTTAGCTTCAGTGGTCCGATTGGATGTTTGTAGCCGAGCGTCATCGCAGCATCGATATCGGTTGCCGACGCAACGCCAGATTCGACCATGCGGATCGCTTCGAGGCCGAGAGCAACGCCCAGCCGGCTCGAAGCAAAGCCCGGACTGTCCTGCACGGTGATCGGGGTGAGGCCGAGCAATTCGCCATAGTGCACTGCCTTGTCGATGGTGTCGTCGCTGGTGTGCTCACCTACGACCACCTCTACAAGGCTCGATGCTGGTACCGGGTTGAAGAAGTGCATTCCACAGAAGCGGTCCGGGTGTTCAAGAGCTGTGGAAATTTCGGTGATCGACAACGAGCTCGTGTTCGATCCAATGATCAACTCGGGGTTGCTCGACAAGTAGTGAGGACCAACGGCGCTCAACACCGACTGTTTGAGTGACATATCTTCGGGCAGGGCCTCGATGACCAGTTCGACTTCGGACGGGTCAGGCTGTTCGGTGCTGATGGTCAGCAGAGCATTGAGGTTGTCGATCTCTTGTTCGCGGCCGCGCTTTCCCGCTGCCCGACTAAGCGACGCCCGAACACGCTCATCACATGCGTCGGCCATCTCGCGCGAGTGCTCGACGATCCAAACCGGCCTGTCGGATAGGGCAAAGCTCACCGCAATGCCTCCACCCATAGTGCCGCCACCTACAACCACGATCATCGTGACGATCCCCTGCCCAGTTCGATCAGCGTCATACTTAACGTTATACACGATCGAGCAACAAAGACACTTTTGTGTATCACATTAACCTGACAGACCCAGTGATGACTGGGAGTACGGGTTCGCGACGATTAGATGCCGTACACTCCCGCGATGAACGATCCTGATTCGCTGACTCGTTTCCCGTACGCCTCGCAGCGCTCCGCGGTAGTCGCGAGCGAAGCGATGGTAGCGACGAGTCAACCTCTCGCAGCCCAAGCCGGACTTGGCGTTCTCGCCGATGGTGGATCGGCGGTCGATGCCGCCATCGCGACAGCTGCCGCACTCACGGTCGTCGAGCCATGCTCGAACGGCTTGGGAGGTGATGCGTTCGCCATTGTCTGGGACGGCGAACGCCTGCACGGCCTCAACGGTTCTGGCCGATGGCCGCTCAGCTCCTCGGCAGAACAGCTCCGCAAAGCGGGTGCGGACCAGGTCAGCCTGTACGGCTGGGCTCCGGTGACCGTTCCTGGCGCTGTCGATAGTTGGGACCAGCTCCATCAACGTTTCGGCAAACTTCCCATCGACCGTCTCCTCGCCCCAGCGATCAAGTATGCGGAGAAGGGGTTCCCGATCTCGCCGGTTGTGTCGATGATGTGGCAGCGCGCCTATAGCAAATACAGCCAGCTGGGCATTGCAGAGCTGTCCGACTGGTTCGATGTGTTTTCAGGGTCCAGCGACCCGGGGCGGGCGCCTCGAGCGGGCGAGATGTGGGCCACACCGGGCCACGCCCGTGGCCTCAGATCAATGGCCGAGCACGGATTGCGCGACTTCTACGAAGGCGAGATCGCAGCCGCTATCGCCGACCACGCCTCTGCGACCGGCGGCATGATATCGGCCGATGACCTCGCTGATCATCACGGTGAGTGGGTCGACCCGATCAGCGTTTCGTACCGGGATCACGACGTGTGGGAAATTCCACCGAACGGCCAAGGGATCGCTGCACTTATGGCGCTCGGTATCGCCGGCGAAACAGCAGCGGGAGAGCTACCCCACCTGAGCGAAGAGGGCTGGCACCTCAACATCGAGGCGATGAAACTTGCGTTTTCAGACTCCGACGCGTTCGTCGCCGACCCGGAGCACGCGGATGTGCCGGTCGAGCAGCTCCTCTCTCCGAAGTACCTTGCGTCACGGGCTGCGCTTATCGACGATCGTGCGGGGTCGCCGGCCACTGGAGATCCACAAAGCGGCGGAACCGTCTATCTCGCTACCGCCGACAAGGACGCCATGATGGTCAGCTTCATTCAATCGAACTACCACGGCTTCGGATCAGGCGTCGTCGTACCAAGCCATGGCATCGCGCTTCAAAACCGGGGTGCTGGCTTCACGCTGGAACCTGGTCACCCCAATGTTGCTGCGCCGGGTAAGCGTCCACGGCACACGATCATCCCGGGCTTTCTGACTCGAAACGGTCAGCCCGTTGGTCCGTTCGGCGTGATGGGAGGCGAGATGCAGCCCCAGGGACACCTCCAGGTGGTGGCAGCCATGATCGATCACGGCTGCAACCCTCAGGCTGCCCTCGACGCGCCTCGGTGGCAGGTGGGCCGCGATCACACCGTCCGCGTCGAGCAAGAGGTTCCAACGGAGATCGTCGAGGGCCTCAAGCGCCGCGGTCACACCGTCCGGGTTGAATCCGACCGAACCTCTTTCGGCCGCGGCCAGATCATTCAGCGCTCCCCCGAAGGCGTCTACATCGCAGGTAGCGAGCCGCGCGCAGACGGTGCCGCAATCGGGTTCTGAGATCTAGTTCGACAAATCAGACACCACGGTTTGGATCTGCCGGAGCCCGTCAGCGAGTTGGATGGTGAGTTCGCGCAGCTCCGTTTCGGCGATGTTGACCTCGATTGGGACATCGAGCACGACGGGGACTTCGGCCTGGACCGGAACTGTTTCGCTGATGGGCACATCGACGTCGAGTTGGATTGGCACGTCCACATTCACTGGCACATTTACATCGACGGGCACCTCAAAGCCCAGACCCGTGTCGATCTCGATTGTGGTATCGACCGCCTGATCGATCGTGATGGTCTCGTCTATCGGGAAACTGAAGTCGCGATCGATTTCGATCTCGGTATCAATGACAACGGTTTCGTCGATGGCAACGGCGAACTCGAGTGAGCTGTTCGAGAAGTTCTCGAGCTCGAGGATCGCCTCCTCAAGACCGGCGGAGACCTGCGGTTCTAGTTCACCGACCTGACGTGCGAACTCGAT
Organism: uncultured Acidimicrobiales bacterium; assembly: GCA_964610745.1. Lineage (GTDB taxonomy): Bacteria > Actinomycetota > Acidimicrobiia > Acidimicrobiales > SHLQ01 > SHLQ01. The sequence continues at coordinate 42,958 of CAZSYL010000008.1, forward strand.
CACCTGGGCGGACACGATCGCCGACCCGGCAGCGCCTTCCTCGACCCGGATCAGGTCTTCTTGGGCAAGAGCCAGCTCCGCCTGAGTGTCGTTGAGCGACCGCACGACGAGCCCGAGCGCGATAACCACGCCCACGAGCACTATGCCGAGGATGACCACGGCGGTCTTCAAGAAACTGTCTTCACGCATGGGAGGCTCCCCCGTGGTTGGTTGGATTGGCGAGGCGATTGATGTGTCGTCTGTGCTCGAGTTCTTCTTCGCGAACAGCGCGACGAAGAATCCGATCAGGGCGATCGCGGTAGCGGCGAGGAACGTCTCGGAGATCGCGCTCGCAGTGAGTTCTGCCGAAGCTTCGGTGACCGCCGCCGGGAAATCCGGGTCCGTTATTGGAGGAAGCTCGAGCGTTGCACGCAGGTCGTTGAATCTGGCCAAGCCCCACGCCGTAAGCGCGGCCAGACCGACGCTCAGGCCAACGAGTCGAACGATCATCACGATCGCCGCGGCTGCACCGCGTTGATGTGGTGGCGAAGCATCGACGACGGTCGCTGTCGTTGGAGCGAACACCAGGCCAAGACCAGCGCCGAGGATAGCGAGCTGTCCTGCCGCAACAAGGAAGTTGAGATCCGGCGTCCATGTGAGGCCCATGAGCAACATGGCGATTGAGGCGAGGGCCATTCCGATGATCGTGGGTAGGCGATAGCTGACCCGCTCGGCCAGTCGGCCACCAACCCACGAGGCGACCGCCATCGCCGCCGTCAGCGCAGCGAGAACCCAGCCAGCGAGTACGGCCGATCGTTCAAGGTCAATCTCTATTGCGTTGACGAAGATCGGCACGTCAACCATCGCGATGATTAAAGCGGCACCCACGATTAGGTTGACAAAGAGCGCAATCCGAAGGTTGCGGCCAGCGAAGAACGCAGGATCGATCAATGGGTCTTCGGTTCGACGCTCGTGAAGAACGAACAGAAAGCCGAGCACGGCAGCCACAGGAAACAACAGGCGGAAGTCAAAGCCACTTCCGCCCTGGAGTTCTTCGAGACCGGTAACGCTTTGAATCTCAGCGTTGCCGAGGAGGGCAAGGTCGAGGACGATCAATGTGAGCGACAACAAGACGGCGCCCCACCAATCGACTCTGCGACCAGCACGACGTTCGCCCAGAGCATCGTCGACATCAGCGAGCGCCCACCACGCCAACGCCAGACCGACGAGGGCGAGTGGAATGTTCAACCAGAACTGCCAACGCCAATCGAGGAAACGCACGAGGAGCGCGCCGTAGAGCGGGCCCCAGACCCAGCCGAACGTCTCGATCGCACCGAGGTTTCCAAGGGCCCGAGCGCGCTTGTCGTCGTCGAACACATCGCCGACGACCGCCAGCGCCACCGGCACCATCGCACCTCCCCCGATCGCGGTCAACACACGGCCGACGAGAAATGGGGCCATCGAAGAAGAGAGCGGGATCACGATCGTGCCCACGAGGAACACTGCGTAGGCCAGAACGAACAATCGACGCCGACCAATCACGTCGCTGAGGCGTCCGGCCAACGGCATGACGGACACGAAAGCAATCAGGTAGACGTTGACGATCCACGCAGCATCGTCGAGACCATCGGGCAACGTGAGTCCGAGATCGTTGATGATTGGACGGAGCATGGTCGTCACAACCGTCAGGTCGTCTGCTGCGACGAAGACCGCAAAGCCAACAACCCACAGGATTGCCCGCGGCGATGCAGAGCGCCGCGTCGGTCGCTCTGTTTCGACCACCGTCATTACTCTTCCGGTGGCGAGATATCGAAGGTCTCGCCGTACTCGGTGAGCTCGAGCACCCATTCGCTCACGTCGCCATCGAACTCGGTAGAGAACTCGACAGAGGTGACTTCAGCGGTCACAGGGTGGAGCCAGAGGTCAAGCTCGACGTCCTGGCCGCTCACCAACCCCGCCGTGATAGCAGCCATACGTTCGGCTGGAGCGGTTCCGGTGAGGTGATAGCGGGTGGTGTCGTTGCGCTGCTCTTCGCCCACGACGGCCACGTCGGTGAGCCCCGAGATGAGCGGTCGCCAGCCACCGACTGGGTCAAAGAACAGGCTGGGGTCGATATCGAAACCTGGTGGCAGCGTTTCGAAACGCCCGGTCGTTGGGTTTGAGAGCCAAACCTCATCGTCGATGGCGATCGCACCGAGTTCGGTACGTAGCGAACCGCTGACGGTCACACCAAGAATCGCATCGGCCGAACCGGGTACGGCGAAGCGTCCGTCGATGTTGTCCAATGAGATCGACTGGGCGCCGTCAATGAACACCGGGGCGCCACTACGGGCAAGCCCAAAACGGACACTTTCGACCTCGCCCATGGCCTGAGCGCTTGTCTCCTGAAGTGCTACCGCATCGAGCTCGAGCAGTTCCCCACCGAGGTCTTCACCGCCACCACACGCTGCCAGCAACACCATCGCCCCTAGGGCAAGCAGCAGTATGCGATACAGACGGTGCAAGAAACTTCTCCCTGGCTGGACGCTGCGAGCTTACGCGGCGATCGCCAGTCGGTTACAACGCTGTTCAGCTCAGTTCATTCCGACCGAACAGATCGTGTTCTCCGGCGGATTAGGCAACAGAGGACGCCGGGGCCGCATCCGATGTTGATCGAGTCGACACGATTAGCCCCGACAAACCAATGGTGATCGCCAGTCCAATCAAGGTGCGGTTCCTCGTTTCACGGGCCGCTGCAGCCTGATCGAACTCCGCCGTTGCCTCTTCGTCGAAGAAGACGAACACCTCAGGTGGCTCGTCCGAAACGCCTTGGCCCAAACGTTGCGCGAACGGATTCCCAGCAATGGCCGCGATGATACCTACGACGAGAAGTGTGGCGAACCCACAAGCGACTATCGAACGACCCATACCGGATCATCGGCACGGGTCGACGCATTGTGAGAGCCCGAACCCCCTGAATCCAAACACTAAGCAAATGGGGTCAGGTCTCACTTTCACCCATAGTCCCATGGGGTCAAGTCTCACTTTCACTCGCCCGCAACGCGGATCGACCGATAGTCAACAGTTTTGTCGTGCAGACCTTGGCTTGATCGCTATCCGGGCGGCAACTGGCGATCGTGTTTAGTCAGCGACGATCGTTATGAATTCAACGGTCTGTACCCAACTGGGTGAAAGTGAGACCTGACCCTAATCAGGATTCAGTGAAAGTGAGACCTGACCCCAAAGGGAACGACCCGACTCCGGGATCAACGACTGCACCCAAGACGTCAGCCCCCCTCGGGCGCGTCGTGAGAGCGCAGCCTCTACGACGGGTGTGTCTCGCGAAGTTGTCTACGCGCCGCTCATGGTGACATCGGCGATGACCAGGCTGACGCCCGCTGCCGACATGGGAAGCCAGTCGACGTCGTTGCCGACCGCCTGAATGTCACCGAGCATCTTCTGAAGCGTCGATGCAATGGTGATCTCGCGCAACGGTTCGCCGAGTTCACCGTCGCGGATTCGCAGACCCTCGGCCCCGGTCGAAAAGTCACCGCTCACCGGATTCACGCCCGAATGAATTCCAGCGACGCCCTGGATCAGGACGCCGTTGTCGATGCCGCTGATCAGTTCCTCCTGGGATTGCGTGCCGGGTTCGAGGAAAAGCGCCCGAGCGCCAACACTAGGGACCGACGAATAGCCACGGACAGCCGAGCCCGTCGACGCCGCGTCCATCCGGCGCCCGGTGTAGGCATTGTGAACAAAGGTGTTCAGCCGACCGCCATCGATGAGGACATTGCGACGGCTCGCCATGCCCTCGCCGTCGGTCTCGCTCGCCGTAAAGGCATCGCTGTTCGTCGGATCATCGACGAGAGTGAACAACGGTGATGCAACCTCTTCGCCCATGCGATTGGCGAAGAGCGAGTAACCCTTCATTACCGCTTCGCCCGACATCGTGCCGCCAAGAATCGCAAGAAACTGGGCGGTGACAAAAGGGTCGAACACGATCGTGACCCGCTCGCTTGCGGGTTGGGTTGCACCGAGGAGCCGGGTCGCGCGATCGCCTGCATCGGCGGCTGCCTTGCTGACGTCGAGCTGTGCGGGGTCGCGGCCAACGCTAAATCCGAAACCGATCTGAGTGTCGCCGTCCTCTTCGGCCAGGGCCGAGACCGTGACGTACGAGCCCGAGTCGCGACTAGTTACCTCGACCCCGGCGGTCGAAACAAGCGCGCTTTCACTGATGGAGTCGACATAGTCGGCCGATTCGATGCCGGAAATGCGTTCGTCGCTCTTGAGGGTCTGTTCTTCCAGCTTGATCGCAAGGTCGATCTTGGCGTCGGTGGCCATGTCGTTGACGGCCTCGTTGTACAAATCAAGTTCTTGGACGGCGACACCATCGGGGCTTGCCAGCCCGAGGAACTCATCAGGCGTGCCAAAGGTGGCGTTGTCACGCGCTTCGGCCATTGTCTCGGCGAGGACTTCCTCGTCGAGCGAGCCCGCGTACGCGAAGCCTTGCTTGTTGTCGACGATGACGCGGACGCCGACGCCCTGTGACTCGCTCGCCGTGAATTGTTCGATCTCGCCCTGGTATACCCGGATCTCGGTGTCACGCTCGTGAACAGCGACGACCTCGACGGCCTCACCATCCTTCGCCCAGCCCAGAACCTTCTTTGCGATCGGTAGAAGCTCAGCCATGTTGCGTTAGGCCGCCGTGCCGCCGACGGTGAGGCTGGTCACACGAAGGGTCGGTGTACCGTCGCCGACTGGAACACCCTGGCCATCCTTGCCGCATGTGCCCGGGTGGCCCATGGCAAAGTCGTTGCCGAGGGCGTCGATGCGGGTAAGCACCTCCGGGCCATTGCCGATCAGGTTGCCTTCACGAATTGGCTCGGTGATCTTTCCGTCTTCAATGAGGTACGCCTCGGTCATGCCAAAGACGAAATCGCCCGTCGCGGTATTGACCTGTCCGCCACCGAGCTGAGCGACGTATACGCCGTTCGGTGTGGAGGCGATGATGTCAGCTGGGTTGTCCTCACCCGCGGTGATGTACGTGTTGGTCATCCGCACCATCGGGAGGTGTTGGTAGCTCTGACGCCGACCGTTGCCCGAGGACGGACGGCCTTCCTTGCGGGCACGAATGTTGTCGTACATGTAGTCGGTGAGAATGCCATTCTCGATCAATACGTTGCGCTGGGCGGGACGACCCTCGTCATCGATGGCGAAGTTGCCCCATTCGGCTGACATCGTGCCGTCATCAATGAGCGTGACGAGCGGGCTTGCAACCTGCTCACCTTTGCGTCCAGCAAAGACCGACGCCGACTTGGCGACGAGGTCGGCTTCGAGGCCATGACCGCACGCCTCGTGGAAAAGCACGCCACCGCCACCTGGGCCGACCACGACGGTCTGGGCTCCCGAAGGTGCTGGGCGAGCGCTGAGCTTGGTGATGGCACGGTTCGCTGCGACCCGGGCCATCTCGGTCACGTCGTGATCATCGAACGTTTCAAAGCCTATGGTTCGACCGTGGCTCTCGCGGCCGGTCTGCATACCGGTGTCGCCCATGGCAACGCAGTTGATCGCAAAGAAGGTACGAACCTGGTCGTCACCAGCGATGAGACCGTCGGAGTTAGCGACGAGGATCTTGCGCCGACTGTCGCCGTACCGGGCGCTGACCTGGGAGATTTCGTCCCCGATCGAACGGGCCTCCTCATCGGCTCGCTGGAGCAGCTCGACTTTGGTGCCTTTGGCAACCGTCTCAGGAAAGGTCTCGACCTCGATGTCTCGAGAGACATCCTGGCGCTCGAGGCTCACCTTGCGAACGCCACCGCCGCCGCCACGTGCAGCCGCTGCAGCTGCCTCGGCGGCCTTGCGAAGTGCGTCCTCGGAGAGGTCTGCAGTGTGAGCGAATCCTGTGGTGTCACCAGCGACGACCCGAATGCCAGCCCCACGACTGCGTCCGGATGTCAGCTCTTCAATCTTGCCGTCGTCGAGGAACGCAGATGAATTGCGCTTGTCCTCAACGAAGACCTCCGCGAAGTCAGCGCCACCGAGCAGGGCGGTATCGAGAGTGGTTGCGACCAGTGATTCGTCGAGCACGAAGAACACCTTTCGGAAACGGCTTGCGTGGGAAACGCAGGCCCAGAGTGGTTCTCTTCACTGTATCGACCAAGGGCTCGACCGGAGTGAGCGTTTGGCCCTGTCTTTATCAATTCATGAACCTCACCGATCGTTGACCGGCCGGACAAGCCGGGGAGTCCAAGCCACCCGCGCACCTTTCGGCGCGCATAGGATTCGATCGTGGCACTAGAACTGGGACTTCACGGCGAAGCAACGATGGTGGTTGGCGAGCACGAGACTGCTGTGACGCAAGGTACCGGCGACGTCGCCGTCCTCAGCACACCTCGCCTCCTGCAGCTCATGCAAGAGGCGACGATGGATGCACTCGACGGGCAACTGCCAGAAGGCATGATCACCGCGGGGCTGCGGATCAACCTTGACCATCTCCACGGCACCGGGGTCGGCACCGAGATCACCGCCAGTGCAACGCTCGTGCGGATCGAGGGTCGACGCCTAGTCTTTGACGCCGAGGCTCACGGTATGGGGATGCTTGTCGGCACGGGACGAATTATCCGAGTGCAGATCGACAAGGAACGCTTTCTAGCGAATCTGTAACCACGGGAACCTCAAGCGCTGAGTCATCGGCGTTACTTTCGACTGCGTCACCAGCGTCTTGTAGATGCATGACCCACGAGGCGAACAGCACGCCGAGCACACCGCCGGCAGCGTTCAACCAAAGATCGTCGACGTCGAACGAACGGTAGGTGTATCCAAGGAGGGTCGAAACACCCAACTGCGTGACTTCGATGGCCACGGTCGTTCCAATCACCAACGCGATCGCGCTCACCTTGCGACTGAACCGCTCGAAGAGCAAAGGGGCCATCAAGCCAAGTGGCAACAGAAGGAGGAAGTTGCCAATGACCTGGTTGACGAACGAGAACTCTGATCCCAGCGCATCGTTCACGGTACGGAACGGAACGAAGTTATTGCCCGGACCAAAACCGGAGTCACCGAGGGCCCGACCTTGCTCGATCACTGCACTATCGATCGGCAATGGAAACAGCGTTACCGCCAACAAGCGCGAAACGTAAAAGGCAAAGAGCAGCGAGAAGAGCACCTTCATCGGCCTGTCGCGCTCGATCCGATCGCCACGAAGTACCCACACGCCCCACAGAATCACCACCACATATGTAATTGATCCACTCAGCATTTTTGGGGGGCCTTTCCTGGGTACACATATGAAACCAGCCGCGACTACTGATTGATCAAAAAGGGACTCGTGTTCACCACTTCTTTGCAGTCGTTAATAATCCATTCAGATCGGTAGCGATCAAGGCTCTGATACCCGCATCGGGCCTCTCGACTATTCCCGAGCTATCGTGATCGTTGATGTTGCTGTCGACCATTACCGGTCCGAGCGATCTTGATGCGCTCACCCACGAGCAGCTCAGCGCGCTCGCGGAGGAAATTCGTGAACTGATCGTGGCTTCGGTCTCGCGGACGGGCGGCCATCTGGGATCCAATCTTGGCGCTGTCGAACTCACGATTGCGCTGCACCGAGTCTTCGATTCCCCCAACGACATCATCTTGTGGGACACCGGCCATCAAACGTATGTACACAAGATGCTGACCGGCCGCATGAGTGGCTTCGACGGCCTTCGTCAACCGGACGGGATAAGCGGCTATCCGTCTCGGGAGGAAAGCCAACACGATTGGATCGAAAACAGCCACGCATCGACGGTGCTCAGCTACGCACATGGCCTCGCGACAGCCGAGGCCTCTGAGCATGGCTCGGGTCGCAAGATCATCGCCGTCATTGGCGACGGCGCTCTCACCGGCGGCATGGCCTATGAAGGCATCAACAACCTCGGCCACGCCAAGAGCAACGTCACGATCATCTTGAACGACAACGGCCGTTCGTATGCCCCGACCGTTTCACTTCTCACCGACTCACTCGTGAAGATCAGGTCGAACCCGGTCTACATGCGGCGCCAGGCAAAGATGGAACAGATCGCGGAGAACATCCCATGGGTCGGCGATCATCTCGAACGTTCGATCCATGCCACCAAGGCGGCGATCCGCCATATGTGGGAGCCGCCAGCGTTCTTCGAGAACCTTGGCGTGCACTATCTCGGTCCGTTCGATGGCCACGACATCGAAGGCCTTGAGGCCGCAATGCGAAACGCCGACGAGTTCAATGGACCGACGGTGGTTCACGTGCTCACACAAAAGGGACGCGGCTACGCCCCGGCCGAGAATGACCCGATCAAGAACATGCACGATACCTCGGGCATCAAAGCGGGCAGCTACACCCAGGCCTTCACCGAAACGCTCATCAAGCAGGCCGAAGAGCACCCTGAGCTCGTCGCTATTACCGCTGCCATGCCCGACTCGACCGGGTTGCTCCCGTTCAGAGAGCGCTTCCCAGATCGCACATTCGATGTAGGAATTGCCGAACAACACGCCGTGACGGCCGCTGCTGGAATGGCGATGGGTGGCCTCCGTCCGGTGGTCGCGGTCTACTCGACCTTCATGACGAGGGCATTCGACCAGGTCAACCTCGATGTTGGCCTGCATCGCCAGCCTGTTATCTTCTGTCTCGATCGAGCCGGAGTTACAGGTGACGACGGGCCATCACATCACGGACTCCTCGACATGGTGCTATTCACCAAAGTGCCCGGAATGACCGTGTTTGCGCCGTCGAGTTATCAGGAGCTTCAAGTACAACTCGCCGACGCGGTCGACCTGTGCACGGACGGTCCTGCAATGATCCGCTGGAGCAAGCAGGCAGCTCCTTCGGTGACCGAACGAGAAGTCGGCGTTGGGCTCCGAGCGCGAAAGGCTCGGGAAGGTAGCGACGTCTGCATTATCGGCGTCGGCAAGATGCTCGCCGAAGCATCGGAGGCTGCGGAAGCTCTTCAGGCGAAAGGCATCTCCGCAACCGTCTGGGACCCTCGGGTGGTCTCCCCTCCTGACCCGGAGATGATCGAAAACGCCGCGGAACACCGACTGGTCGTCACGATCGAGGACGGACTGCGCAACGGAGGAGCTGGCGACGGCTTCCGAGACAAGATCGAATCGCATCTGCACTCGATCGGCGCCGATGCTGCGAGCTGCGAGATTCGGGTGCTCGGCATGCCTCGGACCTACATTCCCCATGACAATCCCGCCACGATCCTGTCCCGCTACGGGCTTAATGCGCAGGGCGTGGTATCGGTCGTGGAGTCTGCCCTAGGCGCCTAGAGCGCTCCGGAAGCAAAGCTCCAAACGGGTTGAGTATCAGCGGTTTTCAGCAGCCGGCAGTTTAACTTGGGCAGGGTGTCCGATCAGCAGAGTCCAAATATTGTCCTTACCGGCTTTATGGGAACAGGCAAGAGTGCTGTCGGTCGGCGGATAGCGACGCTGACCGGTCGTACCTTTGTCGACCTCGACGCCGAGATCATCGCCAAACATGGCGATGCTGTCCAAGAAGTGTTTGAGCGCGACGGTGAAGAGGCGTTTCGCAAACTCGAACGCGAAATCGTCGCCGAGTTCGCGCCCCGACGCAACCAGGTGATCGCGACCGGAGGTGGCACGATGCTCGCAGAGGAGAACGTCGTTGCGTTCTTCGGTGCGGAGGTCTTCACACTCACCGCGACCCCGGAGGAGATTCACGACCGGGTAATGGCCGATGGCGTTGCGAGCCGACCTGTACTCGGCAGTTCCGACGATCTATTGGCGACGATCACCTCGTTGTTGGCCGAACGCCAAGAGGCATATGCCAAGTTCACCTCGGTCGACACCACTGGGAAATCGATCGAGCAAGTAGTCGATGCACTACGAGATGCCGGAGCGCCAATCGATCAAGAAAAGGTCGTCGACCCTGAGGCCGCCAAAGGCAAGGTGGATCAGATTCTGTACGGCGTTATCGCCGTCGCAGCGGTCATCGTCGTGATCCTGCTCATCCTTGTTCTCACCTTCTAGATCGCTCGCAACCGGCCGCCTCTACCTTGCAAGTGGGTGCAACGCATTCAAAAAGCACCTGAGTAGCAGGTAAGGAGGCCAATAGAAGTCGTCACAGCGATGAGTGCTTTGCCCGCAAGCCTGTTATAGCTATTCGAATGCCTTCGAATCGCTTTCGCTCCCTCGTCGCGGCCCTGATGGGTCTTGCACTCCTTATCTCTGCGTGCAGCGGCGACGACAACGCCTCAGGTGACGAGCCAGGAGCCGTCGACACCGATGCCAACGTCGAACCATCTGCACTCGACGGGGTCGATCCTTTTCTTCCAGATCTCAGCGGACCGGTCGACCCCGAGTCGGTCACTAGCCTGGTGTCTGCGCTTACCGGCGTTGAGCCCGCCGCCGAGGAACTGACATGTCTCACCGACATCGCCGAGGACGACAGTCTTTTGACCGAAGTGTTTAACGGATTCGGCACCCAGGGATACGTCCTCGAACCTGAGGGATTTACTGCACTCACGGTCAACACTCACGAGTGTGTGGCTAACGAGACTCTCGTCAACTCGCTGACGTCGCTGTCCGCTCTCGAGGGTGAAGGCAACGATGCCTTTCTCGCCTGCATCGAAACACGGATCAACGACGAGACCAACGGTGACCTCGCCTACACCGGCCTGTCCGCTCTCCTCGTTCAGTTCGAGATTCCCGAAGGTTCGGTCGAATTCGCACTCGACGCAGTCACCGAATGCGTCACTCCCGAAGATCTTGCCGAACAGCTCAGCTTCCAGACCGAGAGCTTGCAGGGCTTTTCGGTCGAGGTCGACCGTGAGTGTGTCGTCGACGGGCTCGACGAAGAGACCGTTACCGCGTTCTGGACCTCCTTCATGCTCAATCAGGGAGATGGCTCGGAGAGTCGCACGCTGATCGAATCGTGTACCTCAAGTTTCAACTCGGATCTCGCTCAAGAGCTCCCGGCAGACTTTGAGCCGTGGGCCGGCGTGAGCGCACTCTCCGGTGTCGACCCCTTCATTCGCAACGGTGTCTACTCCGAGGCTCCCCCGCTGCTCCTCGAGGACGGCGTCGACTACCAGGCCGTGCTGACCACGACCGACGGCGAGTTCACCATCGACCTGTTCGAAGAAACCGCACCGATTACCGTGAACAACTTCGTCGCTCTCGCCCGCGACGGCTACTACGACGCCACGATCTTCCATCGCGTGCTCGAGGGGTTCATGGCCCAAGGCGGCGACCCGACCGGCACGGGCACCGGCGGCCCCGGCTACAGCTTTGACGATGAGCAAAGCGCGCTGACCGACATCGATCGACGAGGCCTGCTCGCCATGGCCAATTCGGGACCCAACACCAACGGCAGTCAGTTCTTCATTACGTTCGAACCCGCTGACTTCCTCAACGGCATGCACGCTGTGTTCGGCGAGGTCCTCGATGGCGATGACATCTTTGCTCAGGTCGACCTGCGTGACCCCGAGCAGCCAACGAATCGTGGCGAGCAGATCATCAGCGTCGTCATCACCGAAAACTAAACCCTCCCTCCACGGGGTCAGGTCTCATTCTCACCGCATCCCGCCCAGCCTCCTTGCAGCCACCGGGTCGATTTCGGTGGGGTCAGGTCTCATTGTCACTTCCGTTGCCTCAGCGGCGCGACCCTGTAGTTTGCGATCATGGCAGGTAGCGACATACTGAACGGCGAATCGGCACTCACGCGGCAGGCCGTCGATCTGCTGCAGGTCATGATCCGCAACGAGTGCGTCAATGACGGCAGCGAAGACACCGGGCACGAATCCCGCAACGCCGATGTGCTCCGCCAAGTGATTGAGGGAACGGGCCTCGACGTGCAGACGTTCGAGCCGTACCCCGACCGGGCATCGGTCGTGGCCCGAATAGAGGGGTCAGATCCCAACGCCCCGAGCCTCTGCCTGATGGGCCATACCGATGTCGTGCCGGTGAACCCCGACGGCTGGTCTCACGACCCGTTCGGCGGCGAGCTGATCGACGGGGAGATCTGGGGTCGTGGTGCGGTTGACATGTTGAACATCACCTCGTCTATGGCCGTGGCATTCCGGCACCTCGCCGACACGAACTTCAAACCCAAGGGGGACGTCATTTTCTTCGGTGTGGCCGACGAGGAGGCCGGCTCAACGGTCGGCGCTGAGTGGTTTGCGCAAAACGAGTGGGAGGCAATCGAGGCCGACTACGTACTGACCGAGAGCGGCGGCATCCACCTCGGGAGCCCGGAGACTCCATCGATCATGATGAATGTCGGCGAAAAGGGCATCGAGTGGCGCCGGATTCGAGTCCGCGGAACGCCCGGTCATGGCTCACGACCATTTCGGAGCGACAACGCGCTGGTGCGAGCTGCCGCCGTCGTCCAGCGACTGGCCGAATACCGGCCACAGCCAAGGTTCACCGAGCTCTGGCGTGGGCAGGTCGCATCGTTCGGGTTCGATGCGGAGACCACTGCCGCGCTGCTCGACCCGAGCGCCATCACCGAATACCTAGAGGAGTTCCCGTTTCCTGGTGTGGCCAGCCATTTCTACAGTTGCACACACACGACGATGTCACCCAATGTCGTCAACGCGCCGGGAGCGCAGAAGTCGAACATCATCCCCGACCACATCGAAATCGATGTCGACATTCGCACGCTGCCCGGCGAAACGAGTAAAGACGTCGATGTCCATCTCCGCGCAGCACTCGGTGACGAACTCGCCGACGCTGTCGAGGTCGAGACGATCCTGGCCTACCAGTCCTCGATGAGCCCGACGACCACGCCGCTTTGGGATTCGATTCAACGGGCGGTCGCCAAACCGTTTCCCACCGCAGACGTAGCGCCACACCTCATTGTTGGATTCACCGATAGTCGCGTCTATCGCGAACGAGGAAAGATCGCATACGGTGCCGGTTTGTTCAGCCCAACCCTCGATGCCATTAGTTTCAGCGACCGGTTTCATGGAAACGACGAACGAATCGATGTCGAATCGATGGCGCTTAGCACCCAGTTCTTCATCGACACGGTTCGAGACTTCGGCAGCGGCGGTTCGGGTTCGTGAGCACCTCGCTCTCCACCCGCTGGATTGTCATCACGGGTCCGCCATCGTCGGGCAAGACAACACTGCTCGAGCTCCTAGCCGCAGATGGTGAACTCACGTCTGGCGATAGCACGAGACAACTGATCGCCGACGTCGTCGAGAGCGGGCGCGACGCGGAGGAGTTCCGTTTCGCTGAAGACTTTCAACCCCGGGTACTCGAAGCAATGCTCCAGGCGGAGCAGCGCCTCAACCCCGACGATGTGGTGTTCCTCGAATACGGTCTGCCGTGCAACATCGCGTTTCACCGGACCGAGTCGCTTCCGTTGACCGACGGGCTCGATGAGGCCGCGACCGCTCACCGATATGGGGCGGTCTTCATACTTGAGCCGGTCGGTTGGGAGAGCGACGCCGAAAGGGTCGAGGACGAGACTTATCAAAAGGTCGTCCACCAGCACATGTTCGAGGTGTACCGCGAGCGCGGTTACGACCCGATCCCAGTCCCGGCGATCAGCCCTGCAGAACGCTTGGCACTTGTCCGGGCCACATTGGGAGACCGATCGACTCGAGACCCTGAACCCAGCGACTGACAGTTGAGCACCCCAGGGCTCGCACGGTCGTGCCGATATGAGGTAGACATCGGCAATGGCAGCTCTTCTCGACAACGTGGACCCCGACGGCCTTCTTGAGTACTCGGTCGTATACACCGACCGGTCGTTAAACCACATGTCCAAGTCGTTCCAACAGGTCATGAACGACATCTCCTCGACACTACGCAGCGTCTACAACGGTGCGGCAGTCGCTGTTGTGCCCGGTGGCGGAACCTACGCTATGGAGGCTGTGGCCCGTCAGTTCGCCACCGATGCCAACGTGCTGGTCATTCGCAATGGCTGGTTCAGCTACCGCTGGACTCAAATCTTTGAAGCTGGTGATATCCCCGCCCACGAGACGGTGTTGATGGCTCGCCAGCTCACCGATGAAACACAGGGACAGTTCGTTCCGCCGCCAATCGACGAGGTCGTCGCTGCGATCGCTGACCAAAAGCCCGACGTGGTGTTCGCTCCACATGTCGAGACATCGGCGGGAATGATTCTGCCCGACGACTATGTCTCAGCCGTCGCAACCGCGGTGCATGACGTTGGAGGCCTCTTCGTTCTCGACAGCATTGCCTCGGGAACCATCTGGGTCGATATGGAAGCCACCGGCGTCGACGTCCTGGTTTCGGCCCCACAGAAAGGTTGGAGCGGACCGCCGTCTGCTGGCCTGGTCATCTTGAGCAAGGCTGCGCAAGAGCGGCTGGCGACGACACAGAGCTCCAGCTTTGCCTGCAACCTTGGGACCTGGCGCAACATCATGGCGGCGTACGAGAACGGCGGACACGCCTACCACGCGACCATGCCCACCGATGCGCTCGCAGCATTCCGCGACATCATGGCCGAGACGGAGGCATACGGCTTCGACAAGGTGAAAGCCGACCAAGCCGAGCTCGGTCGGCGAGTGCGCGAAACGCTCACCGCAAGAGGCGTCGTCAGCGTTGCTGCCGACGAGTATGGAGCGCCCGGCGTGGTTGTGAGCTTCACCGGCGATAGCGACGTCAAGAGCGGCTCGAAGTTCGCTGCTGCCGGTGTGCAGATCGCGGGAGGTGTTCCGCTTCAAGTCGGCGAACGTGACGACTATCAGACGTTCCGCATTGGCCTGTTTGGCCTCGACAAGCTCCAAAACATCGATCGAACTGTCCAACTTCTCGACGAGGCCCTCGACGCCGTCTTTGGTTAAAGAGCGTCCTTAGCGCTCCGCACCTCTGGTCTTCGCGCGCGAGGCCATGAATGCTCCGCCGATGGTGATCGCTGCACCGATGATCGCCAGCGTGGTCACCGAATCGTCTCGAAGCGCAACGCCAAGAAGGAGCGAAACGACCGGGATCAAATACGTGACGAACGATGCTCTCACACCCCCGACCCTGCCGACGATCGTTGCCATAATCCAGTAGGCGATTCCGGTGCCGACCGCTCCGAGGAAGAGCACGGCGGCGAGTGGCCCGACCGACCAATCGTTGCCACCAATGGTCAGCAGACCGAACGGCAGAACCCACAGTGTCGCAAGACAAAGCATCGTGCTCATGATGTTGATCGGGCCGTACTTGGCTTGCAAGGGTGAGGCGAGGTTGACGGCAAAGCCGTAACAAACCGTGGCAGCGAGCACCATCAGCACCCCGCGTACCTCGGTCGAGCCTCCACTGCTCGAACCAAGGCTGATCAGCACGATGCCAAGAAAGCCGAGCGCGATGCCAGCGAGCTGAATCCCCTTCGGAGCGACCTTGACCAACACTGCCGAGACGATGCCGGCGAACACCGGCGTGGCACCGTTCAGTAGACCAGTGACTGCGGAGTTGATGTGCTCCTGGGCGAGCGGAAAGAGCGTGAATGGCACCGCTACCCACAACAGTGAGAGCAGCAGAACCGAGCCGTAGTCTTCGCGTTCAATTGCCTTGCCACCTCCCCGAAGTGAGCGGATCACCAGGAGGGTGATTGCACCAATTCCCACTCGTCCAAGCGTCACCATGCCAGGTGTGAGACCTTCCAAGGCCTCAGCAATCAATAGGAACGACGAGCCCCAGATCAACGAGACGCTAACGAACATCGCCCAGTCCGCGCCGGTGAACGAGTCGTCATTTGCAGCTTCGGCGGCCTTGAACATGGCCTTTGGTTGCGTCACTGCTCCAGTCTCGCCGGACATGGGAGAAAACCAGCGTGGCGGTGCGGACATCGCGCGAGTTTGCGTACAAGTTTGGAAGATCGGGTCACTGAAGTTGCCTTCACAAAGGTTGGTGCTACATAAAACGTAGCGCTATCATTTTGATAGCGCAAGCCTGTCATCACCGTCGAAGGAGAACTTGATGACCAAGTCCACTCCCTTTCCCGGTCGTCCGGTTCGAGGGTCAGAGTCGGGCCGTCCCGTTATGGCACTATTCGACCTTCTCGGACGAGCGTGGGCCATGGGTATCGTTTGGCAGCTGAACCCCGGACCGTGCTCCTTCAGAGAACTCCAAGCACGATGTGACGGCGTATCCCCGTCGGTACTGAACAAACGACTCCGAGAGTTACGCGAAACAGGACTCGTCGTCCATGGAGACTCAGGCTTCGCTCTCACGACGCTGGGTGAAGAACTCTTCGGGCATCTCGAGAACCTCGGTGCCTGGTCGAAAAGTTGGTCGGCCGAGCTCACCGGAAAAACCATTCCAGACTGATGAGCTGAAAAACTCGCTGTCTTGCTCCACACGCATGTCACATTCCCATGCCTATCTGGTAAACCTCAGACATGACCCTTCACCCTCAAGCAGAATTCCTGATCGAGGCCGCAAGCCAAGCGCAGCTTCCGCCGATCGAAGAGTTGTCACCCGAGGACGCCCGCGGGTTCTACAACGCACGCTCGTCCGAACTACCCGCTAACCCTAAAGTAGGCGAGGTCAGCGAGCGGACGATTCCCGGTCCAGACGGTGAAATAACGATTCGCATCTACCGTCCGGTCGATGTCGGCCCCGCCTCGCCTGCGGGCGACCAAACCCCGGCGCTGATGTTCTTTCACGGCGGCGGCTGGGTGATCGGCACGATCGACACGCACGACACCGTGTGCCGAGCTCTCACCGAGGCAACCTCGGCGACCGTTGTTTCGGTCGACTATCGACTCGCGCCCGAGCACCTCTTCCCGGCCGCACCCGACGACTGTACGGCTGCGACGAAGTGGGTTGGCGAAAACGGCGCTGAGATCGGCGTCGACGGCGCACGGCTTGCTTTGTGCGGAGATAGCGCCGGTGGCAATCTCGCCGCGGTCGTTGCCGTCGACTGTGTCGACGGCCCAAGGATCAGCGCCCAGGCGCTCGTGTATCCCGTCACACACGCGACCCGTGAGAAGACTGGCTCGCTCCACGACAACGCTGAGGGATACCTGCTCACCGCTAACGCCCTGGACTGGTTCTACGACCACTACGTCCCCGACCACGCGCAGCGCAAGGACCCGCGCTGCTCGCCGCTGCTGGGCGATTTCACGGACGTGCCACCGACGATCGTCATAACCGCAGAGTACGACCCGCTCCGCGACGAGGGTGAAGACTACGCAGATGCTGTAGCCGAGTCCGGAACCGAGGTGGAGTACATCCAGTTCGACGGGCTCGTCCATACCTTTTTCACCCAGGTTGGAGTCATGGACGCAAGTCAATCCGCCGTCGACAAGATCGCTCACTTTCTCGCCCAACACTGGTAGCTGGATGGGAATGCCAGCCCGGTAGTTTCCGCAGATAGTGGTGAAGTCCAACTGTCTGCCGAGCGCTAGCGGCACACCTACGAGCCGGCGCTACTGACTTCGACGATGCCAACTTCGTCACCGGACAGCTTCAACGCATCAGCGGTTCGCTCACGCGAGGCCACGTAGATATCACGGTTGGCTGCACTGAGCTCGACGAGACCGGCCTCAGCGTCAGCGACGATGTCGATGACAGGAACGATCGTGAAGTTGCTGCGATCAACACGTGTCGGCACGTAGCTGAAGGACGTCGAGAACGTCGAGCGCCCGTTGGTCACCGTCTCCGCAATATCGACGAGCATGACGACACCATCGGGTGCACCGACCGCGCAGCAGCTCGCCGACTGGTTCGAGAGGATGTTGCCAAGCCCGAACACGACCGGCACGCCGTCGACGATCGACACCGGTTGCACGACATGGGCGTGGTGGCCAATGATGAGATCGATATCGGCGGCCGCGATCAGAGCCTCGGCGTTGTCGAGTTGGAACTGGTTTGGTTCATGACGGTACTCATCACCCCAATGCAGCGACAGGACGATGTAGTTGGCGCCAGCCTCACGAGCCCGCGTGGCTTCGGCAGCGATCTCCTCGATATCTATGAGGTTGACCAACCATGGGGTGTCCTCTGGTTCGAGGAAGCCGTTGAACGAGAAGGTGTAACTGAGACTGGCAATGGTGATGCCATTTGCGTCATAGAGCGTCACGTCGTCGTACTCGGCCTGATCCCGAGCCATGCCGCTGTGCCCGAGACCAGCCTCTTCCAGAACGTCGAGCGTGTCGACCACACCCTGCGGCCACTGGTCGAGGCTGTGGTTCGATGCGGTCGTGCAGCCGTCGAACCCCGACTCTCTCAAACCGTCCGCCATCTCTCGGGGCACGTTGAACGTTGGGAAACCGCTCAACCGAGTGTTGTCCGGCGACAGCGGTGTCTCGAGATGGCAAATCGCCAAATCCGCAGAGGAGAGGTATGGCTCTATCGAGGCAAACATTGGCGCAAAGTCATACTCGACGTCGGTTCCCGACGCGTTGGCCCCGGCCTGGCGAACAACCGCGCCGTGAGCGAGCGTGTCTCCGGTGAAGGCGAGTTGCGCTGTGCGTTCCTCGGGCACAGGTACAACCTCGCGAGGAACGGGGTCGGGTTCGACCGTCGTCGACGTGGTCGAAGTGGTGGTTGTAGTCGATGGCGCGGCGGAACTCGCTGTGGTTGTCGTCGACTCGGCAGTGGCGGAAACCGTGGGCGACTCATCGGGAACGGCGTTGATGAAGACAACAGCGAGAACGCCAACCGCGACAAACGAGAGCAGCGTTAGTACCGCCTTGGTCTTTCCCGCGCGTGACATGCCTCAAGGCTAGTTGTCGAAACGACACCCCGGGGACCGGTCGATCAGGAATCGATCAACTGTGGGACGGTCAACAGGTCGCTTCTACAGGGCTCCGGCGTCGCGCAAATCGGCGATCTGTGCAGCGGTTAAGCCCAGCACTTCGGCGAGGACTTCGTCGGTGTGTTCGCCGAGGGTCGGAGGGCCGTTGCGGTACGTGACCGGGGTTTCGGAGTAGTGAATCGGGCTGGCGATTCCCGGGACTGTTCCGGCAACCGAGTGCGGTAGCTCGATGCGACCACCCCGGTGTTTAACCTGTGGCTCCTCGAACGCCTGAGCTATGTCGTTGATCTGTGCGGTCGGGACGCCGCGACCGGGCAAGCCTTCGAGAACTTCGGCCTGGGTATAGTTGCGAAGCTCGGCTTGTAGGAGACCGGCGAGCTCCAGACGGTGGGCGTTTCGGTCGGGGTTGTCAACAAATCGCGGGTCGGTGGTGAGCTCGGGGATGCCGAGCCAGTCGCACAACTGAGCGAACTGGCCGTTGTTCCCAACAGCGATCACGACCCGTCCATCAATGACATCGAATGGCTGGTACGGAGCGAGGCTGGGGTGCCATTCGCCCGTTCGCTGCGGCACCGCCCCTCCAACGAAGTAGCTCAGCGCCTGGTTGATCAGGAATGCAAGGCCTGAATCCAGCAAGGAAATGTCGACGTGTTGCCCTTGCCCGGTCTGCTCGCGATGAAAGAGCGCTCCCAAAACCGCAATCGCGGTGAACAACCCAGAGGCCTGGTCGGTGATCGCAACGCCTGTGCGAAGCGGTCCCGCTCCCGGTTCGCCGTCGGCTCGGCCGGTGACGCTCATCAGCCCGCTCATCGCCTGAGCGAGGTAGTCATAACCCGGCTGATCAGCCATGGGACCGTCTTGGCCGAAACCGGTGATCGAGGCATAGACCAACTCCGGCTTCTGAGCGGCAAGCGTCGCATAGTCGAGGCCCCGTTTTGCGAGGCCGCCGACCTTAAAGTTCTCGACGATGACGTCACTCTTCAAAGCCAGCGAACGCACGACCTCGAGGCCCTCGGGTTTGGTGATGTCGACCGTGATCGACCGCTTTCCCCGATTGGTAGACAGGTAGTACGACGCATCGGTCGTTGGGTTTCCGTCCTTGTCGTGCAGCCAAGGAGGACCCCACGTACGGGTGTCGTCGCCAGTGCCAGGACGCTCGACCTTGACCACGTCAGCACCGAGGTCGGCCAACATTTGTGTGCACAACGGGCCAGCGAGCACTCGAGACAAGTCGAGCACCCGCACCCCGGCGAGGACACCTGCGGTCTCGTTCGAACTGTTCTGGCTAGCACCGACAGAGCTCATGAGACAAGGCTACTCCCAGCGGTCATGGCACAGACCAGGCTGTGGTCGTCGTAGTCTCGCGGGATGGCCACACAGAACGCTCACGACGGGCTCCGCCCGATCGATCCCGCCGCAACCTCGTTGGCGGTGTTCGATCTCGATGGCACGCTCACCGATCCCGTGCCGGGATTGCTCTCGTGCCATCGCTACGCCCTCGAAGACGTTGGTCTTGACTTTGACGAGCTCGTCGCAGCCCACAGCACAGAAGCAGGCGATCTCGTCCGCTCCCCTGCCGTCGAGGTCTACGGCGCGATTGGTGTGCCAGATAGCGCTGCCGCCGAAGCTGCTGAGAAGTTCAGGGAACGTCGTCCGTTTGCCAGCCTCGAAGACGAGTTGTATCCGGGTATCGACGTGTTATTGACCTCGCTCGCAAGCGCCGGCTGGCAGATCGCCCTTGCGACCAACCAGCTCGAAGCCATGGCCACTCGAGTGCTTGGACGCCTCGAGATTGCCGACCGTTTCATCGCTGTTGCGGGTTCTGATCAGAAGCGCACGAGAACGACGAAGATTCAGATCATCGAGTACCTGCTCACTACACTCGACTCGCCTCCAGAGGGCATCGTCGTGGTCGGCGACCGCGGCACGGATGTGGAAGCAGCGAAGATGCTTCGAGCTACCTCGATCGGCGCGGCGTGGGGTTTCGGCTCGATCGAGGAGCTGATCGCGGCGAACGCCGATGCAATCGCCGTACAACCGGCCGATGTCACCGAACTCCTCCTGGGGTAAATACAACTGCCGATAGTCCTAGAGTGACTTCTATGTTCTCGAATCGCTTGAATGCGAAAGCCATCATCGGAACTGCTGCCCTTGGAACGCTGCTCTTTGTGGCGTGCAGCAGCACCGTCGAGGACGCGGGCATCTCTGCGCCGGATCAAACCACCGAGTTAGACAACACCAGTGCCGACGCTGACACGGCCAACGCGCAAGACAACGAGCTCGCTGGCGACCAGATTTCTTTCGCCAACGACGTCCAGCCGATCCTCGAGCAGAACTGCGTGTCATGCCACTCAGGGACAGGCCCCGGCACAACGCATCTCGTGATGGATACCGCCGAGGAGATCGCGAATGTGGCTCCGTTCGCCGCATTCCGGGTCGAAGAACGCCAGATGCCACCGTGGCCGCTAACCGGCCTTCAGGAAGTCAACTTCCAGTACGACCTATCGATGAGCGACGAAGACCGTCAGGTGATCATCGACTGGGCAGCCGAAGGCGGCTCGCTCGATGTCGACCCAGCCACTCCACTCTCAGGAACTACCCAGTCCTTTGCGCCAATCGACGCAGATGTTGTCCTTCGACCCGATGAGCCGTACACCGGGTCGGGCGAGGCCAGAGACGATTACCGCTGTCGCGTCATCGAGACCGGCCAGACCGAAGACCAGTGGGCAACCTCGCTCCAGGTTCTTCCCGATGAGACAAGGGTTCTGCACCATGGCCTCGTCTTCCGCGGGACGTCCGCAGACCGCGAGATAGTCGATCGACTCTCCGCACAAGATGAGCTCCCGGGATGGCAGTGTCAGACGATTCCGCGCCTCTCCGAGGGTACGGCCGACCAAATCGGCGGTTGGGCTCCTGGAACTGGACCGACGACCTTCCCGGAAGGATCCGGATTGCGCCTTGCTGCCGACGACTTCCTGATCATCCAGTGGCACTACCACTACGACGGAGAGCCGCTCCCGGACAACTCCGGACTCGCGATCGAGTACGCGGACGAACAGGACCTTGCCGATGCCGGTGGAGCGCTCGACCCTGTGAGAACTCGACTCCTTCTGGGCCCGGTGGAGATTCCATGTGCTTCATTTGAGAGCGGACCTGGTTGCGAACGCGAAGCTGCCATCCAACGCGTCGCCGAGGAATTCGGCTTCGAGTCGACGTTCCTCCCAGCATTGATCAACGAACGCTGTGGGGTCACGCCCGAGGACTTCGCGCATTTCACCGACGGTGTGGCACAGTCATCGTGCGACCTCAATGCACCCACTGGCGAGGTCGTGTCGATCTGGCCTCACCTCCATGAACTTGGCACCACGTATCGGCTCACGCTCAACCCCGACACCCCCGAGGAACGCGTGCTGATCGATATCGATCGTTGGAACTTTCAGTGGCAGCTGGGTTACTACCCCGACGAAGAGCTCGTCTTCGAATCCGGCGACCGCCTTCGTTTGGAATGTGGTTGGGATCGCGCCCTATGGCCAGCGGACGAAGAGAGCCGATATGTCGTCTGGGCCGAAGGCACCGCCGACGAGATGTGCTACGGCGCAATCGCGATCAGCGAATAGGCGAAGAAGCGATCGAGAACCCGACGACCGCGCCGCTGCCATCGTCCGCGTTCTGAGCCCACACCTCGCCACCGTGGACTTCAGCCACTCGCCGAACGATCGCAAGCCCGATCCCGTTTCCAGGACGGGTTCGCGCCGTGGGCGAACGGAAAAACCGGTCGAAAACGTTCGCCAGGTCTTCGGGTGGAATTCCCGGCCCCTGGTCCTGAGCTTGCACACGTCCCCCGTCGATGTCGATGGTGACTGTTGTGTTTTGCGGGGAGTATTTGATTGCATTGTCGATGATGTTTGAGACCGCCCGCTCGACCATCTTCTGACGGAGCAGGAACGTCGCCTGATCGCCGCCACCGACAACGTTGATTTCGCGTCCGCTTCGTCGTTCGTGACGAGCAGCCACCGCCACTACGAGAGACGCGAGCGACGCTTCGATCGGTTGTTCCTCGACTCCGGTCGGGTCGGTCGCGAGATCGACCAGCTCGGTCACGAGGTCGCCGAGTTGTTCAACCTCCGAAGCCGAACTTGCAAGCAACTCCTGGCGCTGCGTTTCTTCTAGGCCAGGGGTCGAGTCCAGCAAGTCGAGTTTGAGTCGCAGGCTGGTCAGCGGTGTTCTCAGCTCGTGGCTGGCATCGGCGACGAGACGGTGCTGCTGCTCGCGGCTCAACTCAAGCGCGGACAACATGTCATTGAACGACGCAGCCAACTCGCCTACTTCATCGTTCCGATCGACCTTGATGGGCGACGGCAGTTGCCGACTGTCGGCCATCTGCCGGGCGGCTGCAGCAACGCTCGTGATCGGCGAGCTCAGGCGCGAGGCAACGAGGGATCCAAGCACACCCGCAAGGGCGATTCCAAGGGCACTGGCGATCAACAACTGAATCCGGAAACGAGCAAGACCGGCCTCAATGTCTTCGATGTTGATGGCCACCTGCAACAACCCATCTTCTCCGGCCTGTCCGGGCAAACGAGCTGCCGCCATTCGATATCGCTCGCCATCGATCTCGATCGTCGACAACGGGTTCGAGACCTCGCCGATTTCAACAGGGGGTAGGTCGTCGTCGATGAGGACATCTCCGCTCGGGGCGACGAGACGAACCCGGGTGAACAGCCGGTCGAGAGTTTCATCGACCTCGAACACGCCGCGAAGGCCACCACGCCCCTCGCCGCCGAATCGACCTCCATCTCGAAGCGCGTCGGGGAGGAGTTGTCGAGGTTGGGACACGACAGCCAGCAGCTGGTCATCGACGACCTGGCGCTGCTGGCGCGCTCCAATCACCCAGAACGCCGTAGCCATCACGAGGATCGCCAGGGCCGCAGCGAGTGCGACCGTCATGGCTAGCCGCGCTTGGAGCCTCACCGAGGCAATCTCGCGACGTAGCCGACTCCGCGTTTGGTGTGGATCAAGCGCTCTCCTCCGTCGACTTCGAGCTTTTTGCGAATACCCGAGATAAACACTTCCAGCGTGTTCGATGACACGTCTTCGGCGTAGCCCCAGATCTCGAGCATGATCTGATCGCGAGTGAGCACTCGGCTCTCGTTCTCGATCAGCAGCATGAGGAGGTCGAACTCGATCTTGGTCAGGTCGATCTCTATGCCAGCGCGGGTCGTGCGGCGAGTGTGAGCGTCGAGGACGAGATCGCCCAGCTGAACCCGATGCCCGGCAGAACAGTCGATATCGATAGAAAAGGAGCGAAGAAGGGATCGGATCCGAGCGAGTAGTTCATCGAGCGCGAACGGCTTCGGAAGATAGTCGTCCGCACCAGCATCGAGCCCCTTCACCCGGTCGGCTACCTCCTGACGAGCGGTCAACATCAGCACGGGACCGCGGTATCCGTTGCTCCGTAATTGGCGACAAGTTTCAACCCCGTCGATGCCCGGCAGGTTGATGTCGAGAACCACGAGATGAATGGGGCTGTCTTGTTCGGTCCGATCGGCGATGACGCGCAACGCTTCTTCGCCGCTCTCGACGCCGACGACCTCGTAGCTCTGGACGTTGAGAACGACTTGTAGCGATTCACGAACACCCTGGTCATCCTCAACGACGAGGATCGTCGGTCCGCGGCTGGTCAGTTCGTTTGCCCTAAGTGCGCGGCTGGCCTTGCTCGACATACCCAGACAGTAACGACCCGAGGTGAGATCTTCCTGAAGCCTGCACGGAGATTCCTGAAGATTCCCTTAACCGCGACATCGGAAGACGGCGGCGAAGTGAGCAGGAGATCATGGACGGTGACCTAGCTGTAGAACGGGTTCTCGCCCTGGCTGTGATCGGTCGCGTCGATAACTTCGGTGACCTCTGGGATTGCATCGACAATCGCCGTCTTGATGCCCTCGGTCAGCGTCATGGCGCTCATCGAGCACCCCTGACAACCACCGCCCATAAGGACGTGCACGATCGTGTCGGCCTCCACTTTCACCAGGCTGGCAAACCCGCCGTGCGCAGCGAGCGCTGGATTGATGCTCAGATCGAGGAGTTGGGTGACCTTCTCTGAGAGGGTGCCGGTGAGCTCGATATCTTCAGGAGCCAAAACCGGTGGACGGTTCGGGTTTCGAATAACGAGGCCACCTTGCATGGGGTTCGACGGAATGTCGAGCGTCGAACCGGCCATGTCGTCGACGCTGTCGGCGGGGATGATGATGCTCAGCTCATCGATCTTGTAGACGAGTGCATCGTCATCTGCCTCACTCACCGTTTCCAACGAGAGGTCGTAGTCGAACTCGACGCCACGGGTGCCGACGATCATGACCCGCAGGCCAGTGTTCTCCGCATCGTCCTCGGCGTCACGAATTTCGAGCACCTTGACCATCGCTGCATCGGTGACCGTCAGTACCAGGCCATCGCCTTCTGCACTTGCCGTAGTTGCCGTAGTTTCAGTGACCTCGTCGGTCGCGGCGTCGCCAGCTTCGTCTGTCATCTCGGTGGTCGAATCACTCATATGGCTCAGCGTACGTTCGATTCCAGAATAATCCAGTCGGACGAGACGAATTCCACGCATGGCGGCGACAGCTGAAATTTCTTACCTCGCTTTCCTACCATCCGGGTTATGAAGCGCGGCCGCCTCATCTCTGCGACGATGACCATCGCTACCGCTGCGCTGCTAGCAGGCGGATTCGTCGCTTGGGCCGACTCTGATCCAGGCCGGCTGATGTTCGTCGCCGACGGAACCCTGGTTGAACAACTGGCGACAGGCGCGCTCGAACCCGTGGAACTTCCTGCCGTATTGGCCAATGAAAACCCGATCCATCTCGTCCCCTCCCCCACAGACGAATCGTTTGCCTACGTCTGCGACCCCACTACCCACAAGCTCCAACATCACGGATCTGGCTTGTGCACCGCCGTTGACACCACCACCACGCTTCGAGCTGAGTCGACCAATCTGATCCGGTTTCCCACCTGGTCTCCAGACGGAGAACAGCTTGCATACGCCGACGTTGCCGAGGTTGGCCATGGATCGATCTGGATTACCGACGAATCCGGGCACAGCGAGACACTGTGTGAAGACTGGTGCCCCCTCTTTCGTTATTCGAGCCTGTCCTGGTCGCCCGATGGAGCGACCGTCGCGACCGTTGCGGACACCCCTGGGAGCGATGGACACCCCGCCCGCGTCGTGCTGTTCGACGTTGCGACCCACAACTTTCGCTTCCTGAACGAGGGCAGCTTCGGTCTTCAACATGACCCCGCATGGTCACCCGATGGGCAACACATCGTCTATGCATCGAGCGACGTCGACGGCTTCAACCTGTGGCGCGCCGACGTCGAAACCGGTGCTGGCGAACAGATCACGGCCGAACCCGGCGGTGCTCGAAATCCGGTGTTCTCCCTCGATGGCGCGTCGATCGCGTTCACGAGCTGGGAGAACAACAACTGGGTGTTGCGCTCGACCTCGGCGAACGGCGATGGCGAGAGCACCCTCATCTCGGGCGCAGACACTTCCCGGCCACGCTTCGTTCGCTAGCCACGGGAGGTTAGTGCCCGTCAACCGACCAGTGCCACGGTTCCGATGGCAGGTTGAACAAACCGAAGCGGTGAGCATTCTCGGTCAGCCAAGCGAACACGTCGGTACCGGCGGAGATTGCTCGGCCTTCGATGTGAAAGTCGATCGCCAAGCCAAACTCATGGCGCGAGTGCCCGGGTCTTGCGGTTGGGGGCGAGCACTGGCTCGATGGCGTCTCGAACACGTCTCCGCAGTTTGCGAGGCGGAGTTCGATCTGGCGTTCATGACTTCGCCATCCCCAGCCTTGGAGCGCAAGGCCGTCAGCTTCTGCGGCTTCGAGCAACGCCTGGACGTCCTCGGCGATGCTCTCGGCAACGACGATGCCACCGACTCGCACAAGGGAAAGGTCCTCGCCGTTCTCGACTGTTTCCAACATCGCAGTTTCTCGAGTCACCATCTCGACTTCCGCAACTTCCTCTTCGGTCGAGAGGTGAACTCCGTTGGGCACGACGAGCGCCACCGAGTCTGAGTCAACCTCGAGAGGAGAGATCTCGGAGAGCCCGAATCGATCGAAGAACTCGATCATGTCCACGCCCTCTTCGCCCGCCACCCGTAGCGCGATGGAGTCGCGGCCATCGCCGTTCCAATCGCCGACGAGAGGAGTCGCCTCGGCTGCATTTGCGAGACGGACCTGGGCACCGTAAGGCAGACCGAATTCATCGACGGGCACGAACACAGCGAGATTATCGTCGTCGGTATCGCGGTAGATGATGAGTGGGGTTTCGATACCGTCTCCATCCCAGTCCCCCGAGTAGGACAAGTCTCCACCGTCTTGATCCCTGAACAATCCGTTGTGTTGGAGACGAATCCCGTTACCAACAAATGCAGCGTCGGCAACTCCGTCTGCATCCCAGTCGCCCCACGCGATGGTTTGAGCGTCCGTGCCGAACGGGAAAAGAAAGGGATCTCCACTCTCGTTCAACGCAGCGCGGCCATTCGCCTGACCATTGGCAAGGGCCGCTCGTGGCTCGATCGCCGGATCGAGTAACGAGGTCGCCGACACGACGTCTATGTCTTCGAGTTCGGAGAACTCGTCTGGCGAGAGTACGACGAGTTCACCGCGGGCTCGCTCGGCGATCGAGTCTTCGCTCGAGTCGCTGCTCGTTGGTTCGGTGTTGGTGCTTTCGACTCGAGGAGGCGAAGTGGTGATGCGGCTTTGACTGAATGCACGGCGAGCGGCGTACAGATCGACAATTCGATCGGCGAGCGTCTGACTGCCCGCGTAGTTCAGAATGGCTTGGCTCTGATCGTCACCGGTTCCCGCACCCATCTCGCACAGAAAGTTCGCCGCCGACGCTGAAGCGTCCCAAAGATTCTGTGGGTCTGCGATGCCGTCTTGGTTCGCGTCGTAGCCATAACGTTGCCATGAGGTCGGAAGAAATTGGAAAGGGCCGACAGGTCGATCGAAGTTCTCGTCGGCGTCGATCACACCATCGTCGGTGTCGAGCAAGAGTGCGAGACCAGCCATCTGACCATCGCCGGTTGCGCCAAAGATGGCGGGTTGGCTGGTGGCCGCTCGGTCATACGTTGACCCGCCGCTGAGACCATTTGAAGAGGCAGCTATGGCGACTGCATGTAAGAGGTCTGGGGACAGCACACAACGCGAACCCTCGGCGGCCCACGCGTAGACGGCCTCGATGTCGAGTTCGATTTCGGCGTCGGCACTCCCTGTTTCGACGCCTACGGTTACGGTGCTCTCCGTGTCGGAGGGAGCTTGAGCGAACGGATTGTTTGTTGGTTCGGCGCCCAGGTTGGCTGGCAAAACAAGCGCCGTGGCGAAGAGAGCTAATGACAAGAACACGTGGCTACGCATAGAAACGGACCTCACAAAATGCAAAACACTGAAGGGACCGGCCATGCGCCCGCTGGACGGGCGCATGGCCGGGTTTTTGATCCGAGGCAGCTATTACCCCGGAGGGGAGATTGCTAGAGGAAGCGGTGAACGATCGGGCAGTTGATCAATACGCCGCTTGAGCCATATTCAGAACCACCAGGACCGGTGATCCAACCATCCTCTACAAGACCAAGGATTTGGAATTCCTCGGTCAGTCGTGAGGGCACGCCGCGGTCAACAGCATCCTGAGTCCATTCGCCGAGGTTCAGATCCCAGAGCGGGCTGTAGTCGGTTGCGATGGTTGGGATACCACCGAGGACGTTCAACGGCCCACCCTCGCCGAGAATGGCGCTGTTGAAGCCTTGACGCTGTGGGTTGAGCACGCCGTCTGCCTCGTTGACCGGTCCGTTGGTCATACCGAAGATGCGCTCGACTGAGCTAAACAGCGAGTCATCTTCACCAAGGCGGATGTTGTCAAGCGCTGGAGCGTGAACTGCTCCCTCAAGTGCCGCAGCGACTGGTGCGTTTGCATCCATCGACAGGTAAAGCACTGGGCGGCCGAAGCTGAATCCTGGAACGAGTTCCAAGGTCACCGTGCCTGGCTCATCGCCCTCACCTGGGCAGATGTAGAGCACCGAGTCATGAACCAAGTCGTGGTCGATCTCGCCATCGCACATTCCCCGAAGGGTGGTGATCGAAGCGTTCGAAACCGCGGGAGCGTTGTAGGTGTGGCCACCTGCATTCTCGATGAGTGTCAGAGGGCTGTAGAAGCCATCTGCGTCACCAACGTCGGTTCCCACCGCTCCGGGAGCAAAGTCCAGTGTTTCGAGCAGGTTGTTCGTGCCGCTCGTATCGGTGCTACCGGGGTTAACCGAACGCTCCGGCGAGAAGTCAACAAACCCGCTCTCGAAGTGCAAGATGCCTTCCTGATCAAAGAACGAACGACGAACCGTCGTGCTTGTGAAGCGGTCGACATCTTCTGGTGGCAAGTCGCTGTAGTTCAGCTTCGGGCTGAAGTTCAACCCGAGTGCTTCGGCGTTACCTTCGTCGGATGTATCGGTGACGATGTACCAAATATTCCGACCATCGTTTGGACCGTTCGAGTCGAGAACGCCTCGGTAGAGCGGAAGCGTAATCGTGCCTTCGTCCTCATCGAGCGTGCCAGCGGTAAGAAGCTGGTGCGGGCCAACGAGGTTTTCGTTGACGGTCGATGGGGGCGGACCAAAGTAGGTGACGGGGACGTCGGCACCGATAGACGGTGGCGACGGACGTACGTCATCATCATCGACCTCGACGAGCTCGTTCGGGTCGGGGGCCTCGACACCAGTTGTGGCGCGGGTTTCGTCAGCGGTTTCGGCCGCTATTGCCGCAGCCGTCGCACCACCGGCGGTCGGGGGTAGTTCGACCCCTTCGACGACGAGTGGTCCAGATTGCGCAGCTTGCGCTGGCTCAGGTTGTGCTTCTGGTTGTCCATCTTGTGCGGCGACAAGCGATGTACCCGCTATGGCGAGTACGAGCAGCAGGAATCCTGCCATTGTGTTCTTGATTGCGTTCTTCATGTGTATTTTCCTCCTTCTGTGAGATGCGGGTTACAAGAACCGGTGCACGATTGGACAGTTGATGATGAAGCCAGATGAGCCGTAAGGGGCGCCACCCGGTCCGGTGATCCAGCCGCGCTCGACGAATCCAAGGATCTGGAATTCTTCGGTCAAGCGAGAGCGGAAACCACGTTCGATCGCTTCGTCGGTCCATTCACCGACGTTGAGATCCCAAAGTGGGCTGTAGTCGGTAGCGATGGTTGGAATGCCGCCCAACACGTTGAGCGTGCCACCTTCGCCACGTACGGCACTCTCGAAGCCTTGGCGCTGCGGGTTGACGGTTCCATCTTCGAAGTTGGTTGGCCCGTTCGACCATCCAAAGATTCGCTCCACCGGGCTGAACAGTGAGTCGTCACTGCCGACCTGAATGTCGAGCAGACCCGGAGCAAAGATTGCACCCTCGAGAGCTGCTGGAAGGGGGTGGTTCGCGTCTACCGACATGTAGAGCACGGGGCGAGCGAAGCTGAAGCCAGCTACGAGCTCGATCTCAACGGTGCCAGGCTCATCTGGCGAGTCACCAGGGCAGATCGACACGACACTGTCGTGTACGAGGCTGTAGTCCACATTGCCTTCGCAGAAGTCGATCTGGTCTGGGCTGACGTCGAACGCAACCGTGGTTGCGTTGTAGATGTGGCCACCCGCGTTGAGAATGCGCACCAAAGGTGTGTATAGCTCGTCGCCGACGGCGCCCGGGCTGAACTCAGCGGGAGGGAACGCGTTCGGGCTGCCGGGAACGACAACTCGTTCTGGTGAGAAGTCGACGCCGCCACCGTAGAACTCGAGAATCCCATCTCGGGTGTACTCGGCGTCGCGGACTGCGCGACCATCGTCGGCAAAGCTGAGCTTCGGCGAGTGATTGAGGCCAAGGGCATCGGCCTGATCGCCATCGGTGGTGTCGGTAACGATGTAGTACACGCTCTCGCCGCTGTCCTTGATCTGTCCGTAGTAGAGCGGCAACGTGAGCGTGCCTTCGTCCTCATCGAGAACACCAGCGTTCAGAAGTTGCAGGTCACCAATCAGCTCAGGTTCGACCGATGAAGGAGGCGGCCCAAAGTAAGTAACAGGGATGTCGGCTCCAATCGACGGAGGCGATGGGCGCACGTCGTCGTCTCCGGTGCCATCGAAGTCGTCTTGTGCAATCGCTGTTCCACCTCCCAGTGACAGCACGAGAAGACTGATCAATCCGAAGATCAGTCCTCCCTTTATGCGTCCCCTTTTGCGTCGTGTTTGTTGCATTTCAGTACTTTCCTTCCTTGGTTTTGGTTATTTGTGCCCTTGGTTTGCTTGCGCGGGCAGGGAAGGTCCAAGTAGTGGCGATTCCTGAATGTGAAATTCAGGTTCTCGTTCGAGACCGACAGCCGCGGCGATACTGAAATGCCGTCCCTCGCACTTTTCCGGAACTGTCGTCTCGTGTACTTGTTTGCTTTTGAGCTGTGGCTGGATTTCCTAGCCAAAGTCGAATGCCACGAACGGCTCGACTTTCTCCGTTGCCAAGCCCCTAATTGATCCCCCAACTAGATGTTCCCAGTAGACCCCGGTGAAAATCCAAGACCACTGTGTGTGCCCGCTTGTTTTGCGAAATGCAAATTAGTTAAATCTCTTCCGTGAATCAAGCAGCTGACTCGAAACGACCCATACTTGTCCGAAACGTATATAAGGATTAAGTGAACGCACGTTCATCATTGAAAACGCCTTCAGGTTCTCGTAAGACTTGTGAACACTCAGCGTCGTTTTTTCGTTCGGCCGGGGCGGAAACTAGCCTCCCATTTCGTGGCTTCCTTTCACCGTTACTTCTCCCTCGTTGTGGTGCTGATCGCGGTAGCGGTATCGGCTTGCTCGAGTGGATCGTCATCGGCGAACCCAGCCGCCGAGGAAGCGATCGAAGCGGGCGAAGAGTTAGCGGTCACGTCCCAAAGCGCACCCCTGACTCGCGAGCAACTCATCAACCTCGCTATGGCCATGGCCGTCGGCGAGAACTTTGATGGAGAGCAGAT
The DNA here is from genome assembly GCA_964610745.1 of uncultured Acidimicrobiales bacterium. Lineage (GTDB taxonomy): Bacteria > Actinomycetota > Acidimicrobiia > Acidimicrobiales > SHLQ01 > SHLQ01. The sequence continues at coordinate 74,657 of CAZSYL010000008.1, forward strand.
CGCCGTGGACGATGACCTGCTCCGTACCCTGGCGACCATCCACATCCGAAGCTCAGCGATCGTCGACTTCCTACAGAGTCAGGACGATGAGACGTTCGACCTTGGACTACTCGAAGAACAGGCTGTCGAAGGCGTTACGTCGCTGATCGACAATGGCTTGATCAACGAGCTCGACTCCGAATCGATCGAGTTCGCGGCGCTGGCAAACATCATCTTGACCGACCGAAGCTCAAACCCGCTGCGAGCCGAGGTCGACCCCCAAACAGGCGAGTCCGTCGTGGGAGACAATCCGTTTACGAGCTCCTTTGTTTTTGACCCGAACCTCACACGCAACTTCAATACGGTCTCACCTGGCTTTCTCGACCAGTTCAACGACACGTTCACCGAGTTCACCGCCGACGTGGCAGTCGCCTCCGATCTCGGAACCTGGAACCCCGAGACGTTCGCAGTCGACGCGCCATAGCCCAAGGCCGACAACAACAACTACGTGTTGCCCGCGAACTCATCGAGAGAAGAGCTGGCTAACCCTCCATCTCTTCGCTCAAAGCCAGCCATTGCTCCTCCAGCTCAGCAATGCGGCCGGCCACCTCGCCAAGCGCTGCGCCGATCCGGGCGAGCGCATCGTGATCGGTGCCAGCCGCTTCGAGCTCTGCGGTCAGTGCCGTCTGACGCTTGTCGAGCTTGGCCATTTCTTTCTCGTTGGCCTTGAGCTCGTGTCGAATCGTGCTGGCAGATCGACCCGATGACGATTTCGCGGGGTTCGACGGCTTGTTCTTTGAGGCGGTTTGCTCAAGATTGCCCGAACCCTTGGCCGCGCCCTTGCTCGACTTGCGCAACTTGTCGTACGCCTCGTAACCACCGGGAAGGCGTCCAACCGAACCGCTCCCATCGAAGACGATGACGTCATCGACTGTCCGCTCGAGGAACGCACGATCGTGGCTGACGACAATAACCGCTCCGGGGTAGTCCTCCAGGAAGTCTTCGAGCACGCGAAGTGTGTCGAGATCGAGGTCGTTCGTCGGCTCGTCAAGCAGCAACACGTTCGGCTTCTTCGCCAACGTTACGAGGAGCTGTAGTCGCCGACGTTCGCCGCCGCTGAGCAGTTCGATTGGGGCGTACTGCGCGTCGCTGTCGAACCAGAAGCTCTCCATCAGTGCAATGTCCTGCCACTCGGGCTTGGGCGCATCGACGATCGCTTCCCAGACCCGACTCTGAGGGTTGAGCTCGATCCCACGTTGATCGAACAACTCCATGACGACGGTGGAGCCGATCTCGACTGAGCCCTCGGTCGGCTCGCGCTTGCCGGCGATGACATCGAGCAGTGTCGACTTGCCGGTTCCGTTGGAACCAACAATGCCGAGCCGTTCCCGCGGATCGATGGCCAGATCGACCGAAGCGAACAGCGGATCATGATCGGGATGAGCGAATGTCACCCCGCGCAACTCGACCACATCGTTACCCAGCCGCGGCGTTCCAAAGTGCAGGTCGAGCGACCCGTCACGTGCTGGAGCATCGGGACGAGTGTTCACAAGTTCGGTGGCCGTTCGAATTCTCGCTTTGGCCTTACTTGTCCGGGCTGGTGCACCCCGACGCAGCCAGGCGAGCTCTGTACGAGCAAGGTTGGCGCGTACCTTTTCGGCCTGCTCAGCCTGGGCTTCTCGAAGAGCACGACCTTCGAGGTAGGCGTCGTAGCCACCCTCGTGGGTAAAGGCGCTACCTCGATCCAGTTCGAGAACGCGGTTGGTCACGCGGTCGAGCACGTGTCGGTCATGCGTGACGAGGATGAGCCCACCCTTATATGAGGACAAGCGAGCCTCTAGCCACTCGATGGCATCGACATCGAGATGGTTGGTCGGCTCATCGAGGATCAGCAAATCGCTCGGATGTACGAGCGCTCGAGCAAGCGCAACCCGCTTTGCTTCCCCGCCGGAGAGTTGGGCAACCGGCGTATCGGCCCGGCCATCCATACCGAGCTTGCCGAGCACAGCATCGATTTCCCACGACTCACCATCGATGTGATCCACAGCGTCGCGCACCGTTCCGGTACCGAGGTCCGGGTTCTGATCGAGTGCGGCTATCCGAACGTCACGACCCCGCCGGACCGTTCCGGACTCGGCCTCGCGCTTTCCGATCAACACATCGATCAGCGACGACTTGCCCGTACCGTTCAAGCCAACAAGGCCAAGACGGTCACCGGTGGAGATTGTCACGGACACGTCGCGAAACAGATCTCGTCCTGGCCGGGCCATCGTCAGGTCGGTTGCGTCAACAAGAATCACGGGTCGAGGCTAGTCACCATCGAGGTCAGTGCATCGCTCACGTTGGGACGGCAGGTCAACCGTGCTGCGCGCCCATAGAGGTTGAGTCACTACGCAATGTAAGAAAAGTCGTGAGTCGATTCACACCTTCGCGGACGGGCGGATACTCTGTTTTCGTGAGTGACGTATGGCAAGGACCCGGCTGGTGGTTGGCTTCTGATGGTAAGTGGTACCCCGCAGAAGCCAAATCTGGAGCGGTCTACGAAGGCGAAATCAAACAAGTAGCGGACCCGGCAGAGGCCGCCGAACCCATCGTCGCGGCCGAACCCGTCGTCGCGGCCGAACCCGTCGTCGCAGCCGAACCCGTCGTCGCAGCCGACCCCATCGTCGCAGCCGACCCCATCGTCGCAGCCGACCCCATCGTCGCAGCCGACCCAACACCACTACCGGACACCTTTACCAACCCAATCGTCGAGGAAGCGCCGACCCAAAGCGGGTGGCAGGCCATTGATCAACCGGCCGAACAAGCCGACGACGAAGGCTGGACCAATGCCTTCGGGGCTGAACAGCCAGCGGTCAGCCCATCACCTTTTGCCGAAACAGCTACAAGCGATCTCGCCGCTGACGCATCTGTTCCCGATGTCGCGGTGCCGGCTGTTGAGGTACCCGAAATTGAAGTTCCGAGCATCGACGTCCCGGACGCACCGGTGTTCGACGCAGATCTCGATAGTCCCACGATTCCCGACATCTCTATGCCCAGCGCTCCCGCGCCAGATGTCGCGACGCCAGACGTGTCGATCCCCGATGTCTCTGCGCCCTTTACCGAAATGCCCTCGACCGCAGCGTCCTCTACCGAAGTGCCCGTCTTCCCTGTCGCGCCCGATCCAACTCCCCCGGCACCATCGACGCCAGTGCCTGACCCAACCGTCGTCGCGGGCATTCCCTCGACCGCCGCTGAGCCCATTGCTCGTACCGACGCCTGGCGTCAGCCAACGGCTTCGGAAACCATCCCGGAGACCCAGTCGGCTTCGATCGATGGCCAGACCACACTGACAACCAGCCGCCCAGACGTGGTCGACCTCGCAGTTGGAGAGGCGCCCGCACCGGCCGCTCTCGACAACGACGGACCCAACTGGTCGATTATCGGAGGCATCGTCGCTGCGCTAATACTGATTGGCGCAATCATCTGGTTAGCGCTCCGCCTTTTTTCGGGCGGAGACACGACCGACACAAATGCGAATGACAACCCTGTCGAAGTTCAAACTCCAGAAGAGACCGACACTGCCGTAGATGACGGCGCGACAGCCGAGACGGACTCCAATCTCATCCCGGTCTTTGAGCTCCGTCAGGGAGATTGCATTCTGGGGGATCTCACCGGCCAACTACTCGAGGTCGAACGGGTGAGTTGCGACGAAGAGCACAACTTTGAGGTGTACCGCGAAGCACTGATCGACGATTCGACAATCGTCGAATATGACGAAGCCGCAATCACCGCGTTTGGCGAAGATGTATGCCGTGCCTCGCTCGCTGAACTCATCCCTGCAGACAGCAACGTGATGATCAGTTTCAAGTTCCTTCAGCCTACAATTGACTCATGGAACGACCCGGACAGCCCTGATCGGGTCGTCTCCTGTTTGGGATTTGACGAAGACGCACCGTTGATTGGACGACTTGATGAGCAGTAACACTATTGATTTCTACTGGCGGCCCGGCTGCCCGTTCTGCATGAACCTCGAGAGCAAGCTGAACAAGCTCGATCTCCCGCTGAACAAAAAGAACATTTGGGACGACAAAAGCCACGCAGCGACCGTCCGCTCGATCGCCGACGGCAATGAAACCGTGCCCACCGTGGTGATCGGCAAGGCAAAGATGGTCAACCCGAGTGCCGACCAGGTACTTCAGGCCCTCGGAAACCAGGCACCCGAACTCGTACCCGAAGGTGTGGAGATCCCTGAGAACGGCGCCTTTGCCAAGAAGCTGAACAAATGGCTGGGCGGCTGACCTAGAGCCCTCTGCCCTCGGGCGACACAGAACTCCATCCCACAGCGCTCGGCGCTGTGGGATTTCTGCTTTTGGATCCGGGACGGTTTTAGTAGTAAATGAGTTTAATTAGTGCTAAGTTGCGGTCACCAGTTGGGATATAGGTTCAATTTCGGAGTCAGAATGCTAGATGACCTCTTTGCAGTCTCGGGTAATCGAGAGTGGGCTAAGGATGGCTTGTGCGCAGACAAGAGCGAACTCTTCTTTGCGCCACCTGGCGAACGACGAACCCGACGCACCAAACGCGAGGCGTTGGCCCGCTCGTATTGTGAAAACTGCCAGGTCCGCTTCGCTTGTCGAAGCTGGGCTCGAGAGAACCGAGAGCACGGCTTCTGGGGCGGCGAGAGCGAGGAACAACGGGCCGCCCTCGGGTATCCTCCACGAAGCCCCTCAAGGCGTGCTGTTGCCGAATTGGGTCGAAATGCCGCCCGGGAGTCGTCACCTGGGCAGGAGAAACTAGCTGGTTAGCCATGACTCAGACCGTCTCGCTCAACGAAGCATCGGAACAACTAGGCGTGCACTACATGACCGCCTATCGCTATGTCCGGACCGGCCGGCTACCGGCAGAAAAGCGCGGCGGACAGTGGTTCGTCGACCTGGAAGACCTCGCCCTTGTCGAGACTGGACGCATCACTTCAGCGACCGGTGCGAGCAACCGTTCGACGATCCTTCCCGGCCGCATTGAGGAGCGCTTGCTCGCTGGCGACGAGACCGGAACATTCCAGATTCTCGAAGCCGCCATGGCCGGCGGCGCCGACCCGGACGAGGCCTACCTCGATCTTCTGGCGCCAGCCTTGACCAACATTGGGCAACGGTGGCACGACGGGGAGATCACGATCGCAGACGAACATCTGGCCACTGCTGCCGCCATGCGGGTCGTCGCCCGACTCGGTACCCGCGCTGCGACTCGAAGGGGACGCTCCCGCGGCACGATCATCCTGGCGTCTGTCGCCGACGATCAACATTTTCTTCCAACCGCGATCCTCCGCGATCTGTTGCGCCACCGCGGTTTCGAAGTCGAGGACCTGGGCGCCAACACCCCAGCCGACACGATGGCGGCATTCGCTGGAGACCGAAACGACCTGGTCGCCTTAGGACTTGTAGCGACTACTCCTGGAGCCGAGCAGGTTACTGCTGAGACGATCGAGACAATTCGTCGCACGCTACCTACTACGCCGATCGTCGTTGGTGGAGCAGCCTTCGACGATGCCGAAGAAATTGCAAAGCTCGGCGATTGCATCCCGTCCAAGGACGCACGAGATGCTCTCTCAATCTTTGACCGGCTGCACGAAGAGCTCAGAGCCGGATAGAACATCTTCATGCCTGAAGGTCACACAATTCACCGGCTCGCCAAGGATCTCAACAAGACGATCCGACCGAGCAAAGTCATCGCTACGTCGCCGCAAGGTCGCTTCGCGGACGAAGCTGCCCAACTCGATGGCCGCACCCTCAACGCTGCCGAGGCCTGGGGCAAACACCTCTTCATGGATTTCGACGGAGCTCCGCTGCTACATATACACCTTGGTCTCATCGGCAAGCTTCGCAAAAAAGAAGTCGACGCAGAACAAGCTGGAGCGATCCGACTTCGCCTTACCAGCGAAGACGCCACCTGGGATCTGACCGGGCCAATGATTTGCGCGCTCATCGACGACGATGACGCCGCGAAGGTCACCGACAAACTCGGGCCCGACCCGCTCCGTAAAGATGGCGACCCCGCCTTGTTCGCTGAGCGCATGAAACGCAAGAAACTGCCCTTGTCGGCTGCGTTACTCGATCAAAAGGTCATCGCTGGCATCGGCAACGTCTATCGGTCAGAGTTCTGCTATCTCGCAGGAATCGACCCGAACACACCAGCGAATGAACTCACCGACGAGCAGATCGATGAGCTTTGGGCCATGGCCACCGCGCAGCTGAAGCTCGGTGTCCGTCTCAATCGCATCGTCACGAGAGAGCCCGACGAGGTCGGGGTCACCGCGAGCAAGATGCCAGACGACGAGCGACTCTATGTCTACAAACGCGAAGGGCTGCCCTGCCATCGCTGCGGCGACGAGATTCGCCTTGCCGAGATTGCCAAGCGCAAAGCCTGGTACTGCCCGACCTGCCAAGCCTGAGAAAACGTGGGAAGACTGCGATCATGAGCACGACCGACTACGACGCCATTCTGATCGTCTCCTTCGGCGGACCCGAGGCCCCAGACGAGGTCGTACCGTTCCTCGAGAACGTCACAAAAGGGAGAGGCATCCCGAGGGAACGTCTCGAAGAGGTGGGAGCGCACTATCACCTGTTTGGCGGAAAGAGCCCGATCAACGACCAATGCCGAGCACTCATCTCTGCGCTAGAGGTCGAACTGTTGGACCACGGCATCGACCTTCCCGTCTACTGGGGTAATCGGAATTGGGCGCCGATGCTCGAAGACACCGTGCAGCAGATGGCCGACGACGGAATCACTCAGGCCATTGCCTTTGTGACCTCAGCGACCAGCTCCTACTCGGCCTGCCGTCAATACCGGGAGGACATCGAACGCGCTCGTTCGGTTGTTGGTGAGTCCGCTCCGGTCATCCACAAGATCCGTCAGTACTACGACCATCCTGGCTTTATCGACCCGATGGTCGACAACGTCTCAGCCGCACTCGACTCGCTCGGTGAAGACGGAATCGACGCCCGCCTCGTCTTCACCGCGCACTCGATCCCCACCTCGATGGCGTCCACGTCGGACTATGAGGCCCAGTTGGCCGAATCCTCGCGGCTTGTCGCCGAACGGGCGGGGCGGACCGAAAAACAAAAACAGAACTTCGATCTGGTTTGGCAGTCGCGGAGTGGACCACCGCAGGTCCCATGGCTCGAACCCGACATCAACGACCACCTCGAATCGCTCAGCGAAGCAGGAACCGCAGCGGTCGTGGTAATCCCAATCGGCTTCATCTCCGATCACATGGAGGTCATGTTCGACCTCGACACCGAGGCCCTCGCAACCGCAGGACGTTTGCACCTCCCCTACGCTCGGGCGAGCACGGTCGGTGTCGATCCACGGTTCATCACCGCGATCGTCGAACTCATCGAAGAACGTCGAGTCGGTGGACCTATCAAAGCGTTGGGAAGTCTCGAAGTTCGCCCCGACTTTTGTGCACCCGGATGTTGCCCCGCTCCCGTGCGACCAGCGAAGCCGAGATCCTAACCACGATTCGGGCCCGCTCGTCCGGGGTATCCCCGGACCAACCACGGCCACCGATTAAATTTCGTTCTATGAATCATGCGCGCATTGCCGAACAAGCGCTCCGCTACCGCAACCGAATGGTGGCCGATTCGTTTACTGCGGGCAGATTCGATCCGGCTGACGTTGCGGACCTCGCAATCGAATGCGCCGACCCTCAGGTCGACACAGCCATCCGCACGATCGCGACCGCATGGATCTCGGGCGGGCTCGCTCCCGACGAACTGACAAAAGTCTGGTGTGGACCGCAGGTCGACGCGATCTTCGCTGACGACTCGGCCCTCCTCGACGCGATGGACGACATCATCAAGGCGGTTCACCGAGCGCAGTTCTCGCGACCCCGTCGCCGCGCCGCAGCGAGCCCGCGATCGGTTCATTTCTAAGACATCAACACTTCTAAGACAGGGTCAGCCTGTGGTGCCCGAAAAGGGCCTAGACATCCCTGGAAGCGTCGAGGTGAAGTTTGACGATTGCGCCACCGGTCGTCTTGTTCGCAGCAGACACCGAACCACCATGAGCCTCCACGATCGACTTTGCGATCGCCATTCCAAGTCCAGTCGACCCGCGGTTGTCGCCTCGCCGAAATCGCTCGAATACGTAGGGCAGAATTTCTTCGTCAAAGCCCGGACCATCGTCAGAAATTTGCAGCGTCACCAGATCACCCATCCGCATAACCGAGAGCTCAACATTCTCCGCCCGTGAAGCAGCGTTGTGGGTCAAGTTCTCCGCAACCTGGCGCAGCAGCGCGTAGTCGGCATCAACCACGACTGCCTCTGATGCGTGCGCAACGATGTTTGTCTCATCGACGCGAACGCTCGATGCAACTTCTTCGACGAGCAGGTCAATCCGTAGCGGCGCTTTTCGAGGTTGAGCCTGGCCTGCGTCGAGGCGAGCCAGTTCCAGGAGCTCTCCGACGCCAGACCCAGCCCGTTCTGTCGCGGTGAGGATCTCCGCGAGGGCCGTTTGGTACTCCGCTGCGGGGCGATCCTTTGACAACGAATGACTCGCTGACGCTCGAATGACCGCAAGAGGTGTGCGTAGCTCATGGGCCGCGTCGGCAATGAAGTCACGCTGCCGCGCCATTGCGGCTCTGGCGGGCCGAAGAGCGCTGCCGGCCACGAACCACGCAGCAGCGGTCGTCGCGATGATCGCGGCAAGCGCTGCAAGGATGACGTTTCGCCGAAAGGCCTGTCGGTCCTGCACAAACGGGTTGAGGTCGATGACCGTGAGCACAACCGTGCCCGCCTCGGCCTCAACTGGTTCGACGTAAGCGAGCAGCGGACCGTCCTGTTCAAACTCGATAAACGTCGGCCGACCGTTTCCGAGAGCTTGTTCAGCCATGGTGAACAATGGCGGTTCGATCCAGGTGGTGCCGTAGTTGAAGCTCCATTCATCGACCGGATTCACTCGCCACGTGTTGAACGGCTCGACATCCTGTGAGAAGTCCGCATCGCTCGTATCGAACCCGATGATCGCCAGCTCGCGAACGACGTTCTCGGCTTCGCGCTCGGCCGACTCGACAATCCGGTCGCCACCTGTCGACACCGCTATCCAAGCAATCAAGCCAACAGCTACTACGGCCAGCAGCGCATACATTGCGGTGAGCTGTATTCGAATTCTCCGCAGATTCATGGTGAGTCCACCGCCGGAGAAAGTCGGTAGCCAACGCCGCGTACAGTCTCGATTGGATCATCGTGCCCGGGTAGTTCCAGCTTGCGGCGCAGGTTGGCAATGTGGACGTCGACCACATTGGACAGACCGTCGTAGTTCGCGTCCCAGACGCTCTCCAACAGGTCCGTGCGTGCGTGCGTGGACGCTGGAGCCCTCAGCATCCGTTCGAGCAAGGCGAACTCCCGAGCGGTAAGCGGGATAGTGATCGACGAGCGCGACACTCGACGGCTCGCGGGGTCCATTTCGATGTTCCCGTGGCTAAGTATCGGGCTCTGTGATTCAGATGGACGGCGGAGCAGGGCTCGGATTCGAGCGGTCAGCTCCGGATAGTCAAAGGGCTTGGTCAGATAGTCGTCGGCACCAGCATCGAGCCCCTCGACTTTGTCGCCGAGCCCGTCGCGGGCTGTCAACATCAGCACTGCCGTTCCGTCCCCGTCTTCGCGCATCTGAGCGCACAGGCTGCGCCCATCGCCATCGGGTAGCCCCCGATCGAGAATGACGAGGTCGTAGCTGTTCATCTCGACCGCATGGACGGCATCGACGAGCTTGCCGACGACGTCGGTCGCATATCCGTCCTCAGCCAGCCCACGCTTGAGCACCTCTGCCAGGGGGGCGTCGTCCTCGACGACCAGAATGCGCATATGTCCATGGTGCCAGACGAAACATGAAGAGACCATGAAGAACCTCTTCACGATCAGTTCATTCACCCGTGATTAGAACACATCTATGGCATCTCCAGAACAAGCAGCTCACCTTCTGCGCCGGACCGGATTCGGTATTCGACCAGGCCACGTCCGAGAACTTGGTCGAATAGACATTCACGAACTTATCGATGAACGCATTGCTGACGAGGGTTGGGCCCTTTCACCAGACGCCGCCGAAAGCCGTGATTTCAACGAGGTTGAATGGGACACTCTCGCCCGAGAGTGGATCGATCAGATGCTCTCGCCAAATGCCGGTCTTCACGAACGAATGACCTGGTTCTGGCACGGACACTTCACCAGCAGCAAAGACAAGGCGTCGGATCGCCTGATCGTCCGACAACACCACCTAATGCGACGCCACGCTCTGGGGAACTTTCGGGATTTCGCTCGCGAGATCTTGGTCGACGGTGCCATGCTCCGCTTTCTCGATGGAGACGGTTCCCACGGCGATGCACCGAACGAGAACCTCAGCCGCGAGTTCCTCGAGATCTTCATGCTCGGCAAGGACAGCGGCTACACCGAAGCCGACATTCGAGCCGGAGCCCGGATCCTGTCGGGATGGCGTGTCGACTATGAGACCAGCGAAGTCAGCTTCAACCCCGAAGCCCACTACGACCGCCCAGTGGACTTCTTCGGGACTCGTCAGCGCTGGTCTCTCGACGACTACGTCGACGCTGTGCTCGAACACGAACAATGCGCGGCGCACGTCGCATCTCGAATCCATGAGCACTTGGTCTCGACCCCGCTCAGCCCTGAGCGTCGAAATGAGCTCGGCAAGACCCTGCGAGAGAACGACTGGGAGCTACGCCCGCTCCTCGCCAACATTCTTCATCACGATGACTTCGTTGAGGCCAGGGGGCGACGCACTCGCCAACCAGTCGAGTGGTTCGTTGCGGCGGCGACAGCCACCGGCGTTTCGCAGATCGGTGAGAACGGCTTTGAGTTCTGGCAGATCTACTCGACCGGCCAGATCCCATTTCGACCGCCCAACGTGGCTGGCTGGCCTGACGATGACAGGTGGAGTTCGGCAACGCAGATCATGGCGAGAGGCAACGCTCTTCTCAACTGGCAACTTCCCGATGACGTCATCAACTCGCTCGAGCCCACCCCCGAAGCCGTGCTCACCCATCTTGGGATACCCGACGTTTCCGACGCCACCGTCGCCGCGCTCGATCAGGCGATCACTGCTCAAACCGAGTACTCCAGCGGACTTGAACTGCTTCTCGTTACCGCCATGCTGTCCCCCGAATTTTCGCTGATCTAGGACTCCTTATGAAGAACAACGCCAACGACGAGAACACACCCCAACAGCGGTCCGATCCCGAGCCGAGCGCCGAGCTGGTGCCGATTGACCAGCCGCTGTACCACGCTCCTCGAACAAGCCGACGCTCGTTCCTCGGCCTCACCGCCGGCGCGGCCGCCTTTGGTGGTGCCGGCTATTTGCTCGGACGGCGTCAGTCGACACCTCCCTCGGCATCACCGATGTCGTCGATGTCATCGCCGCCGCCGAGCACGAATCCGATCAGCACCCCGGTAGCCCCGGTCGACATGACGAGTACCCGCCCACTCGCGGCGAGCGCCGATGTCGCCAACCGAACCCTCGTCGTCGTCGAGCTCCAAGGCGGAAACGACGGGCTCGCGACGCTGGTCCCCCGTGAAGCCGGAGTTCTGTACGACACCCGGGGCGATCTCCACATCCCTGATGAGGAGCTACTGGAGTTCACCGACGAATTTGGCTGGAACCCGAACCTTGCAGGCCTCGCCGGACATGGTTTGGCAGCGATCGTCGGCCTTGGCACAACAAACAACCCCGACGGGAGCCACTTCGAGATGGAACGTCGTTGGTGGGCCGGAAAGTCCGCCGGTGGCGAGTTGCCGTTCACCGGCTTCTTCGGTCGTCTGTGTGATGAGCTCGCGACGGACCAGCCAGTGACCGGAGTATCAATTGGCTCAAACGCCAGCCCAGCATTGCGCGCCGACCATGCCGTCACCATTGGCCTGAGCGACATCCAGGCAGGTTGGTTTCTCCACAGCGACGAACCGTTCTTTGCAAACATGCGCCACGCGATGAGCGCCATGGCGGCGGGGGCGGACATGCCGCGAGGTATGGACGACAGCATGAACCAACAGATGAGTGGTGCTCGCACAGGACTGTCGGACACCTTGAGCTTCGGCCAGACGCTGGCCGAGATCGACCAGGAACGGGTGAACGAGCAGTATCCGCAAACCGAGTTGGGCGGGCACTTTGGCGCCGCGAGTGAGCTGCTTCGTCAGGAATCGGGGCTTCGCATCATTCACATCACCCACGGTGGGTTCGATACCCACAGCAATCAGCGGGGCACCCACGACTATCTGCTCGAACAACTCGGCGATGCCATGGGCGTCTTCATGTCGGATCTTGAGGATTCGGGTCACGCCGACTCGACCCTCATATGCACGACCAGCGAGTTCGGACGCCGAGTCGCAGCGAACCGTGGGGGTACCGACCACGGACACGCCGGCATGGCAATCCTGAGCGGCCCGGTGAACACCGGCGTCCACGGCGAGGCGCCGTTACTCACCAACCTCAACGATGGCAACCTCGTCGCCAGCGTCGACTTCGAGCAGTACTACGCCACCATCGCCGAACAGTGGTTTGGCATCCCATCAAGCGAAGTCCTCGACTCCGGAGCAGCCCCAATCGAAGGCCTCATCGCCACCTAATCCTTCGATTTGGGGTCAGACGCCGAATGCGACGGTTGGATAAGGCGGTGGGTGCTGTGGTGATGCGGCGCCGCTGGAGCAGACTGGAGCCATGTCCGCCAACGTCCGTTCCAAGATCTCGGCGCTAGCCGTTGTGATTGCGTTGGTCGTCGCGGCCTGTGCCGGCATTGCCGACCCGGCTGTTCGTGCACCCGATAACGAAGATGCGAGCGCAGCTCCGGGCATCAACACTGGAGACGTCGACCAGGATGGCTCGCAGGACAACTCTGCAGACTCCGACGAGGACGCCGGAACCTCCGACTTTGCCACCGGCAACGATTCCGACCAGACAAGTGACGACGGGAGTGCCTCCGCCGGTGTCTTTGGGGGCGAAACCGTCGGCGATGCCTATTACCCCGACCTCGGCAACACCGGCTACGACGTGAGCCACTACGACCTGACCCTGGTCGTCGACATTCCCGGCGAGGACCAACTGAGGGCCACCACGGTCATCGATCTGACCGCGACGGCAAACCTGAACCGGATCTCCTTCGACTTCGAAGACGACCTCACGGTGTCGGACGTGTCGGTCGACGGCGTGGTTGCGACCTTCGAACAGACCGGCACAAAGCTCCGAGTCACTCCCGACGAAACGCTGCAAGCCGGGTCGCAATACTCGATCGCGGTCGACTACGCGGGCACGCCTGTGCTGATCGACTCGGGCACTCGGATTGGCGACATTGGCTGGTTCGATACCCCCGAGGTCAGCGTGTCGGTAGGCGAACCGTTCGGGGCTCGTAGCTGGTACCCGGTCAACGATCACCCGATCGACAAGGCAACATACACCTTCCGTCTCGACGTCGACGACGACTACACCGGCGTCGCGAACGGTGTGCTCACCGAAGATGCAACCAATGCCGGCCGCAGGCTCACTACCTGGGAGATGCGCCAGCCCATGGCCTCGTACCTTGCGACGGTCGCGTTTGGCGATTTTGTCCTTGTGCAGTCCGACCCTGGAGCCGGAGTGGAAGTCTTCGACGCCGTGCCGACGCGACTGGAGAACATTTTTGAGGGTGACTTCGAACTCACCGACGAGATGCTCGTGACGTTCACCGAGCTCTTCGGGCCTTACCCCTTCGACGAATACGGTGTACTCATTGCCGATACCCAGCTCGGGTTCGCACTCGAGACCCAAGGACGAAGCCTCTTCAGCAGTGCGTTCGTTGACGGTGACGGGTCGATCGAACGGATCGTCGCTCATGAGCTTGCCCATCAATGGTTCGGCAACAACGTCAGCCCGGCGACCTGGCAGGACATTTGGTTGAACGAGGGGTTTGCCACCTATGCCGAAGAACTTTGGGTCGAGTTCGGCCGTGGCGTTGCGCTTAGCGAACTCGAAACCCGCCTCGTCGCCCGCGCCGAAACTTCACTTAGCCCCGCACCCGGCGACCCCGGACCAGCCGGTCTTTTCGACCCGAGCGTGTATCGCCGAGGCGGACTCACCCTCCACTCGCTGCGACTCGTCGTCGGCGACGACGACTTCTTCGAGATTCTCAAAGAATGGAACGTGCGCTTTGGCGGCGGCGTTGCGTCGACGGCCGATTTCATTGAGCTCAGCGAGGAGATTTCGGGTGAAGAACTCGACGAGTTCTTCGATGAGTGGCTCGGTAGCGGTGCGCTCCCCGCACTAGGCAGCGTCAACTGATCTTTCGAAAAGACGGCCAGGTTACACACGCGGGTTATGAGCGATCAGCGGTAGCGTGCCGAGATAATGATGATCCAAGCGAACGGCATCGAGGTCGATTTCGGTTCGGTGAAGGCACTCGACGGTGTGGACCTCTCCGTAGCTGATGGCGAAGTCCGAGGCCTTCTCGGCCCGAACGGAGCTGGCAAGACGACGCTCGTCAGCGTGCTCACCACGCTGCTCCTCCCGACCGCAGGTTCGGCCACGATCGATGGCCTCGACGTGCTCGCTCACCCCGATCAGGTGCGCAGCCGAATTGGTTTGGCAGGTCAGTACGCAGCGGTGGACAACCTGTTGACCGGACGCGAGAACCTCGAGATTGTCGGTCGGCTCTACCAACTCCCAAAGGCCGAAGCTAAAAAGCGCGCCGACGAAGCGCTCGAACGCCTATCGCTCACCGACGCTGCCGATCGCCTGGTACGTACCTACTCCGGCGGAATGCGGCGGCGCCTCGATCTTGGCGCCAGCCTCGTTGGCCGACCCAAGGTGCTCGTGCTCGACGAACCGACCACCGGCCTCGACCCGCGAACGCGCATCGAGTTGTGGGAGTTCCTACGCGAACTCGTTCACGAGGGCGCAACCGTCCTGCTTACGACCCAGTACTTGGAGGAGGCCGACGAGCTTGCCGATGAGATTTCGGTCATCGAAGCAGGGCGAGTCATCGCCGAGGGAACCGCCGATGAGCTCAAGCACCGGATGGGTGGCGACACGCTGGTCGCTGCGCCCGTCGACAGAGACTCACTCACAACCGTCTGCGAAATCGTGTCGTCTGTAACCGGGAGCGAAGCTCGCATCTCTGATGCTGGCTCGGTGATGGCGCCGGTGAGCGACAAAGTGGGTTCGCTGGTACGCGTCGCCTCAGAACTTGAGCGGGCAGGCATCGAACTAGCGGAGATTGCGATTGCCCGCCCATCGCTCGATGACGTCTTCTTGTCGCTCACTGGCGACACGCCTGTCGAGGATTCACTTCCGGAGGAACGCTGACCATGACCACCACGCTCAATCAAAACACAGTCCAGACAACGCGCAAGCCGAATCTGTTGAAAGATGCAGCCACGATGACGCGTCGCAACCTGCTTCGTCTGAGCCGCACCCCCCAGGTCATTGTCTTTTCCACGATCCAGCCGTTGATGTTCGTCTTCTTGTTCAACTTCGTGTTCGGCGGTTCGATCGACACGGGCATCAGCTATATCAACTACCTAATTCCCGGCGTCTTGGTACAGACCGCCCTCTTTGCCGGAAGCAACACGGCAATCGGGCTGGCTCAGGATCTCGAATCGGGTGCGATCGACCGCTTTCGCTCGCTGCCGATGCGACGATCTGCAGTTTTGATCGGACGAACCCTCGCCGACGGAGTCCGCTCGCTCATCACCGTCGTAGTCATCATCATCGTCGGCCTCATCCTCGGCTTTCGACCCGACGGAGGCCTGTTGGCACTCCTGGCCGGCATCCTGATCGGACTGCTGTTTGCGCAAGCCTTCACGTGGGTCTTCACGCTCATGGCGCTGAAGGTCAAAGATGTCGAGGCGGTTCAGGCCGCGGCGTTCGTCCCGGTGTTCCCGCTGGTCTTTGCTGCCTCAACGTTTGCTCCGGTCGAGAACATGCCCGACTGGCTACAGGCGTTTGCTTCTCGTCAGCCCGTAACCCTCACCGCCGACACCATGCGTGCGCTGTTCAACGGCACCGAGGTTGGCAGTTCGCTCTTCTGGGCACTGGTGTGGATCGTTGGAATCTTTGGGGTTGCCGCGGCCCTCGCGATCCGCACCTTCGAGCGGAGCTAGAAGCCCGCAG
>CAZSYL010000009.1:0-5303 GCA_964610745.1 uncultured Acidimicrobiales bacterium
CTGATCCTGATCCCGTGGACCCAGGTGAGTCGATTGGTGCTGTGTTTGTCGGCACCAACGATTTGGACAACAACACCGTGGCAGCGTTTGCTCGTGGCGCCGATGGCACCCTCACCCCAATTGGTGAGTTCGAGACAGGTGGTCAGGGTTCAACTGACTTTGATGGCGGCGAAGGCCTTGATCCGCTGATCTCGGCGGATTCACTTGTGGTGACCGAAGATGAGCAGTTCCTGCTCACCGTCAACGCGGGTAGCAACGAAGTTGTGTCCTTCCGTATCAACGACGACTTCTCCCTCACCCGCATCAGCGTCGTCGACTCCGGTGGCGTAGGCCCGAACAGTGTTGCTGTGGACAACGGATACGTGTTCGTTTCCAACATCGACCGTGACGGACTCGCACTCGGCGAAGCTGGCACCACGCGTGGCGAACCTAACGATGAAGGAAACGTTGTTGGTTTCTCCCTCGGTGCAGACGGCACGCTGACCCCCACCGGGTTCTCAGCTGATCTCGATAACCGCCCAGCGAATATCGACTTCTCCACCGACGGCGATCGCATCATCGTCAGCTCGATCACCTCTGGCTCAGCAGCGCTCCCAGGATCCAACGCTGAAGCATCGGTGTACAGCTTCGACGTGTTGCGCTCTGGACGTCTGCAGCTTGCTGACACCGGAACTCCAACCCTGCGAGGAAACTCTGAGGGACGCAACTTGCCATCGGCAATCGACTTCGACATTACCGTCCAGAACGGTCGTGAGTTCGTTGTCGTAACCGAGGCACGCGAGTTCAACTCCGAAGGTGCTCCACCAGCACTTCCAGCGCTCCAAGCTGGATCGGTAACCGTGTATGAGCTCGGCGCTGACTCGAGTCTGACCATCACCGAAGGCGACTTTGCCTTCACCGATGGCGACCCAGCAGCACCAAACTCATTCGGTGCCGACGGACAACAGCTCACTGCGTGCTGGATCGACTTCGGTCACGGCGCCGGCGCTGACATCTTCTACGTGTCGAACGCCATCAACGCCAGCATCTCCAGCGTCCGCCTCCTCGACGACGGAAGTCTCGAAGTCATCGAGACCATCGCCGCACAAGGCGTAAGCGGCTTTGCGAACGGTGACACCGACGGCCCCGGCGTCTTTGGAACCACCGACGGCTTCATCGACCTCGATGTCAGCCCTGACGGCGAGTACCTGTACCAGCTCTTCGGCCTTAGCGGAAGCGTTGGCGTCTACGAGCTCGACGGCGCAGGTGGCCTCGAATTGATCCAGGAAGTCTCCGGACTCCCTGAGGTCGATACCCAAGGCATCGTCGCTATCGGCGGCTAACCCCTGTAACTCGGGCAAGCATGGTTCCACCCAGAATTGTGCCCGGGTCACAACCGATGCCCCCGCCTCTCTCTCGAGAGGCGGGGGCATCTTTCGTTTTGCCGCCACGAGGTGTCAAGGTGATGGCTGCATGTCGCTGGCCGTGCAGTCTCTTCTTCGGTTACGGTTGCCCATGGCTACAGCCTCGAAGTCTCCGTTCTTTCTCTCGCAACGAACGGAGCATTCCAGGTGGTCGCGTCTTTTCGTCGGCCTGCTCGCGGCAGCTCTCAGCGCAGGGGTCTTTGGCGCGGTTGCTTCGATCCCCCTCTTGGTGCTCCTTCCAGACCTCGACGCCGTTCTCGAAGAGGTGGCTACGGCGCCGCGAGACGTCCTTGCGACACTGCTCCTCGTCGGCGGGCTATTTTGGTCAGCAGCGATTGCAGCTAATCGGGTTCACCGGCGACCGCTTCGGTCTCTTCTTGCCCCGGCTCAGCCCTTTAGGTGGGGCGTCGTCGGAAAAGTGCTTGTGTTGTTGGCGATAGGCACGTTGTTGAGCTTCGTTGTTTCGGAGATTGGACTGCGCATTAGTTCGACCGGTAGCGGCGATCGACAAATTTCCTTTACGGGCCTGCGAGTCAGCCATGTCGTGTGGGTCATCCCAATCGCCCTCGCGACCCTCGTGCAGACCAGCGGCGAGGACGCGTTCTTCAAGGGGCTCTTGCTACGGGAGATCGGAGCCATTACCCGTGTTTTCTGGTTTGCCCCACTACTCGTGGCGGCCGTCTTTACCTCACTGCACATTCCGAACCCTGACGTTCAACAGGATCTTGTTCTGATACTGTCCGCGTTTCTTGTCAGCGAGCTCGTCATTATCGGCCTGATTCTGGTGACGGGTGGTATGGAAATCGCACTGACTATGCATTGGGTGAACAACATGGTCGTCTTCTTACTGTTTGCCGAAGAAGGAACGCAGGCAAACGAGCTCACATTGTTCGTGACTCAGCAAGTTGCGGGGGAGGAAGCGAAGCTGGTCACCGTTTGGGGTGTCGTTGGATGGGCGACGCTGCTGGCCGTTGTCGCGGCGGGAGTACTGGTGGAGCGATCGCCTTTTTACGTCGAGCGTTTCACCTATTCATCGCCACCCGAGACACTGGGTGACGATCTCGTAAGCACCGAGGAGGTCAAGCACTAGTCAACAGCCGAACAAACGACTCGTTCAAACCTGAGACGCTGCATTGTTCGTGACCGGGTGGCGTTCACGACCGTTCCTCGATCAGAGATCACATTGTCGATGTGGCGGGCTAACGTGCGCACATGAGCCTTGAGTGGGAACAAGTCGTCATTTCAGCGTCCGACCCTGCGGTGCTTGGTCGGTGGTGGTGCGAGGCACTCGGTTGGGTCGTTGTTGATGACTCCCCGCCGGTCTTTGAGATCCAACCGGAACTCGATCGGCTTCCCGGAATGTTGTTCTTGGCGGTCGACGGAGACAAGGAAACAACGAATCGCCTGCACATCGATCTTCGTCCCGATGATCAAGAAGCCGAGGTCGAGCGACTGATCGCTCTCGGAGCCACCAACGTCGACGTAGGGCAAGGCGACGTTCCATGGGTCGTGCTGGCCGACCCCGAGGGCAACGAGTTCTGCGTTCTACGAGAGCAACGTTAAGGTCTACAACCCCTTCATGAGTCGTAAGCCGTCGTAGATGGCTGCGTGAATGTTTCGTCCGGACACGGCATCGCCAATTCGGAAGAGCTGAAATGAACCCTTCTCGTTACGGACTATCGACTGAAGATCGCCGGAAACGAAAGCCCCGTAGTCGACGGCGCCGAGGTTGGTCGATTCTGGTTTCAGCTCGAAATAGAGGTCGGCGTTGACCACCGTTCCGCGATCGGAAATCACATAGTCGACGTGGCGGGCTTCGACGTGGCTGCTGTGATCGCTCCCGATCTCGACACACAATCGGCCCAGCTCTGGGCGCACAGCGAGAACGCGTTGGTTCAGCGTGATTCGCACGCTGTGTTCGTTGAAGGCGCGGGCGTACGGCACGTGATTCATGCCACCGACGTCGATGCCGAGCATTCGCTCGGGGGTGATGATCTCCAGGTTGGCGCCAGATGTTGCCATCAGCTCTGCTGCGGTCAGGGACGAGTGAGTTCCTACTTCGTCCCACATCAGTACGTCGCCAGTGGGACGGACATCGCCCCCGATGACGTCCCATGATGTGTGGGTTAGCTCGTCGCCTTCGCCGGCTAGACCTTGGAGGCCCGGTGAGCTCGGTAATCCACCGGTAGCGATCACCACGATGTCGGGATCGCCCGAAGCAATGTCGTCGACCTCGGCGAACGTGTCACAGCGGACCTCGACGCCGAGTCGAGCGAGCTCAGCATCGCGCCAGTCGATGATTCCCAGCAGGTCGCGACGACGAGGGTTTCGTGCCGCGAGGCGAACCTGCCCGCCGGTCCAGGGCATGGCTTCGAGCAGCAGTACCGAGTGTCCTCGCTCTGCGGCTACACGAGCAGCCTCGAGGCCACCAGGGCCAGCCCCGACAACTACGACACGCTTTGATCCTGATGCTCGCGGAATCACGTGAGGCATCGTGGCCTCGCGGCTGGTCGCGGCGTTGTGTAGACACAGCGCTTCGCCGGCCTCGTAGATTCGGTCCAAGCAGTAGGTGGCACCCACGCACGGGCGAATCTCGGCCTCGCGGCCCTCGGTGATTTTGCGAACGATGTAGGGGTCGGCAATGTGAGCTCGGGTCATGCCGACCATGTCGAGCTTGCCTTCGGCAATTGCGTGTCGAGCAGTGGCAACGTCATCGATCTTTGACGCGTGCAACACGGGAAGGTCGGTGGCTTCGCGGACTCGCCCAGCAAAGTCGAGGTGCGGAGCTGCGGGCATTCCGTGAATCGGAATCACCTCGGTGAGATCGACATCGCTTGCCACATATCCACGGATCACGTTGACGAAGTCGATCAGGCCCTCGTCCTCAAGCATCTTGACGATCTGCATGCCCGCTTCGGCTCGAATGCCGCCCGGCTTGGTTTCGTCGATCGCGATCCGTGTGCCGACGATGAAGTCATCGCCGGTGCGTTCGCGAACCGCTCTGAAGATGCTGAGCGGAATCTTCATCCGATTCTCGAGCGAACCGCCGTACTCGTCCTCTCGCACGTTGGTGATCGGCGACCAAAACTGATCGATGAAGTGGCCATAGCACTCGAGCTCGAGGCCATCCATGCCGCCGGCCTTCATCCGCTCGGCGGCGTCGGCGTAGTCCGAGATGATCCGTTCGAGATCCCACTCCTCAGCCTCTTTGGGCATGGCTCGATGTGCCGGTTCGGCTAGGGGAGAGGCAGCCACGACCGGCAACCATTCGGCCTTGCTATATGTCGTTCGGCGGCCCAAGTGGGAGAGCTGGATCATGACCGCCGTGCCGTGCTCATGGAGCTCGTCGGTCATCTCTCGAATCCACGGGACGATCGCATCGTCGAAGGCGTGCAGATTGCCAAATGCCGGCGGACTGTCGACGCTAACGGTCGCGCCACCAGCGGTCATCGTCATGGCGACGCCGCCTTTGGCCTTCTCCACGTGGTACAGCCGGTAGCGCTCCTTCGGCATACCGAGCTCGCCATAGGCCGGCTCGTGACTCGACGAGAAGATCCGATTGCGCAGTTCGAGGTGGCGAATGCTGAAGGGCTGGAGAAGCGGATCGTCCATGCCAGATAGTCAACCAGAGATGTGGGCAAGCCCTAACACTGGAATGTCCGACGCTGCAGATCCGAAGCGTGTTCGTGGCCATGTTGGTCTGGGACGACGCTGATCAACATCGGTACGGCTGTCTGGATGTCTTCACTCTGACATTCGGTTGCGCAGGAAGTTGTGCTCGGGAAGACTTAGAGAATGGGATCTGTGTCGGAGATGCGATACGAAAAGCGCCGGGTCGATGTCGGCGGCGTAGAGATGGCGACGGTCGATTTGGGCGAGGGTGACCCGATCGTCTTCTTG
>CAZSYL010000009.1:5403-89880 GCA_964610745.1 uncultured Acidimicrobiales bacterium
CGGCGTAGAGATGGCGACGGTCGATTTGGGCGAGGGTGACCCGATCGTCTTCTTGCACGGAAACCCAACGTCGTCGTTTCTGTGGCGGAACATCATTCCTCATGTCGAACATCTGGGTAGGTGCATCGCCCCTGATCTGATCGGCTTTGGCGACTCGGACAAGCTTCCCGATGCTGGTCCAGGTTCGTACCGTTTCGTCGAGAACCGGGTGTACCTCGATCGCCTCTTCACATCCCTCGACGTTTCTTCCAACGTGACGCTGGTGTTGCACGACTGGGGTTCAGGACTGGGCTTTGATTGGGCTCGCCGACACCCCGACGCCATTGCCGGGATCGCGTATCTCGAAGCAAATGTGGCTCCTCGGTCGTGGGAACAGCTGACACCGGACGGACGCCAGTTCTTCGAACGCCTGCGTACTGATGAAGGAGAGACGATGGCGCTCGTCGACAACGTCTTCATCGAACAGGGTTTGCCGGGCGGAGTGATGCGCGAACTGACGGTCGAGGAGCACGACGAGTATCGCCGACCGTTCCGCGAACCTGGCGAAGGGCGTCGGCCGACGCTGACGTGGCCACGAGAAATTCCCTTCGACGGAGAACCCGCTGATGTTCACCAGATCGTGTCTGACTACTCGGCTTGGTTAGCAGTGTCTAACGTCCCGAAGTTGCTTATCAATGTGAGCGATGGTGACACGCTGGTCGGCGACCTGCTCGACATTGCTCGGACGTTTCCAAACCAACGGGAGGTTTCGGTCGCGGGTCGACACTTTGCGCAGGAAGACAGTCCAGACGAAATAGGTCGGGCATTGGTCGACTTTCTAGGGTTAGGGGCGATGGCTGCTCGTAGCTGCTCGGCGATGGACTCGGTCAGCCCGGTCACTCCGAGCGTGTGAGCATTTGCGTCGCGTACCAGTCGACGAACTCGATGACACCGGCTTCATCGACGGGAGCGTAGGGCCCTGGGGTGAAACTTGGCGACTGCACGCCGGTCTGTACCGATTCGATGAACGCCGCATCTTGGCTATTCGTGATGTTCCAGACCTCGGTCAGCGTCGAGACGTCATAGTCGACGCCCTCGACTGCGCCCTCGGGCACGAGCCATGTCGTGGTCAGCTGTGTAGTCGTTGGCGACAGCGGCATGATCCGCGCCGTCACGATGTGATCGGCCTGAAAGTGTGACCATGACGTGGGGTAGTGGTAGAGCAAGACGTCGCCGAGGTTCACGTCGGGTAACGAACCGAACCGTTTGCTGACCGCTGGCTTACCGGTCATCGTCATCGACCGGGTGTCGCCCTTGAACGGCATGCGCATTGCACGGAACTGATTGTCGGGCGAAGCGAGGTATGTGCTCGGAAGACCATACGACTCGCCGAGTGCCACCAGACGTTCGAGCGATGCCAGATCTGCGTTCGAATGACCGCCGGTGTGTAGCGGCTCCTCTGGGAACGACACCGAAAGCTCTGGGTGTCCGCCGCGGCAGTGGTAACACTCGCGATTGTTCTCCATCACGATCTTCCAATTGCCTGATTCGACCGTCACGGACACCGATGCGATCTTCGCATTCCTGGGCTCGAACGGAGCCATGTACTCGTCGACCAATTCTTTCATCGGCGCAAAGCTCGGCCCAGTTTCGTCGGCCAAGGAGATGAACAACATGCCAGCCGTCTCCTCACACCGCGCGGGGACGAGTCCATGTGCCTTGGCGTCGAAATCGTCGCCGGTAGATCGAGCGTTGACCAACGATCCGTCAAGTCGATACGACCACTGGTGATAGGGACAGACAAAACGACGTGAATGCCCTTGGGCTTCCTGGCACACGACCGAACCGCGGTGCCGGCACACATTGTGGAGCGCTCGAACGCCGCCGTCCTCGCCTCGCACCAGCACGATTGGGCAGTCGCCAACCGTCGTCGTGATGAAGTCGCCGACGTTCGGGATCTCCGCGGCATGCGCCACGAAAAGCCAGTCTCGATACCAAATGCGATCGAGCTCCATCCGGTAGATGTCCTCGTCGAAGTAGAAACGTCCGGGAAGCATGTGCGTCGACGAACGTTGTCGCAGCTCGAACTCGATGTCGTTCGCGAACGTCATGTCAAAGCCCCCAACTTCACCCGACCGTACAAATGTCTGCGCTAAAGGTACATCGGGGGGCGCAGCTCGAGCTAGCCGTCTCCTGGTGGGGGGCCAGCTGGTGCTTCGCCGCCATTGCCGCCAGGTGGTGGGCCAGCCTGGCCTCCACCCTCGGCGCTTCCGAACGACTCGTCGGGGGCTCCGACGAGGCATTTGATGACCCATGGAAAGGTGTCGGTCACGTAGTAGCCGTACTGTCCATCGACGGTCATGCCGTTGCATTCATCAAGGTCGCCGTTACCGGTGAATTCCCAGTCGTCGTTGTATTCGCCGGTGTATTCGCCGCCCGGGTTCGTATCGGTGCGCTCGCCCCGGCTTCCTTCTTTGAGCTCGTAGCCCGAGATCGCCTCTCGCACTTCACCAGTCTCGGGGTCGAGGAAGAAGCTGCCGTATACCGGGAAGCCATCCGCGGCAAACCCGATCACCGGCGATCCTTCTGGTCCAGGCTCATCGTCGAACAGTGCTTCGGGCCCACCGTGATAGTGATAAAGCCCGCCGGGCTGGGTGTGCCCGTTGTGGAGGTCGGCCCCAAACTTTGATTCGGTGCCAAGTGGGTCGAGCAACCAATCAGCGTCAGATGCGCAGCCAATGCCGACATTGCCGTCTTCGCCAGCATCAGCGCTCAAGGGTAGATAACAACCAGCGGAGAGAATGTCGAGCCGAACGCCATTCAGGAAGACTGCATTCTTCAAGGTTTGCGTGATAAAGGTCGGCTCAGTAGCGAATTCAGGGGACCGTGAGACGACCGAGATCGACTCTGTTTCTGCGATCGTCGCCCCATCTGCTCCGCCAGCAAACACGGCAGTATCGTCGTTGAACTCGTGATTCGGGACGCTGTTAGAGATAATCGTGCACTCGGTCTCATCAGCGGTGATGGTGATAGTTGACTCGAACAAGATGTCGTTCTGCAGGTCGAGGGATTCGGCGACGTAGGTGCCGACGTAGTCAGCACAATCGGCGCTGCGGTTTGTGAAGATGGCACCGCTGATGTCGATGACCTCAACGTCACCGCTTTCGGAGACTTGCTCGCTGTCGTCACCAGTATCAACTTCGCCGTTGCCGTTAGCTTCGCTGACGTCCTCATCGTTGGATCCGTCGACCGCCGGGGCGCTCTCTGCTGGAACTTCGGTGGCCGACGCCCCCGAATCCTCGGCAGGCGCGGTGTCATCGATCGACGAACCGCAGGAGGCTGCGAGCAAAGCTAGGGCAACACAGGCCGCATTGAGGCGCCACCACGGGCGCGAAGCACTGACAGAAGTTTCGTTCATGAGGTAACCGTAGAACTCAACCCTGTGAGAGTTCTGTGAGGCGAACTTTCGCGAACCCGATTCTCGGACTCATTTACGAGCGGCCGCAATTCCAGGCAACCACTCCAATCCTTGGCATCCCCACGTTGACCTACCCAACGCCGAACGGCGCATTTATCGAGGGCAACGACGACTTTGTGCTTTCGACGTTCACGGTCGAATGGGACTTGGCTGTCGGTGGAGTTTGGAGCGACGTGATGCGGGTGGTCGTCGCCTGTTAGGCAAGCGGGCTGGCAGGTCTATTTCGCCTCGGACCAGCGGGTGATGACTTGAGTGTCGGTCACGAACCGAACATCGGGTTCCGGCGACCAATAGTGGGCAGCTTCATCAACGGCGCTGGTGACCATGAGCGCTGCTTCATGTGCCCGGTCCACAGGTACATGAACGAGGAGCTCGTCATGAAGACACAGTACGACTTCGGCATTGAGTGCTCGACCATGACGTCGGACAGTGATGGCCCACACCTTGAAGAACTCGGCGGCTGCACCCTGGATGAGCGCGTTGCGGGCATAGCGGCCTCGCCCGGCAGCGACCGAAACGGCTCGATCGAGGTCACCATCTTGGCCCTGGTCGGCCGACATTCGTACACGTCGCCCGCCGCTCGTATAGATGTCGACGGATCGCCGTCCCGACTCGGCTGCCTCTTCCAGTAAGGCCATGGCGACCGGATAGTTCTTCTGGAGCCCGGCGAGCGCGCCAGCCGATTCACCGGTGGTTGCGCCGTACATTGCTCCGAGCACCGCAAGCTTCGCAAGCTCTCTCGTGATGCCGAGCCGTGCGGCGATAGGGGAGTAGAGGTCGCTGCCCTGCGTGGCTTCGATCAACGCGCGATCGCCGGACACCGCGGCGAGCACTCTGGGTTCGATCTGGCCGAGGTCAGCGCGAACAAATGCATAACCATCTTCGGCGGACACGACCGACCGCATCGTCAGCGGAAGGTTATGAAGCCCCGCTGAAGCGGTCATCCGACCCGCCGCGCCGTCCGAACTCGACCACGAACCACGCAGCCGCCCGCCGCTCACGTGCTCGTCGAGCCACCGATATCCGTACGTGGTTGCTATCCGTTCGGCCTTCCTCCAGGTCAGCAGTGCGTCGATGAAAGGTTCGGTGTCACGGAGCTGTTCGAGTCGCCACGCTCGGGTGTCAGGAAGGTCGAAGCCAACGAGTTCGAGCATCCGTTTCACCTCAGACGGGTTGCGGAGGTTGACTTCCCGGCGCGGCTCTAGATGATCGAGAACCAACGCATCGCGCGCTGCTCGAATCTCCTCTTCATGGGCCCACGACGTTGGTCGAGGGCCAGCAGACTCGAAGATCAGGTCGCGAGCGGCTGACTCATCGATTGGAAGTCCGGCCTGTGAGATCTCGGCGCACAAGAGTGCAGCGGCCGATTCGGAGCGAGCGGTCGATCGAAGCCGAGAGGGATTGGGTCTGTTGTCGATCGATTGCTCCTGCAATCGAGCTGCGTCGAGTGCCAGGGCTGCCCACTCGGCGAGCCGCTCGGCTGAACGACCGAAGCCGCCATCGATCCACTCCGGCCGAAGGTGCCCGTCGGGCATCAGCGCGTCCGCCTGATCGCCCTCCTCGGTCGGACCATCGAGCAGGCCCAGTTGGCCCATCTTAGGAAGCGTGTCGAGCGGCAGCCCGTGAAGTGCGGCCCAAACCTCGCCAATGGAGGTTCGCCAACCACCATGTAACAATCGATGGACCGCCACAACGTCCCAGCAACGATCGATGCCGATTCGGGCCTTGGCTACAAGTGAGGTGGTCTCCTCGCCCCACCAGACCCAACGAGGCTCGACCGACCGAGCGAGTTTGGAGAGATGCGTGAGCGGGTCGGCGGTCTCGATCGCCCATCGATCTTCGTCTCGAGCGAGGCCGAGGCCCACCCCCGGCGAAATCGCCACGGCGACGAGATCGTCTCGCGTCAGGTCGATCGGCCGGTTCACAAAAGCTGTCTACTAGTTCCCAACTGACGAAGCTAACGGTGCCACACTGGGGCATGGATATCGATTTTTGGGTAGACCCTATTTGACCATGGTGTTGGGTGACGGCTCGTTGGGTCGTCGAAGAGGTAGCGCCGAAGCGTGATCTACGGATCACCTGGCAACCGATCAGCTTGCTGCTCAAGAACAACATGGATGAGAGCGACGAGCCCTATCCCCGCTACCTCAGGACCCACCGGATGCTCCGGGTGATGGAGTCGGTTCGTGCGGCCGAAGGCGACGCGCCGATCGGCGACCTGTACTGGGAGTACGGCCGCCGCGTCCACCACGACAAGGATCGTGACTTCGACATCGCCGAGGCGCTCGCTGCGGTCGGCCTCGACACCGTTCACGCCGAGGTCGCCGATGACGAGTCGTGGGACGCGAAGATCCTCGAGCGCCAAGCTGTTGGTATCGAGCTCGCAGGCGAAGATATCGGTACGCCGATCATTGCGTTCGACGACAAGAACGGCGAGCGAAAGGCGTACTTTGGCCCGGTCATCACGCGAGTGCCACCGTCCGATGAAGCAGTAGCTATGTGGGACGCCCTGATGACCTTGATGAATGTCGACGGCTTCTGGGAACTCAAGCGAACCCGCACGGAGCGGCCCGAGTTTGGCGAACGCCCCTGAGCGTGCCCGTCTAGCTTTGAGTGCTTCCTAGTTCGGACGGTAGCGCTGGCTCCACGCAGCGGTCTCACCGGCACGAAAGGCGCGGACCTGAGGGACTGCTCTGCTGCAATGGCGTGACCACAACCCCAGTGTGTTGGCTCCAGTTCCCGTGATGACGAGCCAGTCACCCTCGTCGAGTTCCGGCAACTCGAGGTCTCGTGCGAGCACATCACCAGCAAAACACAAAGGACCGACAACGTCGTAGGTGCGGGTTGGTTCATCAGTGTGGGGCAGAACGACCCGCCCATCGGCCTTTACGACAGCGAAGCCGTAATCCATTCGGCTAGCGGCGCTGTAAATATCGCGCATGAAGTAGTCAGCTCCGAGATGTACAAACGCCATCGGTACCGCCCGTTCTTCGATGCTTTCGATCCGGGTGGCGGACCATCCAGCGGTGGCGTGCACCCATTGCCCGAACTCAGTTCGAACGTCGTAGTCAAAGAGCCCTGCGTGCTCGGCCTGGAGGCGCTGGCCGTAGAGCGACATCAGCTGATCGCCGCTGGCTTCGGCGCGTAATCCTCCACCGATATCGAGGGTGCTGATGCGGACATCGTCGTGGCGCTCAGCACGAGCTGCATCTATCTCCCTCGCGATTTCGAGAAGGCGACCGACCGCTTCAACGTGGGAGTCGCACGTCGGGACCTGGCTCCCGATGTGCATGTGTAGCGCCGTGACACCCGCGTCGATAGACGCGTCGACAATGCTCGACCGATCGCTGATCGGCACACCAAACTTGCTGCGCTCAGCGCTGACATCAAACTCGGATGGGGCTCCTGTAGTGAGCTCCGGATTGATCCGCAACCCAACCTGAAACGCCGGTGCATCGGGATAACGATCCAGCTCGGCGATGGAGTTCGCGTTGAGTAGTGCCCCGGGAAGGTTGGCATGACACCAAGCGATCTCGGAGCGGGTCTTCACCGGTGAGTCAAAGATCAGGTCCCTTGGTTCGACTCCTGCGGCCAATGCCAGCTGCACCTCTTCAATCGAAGCCGCCTCGAGGCCGAAACCGCCGGCGATTAGATGCGCCAGCATCTTTGGATGCGGCATGGTCTTGATCGCGATCGAGTGGCGAACCGAATCGGGAAAGGCGTCTCGCAGAGATTCGAGTTGTGCATCGAGTACGTCCAACTCCACGCCGATCAGTGAGGTATCGGCGTCGTCGAGCTCGGCGATCGCGGCGACCAACGACCGAGCTGCGAGCCGAGTCAGCTGATCGCTGGCTGCGTTCATGCGAGGCGCTCGGCGTACTCTGCGATGATCTCGACAAGCCGCTCGTCGTCGTCCATGAAGAGCTCGCCTCGACGAAGCATCCAACGAATCGAAGGCGCCCCGATCGCAAAACGAATGAATGAGCGATCGCCGTAACGCACCGGCTGACCAAAGAAGACGCGGCAGGCCCCGTCGCTCAACCCGTCGTACTCGGTCGTGATCACATCCTGATACAGCTTGAGAAGCTCATCGTGCGAGAGTTCTCGACCACCCGCTAGAACCTGTGTCGAGATAATCGAATCATTGGTCACATGCTGGTCGGGCATTAACCGGAAGTTGGGGTGGTCATTGACGATACGTGACAGCCGAGCATTCCAATTCGAAATCAGCTCGTTCGTGACGTCGAACGGCCAGCTGGCGTAACTCTCCATCTCGTCGAGCGCGATATGCCAACGGAGGCGGAGGCCACGGTTCTCTTCTTCGGGTAGATGCTGACGAACGTTGTCGAGCGCCCAGGGGACGTCGTGGGCACTGAAGATCTGGCCGAAGGGAGCAACTGCGCTACCGTCGGTCTCTGCTGAGCGAAGGCGTTCGGTGATCTGGCGTGGGACAAGAAGCGCTCCGCAGAACGGTGGGGTCTGGAAGAACTTGCTACCCGTAAGCATCACCATGGCGCCACGATCGAGCAAGTCATGCAAGAGCGCTGGATCCACTCTCATCTGGCAGAGATCGACAACCCACAGCACGTTGTCGCCGTAGTCGTCGATGACATCGAGGTCGTCTTTGATGCCGGACTTTGAGCCGAAGACGAGGCTTCCGACGATCGCAGCATCTGGATTGGCTTCGATGATCTGGACGATTCGCTCGCGACGGTCGAGAACGTTGCCATCGTCGTCTCGTGCATCGAGCTCGATCACGGTCGGCTCCAGCGCGTTCGGGTCGACCGGGGCACCTATTTCGATCTCTTCTCCGAACTGATTCTGACGACCAAACAGTCGCGCAGCGGCAGCATCCAGCGACCCGCCGCCAAGCTCCTCAGGACACGAAATGATTTGGATGATTTGTTTCTCGGGGTGCAGCAGACGCTGAAAGAGCGTCGGGAAATATGCGAGGTCCGTACCCGATGGGCCGAAAAAGACGTCGAGTGGGTCGTTGTGCGCCGAGCTCAGGAGGTTCTTCAAGCGAAAGGATTGCTCCTCGACAAGCGTGGCATAGTTCAGGGTGTCGTAGCGCTCTAAAAACTCGTTCGCGACGGTGTGTGAGCGGCCGTTGAGCATCCCGGCGGTGCAGCTTCCCCGGTTGAATACGTTCCCACTGCTCGCCGGGTTGAGGAAGTAGCGGTTGAGTCCGGTGACGGGGTCGAGTTCGGTGCGCTCATCTCCTCCGGCTGTGAGGGCTTCGAGCAGCAGCTCGTCTTTGACCTCGTTGCATTCTCTGACTTCTAATTGCTTGCCTGCGTTGCTCAAAGTGTCTTTCTGTTGCAGCGAGTGCACCAATGATCAGGCCTGCCGCCACGTCTCGGCGGCGAATCGCCGAGCACGGCCAACAAGAAGGCTACCGTCGCATTTGCGCTTCGAAGTCGGTGTTGCTCTCTTGGCTGGTCATCGAACCGTCGTCAAGCACCGCCCTGGCGTACTATCGAATTCACGTGCCGTCCTTCCGTGACCGTCGCAGAACAATCGACAACGTTGGAGACCCAAAGCGATGACCGATACCTCACTAGAAGACCTCAACCGTCCAACAATTCACGCCGTTGACGGTTTGGTCGACGCTGGACTGGCACCACCCCAAGATCGATACGGCCAATCAATTCGATCCTGGGTGCGTTCGCTCAAAGGTATTCAGAAGGAGGGCGTCACGTTTTCGGGTTTGACCGGCCAGGCATGGCGATTCTCGTCGGACGAAGGATCAGGCCTCGGCGGCCACGATTTCGCCCCAAACCCTCTCAGCTTCGTGGCGGTCGGTATGGCGGGTTCGTTCATGACCGAACTGCTCGCCCTCGCCTCTCAGCGTGGAATCGTGCTGACCGAACCGGTTTTGGTCGTCGAGAACTTCTTCTATCGCGATGGGTCGTTCCCCCGAGGCACGATGGTTGCGGGTGCCCTCGCTCCCGAGGTTGCATTTCAGGCTGACAGCAGTGCCAGCCTCGATGAAACCCAGAGGCTCCTGCTGGACGCGATCGCGGCGGCGCCGGTGAACGGTCTTGCCCGCGACGAGAAGATCAGCCTGTTTACTCTCACCTACAACGGCGAGCAGATCGACCCTGTCGAAGTCGACGCTCTGAGCGGGGACGCTCTACCCGACCCCGGCGACCCAATCGCAAGTCTCGCGATGACGGCGGATGCCGATCGAGGTCAACCTCTCGCCGAGCGGACGACATCCGAAGAGGAGATACGGCAGCGGATCGCCGAATTCCCGCCGCCGGCCCCGGTACTCGACGGAACCAAGAAGCTGCTGCACCTTCGCACGGTCTGCCGGGTGCGACCGGATGGAACCTACGAGGTGCACCGCGAGCAATACGCGGAGATTTCCTCGTCGTGGACGTTCGTCGTCGACGATTCATCGACTCGCGAGCGCGGAATCGCACCTGATTCGGGCAGCTATTTCGCTATTGGCCTGGCATTTTGTTTCATGACGCAGATCGGGCGCTATGCGAACATGGCGAAGCTGCCAGTCGACGCCTACCGAGTTGTTCAAGACACACACTTCACCGTGGGCGGCGCATCGAGTGGCAGCGGAGAAGGCGGCACGGCCGATCCGGTGGAAACACACATCTTCGTGGATGCCGGCATTACCGCAGATCAAACGCGCGATGTCATCCGGGTTGCTGAACAAACGTGCTTTCTCCATGCGCTTTGCCGCGACCGGGCCAAGGTCAAGGTGCGCAACGAATCGATGTCTCCGTCGGGCCGCTAGGACCCCATGGCCATCGCGGCGTACAGGCCGACGCCTCGGTAGAGCGCTGTTTCGTTAAATTCAACAAGGTTTGAGTGATTCGGCTCGGCTTGCTCGGGCGTGACGTCTTCTGGGCAGGTACCCAGCATTGCCATGGCGCCTGGAACTTCGTTCAGTACATAGGAGAAGTCCTCGGCTCCAAAGATTGGTGATTCGAACCAGTTGAACGCCTCCGCGCCGAGGAGCTTGCTCGAGACATCGGCGGTCCGTTCTGCTTCGACGGTGTCGTTGATCGTGACCGGGTAACCAGCTTCGATATTGGTGTTGCACGAGCAACGATGGGCCTGAGCGATCGAGGTCGAGACCCGATGAATCCCGTCATGGATCGTTGAACGGGTGTGCGTGTCAAAGGTGCGAATCGTACCTTCGAGATAGGCCGAGGGTGGAATGATGTTGTTCGTCGTTCCCGCCTCGATGTGTGCAACCGTGACCACCGCCGACTTGTTGGGATCGAGATCGCGAGTGAGGATCGTTTGAAATCCTCCTACCATCGCGGCGGCCGGTGGGATTGGATCGATGCAGTCGTGGGGTGCAGAGGCATGACCGCCGCTGCCGTTGACGGTCACCTCGAAGCGGTCAGCACTCGCAAGCATCGGGCCCCGTCGAGTCATGACCATGCCATTTGGGTATTTCGAGTGCACGTGGATAGCGAACGCTCGATCGACGTTGTCCAACACTCCTTCTTCGATCATGTAGCGAGCGCCGTGGTGACCTTCTTCGCCGGGCTGGAACATGAATCTAACCGAACCATTGATGGAGCTTTGGTTTTCCGAAAGCAATCGGGCTGCGCTGACGAGCATCGCCACATGGGCATCGTGGCCGCATGCATGCATGACGCCGTCGATGGTCGAGCGGTAGTCGAACTCGTTGTCTTCTTGCAGCGGGAGGGCATCCATATCGCCGCGAAGTAGAACCTTCGGTCCTGGTCGCCCGGTGTCGAGGTCGGCCACAACCGACGTCGTCGACTCGCCGAGCGTGATGTCGAGACCTAGGCCGGTCAGGGCGTCCACGATCTTCGCCTGTGTTTTTGGCAAGTCCAGGCCAAGCTCGGGTTCAGCGTGAATCATTCGTCGTAGTTCGACGGTGTCCTGCTGCAACAGTTGTGCACTATCGAGTAGCTCGGGGTCGATATCGTTGGTCATTGTCGGACCCTAGTCTTTGAAAAATCGCACTGCTCTACGACTGCGGTTGTTCTAGGGTGGCGCACATGAAACCATCAGATATTGCGGGCTTGACGAGCGTTTCCGACCCGCAGCTTTCTCCAGATTCCCAACACATTGCCTACGTGGTCACCCGAGCCGACGAGGAGGCAAATCGTTACCGCAGCCAGATTTGGGTCGCGACGACGAATGGCACAGCGCCCCCACGGCCGTTGAGTTCTGGCGAACACAGCGACGGCAACCCCCGGTGGAATGCCGATGGTTCCATGCTGGCGTTCACGTCGAGCCGTACGAAGGATGCAGCGGGGCGTACCCAATCGTCGTTACACCTCCTCCCGTTTGGTGTTCCTGGCGAGACCGTTCAGCTCGCCACGGCCAATGAGGGGTTCAGCGGCCTGACGTTTTCCCCCGATGGCAAGTGGCTCGCGATGACCCATCGAACCCGAGGAGAGCATTACGACTCCGACGAGATTGGCCGTCGCCCTCCCCGCAAGATCGACCACCTCATGTTCTCGCTCAATGGAGAGGGCTTCACGATCGACCGGCCCGCGCATGTCTACGTCATTGCGACCGACGGATCGACCGGCTTGGTCAACCTGACGCCCGGCTCACACGAGTGTTCCTCGCCGCAATGGTTCCCTGATAGCTCCAAGCTCGCTATCGATGTCACGAAGCACGCAACGAACTACTCGACCGACATCGGCGTCGTCGATGTGCAGCTACCCGACGGTGATGCCGAAGAAGACGCCGAACATCGCGTGCGGCTAATCACCGATAGCGAAGGAATGTACGCGGTCGGGCCTGTATCTGCTGACGGCAGCACGGTGTTGGCGACGGGTATCGAGGACTCCAGCACGTATCCCATGAACTTCCACATTGGATTGCTCTCCACGAGCGGGGTCGGCCGTCCGACGTGGTTCACCAAGGGAATCGATCGGACGTGGGCACCATACATGGTGAGCAACGGACCGAGCTGGTCGAGCAATGGCACCGTCTTGGGCGGCATCGAGGACCGAGGGAACATCCACATCTTCCGAGCCGACCCATCGGGTTCCGATCCGGTGCCCGTGGTTACCGGCGACCTCAACGTCACCGGCTGGTCGGAGGGAGAACTCGACGGGAAAGCGGTCATTGCATACACAGCGACGGACCTCGGACAGCCGCCCGAGCTGTTCGTCGACGTCGATGGCACCACCACGCAGATCACCGCTGTCAGCTCGGCGTTCCTCGCCCGAACACAACCGCTTCAAGGCGAGCAATTCCTCGCACCCTCAGACGGGGTCGAAGTCGATGCTTGGATCTTCCGCCCCCGTGACTTTGATCCATCGAAGAAATACCCGGCGTTGCTCAACATCCACGGCGGACCGTTCACTCAGTACGGCAATTTCCACTTCGACGAGTTCCAGATGCAAGCCGAGGCGGGCTACGTTGTGCTCGCCTCGAACCCGCGTGGCGGCTCCGGACGAGACGATCCGTGGGGGATGGCCATTCTTGGTCCCAAACACAAGGTGCCCGGCACGGGGTGGGGTGGCGCTGACTATGACGACTGCATTGCTGTTGTCGATGCAGCGCTCGACCAGTTCGACTTCATTGACCCCGAACGCGTTGGTGTGCTCGGAGGTTCATACGGCGGATACATGACGAGCTGGATTTTGACCCACACCGATCGGTTCGCTGCCGGCTGCAGCGAGCGGGCGGTCAACAATCTTGAGACCCTCGAGCATTTCTCAGATATCGCTGGACTTTTCAGTGCCGAGATGGGCCCGCGCTTTGTCGATGATCCAGAGACGTATCGAGAGATGTCGCCAATCACGTACGTGAAGGATCTCAACACTCCGCTGCTTATCTTGCACTCTGAAGAGGACCTGCGTTGCCCGGTCGACCAGGCAACGCAGCTCTTCGTGGCATGCCAGCTACTCGAGAAGCCCGATGTGGAATACGTCTTGTTCCCGGGGGAGACCCACGAACTCTCCCGCAGCGGCACGCCCATACATCGCAAGCAGCGGGCCGAGATCATTCTCGAGTTCTTTGAGAAGCATCTGCAGGCCGACTCCTAGTCAACCCGGCTATTGAGCCGAGCTGCTCCAGGCTGCATAGAGCTTGGAGTACGGTCCGGTTCCGGCTGCAAGCACATCGTGCGGACCAGATTCTACGAGCTGTCCCTGATCAAACACGAGCACCAAGTCGGCTGCTTCGGCAGTTGCGAGGCGGTGTGCGATTGAAATAACCGTACGGCCGACCGAGACCTGCTCGATCGCTCGCGTGAGCTGGAGATCGGTCTGTGGATCGACCGAACTCGTTGCCTCATCGAGGATGAGCAACCCGGGGTCGGCAACCGCTGCTCGGGCAAAGCTCACGAGCTGGCGTTCGCCGACCGACAAGAGCGAGCCCCGTTCGCCGACCTCGGTATCGAGTCCGTTGGGCAGGCTGGCAATCCACTCCGACAGCCCGAGGAGATCGATCGCCCCAGCAATGTCTGCGTCTGTTGCATCCTTGCGGCCACTTCGGATGTTCTGACCCACCGTCGTG
Organism: uncultured Acidimicrobiales bacterium; assembly: GCA_964610745.1. Classification (GTDB taxonomy): domain Bacteria; phylum Actinomycetota; class Acidimicrobiia; order Acidimicrobiales; family SHLQ01; genus SHLQ01. Next base: position 19,346 of record CAZSYL010000009.1, read on the forward strand.
TTGAACAAAAAGCCGTCTTGAGGCACCATCCGAATGGAACGGCGGCGTGATGCATCCGATACATCATTCAGCGTCTGCCCGCCTATGAGTACCGCGCCGTGCTGGGGCTCGGCAAGCCGGCATAACATCCTCGCGAACGTACTCTTGCCCGACCCTGTCTCGCCAACGATGGCGACGCGAGTCCCCGCATCGATGGTCACCGAGACGTCCCTGAGCACTTGTTCCCCGTCGTTGTAGGCAAATCCCAGATCGCGAGTTTCGATAGAGAGCGCACCTGGCGCCAGCTCGATTGCCCCAGCGGCCTCGGCTATCTCGACCCGTCGGTCCAAGAGTCCGAGCACCTTTCGCCATCCAGCCACCGCTTGCTGTGCACTGTTGATGGTTTCGCCGAGCTCGGCGATGGGGGATTGCAGCAGTGTGGCGAGTGTGAGGATCGCTATAAGTTCGCCCGCGCTGAGTCCCAGTGCGTCGCGCTGAACAACTCCGACGACGAGAAGCACCGCCATCATCGTCGTGCCGATGAGGTCGCCAACGACATAGACGCCCGACATGAAGACGTTTGCTTTGATGCCTGCGTCGTATCGACGCTCGGAAACCTCGTCCAAGCGCTCTGCCATCACCTCTTCAGCGTTGTAGGCACGAATTACCTCGGCTCCATTGAGCGTTTCAGTGAATGCTCCCAATAGGTCGCCAATAGCTGTCCGGCGGGCATCGTGCGCAGCGGCCATGCGTCCGCGGACCCAACGCAACGCGCTATACACCGGCAGGAAGAGGACGATGCCGATAAGGGCGAGCTGCCACGAGTAGACGGCGATGGTGATAAAGATGCCAATCACGACGACCGGCTGAACGAGCCAGGTGAAGAGACCCCAATCGGCGAAACGTGCAAGGGAGTCAACATCGCTCGTCACCCGGCTGATCAGGACACCGGTCGACTGTTCGTTGTGGTCTTGCAGCGAGAGTTTGTGAGCATGACCGAATGCGAGCACTCGCAGCTCACGCAAGCTGCCTTCTGCTCGCGAGATCAATCTGTTCTTGACGAACACCCCTAACAACTCGGTCGCAACCACGACGGCGATGCCAAGAACCCCCAGGGTGGCGACGGTATCTACATCGACAGTGCCCGAGCTCAGGCCACCTCGGTCGATCGCTTGTTGGATCACGATAGGTACCGTGATTTGCCCCAAGGCGAAGATCACACCCATAGAGGCGGTCAGGCCAATACCCTGAGCCAGCTGAGGAGTTGTCTTGATGCCCCGGCGGATAACTTCGATCGTGCTCGTGAGCTCTGGTTCAGGAAGTCCGGTAGGTTCAGCCATCAGCAGCCTGCTCTGCGTATGCCATTACGAGGTCGTGGTATTCCGGTGTGGCGAGCAGCTCGTCGTGACGGCCTACGGCGGCGACTCGGCCGTCGACCATATGAACGACGCGGTCGGCCCGCTCGATCGTCGACAATCGGTGGGCAACAATCACCATTGTGGCGTTACGACCAGCGCGGAGGCGATCGAGAATCCGCTCCTCGACGAGCGTGTCCACCGCCGAGGTGGCATCGTCGAGAATGACGAGGTCTGCACCTGTCAGGAGCGCGCGAGCGAGGGCGATTCTCTGACGTTGACCGCCCGAAACGGTGACCCCACGTTCCCCGACGATCGTGTCGACACCAATGGGTAGGGCCTCAATCCACTCCTCTAACGCAGCTGCAGAGTAGGCGTTACGTACGTCTTCCTCGCTGTGGACGCCGCCGATATCAATGTTCTCTCGTATCGAACAACCAAAGAGAAACGGTTCTTGGAATACGTAGGCAATTCGTTGACTGCGGACATCGCCGGGAATTGTGCCGAGGGGAACCTCGCCAACAATCACAACATCTTCGGTCTCGTCGAGCACTCCACCGAGCGCAGCGCACAGTGTCGACTTGCCAGCTCCGGTAGGTCCAACGACGGCGATCATCTCGCCAGGTGCAACCGATAGGTCGACGTTGGCGAGCACGACTTCGTCGGGCGCGTCGGGGAAGGCGTAGGAGAGCGATTCGACGACGACGGCGAGAGGGCCATCGGCGGGTTCGTTCACCGCTGCGCGCTCTTCGGGTAGTGACGCTTCAACAACTGGCCGCAATCGATTCCACGCAACAACCGAAGGGATCATCGACTGAAGTAAGAAGCCGAACACGATCATGGGTATTGCGAGTGCGGCGAATAGGGCAGCGACTTCTACCACGTTTCCAGCGGTCATCGCTCCGGATCGCACGCGATACCCACCGAGGATCACGACGAGAAGCGTCGCGACCAAGGGAAGCGCGCTCAACGCTGCATCCAACAAGTTGCGGATGTTGCCCACCCGAACACGTAGCCGTTCGAGCTCTGCTGAAGAGGAGTCGAAACGGGCGACCTCGGCGCCTTGGCGTCCTAGCGTCTTGACGATAAGCGCGCCTTCGAAACTCTCGTGGGCGATGCTCGCAACATCGGCAATTTGCTCTTGGGCAGCCGATAGCGGCGGCGCGACTACCCGGCTGTACAGGCTGTTGATCGCAATCATGAGCGGAAAGATCAACAGCGCGATCGCGGCGACCAAGGGGTCGATACTGAACAGGCGAATCGTCGACAGCACCGCCAAGATGACGACGCCGAAGCTGAATGGTAATGGGTGCAATGCTTCGGTTAATACCGTCGTGTCCGCATCCACATGAGCGATCAAACGCCCGCTTGGAATCCGTCGCAACCACGACCTCGGTTGTTTGAGATACTGCCTGGCGAGACCTTGACGGACAGCACGCTCGGCACGCTCGCTTGTCATCCCGGCGTAGTAGCGGCGCGCAACCACGCCTCCGGAGCGCAGAAACGCGATCGCTGCGAGGGCGATCGCTCCCGCCCATACCGACGTGGCTGTGCTCGGGTCTTCGCCATCGAAGGTGGCGACGATGATCTCGTCGGCGACCCACCCAAGGGCGGTCGCGCTCAGAAGTGTTCCGGCGGCGAAGATCGCGGCACCGGTAACAGAGACCAGGAACACCACCAGATGTGGCCGCACGAGGACCTTGATGACCCGGACGCCCGAACGGAAATTGGCGGGAGTGTCGTCGATGCCGATCGCGTTCGTCATCGACTATCCGCCTTTCATCTTCGTCGTCGGTATTGACTGTCGAACCTTAACTGCGACGTGCCCGAGAAAGTGTTCAGCCTTCGCGGCAGTCAAGTCCAGTGCAGGCAGCCTGGCAGCTACGAGCTCGTGCGGCTCTTGGGATCGAGTGCATCTCGAAGGCCATCACCAATGAGATTCACGCTCAGAACAGTGAGTGCAAGCAACAAGCCCGGTCCCGCGACCAGCCAAACGTTGAGGTTGATCCGCGGAGCTGCTTCGTTCAGCAGACGACCCCACGTTGGAAGGTCGAGCGGGAAACCCAAGCCGAGGAATGACACTGCCGACTCGGTGAGGATTGCTACGGCAATGTTGAGCGACGCCGCCACGATGACTGGACTCGACACGTTCGGGATGATGTGGGAGAAGACGACGCGTCGCCCTCGTGTTCCGATGCTCTTTGATGCCAGGATGAACTCTTGTTCGCGGATCGACAATACCTCGCCACGTACGAGACGAGCCGTTTGCATCCAGCTCGTTCCCCCGATGATGCCGACCATGAGCACGAATATGCCGAGCGAGTCGCCGAGGGTGTCTTGGATCCTGTCACGGAACAACACCACGGTCACGAGCAAGATCGGAAGGAGTGGGAGTGACAAGAACAAGTCGGTCACCCACATGAGGAAAAAGTCAAGCTTGCGGACGTAACCAGCGATCACGCCAACGAACACGCCAACGATGATGCTTATCGCCATGGCCACAAAACCGACGAGCAACGAGATACGCCCGCCGATGAGCGCTCGGGTAAACGCGTCACGTCCGAGATTGTCGGTGCCCCAGAAGTTGGACGTGCTCGGGCCAAGATTGGCATTCGTCGTATCAATTTCGACGCTGAACGGCACAAGGAACGGCCCGATGAAACATGCGAGGACCACAATGAGCAGGGTGATGACCCCGGCCAGGGCGCCCTTGTGTTTCCGGAACTGACGCCACACGTCGGTGCGCAACGACCGGAACTCACCCAAGTCGTTCGCTTCAGCTATGGCACGGTCGGCTCCGGTCACCGGAGTCTCTGCGCCTGGGTTATCCGCGAGATCAGTCATAACGAATCCTTGGGTCGAGCAGGCTGTATAAGGCATCGGCGAGGACGTTAAAGACCACGACGAGTACGGCAAAGATAAAGACCAACGTCTGGACCATGGGGAAGTCGCCCTGGCCGATCGAGCGCAGCAGAAGCTGTCCCAATCCGTTGATGCGGAAGATATTTTCGGTGATGATCGCGCCGCCGAAGATGCCCGGGATCTGCAACGCGAGGAGCGTGACGACCGGAATCATCGAGTTGCGAACGACGTGGCGCCCGAGCACTGCTGGCTCGGCAAGGCCCTTTGCTCGGGCGGTGCGCACGTATGACTCGTTCAAGTTCTCAAGGACAGCACCTCGGGTAAAACGACCGAAGCTCGCAGCATTGAACAAGGTCAATACGGTGACCGGAAGAATGAGCTGCCGGATCTGGAACCAAATAGACGAGAGGTCGGTCCAGATGATTTCTTGGCTCGAGCTGTAGAAACTCGGTAGCCACCCGAGCTGAACCGCGAAAAGCCATATTAATAGCGGCCCGATCACAAAGACCGGAACGCTAAAGCCGATCAAGGTGACTACGGTTCCAAAGTTGTCGAACGCTGAATACTGTTTGTAGGCCTGGAGGGTTCCGATGGGAACAGCGAGCATGAACCCGAAGAGCAGGCCGAGGCCGAGCACCCAGAGGGTTTGTGGCAGGAGTTGGTAGATCGTGTCCATTGCTGGTGACCGCGAACTCCAGGAGATGATGCGGTCGCGTTCGGAGAAGCACGTGGCATCTCCGGTCTCTTCGTCGATGACCTCTTGGTCAAAGCAGATGCCGGTCACCTGTTCGAAGGCGTGGATTGGTTCGTTGATCACTATCTGCTGCGCCCAATTTATGTACCGCGTCGGTAGCGGTTCGTTCACTCCGAGCGACTCTCGAATTTGCTCACGAACCTCCTGGGGAACCGTGAGGGGGATCTGACTCGTTGGGTCGCCGGGCGCGAGATCGATGAACGCGAAGACCGCCATCGAAATGACGAACAGCGAGACCGAAGCCAAGGCCAGACGTCGTATCAGAAATCGAACCATGTGATTTGAAGCTTCCCCTTCTTGGGCGAACGAGACCAAACCAGCGGGGGCGCTGCGCGCACCCCCGCTGGTAGGTCAGTTGTGTTCTGGGTTAGTTAGTTACGAGACCATTGTTCGATGTTCCAGTACTCGCTATCCCAACCGTTGAGGTCGCCCACACCACTGATGGTGTTTGCAAAGGCGGAGACGTCAGCGCGGTGGATGAGTGGGATGATCGGACCGGTCGAAACCAGGTCGTTCAGTTCGATGATGCGATCATCGAATCCAGGGTCATCGAGAGGCGAAGCCTGAGCCTCGATGGACAGAGTGTCGAAGTCCGGGTTGACGTAACGGACGATGTTCTCGCCACCCCAGTTGGTTTCAGACGTTGGGATCTTGGTGCTTTCCCAGTTCGCCATATATCCGGGTGCCCATGGGTTCGAAGCACCGTTGGTGAACATCTGCATCGGCGAGGTGAAGCGCCAGATGCACTCCGCGCTTGCGCACGTGCCGTCGAAGAACAACCCAGCATCGGCGTTGGTCATGTTGGCGGCAACACCAATGTCTTCCCAGTACGACTGGATGAGTTCCTGGTTGCTCTGGCGGACAGCGTTCGTCGAGGTGATGAAGTCGAACTCAAGTGGTCCAAAGCCATCCGCTTCGCGAATGCCGTCACCATCGGTGTCAACGTAGCCAAGGCCATCGAGCAGTGCGTTTGCGCCGTCGATGTCCTGGGTCAAGCACACATCGTTGTTGGTGCTGTTCTGTGCGCCGACTGGCCAGATGTTGCAGGTCGGGTTGCCCGATGCGCCGTAACCAACAGCGACGAGCTCGTCACGGTTGATAGCGATCGACAGTGCCTGGGAAAGGTCTGGGTTATCGACGAACAGTGGGTGAGGCGTGCCCTCTGATGGAGGGTCTGCCAGAGGATCTGTCTGGTTGAGCAAGATGTGCTCGACGTTTGCCGTAAAGGCTGAAGCGAGGGTTGCAATGCCCTGAGCTTCCATTGGCGCCAGGATCTCTGGTGCGACCTGAAGGTTCCAGGCGTAGTCAGCCTCGCCGATCTCAAGGACCGAACGTGCCGTCGACTCGGCGTCGCCGCCACCTTCGATGCGTACGCTGCTGAACCGTGGGTAGCCGTCAGCAACACCTCGGTAGTTCGCGTTCATCTCGAAGGTCACGAAGTCCTCGGGAATCAGTTCGGTCACGCTGAATGGCCCAGTTCCGATCGGAGCAAAGTTCTGATCCGAACAGCCGACCGATGCTTCACCAACGCAGTCAGCGAACTGAGCGCGCTGAATGATTGGGTTCTGGAAGGTGACGAACGGAGCAAATGGGAATGGTTGTGGCTCGGTGAAGTTAATCGTCACGGTGAGGTCATCAATTGCTTCGACCGTGTCGACGAACTCGAGTGCCTGGGTCTGACAACCCGTGGCCTCATCCGAACAGTACTCCCACGTGAAGACGACATCGTCCGCGGTGAACGGTGTGCCGTCTGACCAGAGAACACCCTCTTGGAGTGTCCAAGTGATCGACGAGTTGTCTTCGGCAATGCCGCCGTTCGCGATGCTTGGGATCTCGGCAGCGAGCGCTGGGACGACCTGGCCGGTCGGATCGATCTCGGCGAGTGGCTCGAGGACGAGGGACGACGCGAGGAGGTCCTTGGTGCCGGTGGAGAGCAGGCCGTTGGCCTGCGAGACGGCTTGCCACTGGAGCATGACGAGTTCACCGTCAGAGCCAGCTTCGCCAGAGGCTGCGACATCGCCGCCGTCGTCGCCCGAATCGTCGGCGTCATCGCCCGAGTCATCTGAGTCGTCGCCGGAATCATCTCCGGAGTCGCCGTCATCGGCCGAAGTATCGGTCTCTTCGCCGGTATCGGTATCTGCGGTAGCACCATCGTCAGAGCTGCCGCATGCCGCGGCGATGAGCGCCAAGGTCATGAGCAGTCCTAGTACACGTATCCATTTTCTCTTCATATTCTTCCCTCCTGTGTCCGGTCTCCCGGGGTTTGCTGATTTACGTGACAGGTTCGCTGTCATCGTCCTTGTCTAAAATCGTCGAGTACTTCTTTGGTTCTACGGGAACCTCGACTTGACGTTCTTGATCGATCTCTTCGGCGAAATGGCATGCGACCCAGCGGCCTGGTTCGATCTCTCGAAACTCGGGTTCGAGGGTTTCGCACTCGCTGCGCGCGTACGGACAACGGGTGCGGAAGCGACAGCCGCTCGGTGGGTTCGATGGGCTTGGTATATCGCCCTCGAGAATGACGCGCTCCCGGTTTCGCTCGACGACCGGATCGGGCACCGGCACCGCCGACTGCAACGCCTGCGAATAGGGGTGCATGGGCCGGTCGTAGAGATCGTCGACGTCGGCCAACTCGACGACCTTGCCGAGGTACATCACCGCGACTCGATCTGCGATATGGCGAACCATCGACAGGTCGTGAGAGATGAACAGATAGGTAAGGCCGAGCTGCTCTTGGAGATCTTCGAGAAGGTTCACCACCTGGGCCTGGATCGACACATCGAGCGCAGCGATTGGTTCGTCGCAAACAATGAAGTCCGGGTTGAGGGCGATCGCGCGAGCGATACCAATACGTTGCTTCTGCCCACCGGAGAACTCGTGTGGATAACGATTCGCGTGTTCTGGGGCCAGGCCGACCAAACGCAGAAGCTCATCGATCCGCTCCGCTCGTTCATCGGCGTCCCCGTAGTTGTGCTCAACCAATGGTTCACCGATGATCGACGCCACCGTCATTCGGGGATTCAGCGAGGCTTGGGGGTCCTGAAAGATGGTTTGCATGCGCGGGCGCATGGGTCGTAACTCAGATGTCGACTTTCCGACGAGCTCGATGCCATCGAAGAGCACACTTCCACCGGTGGCTTCATCGAGTTGAATCGCAACTCGACCAGCGGTGGTCTTGCCAGATCCTGACTCGCCGACCAGCCCGAGGGTTTCACCCTTGTGGATATTGAAGGTGACATCGTCGACCGCCTTGACGTGCCCAGTCGTTTGTCTCAGTAATCCGCTACGAACCGGGAAGTAGCGCTTTAGACCGCGGACCTCGACGAGCGGTTTCCCAAGACTTCCAGCGTCGTTCACTGGTGCGTCTTGGATGTCGGTGTCCTTCACTGGTGCGTCTTGGATGTCCGTGTCGTTCACTTGTGCGTCTTGGACGTTCGCCCCAACCGAGCTTCTTTCGGACATCTATTGACCACCACCGAGTACAGAAACTTGTACCTCTCGAGGTGTGCCAGCGTCGATATCCCAAAAGCAGGCGGCAGCGTGCCCCGGCCCTACTTGCATCGTGGGCGGCGTGCGTTCAAAACAAGGTTCGAAGGCGTAGCTACATCGAGGGGCGAACGAACAGCCCTGCGGCTCTCGCAGCATGTTCGGCGGCTGGCCTTCGATCGAAGTGAGCTCGTGGCCCTTCTGATCGAGGCGAGGAAGCGACGCCAGCAGCCCCTGTGTGTAGGGATGTTGCGGGTGGCTGTAGATCCGGTCGACGGGAGCTTCTTCGACAACCCGGCCGCCGTACATCACAATCACCCGGTCGGCGAGTCCTGCAATGACCGCCAGGTCGTGGGTAATCCAGACGATTGCGGTGTTGAATTCTTCTCGTAGCGTTCGCATCTGGTCGATGATCTGGGCCTGAATCGTCACATCGAGAGCAGTGGTCGGCTCGTCGGCGATAATGACCTGCGGGTTGCATGCCAACGCCATGGCGATCATGACGCGTTGGCGCATACCCCCGGACATTTCATGGGGATAGTTGCTGAGTCGTTGCGACGCATCGGGGATACCGACGACATCGAGCAATTCCTCTGCCCGGGCTCGTGCTTGATGTTTCGTGACCGAGGTATGGCGGCGCAGCGCTTCGGTGAGTTGGCGTCCAACGGTGAGAACCGGGTTGAGCGAGGTCATGGGATCTTGGAAGATGAACCCGACCTTGCCGCCGCGGATATTCTGCAGTTCGGTGCTGTCCATGGCGAGCAGGTCGTCACCTTCGAAGATGGCGGTTCCCCCAACGATCTCACCCGGGGGCATCGGAATCAGCTTGAGCAGGGACATCATCGTCACGCTCTTGCCAGATCCACTCTCGCCAACAACGCCGAGAAACTCTCCGGCACGCAGTTCGAACGAAACACCATTGACCGCGTGGACGGTTCCGTCAACGGTGTTGAATTGGGTCACTAGCTCATCAACATCGAGTACGACGCGGCCTCGTGTTGTCATGTCGATTCTCCCGCTTTCGATTCCTGCCACTCGATCGTGGATCGCTATTTATCCCAACACACCTAGTTGCAGCGGTATCGACCGATCGAGTGTGACCAGCCAGACCAAAGAGTGAGCGACATACTCGCGCGATTGCGCCAACAATGCCATTTGAGCGAAACGCCATTTGTGCGGCTACCCGAGAGTAAGTTCTCGCGCCGCGCGGACATCGAGCGTGACCCCACCGCAAGTGGATTTACGTCAAATTTGGTTCGCGAACTACAGACGAGGGCTGGGGTTGTCGATAGGAGCTTCTATCGAGGTTGAGTGAAGCAACGATCATGACGTCCAGGTCAAGAGAGCATCGGCATGCGGGCGCGGTCTGGTTCGTGATCGTCGCGCTCGTGCTCGCGCTTTCGTCGACGCTGCTCCCGGCACAAGACGGCCAAGAGGAACTCACGTTTGAAGAGTTGCAGGAGCAACGTGAGGCTGCCGCACAACGGATCGCTAATGCGGCTGCGACGATCGACGTAACCACTGCGACCATCGACGAATTGGCCACCGCAATCGACGAGATTGATGCCCTCGCGAGCATTCATCAATTGAGGCTTCAGGAAGCAATCGATCGTTACGACTCTGCACTTGATCGCCTCAGTCATGCCGAAGAGTTACAGCAAGAGGTGCTCGCGGAGATCGACGTGCTACGGGTTCTAGTCGCTGATCTCGCACTGGCACAGTTCACCGGTGAGACCGGCCGGGAGCCGTTCGAGATCGTGCTGTCAACCGATCCTGGCGAATCTGCTCGGCTCACTCATCTTCTCGACCTACAAATCGGAAGTGCCGAGGACGCGCTTGATCGGTTGAACCTGCTGGAGTTTCAAGCCGATGAGCTCGTTGCTGAGCGCAATGCGGCGTCGTCTGTTGCCCAAGAGAGCCTCGCCGAAATGCAGCATCGGTCCGCTGAGCTCGACGCTGCGATCAGTCAACAGCAGCAACTGCTCGAGTCCGCCGAATTGCGCCTACTGGCAAGCGAGACGGACGCGGAGGCCGCGGCGATCCTTTTCGAGGAAACTGAAGAGCGCCTGATCAACTATGTGCGCGGGGTCGGGGCACCGGCGCCGGTTGATCGCGCAGACATCGTGACCATCTCCTTCTTTGAAGGGGAGGGAGCGAACCCGTTCTTCCAGATCCAGGTTCACAAGGACATCGAGGCAGAGACGCGCGGGCTCTACGAGCTTGCGTTCTCCCAAGGCATCGATCTGGGAGGGTGGGGCTTTCGCAACACGTCTCGCCAGATCGAGCTGCGTAGGGCACATTGCGGGTCTAGCGACTTCGACATTTGGCTCAAGCCAGCCGGCCAGTGTTCTCCGCCTACTGCCCGACCAGGCTTTTCGAAACACGAACAGGGTCGTGCCATCGACTTTCAGTGGAATGGTGGCAGCATCGGTCCTCGGTCGGGTGCTCCGTTTCGGTGGCTCGCAGCCAACGCGCCACAGTTCGGATTCGTGAACCTGCCATCGGAACCATGGCACTGGAGCGACGGGACCGCCCCCACCTTCGATCCAACGGTCGCACTTCCCAGCTTCCCAGATGACGTTGTTCCTGAGGTCGAGCCTGAGGGTGATACCGTCGACCTGCTCAACGAGCCGCTCGAAGAGGAAGAAGACGTCGTCGCTGGTGAAGAGGTCTCGGTTGACGTTGACGCCGAACCCGATGGAGCGGAATCGGGTGAGCCACCGCCGGAGAGTATTGCTGCAACCGGTGACGACGCTCCTGACGAGCAGCCAGTAGTTGAACCACCCGTCGGTGACGAGCCGGTAGACGAACAGCCCGACGCGGCCGAAGACAACTTGGACGAACCGGGGGCCGAACAAGATATTTCCGCCGAACCGGCGTCAAGCCCCGACCCCACGGCGGATGGCTAGGCGACGCGAACGCCAAGTCTTCACCGCGGAACGGGGCGTGTCCGAGCTAGCGTCTGTTCATGGAGTGGAACGACCTGATGCGCCTAGCGCTGGCCGAAGCCGAGCTGGCAATTCCTCATGGCGATGTACCCGTCGGTGCGCTTGTGGTCGTCGACGGCGAAGTCATTGCATCGCGTCACAACGAACGCGAGCTCACCGCGGACCCAACCGCCCACGCCGAGGTGCTCGCAATGCGAGACGCCTGCGCACGGCTCGGTACGTGGCGACTCGACAATGCCACACTGATCAGCACCCTTGAGCCGTGCACGATGTGTGCGGGAGCTGCGGTGAACGCTCGGGTTGAGCGAGTCGTCTTCGGCGCTGCCGATCTGGAAGCGGGGGCGCTCGGCTCGGTCTACAACGTCGGTGTTGACCCTCGCCTACGACATACCTTCGAGGTCGAACACGACGTGCTCGGGGAAGCGTGTGCTCAAGCGCTCAAATCATTCTTCTCGAGCCTCCGCTCGTCTTCGCGTTAGAGTTTCTTCCCGAGCTGTTCGCCCGCACTCGTGTACCGGCGCACGACAGAAGGTCTCTACCAATGACACAAATTTCGTTCTACTACGACCCGAGCTGCCCGTGGTGTTGGATCACGAGTCGCTGGCTGACCGAAGTGCAAACGGAGCGTGATGTCGAGATCGAGTGGCTGCCGTTCAGCCTGGCGATCAAGAACGGAGAGCTGGGCGGTGAGGACGTCACTGGCCATCTCGACACGCACTCGATTGCGCATCGAGTTCTGCGCGTCGTCGAGGCCATTCATGCCAACGAGGGGATCGACAGGGGAGAGCTGTTCACCGAATTCGGAAAGTCGTACTTCATCGACCCCGAGCTCGGTGACGACGACTTCTTCCAGGCGGTCTTGGAGCGGTTAAACCTGCCACTTTCGTATTTGGACGAGCTGGAGAACACCGCGCACGATCAGGCACTTCAGGGGCACATCGACGCCGCGGTTGAGATCGCGGGCGACGATGTAGGCGTGCCACTGATCATCTTTGAGACGGTGGACGGTGAGCGAGTTGGTTACTTCGGTCCGGTGTTGCGCCGGCTCCCGACGCCCGAACGTGGCTTAGAGATCTGGGACAGCCTCGTCACGATTGCGACAGGCGCGGACTTCTATGAATTGAAGAGAAAACGTCCACGCCGGTCAAAGGTCAAGACGACGAAACGGCTCTTTCCTGAGCTGAGCTGACCTGTCGTTCGGCGGTACGCTCGCCACACGACCGACTGACGAACGACCGCATTGGGGAAGCGCTGACTATGGGACGACACGCGATCAAGACACCACCGCATCATGCGACGTGGTCGGAATTCCTAGACGTCTGGAAAGAGGCCGACCGCATCGAGCTCTTTGAGTCCGCATGGAACTGGGACCATTTCTACCCTCTGGCCGAGCCATTCGACGGCCCGAATCTCGAAGGTTGGACGATGCTGGGTGCGCTGGCACAAGCGACATCGCGGGTCCGTCTCGGTGCCATGGTGAACGGCATTCATCACCATCATCCAGCGGTCATTGCGAACATGGCTGCAACGCTCGATCACCTCTCCGACGGCCGTTTTGAGCTTGGACTCGGGGCGGGCTGGAATTTCCAGGAGTCGGATGCATACGGGATTGCGCTCGGCGAGCTCCGCGATCGAAGCGACCGTCTCGAGGAAGGCGTCGAAGTCGTCAAATCACTCCTGGAGAACAAGTCGACCACGCACAAGGGTCGCTTCTTCGAACTCACCGATGCATGGTGTGAGCCAAAGCCAGTGCAGGGCAAGATTCCGCTCGTGATCGGAGGCAAAGGCCGGCTTCGCACGCTACGCACCGTGGCACAGTTCGCAGATCAGTGGGACATGACGTTCCCCGACGCTCCGGCCGACTGGTTGGAACTCGACGAGGTCTTGCAGATGCACTGTGAAAAGGTCGGTCGTGACAGCACAGAGATTGCGCGTTCGGTTCACCTTGGCTTCGACGACGAAACAGACGGGGCTGAGCTGGCGGCTAAGGCCGATGGCTTCTTCGAAGCCGGAGTCGACATTGTGGTGTGGTCGATGCGCGGCCCAATGGCGGCCTCTCGCCTTGGACCCTTCGCGGAGGCGCTCGCAAGCTAAGGCTCTGGCTATGTGCCCGAACGAGCGAATTCGACCCGGTTCCGGCCAAGGCGCTTTGCGTCGTACAGAGCAGCGTCGGATCGAGCCAACCACTTCTTTGCCGGTTCACCATGTCGATACATGGAGACACCAAAGGACATCGTGATCTCAAAGCCTCCGGGGTAGGAGATCTCGATTCGGTCACGGATCGACTCGGCCATTCCTTGTGCGAATTCTGGAGTCACGCCGACGGCGATGAGGGCAAATTCCTCTCCACCAATCCGAAACGCGAGGTCTTCGCTACGAAACGCTGATTTGAGCTCTGCGGCGACGTCCCGAAGCACGATGTCACCAATGCCGTGTCCATGCTCGTCGTTGATCCTCTTGAAGTGGTCGATATCACCGATTACCAATGCAGCAGTTGCGTCCTGGTCGACTAGGCGGCGCTCAAGCCTTGCGAGCTCTGACTCGAAAGATCGCCGGTTTCCGAGACCGGTGAGGCTGTCTATACGGGATGCTTGCCGGTAGTGAAGATCGGAGTTCATCAGTTCCAGGGCATAGACCCTGAGGATGAGCATCACACACAGGATGGTTCCGAGTCGAAGGAAAACCTCGTAGTCGACCGGCTTGGCCGGGCCCAGGGCTGCCAGAAGTGTGGCCGCTACTAGGAAGAGGAAACTCCGACGTAGGGGTCGACCGGTGAACAGAACGGGGAACAGACCTGCAAAGGATGCCAGAAATGGGAAGAACGGTGAGTGGGCTCCTCCGGCAAAGAAGATGGCGACGCTGAACATGAGCACACTCGTGTATTGATCGGCCACGTAGATGAACTCGGCGTCGTGGCCTTTTGCGACGAGTCGGCGAGCAAGCGCGGCTTTGGCTGCGTCGATCAGGACGGGGAGAGCCACCCACCACCCATAGAGGGGTGTTGAGGCCAACAACAGGATCCCGGCAGCAACATAGAGCGGGGCAAGGCGCGGGTACATGCGGTCGGACATTTCGACTACACGAGTCCGAGTCCTGTCGTTGACTTCGATGGAGTTATCCCGCGCCATATTGCAGAACCATCGGCACTACGGAGCGTGAGGTAAGGACGCTCTGGTAACTCTTTCTTGCGCACATCGACCGTCTAGGGCCTTTGAGTCGATCGTTGAAGATGCGTTCGACGATGTCGACCGGTCGATCACGACGTGTGGGCTTCTAGCGATAGCGAACTAGTCAGCCGCCTCAGGCCTGGGGTCGACAACCTGGCCAGCGAAGAGTACGAGCCCGGTATCGTCATGTCGGATCAGGTAGAAAAACGGGCGGTCGATCTCGAGATTGAAGTCGCGGCCGCGACCCACCGAGACGTCTATGCTGATGAGTGCTGTGGCTGCAGCCGCGACGGTTCCGAGTTCGTCGACGGCGATGTCGGCTCCGTGGTAGCCCTGCGAAAGACGCGAGTTGGAACCGACACCGGGATAGGCCCCGGGTTTGGCCCCGATCTCGTCGAGCCAGGGAGCAAGGTCTATAGCGGTGCTACTTTGCCACTTGGGAAGCTCGATGGAGTAATGCTCGAGTGTAAGTGCATCGTCGACCTCGGAAATGAACTCGCTGCACAGCCCGGCACGTATCTCGTCGAAACGACCAGTGTCGGGAACGACGAGCAGCATCGAGAAATCTTCACCGTCGTAGGGAACCGAGGACGCAACCCAACCGTCACCCTCGGCGTACAGGGCCGGCTCTGCGTCTCCGAGGCCCCAGACGGGCGAACTCGCCTCGATGGTGGGCGTACGAACTAACGTACCGTCGACAAGTTGGAACACGCCGCTGTCTTCGGAGAACCAGCTCTGCCAACTGGCTTCGAAGTAGAGCGCATCGGTGAGCACCATGGAGGTGTCTCGTTCTAGGGAACCTGGGGGGAGAAGTTCCGGGATGAGCTCTTGAGTCTGCGAGCCCACCCAATCGTTGATCGTCGCGCGGCTGGCCTCGGGCTGAGAGATATCGATGGGTTCGAGGTCCGAGCGGTGATACGTCGCGAGGATGTCGACCCACTCTTGGTCGAGGTTGGCCGACTGCGTAGGCCAGATTCGGTCGGCAAACGTGACCACCGGATTCACGGGTTCGCCCCGTGGGACGGTGCGGTTTGCCTCGAGGATCTGTTGGTCAATTTGTCTCCATGCTTCGTGAGCGGCGAGGCCTTCCGGTAGCGAAAGCGCTTCATCGATTGCCGCGCCGCTTTCGTCGTCAGCGGCGGGGCGAAGCATGAGCAAAGCATGACCAATGCTCGCTGGACTCAGGACGGCATTGCTCTCAACGCTTTGGGAGCGAAGCAAATCGAAACCGATGTCGCTGAAGCCCGCGACCAACTGGTCGGTGGGCGAGGTTCCGGGAGTGCCGTCGGGAACCGTGCAGGCCGCTACCGGGGGTTCGGCCACCGTGGTTGGGGTTGGCGTCTCCGCCGTGGTTGGGGTGGGGGTTGGTGTCTCGTCGGTGGTGGCGTCTGCAGGCTCGGTCTGGGTTTGTGTGCTCGCGGTATCGATACTGGAGTTTGACGACGCGCAAGCCGCCGCGAACAACGCGAGGGCCACCAGGACCGTGATGAGCCTCTTCATATCGATTCCCCCGTTGGTATTCATGGAAGCGATGGACAATGCTTCTATAATGCCTTATGCAGATCGGGTATTTCGTTCAGCCCCTTGAGCGGTCGTACTCGGCCGCACGAGAGCATCGTCGCTGGAATCGGTGGCGCGTGATCCGTGGTCTTGCTCGTCGTGCTGGCCTCGAAAGACAAAGCCGTGCCAGTTGGCGAGGATGCGTTCCTCGGCTGGCTTGAGCCTCATAGCGTGCTCGTTCCGCGGAACAGCTCGAGATCTTCGAGTTCTGCGAACAATCGTTGGATATGGACCCCGGTGGCGTCCGGATTGACGAGGGCCTCGCGTGCGATGGTCCGTAGGAGCCCGACGGTTAGACCATCGCCGTTGCGGAGCCATGGCGCTGCGGTCATCGAAGCGAGCTCGGCACTCGCGGCAGCAAGGTACGGTGTGATGTTGTCCGCAAGCTCGTCAACCTTGAACGTGCCGAGCTTGTGGGCCAATTCAGCGGAAGTCACCGATGATGGCTCGAAAGTGGTCCATTTAACGTGTATTGGGTCTGTAGTGGTGGTGTTCATGTCTCTATAATGCAGACCAATGGTGCAGACATCGATAGCCAATTCCGGGAAACTGGGTACCAATCGAGTGGTCCAATTGCTGGGCCAATGGTCCAATGGATCAGGTGCGCTTTACCGCCAGCTCGCTGGCGCGCTCACGACGTTGATCGACGATGGCAGTCTGCGCACCGGCGACCGGCTGCCGGCCGAACGTTCACTCGCTCAAGCACTGTCCGTTTCGCGCGGCACGGTCGTCAAAGCGTTCGAACTGCTCGAAGCCGAAGACAGCGTCACCCGAGTCCAGGGAAGTGGAACGACCGTTAACGGTCCTCGGATATCGAGTGCGAAAAAGGATTCCTTTGTCGGCGAACGGTTGTGGGTAGCCGAGGGTGGCGCGCTCGACCTTCTCAAAGCAATACCAAGGCTGTTACCCGGCACCGCTGCTTTGGTGGACGCGATCGATCTGCGCAGGTACACGAGCGATCTGAATGGCTCGGAACCTCTGGGCTGGTGGAAACTCAGAGAGTTGATCGCGGAGCTTCACACATCGCAAGGCCTCTTGACGTCGCCGCACCAAGTCATGGTGACGAGCGGCGCCCAGCAGGCAATCGCTCTCGTGGTCAACTCGATGGTGCAGCCAGGTGACGTCGTCATTGGTGAGGACGACACCTGGCCGGGCCTGATCGACGTGGTTCGCCAGCGAGGCGCCAGGTTCGAGCCGGTGAAGATGGACCAGGGTGGGATCATCATCGCTGATCTTGAGGCAAAGGTCGATCGGTTCAGGCCAGCGCTTATTGCACTCAACCCGCAGCAGCAAAATCCCACCGGAACCCGACTGCCGATCGATCGGGTCCGTGCGGTGGCCGATATTGCGCTCCGCTATCGAATACCGGTTCTGGAAGACCGGGTCGCAGCCGACCTGACCTTCGACGGCAGGCACCTGCCAGCGATCGATGAGTTTGATACCGGTGGGTATGGCATGACGGTGGGATCGATCTGCAAGATTGCTTGGCCAGGTCTTCGGCTCGGGTGGCTGCGAGCAGACGCGCAGGTCATCAACCGTATTCGGTCGCACAAGGCCGTTCTCGATATGTTCAGCCCAGCGATCAGCCAAATGCTCGGTATCGAGATCATCGAACGGTATGACGACTTCGTTGCGGAACGTCTTGCCGACCTACGAGCCTCGGCCGACGTCGTGATTCGGCGCCTGGACGACGACTTCCCCGACTGGTCGTTCCTGGCCCCACGCGGTGGATATTCGGTCTGGGTCAACCTTCCCGACGATGTGTCCGCTGATGCCTTTGTACAAGCCGCCGGTGTACAGGGAGTTCTCGTGGCATCGGGGCGCGCGTTCTGCCCGAGTGATGCCGACTGTTCAAACATTCGTATCCCATTTACTGCACCACCAGATGTACTCGAGGCAGCGATGGACCGTCTCGCTGAAACTTGGCGGCTCTTTCGCTCCAGGACCCACCAGGGGAGTTAGTCGACGTTCGCTCCCACGTTGCCTACACTCAGCTCGGCGGCGGTCAGAAACGCGCCGCTGATGCCAACGACCAAGGAGTTAGCACCCGATGAAAGTACGCATCGAAAGTGACACGATCGGCGATATTTCGGTCCCCGACGAGCGCTACTGGGGAGCGCAGACTCAGCGCAGCCTCCAGAACTTCGACATCGGTGGTCAGACCATGCCGATGGAACTCATCCGAGCCTTCGCCCATCTGAAGAAGGCAGCGGCTCAGGTGAACGTCGACCTTGCGGACTTCGACGCGGACAAGGCCAACGCGATCGTTTCGGTGTGCGACGAAATTCTCGAGGGTAAGCACGACGGCGAATTTCCGCTCGTGGTCTGGCAGACCGGCTCGGGCACGCAGAGCAATATGAATGTCAATGAGGTCATTGCGAACCGCGCCACTGAGCTCCTCGGTGGCGACTTCAGAGCCGAGAAGCTCGTGAAGGCAAACGACGATGTGAACAAGAGCCAGAGCTCGAACGACACCTTCCCGACCGCAATGCACATCGCAACCTACGAGGCGGTCGTCGAACAGATGCTGCCAAACGTGCAGTTGCTCCACGACACGCTGGCGGCGAAATCGAAGGCCTTCGCGAAGATCATCAAGACCGGACGAACGCACCTGATGGACGCAACTCCCATCACCCTCGGCCAGGAGTTCAGCGGTTATGCCACTCAGCTCGAACGAGGCATGGAGGCCGTGAACGACAGCCTTGTTCGCCTCCGCGAGCTCGCGCTTGGCGGCACGGCGGTTGGCACAGGGCTAAACACACCCGACGGCTACGACGTTGCGGTCGCTGCTCGCATCGCTGAGCTCACCGGCCATCCGTTCATCACCGCCGAGAACAAGTTCGAAGCGCTCAGCGCCCATGATGCAATGGTCGAGATGAGCGGATCGCTGAAGCGTCTTGCCGTCAGCCTGATGCACATCGCGAACAACGTCCGAATGCTGGCCAGCGGACCCCGTACCTCGATTGGTGAGATCACCATTCCGGCGAACGAACCTGGTAGCTCGATCATGCCAGGAAAGGTGAACCCAACTCAGTGCGAGGCGCTCAGTATGGTTTGTGTCCAGGTGATCGGCAACGACACGGCTGTCGCCTTTGGCGGAGCCCAGGGGCACTACCAGCTCAACGTCTTCAAACCGGTCATTGCTTACAACGTGCTGCTCAGCGCGCGGCTCATCGGCGATGCGTGCAAGAGCTTCAACGACAATAGTGCAGTCGGCATCGAGCCCAACCAGGCTCGCATCGACGAGCTGTTGGGCAAGAGCCTCATGCTCGTGACCGCGTTGAACGGCACGATTGGCTACTACAAGGCCGCCGAGATTGCTCAGACAGCTCATGCGAACGGCACGACGCTTCGAGAAGAAGCCCTCGCGCTCGGGTACCTGACCGCTGAAGAGTTCGACGACATCGTCGTGCCCGCCAAGATGGTCGGCAAGATCGATTAACAAGCGAGCTCATGGCCGACATCGAGGCAGTGGTGTGTGAGGCGACCGGCGCACCAAACGTCGTTAGCTCCGAAGTCGTCCAAAGTCTGTGGAGTGGATACGGCCAAATCGTGCGGTGTTTTCTCGACTACGAGCAATGGTCAAGCGTCATCGTCAAGCATGTGCGCTTCCCAGATGAGCGGGACCATCCGCGCGGCTGGACAACCGATCTCTCCCACGATCGCAAGGTTGAGTCTTACGAAGTCGAGACCGCATGGTACGACCACTATGCCGAGCGATGTTCGGACGGTTGTCGGGTGCCTCGATGCCTGGCGCTTGAGGCGAGCGATGACGAGGTCATCATGGTGCTCGAAGATCTCGACTCGTCGGGTTTTGCCAGACGGAGCCACGACATCACGAACGACGAGATCGATGCGTGTCTCTCGTGGTTGGCAAACTTCCATGCCGCATTCTTGGGGGAGCAGCCCGACGAGCTGTGGGACACAGGCACGTACTGGCATCTCGCAACCCGTCCGGACGAATTCGACGCGCTCGAAGAAGGTCGACTCAAGGCAGCGGCGGCTTCCATCGACCGTCAGCTTGCCGAGAGCCCGTTTCAGACCTTCGTCCATGGCGACGCCAAACTCGCCAACTTTTGCTTTAGCGACGACCAAAGCGCAGCCGCCGCAGTCGACTTTCAATACGTCGGCGGTGGCATTGGTATGAAGGACGTTGCGTACTTCATCTCCAGCTGCCTCGACGAGGACGAAAGCGAGGCGCTGGCGCCCGCTCTGCTCGATCGTTACTTTGCCTTGCTGCGAGAAGCCCTGGAACGTTCTGGAAATGGTGTCGACTTTGACGCGTTGGAGCAGAACTGGCGAGAGCTCTACCCGGTCGCCTGGACTGACTTCTATCGGTTTCTCCAAGGATGGAGCCCTGGTCATTGGAAACTGCACCGCTACAGCGAAGGGCTCGCACGTCAGGTGCTCGATGGGCTGGAACGGTGAAGCTCACCAACAGCGACCTTCGCCAACTGGCCGACCTTGCCGTTTCGGCTGCACGTGAGGCGGGACAGATGATCGCTCGCTCGCGACCACAAGATATGCAATACAAAACCGACGCTGGCAGTCCTGCTTCACAGGTGGTCACCGAGACCGATCAACGCTCGGAACGTCTCATCCTCGCGGCGCTGCGCCCTACGCTGATTCCCTTCGAGCTGGGGATGTTGACCGAAGAACAAGTCGATGATGGAAGTCGGCTGGCGACCGACTACTTCTGGTCGATCGACCCGTTGGACGGCACACTTCCATTCATTGAAGGAGTGCCGGGTTATGCGGTCTCGATTGCCTTGGTCGCACGAGACGGCACGCCATGGATCGGCGTGATGTATGACCCGGTCGAAGAAGTGCTCCTGGCCGCGATCAAAGGTGCTGGGGTGTCTCGTGATGGCGAACCATGGCCGACCGAACCCCAACCTGCGGCGCGGGTCTTGTCGGTGTTCGCCGACCGAAGCTTCCTCGTCGCCCAAGATCGCGATCGTGTCCTCAACGCGCTGGAAAGTCTGGCCCAAGACCGCGGGCTGGAGGGTGTGGAAGTCCACGCGACCGGGGGAGCGGTGATGAACGCAACGAGGGTCCTCTTGAACCCACCCGCATGCTACTTCAAGTTTCCCGCACCCTCAGGCGGTGGCAGCGTGTGGGATTTTGCCGCTACCGCATGCATCTTCAACGAAGTTGGTGCGGTCGCTACCGATATCTACGGCAAGCCACTCGACCTGAACCGTTTGGACGGGACGCTGATGAACCACCGAGGAGTGCTCTTCGCCGATGACGAGGGGCTCGCACGAGGGATACGGGCGCTTTACCCGACGAGCTAGCTGTTCTCCGTTGGACAGGCCGGTTCCCTGGTCGTGCGCGCACTGGTTGAAAGCGATCACTGAACCTGTCGGTGAAGCAACACACTGCCCATGTTCGTGACCCGGCCAGACGATGAGGGGTCGGGCGCCGGTTCAGTTCGTCGGAGCCTCTTGAACAGCAGCGCCAGAACCGGTGCGAAGCGCGACGACGAGCGCGAGGCCTGTCAACACGATTGCGACGAAGAACGTCAGTTGCCAACCGTCGATGAACGACCCAACGGCATTGGTCATACCTGCAAGATCGCCCAGCGGGACGTCGAAGCCGTTTGCTGTCATGACCCCGGTAACGATGGCGGTGGCACCCGCTTGTCCCGTCACGCTGCCGACGGTTCGATCGACGTTGCTGAACGCCCCACCCACCCCGAGCTGGTCTTGGGGGATTGCACCCATAAGAACACTGTTTGCGGGTACGTTCCACAAGCCCTGACCAATGCCGTTTCCAAGTGATGCCACCGAGACGATGGCCAGACTTGATTCCGCATCAACGGTTGCGAGCGCGACGAGGATGGCGATCTGGATGACGAGCCCGATCGACATCGGAATCCGAGCGCCGACACGGTCGTAGATTCGCCCCGCAGGCTCAGCTCCGAGCAACATGCCAAGAGCGAACAGCGCCATGATTCCACCGGTGGTCTGGGTGGAGGCGTCGCGAACACCGAGCAAGTAGAACGGGATAAGAATCGTGATGGCCGATGATCCAATGAAGCCAACCGCGCGGAGGATGACAGCCCGTCGGAAGTCACCAATTTTGAAGAAGCGCAGATCGAGCATCGGGTGAGGTTGCGCCAGCTCGACTCGGACGAACGCGACGAGCAACACAACCACAATCACGGCGCTGACGATCGTGATCGGCGAGCCCAGACCAATGCCAGCCGGATCGTTGAGCGTCAGAACAAAAATGGTGATCAACGTCGATGCGAGTAGGGCTCCTCGTACGTCGAACTTATCCTCGCTCTTGAAGACCTGAGACGGGTCGTCCTTAATCCGGTCGACAACAGCAAAGGTCAGCGCTGTCGGGATTGCGAGCAGAAGAAACAGTGTCTTCCAGCTCACCACGGCGAGGAGCACCCCGCCGATCAGCGGCCCCAAACCAGCACCGAGTGCGATCGCGGTCATCTGTCCACCGAGGGCCAGGCCGCGTTCCTCGGGCGGAAACGCGGCGACCAGGATCCCGGTGCCGACCGCTTGTATCAACGTGTTTCCGATCGAGGTGATGATCCTCGCGATGATCAGGAAGACGAACGATGATGAGAGCCCGGTCAGGACCAGTCCGAGGCCGAACACGACCACACCCGCATGGAGTGTTCGTTGCCTGCCCAATCGGTCCGAAAGGCCACCGAGGGGCAGCAGGAAAGCTGCTGCGATAAGCGATTCGATAATGACGACCCAACCGACCGTACGCAGCATGACGTCGAACTCTTCGGCGATGTCACGCAGTACCAGAAAGGACACCATCGAGGTCATCAAGATCACGAAGTAGGCGAGTCCAACCGCAATAAGAACGGTCCACTTCGAGGGAGTTGGTGATCCGTCTGTTGCCATCTCGACAGAGTGTAGGGCTCGCCGTCCTTGAACTTCAGCCGAACGGTGAGGTCGACGGTGATCAGCGCGCTCGTCGAGGGTCCTTGGTCGTTTTACCAATGCCGGGGTTGAAGGTGTTCGTGGGGTCGAGCTCCTCATAGAACGCACGCAATACGGAATCAGCTTCGTAGAGGTGGCCAACGTTGTGTTCTGCCGGATACTTGGCGCCGGACTCGGTCAATGACGCAAGCAATGCAGTCTTACGTGCCGCGATGTCAGTTCCCTTCACATAGATGTAGTCCCGGTGGAAGACGTGGCAGAGGAAGTGCCCGTACACCAAGGCCACTTCCAACCCTTCGGCCGCCTCTCCCGACACCTCGCCGAGCCAGTCAGGGTCGTTGCTGCGAAGGGCCACATCGAGAGCGAGCACTTCTTCGGTGTGGCGATATCGCGTTGTTTGATAGCGCGGTGCTGCTCCCGCAGCGGCGAACCGATGGAGGATCGCGGCGAGTTGTTCCTCATCGTTACTTTCGTAGTAGTCGCTCGATGTCGACCGGCTCCAGGCTTCTGAGAGATACGAACGGGCTTCATCAATTCCGTCATCGGTCATGGCGAGGATGAGGAAGTGCTCGAAGCGATCTCGAAAGGCCAGCATTCGCTCCGGCAAATGTTGGGGTACGAGGCGGCCCACGCCGTACAGGAATCGGTCCGGGAGGTACTTCGGTAGGAACGGAACCCGGTTCAGCAGGTGTTCAGCTCGTGCCTTGATTGCATAGCCCGCGGGGAGGCGTTCTGTACCGAGGTGTTTGATCGCAAGAAAGACGTCCTTGCCGTACTTCTCGGCAATGTCGAACGTGGCGAGGTTGAGGTACTCGGCCATCTCCGGAAGGTGCTCAAAGTCGGTCAGGATCTTTCGTCGGAGTTCGGTGAACATCGACGGGTCGTTGGTGCCGAGGAAGAAGACTCTCTTCTGCTTTGGAGCAGGAAACGTGTCGACTCGCACCGCGAACGCGGCGACCTTGCCTGCGCTGCCGCTGACGCCATGGAGTCGCGTCGGATCGGCGTTGTACCGCGATGGAAGGTCGGCATCGACGGCCCGGACGCGCTCGACGTAGTTCCGATCGGACCCATGAGCGTCGAGTCGTCGAACCATGGCCGCGTCGATAGGCCCGGATTCGAGTTGGGTGAGGATTTCCTCGGGGGTTTCACCGAGCCCGTCGATTCCGAGTTCGTCCACCAGTTCAAGTTCTCCCTGGGCGTTGACCCGGGCGTACAAGGCAAGTTCGGTATATGCAGCCCCCCGTTTGCACAGGGCTCCTCCCGAGTTGTTGGCAATGCCCCCAACGACCGTGGCTCCAATGCTGCTCGACCCAATAACCGAATGTGGGACGCGGTCGACTGTGCGGAGCTCCTTTTCGAGTTCGTGGAGGGTGGACCCGGCAAGTGCCAGGGCCTGGCGGCCGTCGTCGAGCAGCTGGATTTTCTTCATGCGGGTCACGTTGATCACGACGACCGGGCGTCCGTAGTCGAACCCCGACGGCGACGAACCTTCGGTCAGCCCCGTCTTGGCGGCCTGCATGATGATGGCGGCGCCCGCGGCCACACAAGCCTGAAGGCATTGCCACTGCTCGATTAGGGACCCGGGAAATACAACAGCGACCGCTTCACCAAGCCCGGAACGAAATCCCGAACGGTAGTACTGCGTTTGGTTGTCGGTGGTCGAAATGTGCGAGGAGCCGACGATTCCAGTGAGGCTATTGACAAGGTCGTCAGCTATTTCGTCTCGCTGCATATGCTTCGATCCGTCCACGTCTCGGCTCTCCTGGGGCGTGGCCCGAAGGTAGCAAAGTGGTCGATGTGGACTGATAGGTCGACCCGTCATATGGTCGAAAAATCGTTCAGCGGTTCCTAAGCGGCGACTCACGCACTCCGAGCGGGTGTTCAGCGGCACGTAACCGTCGGCCGTTTTGCGCCCACAACTATGTTTGCCCTTCTAACTCCTCTTTCGCCTTCATCGAGAGCTCGAGGCGGAGTCCTGATGTGTCGGTGCCTTCGAGGCCAAGCCCGATGTAGAACTCGCCGATTGGCGACTCGGAGAAGAAGACCTCACCCACGTTTATTAGCCCGGTCGCTCGTAACTGAGCAATCAGAAGCCGAAACGAGTGTGGGGTGAACCGCCACACATGAATGTCGAGCTCTTCGCCATCAAGAGCTCGTTGATAGAAGCCCAACGCGTCGTCGACCGAAACGGGATGGTCGAGGTCGTTGGTGTCGCCGGGATGCCACGAGATCCGACCTCCGCGCTCGGCGAAGTTCATGTAGTACTCGAGGATTTGTCCCGGGGTTGCTCCCTTTCTGGCCTCGAGATGGCTGTCGACGACGACGCCCAGGTCGCTCGGCGGTCGGAGGGTATCGAAACAGAACCGCAGGTCCGGGATCACCAAAGCAAAGACACCGCCGGGCGTCAGAATTTCTACGGACTCGTTGATAAAGCCAACAAGATCTGCCACATGTTCGATCGTGTGGCTGCCGATGATCCAGTCGAAGCGATCGTCACCAACCAGGTCCAGGTATCGCTCCCCCGACCACACGTAGTCGACCGGTTCTATTGCGTCGAGGTCGACGCCATGGCCCTGGTACTTCTTCTGAAGCTCGGCCTGGTCCTTGTGATCAAGTATCCGAACATTCCACCCATCGGCCTTTGCGGCGATCGGAGCGTGCGATGGCCCGATCTCCAAGCCCAATCCGTCGCTGTCGATATGGGCGAGGATGCCGGCCGCACGATAGTCAGACGTCTGGGGCGGGGCCACTACAGGGTCAGCCACAGATGATTCGTTATCCCGGCTGATCCGCGGACCTATTCGTGCAGCCGCACGAGCGACTCGATGTCGGATCTGTCCGAGCATGTACCGGTGACCCGTTGCTAGGTGGTTGGCTCGCTACAGCTCTACGGCCAGGCAGGCCTCAAGCTCAGACGTGAGTGCTTCGTCGGCCGTTGACTCAAAGATCACACCGTCAAATCGTTTCATCTCACGGCAGAATCCGGCGTGGTCGATGTCGTTTAGCAGCAGGAAGAGCAGGTCTTCGCCCGGCAGAATCCGTTCGCCCATTTCCTTCATGTGATCGTCGTTGATGCCAATGTCGTGGAGCTTGGCGAAAAGGCCTCCAACGGCGGCTCCGAGCACACCACCGGCAATAATTCCCAGTGGACCCGCAATGATGCCAATGAAGGCGCCATACCACCCGCCTGTGGCAGCTCCCTGGCCAGGATTGACGTCCTTGCTCTGGCGAAGTCGGATCTTGCCCTTTTGGTCTTTGTCGATAATCGCCGCGTCCTCGATGCCTATGACATCCTGGCTGGCGATGCGAAGCATTGCGAGCAGTGCTTCCTGGGCCTTGAGGGGATGGTCAAAGCGGATGGCGAGAAGGGTCGACCCTTGTTGATCTTCAGACATGGCCAGAGAATAGACGAACCAAATGTTTGTCTTCTCCTCGAAGTTGTAAGAAGTCCGAAATTGATCTGACGCAGGTCGCAGCCTTTGTCGAATATGTCGGACATTGGGAGCGCTAACGTGGCAGCGTGACTTCTTCATCCCCGTTACCTACGATCCTTCGCTCACCCTTGTCAGCAAACGTTGGTTTGCTACTCGAATCTGCGGTTCCGGCGCGCATGGCGTGGGTGGCAGGTGACGGCACGCCTCGCGTCGCACCGATTTGGTTTGGCTGGACCGGTAGCGAGCTGGTGATGTCGACATTTGCTGGCTCCCGAAA
Source organism: uncultured Acidimicrobiales bacterium (assembly GCA_964610745.1). Taxonomy (GTDB): domain Bacteria; phylum Actinomycetota; class Acidimicrobiia; order Acidimicrobiales; family SHLQ01; genus SHLQ01. The sequence goes on from CAZSYL010000009.1 coordinate 46,085, forward strand.
GACAACGCAGCTCGAAGATGGTTCGATCGTTGCCGTGACGATCGACAGCGAGAACTTCCCGTATCGCAGTCTGTCTTTGCGTGGACCAATTTCGCTTCACTCGACCGAGGGTCTGTCGCCAGATTACCGAGCGGCCGCCGACCGTTACCTCGGGCCAAAGATGGGAGAGCGTTGGCTGGATTTTGTCGGGTCGGTCGATCAGGTCGTGATTACCTTGCGCCCGACCATGGCGGTCGCATCAGATCTCGGTGCCGAGTCGGGGTTCATGGGGTAGCCATGCCCGTGGGTCGTTACTGAAAGACGCTCACTGGCGCAACGACATACCAGCCGCTGCCAACACATCGTGAGAAGTCGTTGATGTGATCGACGATGCCGTCTTCGAGGCCGATCATGTTCTCCAACATGGTGAGCATGCGGTGCTGTTCGGGGGCAAAGCCGACGAACACCAGGCCGTGCTCTTCCTGGTTACCAAAAGGCGTTGAACGTCGAAAGATTTCGAGCTCTTCACCGGCGTCGTCTTCGATCACGACTCGTTCGATATGCGAACGGTCGCTGAGCTGTGGCGGTTCGAGCTCGATCGAGTGATCGAGGGTCCGGCCAATAAGTTCTTCGAACTGAGCTGGTGCGAGCTCCTTGATCTTGACGAGGTCGTGGTCCCATTGCTGGACGAGTGCAACGACTCCAAGGCTCGAGTCTGGCGGCGAGAGTAGATTGACCGCCTCATGAATCGGAGGGTTCTCGGTTCCATCCTCGAATCCGGTCAGGTCGCGGCTGTCACGATAGGTGAAGGCGGACTGTTCACGGTCGAGTGTTGCGTGTGGCGCTAGCTCTCCAACGATGTCGCCGGTCGCATCGAAGCAAACGTCAGGCGATGGCCCGTGAACCCAGATCCACATGTCGTGTTGCTCGGCTGGGATCGTTACTCCGTTGGCATTCATCGTGGCGAAGTCGTCGAGCCCGGCCTCGACACTCTCGTCGTGGAGCTGTCGGGCGAGTTCGGGGCGCAGTCCGATCACCACGTTGACCCCACGCACGCTGGTGACAAGTTCGAGCGTCGAACGTAGTGCGTCGCGCAAGCTCATGGGCTCAGCGACCGTGAAGTACAGGTGCTGGTGGGCGCGAGACCCGAGTGCGAAGATCCCCGGTTGTTGCATGATGTGTTTCTCCCTTGCCGTCTAGTCGGTGACGTACTGAACGTAACGACGCCGGCCGATTCGGTTTCGGTCTGTCAGATCAGGTCTCGTCGGCGCATCCAGTCGAGCGCAATCCACCCTGGAAGGATCGGCAACCAGAAGGTGACAAAGCGGAAGAGGAAGACCGCCGGGATGACGACCTCGGCTTCTTCGACCGTGCTGAAGGCAGCGATGAGCGCCGCTTCGGCAGCGCCCACTCCGCCCGGTGTTGGCGCGGCGTTAGCGACGGCAGAACCCGTCAGGAACAACAAGCCGACAATGGGAAGTGGAGCCGTGCTTCCGAAAGCGATGAGACTGGTCATCATGGCGGCCATGTTCGCCAACGTGATCACCGCCGACCCGCCAAAGAGCAACGCGAGCTTTGTTGGCTGCTTCGAAAGCTCGACGATGGTCGAAAGTCCTGACTTGAGCTGCGGCACGATGTGGGTGTTGATCAACCGACGCGTCAACGGAATTGCATAAGACACCGCAATGATGCCCAATGCGATCAAGATGCCGATCAGAAGCACACCGGGGGAGGGCAGCGGAAGGCTGCTGTCAGAGTTGTCGCTCGACGCCAGAAAGGTGAAGACCACGATCAAACTGACGTGAATGATCACGCCCGCAACAGCGTTGAGGCCAACCGCAGTCACTCCGGTGGTGACCGGGACACCCTGCTTCTGCATGTACCGAATATTGGTCGCGACGCCACCGACCTTCGCTGGCGTTACGCGGTTGGCAAACGACGATGCGACCTGGGCGGTCAACGCCGGGAAGAACGCTAGCCGCACCGGCAAGGCCCCGAGGAGGCTGCCGGTCGCCGCCACGTAGGTGATAAACGAGGCGAAGGCAGCAACCAACGCCCAACCGATAGACGCCTCGCGGACCTGATCCATGATGGTTCCGAAGTCGGCAAACTGCGGTGCGAGGAACCAGATGCTCAGCGCGATCGTGAGCACCGTGAAGATGGTCTTCGGGTTTAGGCGCTCGATGCGAACGGCCTCTTCTTCGGGCAGACCGCAACTATCGACCATGAGGGTCCGGATCTGTTTGAGCCCGTCTTTGCCTACGGCCTCTCTGGTGGCCGTTGAGAGCGTGGACTTGGTTAGCCATGGAAAGGCCCGTTCAAGTTCGACGAGGCCGCTTGCTCGATGCGCTGCAGCCACCGCCCGCTCGGCTCCGACCACCGGGGTGGTAGATGCGAGAAGTTCGGCTACGTCGGTGCCGAGAAGCTGATCGGACGCAGCGAGTTCGGAGAAACCGAAGTCGATCAGCAATGGTTGACCATCGTTGGTGATGAAGATGTTGGCGAGGCGGAGATCGCGGTGGGCAATGCGGCGCTTGTGTAGCGACGAGATCATCTCCCAGATGGACTCGAGGGCCTCATCGCTGATGTCCTCGAGCTGATCAGCCGAGACGCCATCAAGAGCCTCATAGACAACAGCCATACCGTCGACGCCAGCCTCGGCGACGCCAAGAATCCGTGGGGTCGGGATGCCGAGTGAGCTGGCTTGCAACGATACGAGAGCCTCGTGCTCGACTGCACGACGCAGGCTGATAAACGGCCGGTGATCACCGGTTTTGCGATAGCGAAGCCAGCGGTAGGCACGGAAGAGGAGGTCGGCGGAACGTTCATCGCGGCCGAGAACCTTCACGAACATCGCATCGTGATCGCCCGTGGCAAGCCATGGCGAGCTGCCCCTTGCATCGACCGAGAGACGTTCGAGGTTGTCGGCCGGTAGTCCAATGCGATGCAGCGCCGATCGGATCTCCCACTCTTGGGGAGCGAGGTCGTGACGGCCGCCGATGAGCAGGACAGCCGATGCAACGGTCAGGCCGATGCCGATGTCGGTGACGAGTCCGAGCGCCGGAATGGCGGTAGCGAATACCGACACTGCGACACAAAAGGCAAGCAGAGCTCCAATCCGTCGTGTCACGGTGTTTGAGAGAAAGCTCGTGCTCACGCCCAACATCGCAATGGCGCCAGCGACGAGCGGGTCGGACGGTGAGACGCCGTTGTCGATCCGATAGCGGAGCAACGGTAGATCGGTGATCACCAGCGCGTCCTGGACATCAGGATCGACGAGGGCTTGCAACAGGTTGCCTGCGATAGCCGAGAGGCCAACAGCGCTAGCGAACGCGACGAGCATAAAGGTCGCTCTGCGGAACCTGGTTCTGATGAGCGACCAACCAATCGAACCAATGGCGGCGATCGCGATTCCTGCAGCAAGCACGGCGATTGGAATATCTCGGACCCAATCGGGCAGACCCGAGAGAGCGCTCTCTCCATCGAGAGCAAGCCCGAGGAAGGCCGAGTCGAAGAGGTTTGCAACACCAACGCCGGCGGCGATCAGGATCAGGCCGCCAACGAGTCGCAGGACATCGACGGGGGATCTGGCATATCCGCGATGATGCGGGACGTCTGGGTCAGGAGTTAGGTCGGCCCTGTCCGCTGTCTCCTGCTCCACATCTGCGAGCAAGGTCCGTTCAGCGTTCACGACTGTGTTGCGTCCACGAGCGCCGGTTCAGCACCGACAAGTCGATTTACCATGGTGAACCACAGGGCAACGGCGAACATCGAGCCAAGCGCCGTTCCGGCAACGACATCGAGAATGTTGTGCTCGCCGTAGTACAGGCGGATGATCGGCGTCATGAAGCCGAAGAAGAGGACGACCGGCTTCCACTTTTTTGGAACGAACGCGAGTAGTAGCAGACCGAGTGCAACCGCCGTAGTTGTGTGCCCGGACGGAAAGCTGAGCCCTTCGAAGGCTGGCCCGCGCACGTTGATCTCGGGACCCACCGACTGGAACGGGCGATTGCGCTCCACAAGTTGCTTGACAATTCCTTTTTCGAGGAGAAGTTTGGCCGGAAGAATGGCGGAGATCGCGGCGAGGTGCCACCAGTTGCGTGTCTTGTAGAAGACAATGACGGCAGCGATGACCGGAGCGAGGGTAACGCCGAACTGTTGGATGACCCAGAAGATTGGTTCGAGGAAGTCCGGCCAGCCGTTAAACCAAAGGAGAGCGTCGCGCTCCCAGTCTGGTACCTCCCCATCGAAGGCGATCGCCGAGGAGATCAAGACCACGACAATGCCGATGACCCAGACAGCCACAACCAGGCGCCCGGAGATCCGTTGCGTTGGCTCAAAAAGCATAGTTCATCCCGTCCGTTCGTCTTCGACGATGCACGAGCGCGTCGAAGGGTGTTACTGCAATCTTTAATTGTTCGTACCGTACCGCACAAGAGGGGGCGAGCGGAACTCGACTAGTCGCACTCAGATTTGTCGAAAATTGCACCCGTGCATCCGGTATTGTCTGAACGCGTGAGGCAACGATGGTGAAATCCTCCAATGGCGACATTGGTGCAGATGTGCATGATCATCCCGCCAAGGGCTTTCACATTGCGCATTGGTGCCTGGTAGCAGCTCGCAGAGTAGCGGTGTTCGTGGCGGTCCTCGTCGTTGTATTGCTGCTACTGGATCAACGCTTTGATTGGCTTCGCCACGGTCCCGGCGGCGAGGCGTTCAACTTGAACGAACAGCCGGTCTTTATGGTCTTGTTCGCAATCGGTGCGCTCATTGCGTTGAGGTGGAAGCTACTCGGGGGAGTGCTCACGGCGTTCACCGCAACGGGCCTTATTGTTTTTGCCTTCCGCCAGCTCCAGGACTTCGACGCTTTGCTCGTGGTCGCGGGATTTAGCGTTCCAGCAGTCCTCTGGTTGATCGTTGGCCTGTTTGAACTTCGCGACGAGAAATTTCATCGGGCCCCAGATGAACCAAGCCGCCCGCTCTTGCGGCGCCGCGACATCGTCGGGGGACTCGGCCTGTTGGCGGTGGCGAGTGTCTCGGGCACGTTCCTCAGCCGATGGATCTTCGATCGCGTTTATGGGCCCACCCACCCCGACTCGGTCGTCGCTCCGGTCGCGGGTTCCGCCCTTCGTTGGATTTGGTCCGGAGGTATCACCGACTCGGCAGCCTCGATCACCTCTCGACTCGTCGACGAGCAACGGCGAGCGACCGTTGAGCTGTTGGTCGATACGTCTCCTACTCTCGCAAGCAGCATTCCGATCACCGTCGAGCCCGATGATCAGGGTGTGCTTCGAGCAGATCTCGAGGGCCTCGAATCCAACACTCGCTACCACTATGCGTTTGTCGTGGACGGGGTCGTCGACCAAGCTCGGGCGGGGAGGTTCACGACGAACCCCACCGGACCCGCATCGTTTAGCGTTGCCTTTGGCAGCTGCTCACGAACCGGATCGAACGGCGCTGTATGGGACGCAATCCGCACTCTCGATCCACATCTCATGGTCATTTCTGGAGACCTGCACTACGCGGACATCGCTGTCGAGAATGCCAGCCGGTTCCAGTCCGTCTATGACTTCCAGCTAGATCAGCCTGCCCAGGCCGCACTCTTTCGGCAGATGCCCGTCGCCTACACGTGGGACGATCATGATTGGGGCGGGGTCGACACCTTCGTGGGAGGAAGTCGTGCCGCGATGGAGACCTACCGCCGCTACGTGCCTCATTATCCGCTGGCGTCATCGACGTCGTCGATCTACCAGGCGTTCACCATTGGGCGCGTCCGATTTCTGATCACCGACGCTCGATCGAGTCGGGTGCCTACGGATGCGGACCAGCCAACAACCATGCTCGGCGCAGAACAAAAAGCCTGGCTACTCGACGAGCTTCTGTCAGCGGATTCGTCGCACGCCCTGACCGTGTGGGTGAATCCGGTGCCTTGGATTAGCGCTGATGATGGAGGCGACGACTGGAACGGGTTCGCCGACGAGCGCGCGGAGATCGCGAACTTCATTGCCGAAAACGGGCTTGCTTCAAAGCTGTGCATGGTCAGCGGAGATGCCCACATGGTGGCACTCGATGACGGCACCAACAGCGACTATTCAGATGATGGCGGCGCGGGGTTTCTCGTGCTCCACGCGGCCGCGCTCGACCGTCCCGGTTCGGTGAAGGGCGGACCCTACAGCCACGGAGCCTTCCCAGGCGGAGGCCAATTTGGTCACCTGGAGGTGCTCGATGATGGCGATCGGCTCGAAGTGGTCTTGACTGGTCGCAACTGGCGCAATGAAGTTCTGGTTCGTTTCGACAAAGTTCTTTCGAGCGGTCTCGGCCGCTGATATGGGGCGGCTATCGTGGCGAACCTGTTCTCTCGTCAGACGACAAGTCCGTCTGCTTTTGTGATGACCTCGAAAGGCCTGTCCGCTGTCTGAACATGAAATACTCCTCGGTCTGGGAGCCATTGTTTTCTTTGGTGTCGCAGCTCAGGTCATCGCCAACAAACTGAAGCTACCCGCGGTTCTCGTACTACTGCTCGCTGGTTTCTTGGCCGGGCCCGCCACCGGCCTACTCAACCCCGACGAGCTTTTTGGAGATCTATTGTTTCCAGGCGTCTCGCTCGCGGTCGGCCTCCTGCTCTTCGATGGCGGTCTCCAGCTCCGATTCCGAGAGATCAAAGGCTTCGATGGAGTCATTGCGCGCCTCGTGACCGTCGGCGTGCTCATCACCTGGCTCGTCGGCGCCTTTGTTATCAATGGCGTCACCGATCTCGACGGAAGGACATCGCTGCTCGCTGGCGCTGTGCTGATCGTCTCGGGACCAACCGTCGTCATTCCGATCTTGAGAAGGATCATGCCGAAGCCTCCATCGGGTGAGATCCTCGAGTGGGAGGGTATTCTCATCGACCCAATCGGTGCCACGATCGGCGTCGTGATGCTCGGTGTCGTCATCGATGGAAAGACCGTCGGTGGGGCCGCGTCAACGATCGTCCTCATCTTGGGAAGCGGCGTCATCGTCGGCGCACTGGCTGCGATATTGGCGATTGCGTTGCTGTCGAGAGCGCAGCTACCCGCACTTTTACGAGCTCCGACCGCACTAGCTATCGCAGTGGCAGCCTTTGTTGTCTCGAACCTCATCGCTCCTGAGTCGGGCCTGTTTGCAACGACGGTCTTCGGCCTTGGCCTCGCGAACCAAATGATGACGCCGGTCGACGACATTGCCGCCTTTGAGGAGGGCGTTGGTGTGCTGGCAGTGGGCAGCCTCTTCATTGTCCTGGGAGCACGAATGCCCCTTCAGGCCGTTATCGACAACCTCATCCCGGGCCTGGCGGTACTCGCAGCCCTCGTGTTTGTTGCTCGCCCTCTCGGTGTCATTGCCTCAGCGGGGACGTCGAACATCTCAAAGGCGGACTCACTGTTTCTGATGGCGCTCGCTCCCCGTGGCATCGTCGCGGCCGCATCGGCGTCGGTTTTTGCCCTCGAGCTCGAAGATGAAGGTCTGCCGGGCGGCGAGACCATCATCTCGCTCACCTTTATCGTGATCATCGGCGCGGGGGTCTTCTACGGCCTAGGCGCCGGCCCGATCGGGCGGCGGTTGGGTGTGGTCGACAAGGTGTCCGGCTCTGGCTCCGGGGCAAGTGTCGAAACGGGTTGATCTGTCCGTGACCGGTTAGCGGTACTCCGGGTTCGGGAAATCCATCGAGCAACCGGCTTCCCACTCCGAGCGCTGGTTGCCGTGCGCTGGGAATCCACCAGCATCCTTGATCATCCGGGCGGTGTGCATCATGTTCCACGACATGAAGGTCGTGTTCCGGTTGGTGAAGTCGTTCTCTGGTCCACCGGAACCTTCGTCGAGATATGACGGGCCCGGGCCGACCTCGCCCAACCACGCCGAGTCGGCTTGTGGGGGGATCATGAAGCCGAGGTGCTGGAGCGACCACAGAATGTTCATTGCGGCATGTTTGGCACCGTCCTCGTTGCCGGTGATCAAACAGCCCGCGACCTGACCGTAATACGCGACCTGGCCGTGTTCGTTCAGCACAGCGGAGTTGCCGTATAGGCGCTCGATGACCTGGGTCGAGATCGACGACTTTTCGCCGATCCAGATCGACGCCCCGATGACCAAGATCTCTGCAGCACGGATTTTCGCGAAGAGTTCGGGCCACCCATCGACCTTCCAACCGTGATCGGTCATGTCGGGGTAGACCCCTGTTGCCAGTTGTTGGTCGACCGGACGGATGATCTCGGTCTTGACACCGTTGGCTTCCATGATCGCGGCGGACAGCTTGATGAGTCCTTCGGTGTGAGACCGCTCGGGTGTTGGCTTCAGGGTGCAGTTGAGAAAGAGGGCGCTCAGGTCGGAGTAATCGACGGTGCTCGCATCACAAAGTTGCCTCTGTTGTTCGTTCAATTCCATTGCAATGTGTTCCTTGGTCTGCATCTAACGTTTGGTCCGCTGAGCGACTGTAAATGCTACGCCACCGCGCGAGCGATATCGACGTTTGCTGCGTTACTTAAGAGGACGTCTATTCAGTCGCCAACGTATTGGGCTCTCCACCATGTCGGCGTATTCGGCCAACTCTGGTCGTCCGTTCTTTTCAAACCAGCGTGAATATGCCGATGCGCCGGGTCCGGCCGTGAGGCCGTGGAGGACGACGGAGCAGAAGATGGTGAAGGTAACGATCGGGAAGAGCTGGCCTCCATCGGCTTCGTTCTCGGAGAGAACCAGAAGTCCAAAGAGAAGCGAGGCAAGGCCTCGCGGGCCGAACCAGCCAAAGAACGCAACGGTCCAACTTCGAACACCAGTACCGAGCAACGAGATGGCAACCGGGACCATCCTTCCGACGGTGAGGATCAAAATGACGAAGATCGCGATCGGCACGGTGACCTCGCTAATCGCAGGGAGGACCAGTGTGGCTCCAAAGACCACGAAGGTCACCTCCGCTCCGATCTGACCGATGTTTTCGGCGAGTTCTACGTGGTCGGCTGCGCTTCTGCCGATGAATGCTCGCACTGCGACGCCACAGACGAACGCCGATATGAAACCATTCCCGCCCAAGGCGGCCGCAGCACTGAACGCCATGATCGCCGCGGAGAAAGCGACGAGGCGAGCTCCGCCCTCGTCTGTCCACTTCCGGGAGTGAACCCACGGATTGACCTGCCCCAGAAGGACGCCGAGTAGCGCTCCAACCCCAATACCAATCCCGATCTCGGCGGCTGCTTCGCCGACAATCGACATCTTGCCGTCCAGAACACCCTCGGTTGCCAGCGCGGCAAAGACTGCAACCACTGGAACCACCAGGCCGTCGTTCAGGCCCGATTCGACATTCAACGTCTGACGAACACGAACCGGGATGCGTTTGTCGGACACAACGGCCTGCCCAAGCGCCGCATCGGTCGGGGCAAGAATTGACGCGAGGAGCGCTGCCTCAGCCCAATTCAGGTCGCTGAAGAACAACAGCGCGAGGACGGTCCCAACAGCGATGGTCAATGGCAATCCAATGCCGAGAAGGCGGGCGGGAAGGCTAAAGGCATGTCGGAGCGTCGCCGTGTCGATCCGTGCCGCATCGGAGAACAGAAGCAATCCCAAGGTGAACTCGGCAGTGAGTGCCACGCCCTCATCTTCAAGGCCAATGTCGAGCACCCCGAGTGCATCAGGGCTGAGGAGCATGCCCAGGCCGACAAAGATCATCGGTCCGGTAATCGGCCAATGGGCGATCTTGACCCGCATCACCGAGACCAGCGCCAGGATGAGAGCGAGAACAGCAAATTTATCCACGAGATGCCTCGATTGTTTCGTTTGACTCCCAATACCCGGGAAGGTCTTCGATCAGGTGTTCCAAACCAACGATCGCTCGATCGTATTGGTTGCGCCAGCCGGCAAACGTTTCCCATGCGGTGGTAGGAACAGGTCGGGTCGTGACACCGGCGTCGATGAGTTGGTCAACGACATCGTCGAACTGGGTCTCGCTCACCGACAGGTGTTCATAATCGGTTCCCGTTCCCTCGGGTTCGATTCGGTAGAAGTCGGCAATGCTCCGCAGCGCCCGAGCCCCCGACCTGATCAGCAGGTCTGCCTCGCCCGAGGCCCCGTGCATGTGTAGCGCCTTGACGACCGCTGCAGTATCGAGCGCCGTCTCGGCGGAACGTAGCCACGAGCGGTCTGGACTCGCGGACCGGAAATAGACGAGCGCTGGAAAGCTGGTGTGGGTTTCGTCGAGTTCAACGAACCAGTCCTCCCATTCGCCCCAGCTCGCATCGATGTGGTCGAGTCGGTCGATCGACTTGAGTCGGGTGAGAAACGTGACCGGGTCTGGCGGGGCTCCCGCTCTTGTCGTGAGCTTGCCAACCGAGATTTCGCGCCGAGAGAACGTGCCGTAGAGCGCCGGTAGGAAGCTGATCATCAGCGCAACAATACCGAGACCCAAAAGCGCCTCGGCCACCGCGAGTGCTCTGGCGGTCGAATTCGGTGCTGGCAGGAACCCAAGGGTCGTGAGCGAAGAGCCGGAAAATTCCAAACTTGCCTGCCAAGAGCCGACGTCGATCGACCAGTACATGCAAGCAAAAGCGACCAGAAGACCCGCGGACCAGATCAGCGGCAGGCCGATCAGGATCGCTGGTGCAAAGGCACCGAGGATCCGATGACGCTGCCGTGCTGGGAGTCGGTTCCCAATGGTATGGGCTATCCAGCGGCCCATGTTGAACAGCGATACCGTCAGCCACACGCGTTCGGGCCGAGGAATGACAACGCTGCGCACGATCGACGTGAGAATCCACCCCGTGCCGAGAACGCCAAGGAGAAAGACGATGACGCGCACAATCACAATGTTTCCCCTTCTAAGCCCAGTCGATCGCTAATGTACCAGCGCACCCACGGCACAGGGTCAACCGCGCCGATGCTTGCTACGATGCTCCGGGCGACTGCTGCGACTTCAGCACAAGCGCGGCACAGGACCGTCATTCAACAGCTTCTCTCCAGTCAGGATGCAATCTTATGACCAATCCATATCCAACGTTCGGCACCGACTCAATTGGATGGCTCACGGCCGAACAGATGCTGGAGGTCGATCGAATCATGATCGAAGATCTCGACATCGAACTCATACAAATGATGGAAAACGCTGGCCGCAACCTGGCGCAATTGATTCTCGACCGTCACAACCCGAGCTCGGTCACGGTGCTCGCTGGGTCGGGTGGCAACGGCGGCGGAGGTTTGGTCGCCGCCAGGCACCTGACCAACCGAGGTGTCGACGTGAGCGTCACGCTCGGGCAACCAGCCGATTCGCTTACGCCGATTCCCAAGCACCAACTCGACATCCTCAACCACATGGCGGTTCCGATCGAAGACGAGCCGAGAACGAGCGATGTCGTGATCGACGCGCTGATCGGCTACAGCCTTCGTGGGGAGCCTCGCGGGCGGATCGGTGAATTGGTCGAGGCATCAGCCGATATCGACGCCCCGATCGTTTCGCTCGACAACCCATCGGGGCTAAACGTGACCGACGGCAGTGTGCCCGGTGCCGTCGTCACTGCCGAGTCAACAATGACTCTCGCACTCCCCAAGATCGGGCTCCGGGGCTCGGCGCACGTCGGCGCACTGTTCTTGGCAGATATCTCGGTTCCGCCATCGGTGTATGATTCGGTCGGGGTCACGCCAGCTCCAGACTTTACGACGAGCACACTCATCGAAGTTCGAGACGCGTAGCAGCGGGAAGGCGGGTTGGTATGGCAGAGCAGCAGCTCCCTAAATCACTGACACACGACATCGTCCTCAGCCCCTTTGGAGCGACGGTGACCGAGATGGTCGAAGCGGCGAAATGTGCCGAGGACAGCGGCTATGGCGGTGTTTGGACGTACGACCATTTGACGGGGACCATGCTCGACCGTGGTCCCTCCCAAGACGCATTCGTGGTGCTTGGAGCGGTGGCCGCGGTGACGAACCGCGTTCGCATTGGGCCATTGGTCGCCAACATGATGAACCGTCATCCGGCGAGGCTTGCAGTCGCGATGTCATCGCTCCAGTCCCTGAGTGGAGGACGGGCCGTTCTTGGTCTTGGCGCTGGTTCTGCACCCGGGTCTCGCTTTGCTGGTGAACAGAACACGGTCGGCACCGAACTCCTCGACGCTGCCGGGCGCAAGCGTCGGCTGACCGAAACGATTCAACTCGTGAAAGCCGCGTGGCGCGGTGAGACCGACTTCCATGGCGAATTTTTCGAGATGAATGAGCCGGGCCTAGGTCTCGACGAGCAAGCGCATCCTCCGATCATCATTGGAGCCAACGGCGCACCGACCCTAGAGATTGCGCTCGCCCACGCCGATGGCGTGAACATCGCCAACCTGTCGAAGCTGGCTGAACTGCTCGAACTCGTCGATGGTCATGACCTCGATCGTTCCTTCGAGACGTCGGTACACAAACCGGTCGAAGTGGACGAGCCAAACGGTGGGGTGTTGCCGCCGTTCCCCGCCGGTTCTCTCCACCGGAGAGTGCTCGCTTTCAACGCCCCGTTTGACCTCACCGCTATCGCCAGCATCGGCGAAGTGTTGAATCTTTAACAAATTTCAGCGAGCGGTTGAGCGGGCGAAGTAGTGTGCGACGCGACGACCGAGAATGTACGACTGGAGATTGGTTATGAGCGACTATCAGCTATTCGCCCCATCCACCCAGAACCTCCCAGTACCGGAGGTTTCACGAGTGGTTCTTGCCCATCAGTGGGAAGAACTCGCGCGTCCGGGCACCTGGTGGACAGGAGAACAACGGATCGATATCGCAAGCGTTGGTCGTGCAGCTCGTCGGAACCTTCCCGAACCGGACGCGAACTCGATCAACCATGTGGTCAAAGAGGCAGCCAAGCTTGTTGCCATCGATGCGGGGAGCATCACCGAGGCAATGGTGGAGGGCTTTGTTGCCGACGGCCTGAGTCCGCTCCACTACGTGGAACTCGTCGGCATTATTGCCCGAACGGTAGCTATCGATACCGCAACGGTGGGACTCGGCAACGGTTTGGAGCCCTATCTGCCCGCTGAGCCAGGGATGCCCGCAGACGCTGTCGTGCAGGGAGCCAAGAAACGATCGGCGTGGGTGCCGATGCTCGGCGCGGCGGGTGCGACCTCGGCGTTGTCGGCAGTCGCTGCGGAAGATCGAGCGCAGGAGCAACTTCACGGCGCGTTGTATTTGAGCTACCAGGAAATGGGTAACTGGAGCATCGACAAGGGGTTGAGTCGCTCACAAATGGAGCTGATGGCTGCGAGAACGTCGTTACTCAACGACTGCTATTTTTGACTCTTCGCGCACTCAGGGATGCTCCGTGCGAGCGCCCACATGGCACAGGAAAACATCGACCTACGAGCGGTTGGCGACAGTTCGATCGACCCAAACATTCCCGCCGGGACACAGCTCTTGGCTTTCGTCGATGCATTGCTCGGAGACGACACCAACGCTCTCGACCACGCCCGCGCCACGCTGACAGATGTCGCAGGCCCTGACGCAACGACACGTGCAGCGCTCGTCGTGGGCAACTTCGAGATGATGAACCGATTGCTCGACGCGACCGGCGTGCCGGTCCCGATCAGCATGGGCGGAATCACCAGTGAACTCGGGCTTCCCCCGTTCACCGGCCGCCACTAATCCCTAGTTGCCCAATTCCCTATTCAATCCAAATACCCCAGTCCACCCTCTAGAAGCAAACGGATAATTGACATGACCAACCAAAAGATTCAGATCCTCGCCCTCGCCGGAAGTTATCGATCCGGATCCTTCAACCAAGCGCTGCTCAAAGCAGCGATCGAATTGGCACCGGACAACGTTGAATTTCAAGAAATCGACCTGCGAGAGGTTCCGTTCTACGACGGTGATCTCGAAGAGGCAGGCGAGCCACAGACCGTGGTCGATCTGAAGGCTGCCGTCGTTGCAGCTGACGCTGTTCTGTTCGTGACGCCCGAGTACAACGCCGGCGTTCCGGCGGTGTTGAAGAACGGACTCGATTGGAGCTCTCGCTTCTATCCGAATGCACCGCTGGGTGGCAAGATCGCTGCCGTGATCGGTGCGACTCCGGGAAAGAACGGCACGAAGAACGCTCAGGAGAACCTGCGTCGTTCGCTAGGCATTGCCGGTTCTGAGCTTGTTGATGCAGAGCTCATGTTGGCCCGTGCGGGCGACGCGATCGAAGACGGCGTTGTCACTTCCGACGACCTCAAAGCCCAGATCGTGTCCGTGTTGGATGCCATCGTCGCAGCCGTGGCCGCCAAAGCCGCCGAGTCAGACTCCGAGAGCTGACGTTTCCACGGCTCAGCTTTATACAACCTGTACGTCCTGTACGTCCGAACCGCTTCAACAAGAGGAGCACCCTCGTCATGTCCCACGATCGTCTTTCGGTCCTGAACACCATTGCCCAGGAACAGATCATGCATTTGTTCCACCATCCCGACCCCGCCGTAGCGATCAACATCATCGATGCGATTGCTGCTGGTGGGGGACGGGTCGTGGAGTTCACCAATCGCGTCCAGTTCGCTCCGACCGTTTTCGAGGCGATTCGTCGCCACGTCGACGAGAACCATCCAGACATGGTGATCGGCGTTGGTTCGGTCGAGGATGCTGCCACCGCGTCAATCTTTGTGGCCGCTGGCGCGGAGTTCATTGTTTCGCCAATATTCGTGGCCGAGACAGCAGAGTTCTGCAACCGTCGCAAGGTCCCGTACCTCCCAGGCACGATGACCATCACCGAGATTGCCGAAGCTGAGCGTTATGGCGTGGAGTTTGTAAAGCTCTACCCGGCGATGAACCCCATGTTCGTCAAGGCCGTCCAGATGCCGAGGCCGTGGAGCAGAATTATCGCCAACGGCCCGATCGGGCCCGATGAGGTTCAGTCCTGGCTCGGGGCGGGGGCGACCGCCATTGGAACCATGGCTTCGGTTCCTCCGGACGCGGTTGCTGCGGGTAACTTCGGCCAGGTAACTGATGCGGTTGCTGCACTCGGCGCCGCTCGAGAGCGCTAGATCCGAGAAGGGTACATATTCATGACTGCTGATGTCTTGCTGTTCGATGTGAACGAGACGTTGCTCGATGTAAAGGCGTTAGGTTCTGGCTTCGCAGCCACCTTCGGTGACGCTGACCTCTTGCCGAAATGGTTCGGGATGCTTCTCCGCTACTCGCTGGAGGTCTCGGTCACGGGCGATTATCGCTCGTT
Source organism: uncultured Acidimicrobiales bacterium (assembly GCA_964610745.1). Classification (GTDB taxonomy): domain Bacteria; phylum Actinomycetota; class Acidimicrobiia; order Acidimicrobiales; family SHLQ01; genus SHLQ01. Next base: position 61,230 of record CAZSYL010000009.1, read on the forward strand.
CGACGAGTTGGCGGTCGGAGCGTTGATGACAACGGCTACAAGTGCGGGTAAGCCAATCGCGATCGAAGAGGCCACCGGGCTCGTTGATGCCATGTCGCAACTACCTGCTCACCCCGACGTTGCTGACGGCCTTGCTGGCCTCAAGGCATACGGCTTTAAGCTCGCCACGCTCACCAACTCGCGCCTCGACGTTGCTCACGCTCAGCTTTCCTCGGCCGGCCTCGACTCGTACTTCGACATGGTGATGTCGGTCGAGACCGTGGAACGCTTTAAGCCACACCCGGACACATATGCATACGCAGCGACCCAACTCGATGTGCCGATCGGGGCCATCACGATGGTTGCGGCCCACGATTGGGATGTGAACGGAGCGTTGCTTGCAGGAGCAAACGCTGCATTTATTGAACGCCCCGGGGCTGCGCGCGGTTCGCACGATCGCATTCCAGAACTCGTGGCTCCAGATATCGGCGGGCTTGCCACCCTTCTGACACAAGGATCTGAATAGCGTTGACCACTCCAGAGATTGATGAGCTCGATCAGCTCGCAATTACCACCCTCCGAACACTTGCAATCGACGCGGTCGAAGAGGCAGGGTCGGGCTATCCGGGTACCGCAATGGCGTTGGCGCCGTTGGTGTACACGATCTATTCCGAGCACCTTCGATTCGATCCCGAAGACCCCAAATGGGACAACCGCGATCGTTTCGTACTCTCGGTCGGTCACGCGAGCAACCTGCTCTATGGAATGTTGCATCTGGCGGGAGTCAAGTCTGTCGATCCGTCGACCGGGCCGGTCGGCGAACCCGCAATGACGCTCGACGATATTCGCGGTTATCGGCAGGGCGAGACCCGGGCGACGGGCCACCCCGAGTACGGAGTGGTCGCCGGTGTCGAAACATCCACCGGGCCGCTCGGCCAGGGGCTCGCCAACTCGGTCGGAATGGCAATGGCCCAACGCTGGAAGGCCGCGACCTTTGACGTCGACGGTCAGGGCTTGTTCGATCACGAAGTCATCGCGGTCGGTGGTGACGGCGATGTGATGCAGGGGATTGCCTATGAGGCAGCCTCCTATGCAGGTCACCAGGAGTTGTCCAATCTCTGCTGGATCTACGACAACAACAACATCACCATCGAAGGCTCCACCGAGCTCGCGTTCACCGAGGACGTGGGCGGGCGATTCAGCGCCCTTGGTTGGTCGGTCATCGAGGTCGATGACGCGAACGACCGGGATGCAATCCGTGCTGCGCTCGCTGCGTTTCGAGCCGAGCAGGACCGGCCCACCATGATCGTGCTCACCAGCGAGATTGGGTGGGGGTCTCCGAACTTCCAGGGTCAGCAGCGGATGCATGGCATTCCGCTCGGCCCTGAAGAAACCCGACTGACCAAAGCTGCCTACGGCTGGCCCGAAGACAGCAATTTTCTCGTTCCCGGCGAGGTCATTGATCACGTCGAGGCAACGTTCTGTGAGCGCGGGCGAAACGCACGCGAAGCATGGAACCAGGAGTGGGAAGCGTTTGCCGCCAAACATCCGGATCTCGCGAAGACCGTCGACCAGATGCACAAGCACGAACTGCCCGAGGGCTGGGATGCCGACATTCCGAGTTGGGACGATCCGACCGAGATGGTTGCAGTTCGAGAGGCCTCGTTTGCATCGATCAACGCGATTGCGCCGAATATTCCGTGGCTCGTTGGCGGAGCGTCCGACACGGCAATGAAGTCGATGACGCTGATGTGGTTCCCCGAAGCTGGTGGAGCACAGCCAGGCTCTCCGACCGGTCGAAACATGCACTACGGCACTCGCGAACACGCAATGGTCGGCATCGCCAACGGCATTGCGCTATCGGGAATTCGAAATTATGACTCGTCCTACCTCGTATTCAGCGAATACGCACGTGGAGCGATTCGGCTATCGGCCTTGATGGGTCTGCCCGTGATTCACGTCTTGACCAATGACTCGTTTCAGGTCGGTCCCGACGGTCCAACGCACCAACCGATCGGACATCTCGCCACATACCGGGCAATGCCGAACATGGAGGTGATTCGCCCAGCCGATGCCAACGAAACAGTGGTTGCGTGGCAGATGGCTCTGAAGCGAAATAATGCTCCGACCATCTTGTCGATTGCGCACCAGAAGGTGCCGGTGATCGACCGAACCAAGTACGCGTCTGCACGGGGCATCGAACAGGGCGGCTATGTCTTAGCTGACCCACCGGATGGTCACGACATCGATGCAATCCTTATCGCGACCGGCGCCGAGGTTCACCTCGCAATGGAGACCCGAGAGCTGCTCGCCGAAAGCGACGTGCATGTGCGCGTCGTGAACCTCGCCTCGTGGGGCGTGTTCGAAGCACAGTCGACCGAGTATCGCCAGAGCGTGCTCCCCGACAAGATCCGTGCGCGTGTGACGATCGAGGAAGCAGCCACCATTGGTTGGCATCGCTATGCAGGCGATCTCGGTGAAGTGCTCGGAATGGATACCTTTGGCAAGTCAGCGCCTGCACCGGTTCTTCAGAAACGATTCGGGTTCACCGCCGTCGATGTGGCCGCGGCTGCGAATCGGGTCATCGCCAGGACGAGAGACGCGTAAGCTTTGCCATCTCGGCAATAGCTCAGGAGAATTTGATGCCCGATATTCCAGACCGTTCGCTCGTTGACGGGCTCGCGACCGCCGACATCGTGGATGCTCTCGCGAAGGCGTTCCCACATCGTTCCCACATCAATGACCTGGTATCACCCGACCCGTCCAAGGTGTTGTTTGGGCCAGCGGTGACCGTGGGGTTCTTGCCGCTACGCAAAGACCTGATGGATATTCATCAGCACAGCCTCGGACCAGCGATCTATCGATCGCTCGGAGAACGAGAGATGGCTGGCAACGTGCTGGTGATGTCGTCGGGATGTAACCCGGACATCTCGCTCGGTGGATCGACCAAGCTGTCGCGTATCACCAACAACGGTCTTGCCGGGGTGCTCTGCGATGGTCGGCTTCGCGATTTCGACGAACTGGCGGAGTTCCCCGGCGCGTTCTATTGCAAAGGTGAGGCAGTGCGCGGTGGGGGAAATGTGGCTCAGCCCTACGTCGTCGATATCGCCATCGCGGTCGACGGGGTCACCGTCGTACCCGGGGACATCATCTTTGCTGATCCCACGGGAGCGGCGGTGATCCCAGCAACTCACGCCGAAGAGATCCTCATGAACGCCCGCAAGATCAAAGGGATGGCCGAGCAGATGGCCGAGCAGATTCGGTCTGAGGATCCCGAGCAAGTTGTGATACACGGTAGCGGAGAGGCTTGATCGACTATGAACACTGCAGAACAACTCGTGGAAGCTCTCGTAGCCGAGGGCGTTTCCATGGTCTTTGGGATTCCCGGTGACGAGAACCTTCCCTTCATCCAGGCCGTCTCTGAGTCCGAAGAGATCGACTTCATCCTGACCCGCCATGAAGCTGCGGCTGGGTTCATGGCCGCCGCCCACGGTCACCTGACCGGACGTCTGGCTGTCGCAATGTCGACCCTCGGCGCTGGCGCGACCAACCTGGCCACGCCGGTCGCTCACGCGTGGCTCGCTGAGTCGCCCATGATCGTCCTCACCGGACAAAAGCCGGTCCTCGACAATATGCAGGGTCGATACCAACTGATCGACGTGGTCGACCTGATGACCCCAATTACCAAGACGTCGTCGTCGGTAGCTTCAGCAGCGGCGCTTCCAGGCCTCATCGCGGAGGCGATTCACATCGCTCTCGAGTATCCGCAGGGTCCGGTTCACCTCGAACTGCCGCTCGACGTGGCGGCCGAGCCAGCGGGCGTGCACCCGCTGTTACCGGCAGGGCAGGCCGCGCAACCCACAGCCTCCGACGAAACGCTCGATGAGGCAGCGAAGTTGCTCGCTGACGCCGACCGACCGCTGGTACTGATCGGTGCCAGTGCGAACGCACGAGATGCCGTACCCACAGCATTGCAGGACTTCCTCGCCGCAACGAGCATTCCCTTCATCTGCACGATGATGGGCAAGGGTGTAGGCGATGAGATGAGCGATCAATTTCTGGGTTCGGCGGGGATGCCGGGGATGGGAATTCCACATTGCGCGGTTCAACACAGCGATGTTGTGTTGAGCATTGGGCACAACGTGATGGAGAAGGCGCCGTTCATCATGAAGCCCGACGATGTGCGCACCGTCATCCACCTCCACGATTCGCCCGCGACCGTCGACACCATCTGGTTCCCACAACATCAGGTGGTCGGTGACATGGCGTACTCGATCCAAGAACTCTCCCAACGGCTCGACAGCTCCACCTGGAGCCTCGAGGGCTTCGCCAAGCTTCGAGCCGCGGCGGTGGCGGCGATGATGGCCGAACCAAGCGACCCAATCCCGGGCGTACTCAAGCCGCAGCACGTTGCTCAAACAGTCCGGACGGTTCTGAACCCTGAGGACATCGTCAGCCTCGACAACGGTATTCACAAACTCTGGATGACCCGGAACTATCCGGCGCTGGCACCACGCACGATCCTGGTCGATTCGGCTCTTGGGTCGATGGGAACGGGGATACCCGCTGCGATCGCGGCGAAGTTGGTCCACCCCGACCGCAACGTCGTCGCAGTGATCGGCGATGGCGGCTTTCTGATGAGCGGCCAGGAGATTGAGACCGCTGTTCGTCTGGAACTCGACCTCTCGGTGGTGATCTTCAACGACGGCGGTCTCGGAATGATCCGTCTCAAAGAAGAGATGCTCGGCAACAACGTCCACGGAGTGAACTTTGGTACGCCCGAGATCGTTGCCTATGCAGCGGCGTTCGGAGCGGCCGGAACCCGTGTGTCCAGCGCCGACGAACTGCAACAGGTACTTGCGAACGCGAACGAAGTAGGTGGAGTTCACGTCATCGACGTCCCGGTCGACTACGGAGAGAACGCCAAGCTGATGAAGGACATGAAGATGATCGACTGCAATGCAATCGTTGGCTCCTAGATGACACGAGATCACCGCCAAGCGCTCTCCGCGCTCGACTCTGACATCTCCGGAGTCCTACACACCACCGACGAGCTGCGCCACCTGCTCGGTGAGCGAGCGCTCGTCGAGCGTTATCTCCAGGTCGAAGCAACGCTGGCACAGGCACAAGCCGATGCCGGCCTCATTCCGGCCGAGGCGGCCACCGCAATCGCCCAGGTCACGGTCGCCGACCTTGACTTCAACGCGCTCGCCGACCGGATGGCCATCGTTGGTTACCCCGTGGTTGGGTTGGTCGAACAAATTGCGTCGGTCGTGCCCGACGGCTTGGGCCAGTTCGCCCACTGGGGTGCAACGACTCAAGACATCATGGACACGGCGCTGGTGCTCCAGATTCAGGCCTCCCTCGACGAGATAAACATGGATCTCATCATGCTGGTGCGGGCGCTGCACAATCTGGCCGAGAAGTACCGTGACACACCAGTGGCCGGTCGAAGTCAGATGCAACAGGCCGTGCCGATCACCTTTGGTTATCGTGTTGCTGGCTGGTTGTCGCCGCTGTTGCGCCATATCGAACGACTGAGCGAACTTCGGCCCCGGGTTGAAGTCGTGCAGTTCGGTGGCGCGGTCGGCACGCTTGCGTCGGTCGCTCCGCTCGGCCTCGAGGTGAGAGCTCGAATGGCCGAGCTGTTGAGCCTCGGCAACCCGAGCGTCAGCTGGCACTCCGGGCGAGACCGAATTGTCGAGGTCGTGGCATGGTCGGCCCAGCTGGCTTCGTCGGTTGCAAAGATCGGCAACGACGTGGCGTTGAGCGCTCAGACCGAATTGGGCGAGTTGGCTGAAGGCCGAGTCGCCGGGGGCGGAACATCGAGCACGATGCCGCAGAAACGTAATCCCATCCTGTCTCAGCAGTTGATGAGGGCTGGCCGACTGACCCGCTCATATCTCGACCTCGTCCTCGATGGAGCAATGGCCGACCACGACCGGGCGACGGCGGCGTGGGCACTCGAATGGAATTCGGTCGCACCGGCGGTCGCTGTGGCCGGAGGTGCGGTCGAAGCTGCCCACCGCCTCATTGAGGGCCTCGAAGTGAACACGGCCGCGATGGCGAACAACCTTGGACGAACCGGCGGTGCGATCATGGCCGAAGCGGTCATGATGAGACTCGCTGGTGAGCTCGGTCGCCAGATTGCGCACGACAGAGTTGCAGACATGGTCCGGGAGTCCACCGAGTCCGGGATGTCGTTCGACGAGGTCGTCATGCTGCGGTCACCAGAGCTTGCGGATGCTCTCGTACCCGCGAACTATCTGGGTCATGCCGGCGACCAAATCGACGCAGTACTCATGGAAGTGGAGAGCGTGATCGAGATGGCTTCTGGCCCCGCGAAGTAAGAACTTGAGCGGTAGATACGTAGCCAGATATTGGGGGGTTGATTTGTCGGCCGATGCTCCATATTCTCACGAGATACCCGAACAGTGAGGTTTTGACATGTCTGATTCGCTAACCACCGAGGTGCTCTCCGATCTTCTGAACGAGGTAGCCCACCGGCATCACGAGACGTTCATCTCTTCGGACGGCATCGACCCTGATTGGGCCATGTGGTACGCCGGTTTCCTTCAGGCAAAGTTGTTTCCGTACGTCGACGAGATCCCTTCTCGTAGCTCACTTATTCACATGCTTGTGCAGGCCGACATCGATCATCAGATTGAGGGAGGGTTGGAGTGGACTCCGATTTACGCAGCCGACATGCTTCCAAAGATCACGGGCGCGTAACTCTTGGGTGAGGTTCACCACCCATTGGACGCGACGCGGAGGTAGCGTGTCGAGATGCCTGAGAGCCAATGGGACAATACGTTCAACGAACTACGCGAAGCCTTAGTTTCCGGAAGCGACTCCGATGGGGTCGAGTTCGAAGCTGAGGAGGTCGACAACTTCGGTTCAGCCACCTTGGTGACCGTTGTTGAATCCTCCGCAGGTGATGCCGAGACACAGGTCGAGGCCTACAAAGCCGTGTGCGAACTTCTCGACACGCGGCTAAACAACGGTGCCGACCAGGTTCTCGGCTGCCTCGTGATCGACGGTGACCCCGACCCGGACGCGTTGCTTACCGGGCTCGATCACATGTTGAGAGACGACGGCACCTTCACGCCGGTTCTTCCCCTTTCCGCAGAGCAGGCAAAGGACATGGTGGCTTCGGGCATTGCGTTGCTCGACATCGTCGATCCCGCAACAGCACTCCTGGAGGTAGCTGCCTCTCGATCTCCACTTACACACGATGTTGCGGCGACTGCGCTTGAAGAAATTGACGAGCTCATCGCACGAGACACGAGCGCGCAATGATCGAGACCACGCTCAGCCTCGTCGACTACCGGCGACGGGTTGCCGACATCTACAACCGCGTTGTCGAGGCTGGCGCTGATCAGCGCAGCTGGGAGACATGGCGAGCGGCTCGTACCGAGCTCCTTCTGACACACCCCGAGAGCCCTGTTATCGATCGTGGTCAGTTCGAGGGCACGCTTCCGTACTTCGACTATGACCCGAGCTGGGCGGTGGTCGGTACGGTGGAGCCGCTTGGAGGTGACGAAGAGCCGGCCAAGTTGGCAGGCGGGTCGTCCTTGTTCAACCAGATTGGATCGGTCGTCTTCGAACGTGCTGGCGAACGCCACTCGCTCGGCCTGTTCTGGCTCGATGCGTATGGGGGAGGGCTACTGTTGCCCTTCCGGGACAAGACGAACGGCTCCTCGACCTATGGCGCCGGGCGCTATCTACTCGATGGCGCAAAGTCAGCCGACCTTGGTGCGCAAGGACCAAACGAACTCGTTCTCGACTTCAACTTCGCCTATCACCCGTCGTGCATGTGGGACCCACAATGGCCGTGCCCGTTGGCGCCTCCCGCCAGCCACCTATCGGTCGCGGTCGAAGCCGGCGAGAAGATGCCAGAGTTAACAACCGACTGAACTCCAAGGAGTATCTGACTATGGGACAGAGCGATTTCTTCATCTCTGAAGTGGTATTCGGAAAAGAGGGATATGCCGTGGTGACCAACGGGTCGAGTGAGCCCGCGGACCCCGACGGTATGTTCCTGTGCCAGTTCCCGGCGTACCCCGAGATTCCCGGCGGCGAACTCGCTCCCGGCGAATCCGTGCGGGTGGCAGGATCTGATCTTGGTGACCTTTACGGAGAGTCAGGCGAGGTTGCGTTGTACCTCGACCCCGACTGGAGCAATCCTGACGCCATTGCTGGTTACGTGCAATGGGGATCTGGAGGTCACAAGCGTGAGGAACCAGCGGTTGCCGCTGGGCTGTGGCAGGAGGAGACTTTCGTTATCGTCGACGATGCTCCTGGGCTGGTCGCGTCGGGTCCCATCAGCACCACCGCGGAGGCGTGGTCGAAGAAATGACGAATCGCTTGGCCAACGAGTCGAGCCCCTATCTACAACAGCACGCCGGGAACCCCGTCGAGTGGTATCCATGGGGTCCAGAGGCGCTAGAGGTTGCTGAGGAGGCGGACAAGCCAATCCTGTTGTCCGTTGGATACTCGGCCTGTCATTGGTGCCACGTCATGGCCCATGAGTCCTTCGAGAACGACGACATCGCTGCCAAGATGAACGCGTCTTTCGTCAACGTGAAGGTCGATAGGGAAGAGCGGCCAGACATCGATGCGCTGTACATGGATGCGGTGCAGGCAATGACGGGTCAAGGCGGATGGCCAATGACGGTAATCATGACCCCGCAGGGCGAACCATTCTTTGCCGGTACCTACTTTCCGCCGTCACCGCGCCATGGTCTGCCAGGATTTGGCGACCTGCTCGACGCGATATCGGTTGCGTGGTCCACCGAGAACGAGGCGATCGTAGAGCGGGCGACTCAGGTCGCGAACGCTCTACGTGAGAACGCTCTGATGAGCCCCGCAGACGGTACCGATGGAGACCCCGTAGCGGATCTTGTTGGTCACGCTGCACAGCGTCTGCTCGATGCTCACGACTCGACAAACGGGGGGTTTGGGCACGCGCCGAAGTTTCCGTCCGCGATGGCTGTCGACGTTCTGTTTCGACATCACATTGCAACCGGTGACACCGCATCGCTGCGCGCCGGCGAAACCACTCTCGACCACATGGCGGCGGGGGGAATCTTCGACCACCTCGGTGGTGGGTTTGCTCGATACTCAACCGATGAGCGTTGGCTTGTGCCGCACTTTGAGAAGATGCTCTATGACAACGGGCAGTTGATTCCCGCGTACCTGCACGGTTGGCAGCTCACGGGAGCAAGTCGCTACCGCCAGGTCGTCGAAGAGACGATTGGATACGTACTCCGGGACCTCCGTCTCGATGGGGGCGGTTTTGCATCGGCCGAAGACGCCGATTCCGAGGGTGAAGAAGGCCGCTTCTATGTGTGGACCCGACAGGTTTTGGCAGAGCTCCTTACCGCCGACGAACTCGAGCTCGCCGAGAGCTGGTACGGGGTGAGCGACTTGGGGAACTTCGAAGACGGCACGAACGTGTTGTTTCGGCCAGACGTGACAGAACTGAGCCGTCCCGCTCCGGTCGAAGCCCTGCGAGAGAAGCTGTTCACCACGCGACTTTCACGAGTCCGTCCCGGCCTCGACGACAAAGTGTTGACCGAGTGGAATGCGCAGATGATCTCCGCGTTGGCCGAGGCGGGAGCGGCGATGGGCAGAAGTGACTGGATCGACGCAGCTATCGAGGCAATGGAATTTGCCGAGGCAAATCTGCTCGACGGATCGCGCTGGTACCGGAGCTGGCAGCGCCTGAGCGGACGTCGACATCTCGCGTACGCCGCAGATTATGCTGCCCTCGTCGATGCCTACACGCGGCTCGGTGAAGCGACCGGACAGAGCCGCTGGCACCTCGCAGCGCTCGATGTCGCTGAGCACATGTTGGAGCTGTTCTGGGATCAAAACAGCGGTGGCGTCTTCACCGTTGGCAGGGATGGCGAAGAGCTCATTGTCCAGCGCAAGGATTTCTTCGACAGCCCCATCCCATCAGCGAATTCCAACGCTGCGTTCGTCCTGCTCCGGGTGGCGGCCATCCACGGTCGCAGTGATCTTGTGGCTCGTAGCGAAGAGGTCATTGCTCTGGTTGGGAGCGAAGCTGGTGGAAACCCACAGGCGCACGCGAGGTTGGTCGCCGCATTTGATCTTGCCAGGGGGTCGTCGAGCGAGCTTGTCGTTAGCGGAGATCGTCCAGACCTCTTGGCCGAGATCCGCAGCGCATACCTGCCCAATTCTGTCGTGGTCCACGGAGAACCATTCGAAACGCCGTTGTGGGCAGGGCGCTCAGGGGAACAGGCCTATGTTTGTAGGAACTACACGTGTGCTCTTCCTGCGAGCGATGTAGTCGAGCTACGGCAGCAACTTTCTGAACTCCGCGCGTGATCCCATGATGAACACTGAAATGATTGGCCTCTCGAGCGCCGAAGTTGCGGAACGGCAACGCACCGGTCGAACGAACGTGTCGAGCGAACCGGAAGGCCGCTCGATTGCCCACATCGTCCAGGCGAACGTCCTCACGCCCGTCAACGCCATCATGATTATCCTGTTCGTTCTCGTCGTGATCTCGGGCAATCTGGCCGACGGACTCTTCGTGGGAGTAGTGGTCTCGAACAGTGCGATCGGTATCGCCCAGGAGATCAAGGCGCGACGAGAACTCGCACGTTTGCAGGTATTGACCGAACCTGAGGCGACCGTGATACGAGACGGTGACCGAATCACGATCAACGTCGATGAGATTGTCTGTGACGACCTCCTGGTCCTGCGAGCAGGGGAGCAAGTCCCGGTCGATGGTGAGGTCATCGACGTCACCGGGCTCCAGCTCGACGAGTCTCAACTGACTGGCGAGTCGTTGCCAGTTCCCAAAGATTCCGGTGATTCGGCGTTGTCTGGCAGCTTTGTTGTCACGGGAAACGGGACCATGCGGGCAACAGCGGTTGGCCTCGACAGCTTCGCTGCCGGTCTCACGAACGAAGCTAAGACGTTCCGAGCCGCCGAATCTGAACTGCGAACGTCGGTGAATCGGATTCTGCGTTGGCTGACGATCATCATCCCCATCGCGTCGGCACTTCTCCTGCTGCGCCTCCTCGACACCGAGGACCGGTGGCAGGACGCGCTGCAAGGGACTGTTGCTGCAGCGGTGGCCATGGTTCCCGATGGTTTGGTCCTTCTTACAAGCCTTGCCTTTGTCGCTGGGTTGCTGGAACTCACACGACGGAACGCATTGGCATCCCAGCTCTCGACCGTTGAAGTGCTTGCGCGGGTCGATGTTCTGTTTCTCGATAAGACGGGGACCATAACCACCGGCGAGATCGCCTACGGCACGACCCACGTGTCCACGGGTCAGTCGGCCGATCGGGTCAACACTGCGCTCGCGGCAATAGTGGCTAGCGATACCGATCCCAACGCAACGATGCTCGCGATCGCCCCGGTCGTCGGGCCGGATCCCGGGTGGGCGCCGAATACGATCGAGCCGTTCTCGAGCGCACGGAAGTGGTCGGCCTTCGAATTTGACGATCACGGCTGGTTCTTTCTTGGAGCTCCTGACGTTCTCCTCTCGGCCGCTGATCCGGCTCGATCCGTCGTGGTCGAACGCAGCACGGCCGGGAAGCGACTGATTGCGCTAGCAACCTCTGTTGATGGGCCAGATGGCGACTCGATTCCAAGCGCGCTGGAGACGTTGGCGATCATCGAACTCGAAGATGAGATTCGTCCAGACGCAGAGGACACCCTGCGGTACTTCGCAGACCAGGATGTGACGATCAAAGTGATCTCGGGAGATAATCCCGAAACGGTCGCCGCGATCGCAGAACGTGCCGGTGTGACCCTGCTGGGACCATCGACCGACGCTCGAAGCTTGAGTGAATCTCGCGATGAGGTCGGCGCAGCGCTCGAAGCGGGGACCGTCTTTGGTCGGGTTGCGCCCCGCCAGAAACAAGAAATGGTCAAAGCCCTACAAGAACGGGGCCACGTCGTTGCTATGACGGGCGACGGTGTGAACGATGTGCTCGCTCTAAAGGACGCCGATCTCGGCATCGCGATGGGCTCGGGCAGCGCGGCGAGCAGAACAGCAGCCGACCTTGTTCTCACGGACAACGCGTTCTCGGCCCTTCCGACCGTGGTCAACGAAGGTCGCAAGGTCATCAACAATGTTGAACGAGTCGCGAGCTTGTTTGTGACCAAGGCGGTCTACGCGGTCCTGCTGACCGTGCTTATCGGGCTTGCGGGATCGCCGTTCCTGTTCTTGCCCCGCCAACTCACGCTGATTGGGGCCTTCAGCATTGGACTGCCCGGACTATTTCTCGCGCTCGCTCCCGAAGTTGAGCGAGTGCGTGCCGGCTTCTTGTCCCGGGTGCTCTGGTTCTCGATCCCTGCCGGAATCGCTGCGGGCGCGGCGACCTTTGTGGCCTACGAGCTAGCTCGGAGCACGACCGATATCACGCTGCCGCAATCGCGAACGCTGGCAACGATCACGTTGCTTGGGATTGGGCTCGTTGTTCTGGGTGTCGCGAGCCGCCCACTCCGAGCGTGGAAGGTTGCCCTCATCGTGGCGATGGCAGGCGGATACGTACTCGTCTATTTCGTGCCGTTTCTACGAACCTTCTTCGAACTTGAGCCGTTCCCACGCTCGAGCTGGCCAATCGCAATCGTCGCGAGCGCGATCGCCGGCTTTGTGATCGTCTTGATCCCAAAGGTGTGTTCTCGGTTGCGTGACGCTGTGTAGCCGATCAGGTTCCGCAGAAGGTCTGGTACCTGTTCGTGAACGCTGCAGGTGCTGCTTCGCTATATCGAGACATTCCTCCACGCTCTTCGAACGGCGAAGTAGTTACCTCGAGGAGTTGGAGAAATGGCGCAAGGTCGCCATCGCTGGCAGCCTCAAGGGCCTCTTCGACGAGATGGTTTCGTGGGATGTAGATCGGGTTGACCCGGTCCATTTCCTCGGCAACAGCGTCGAGATCTGCCCCGTCCAGAGCACTGAGCCAGCGTTGATGCCAATCATCCCAGGATCCATCTGAGGTGAGCACGAAGTCGGACGAGCCGTTGTTTCGAAGCACATTCGAAAGCTCACGGAACGCAGCGGTGTGATCAGCTCCGGTCTGGGCGAGGATCTGCACCAGACCTTCGGCGAGGGCGGCTACTGCTGGATTGGACCCCTGCCCTGGAAGGCCGATCTTTGCAGCCATGGCGTCGACCCAATGCTCGCGGAATCGTTGAGGGAAGGCCTCAAGAACTGCGGTGGCCTTCGCTATTGCCTGCTCCGGGTCGTCATCGATCAGACCGAGCACGGTTTCGGCGAAACGAGCGAGGTTCCACTGCCCGAGCTTTGCCTGGTTTCCAAAGGCGTACCGTCCTTGGCGGTCGATTGAGCTGAAGACGGTATTGGGGTCGTGGGTTTCGAGGAATGCGCACGGCCCGTAGTCGATCGTCTCACCCGAGATGAGGACGTTGTCGGTGTTCATGACGCCATGAACGAATCCGAGGACCATCCAGCGTGCAATGAGCTTTGCCTGAGCGTCGGCGACGGCTTCGAGGAGGCCAAGCGCGGGGACTTCGGCGTCAGCAAGTTCGGGGTAGTGGCGTTCGATCGAGTAATCGACGAGGTCGCGCACAAGGTCGTTTCCCTGGCGAGCGGCGTACTCGAAGGTGCCGACCCGGATGTGGCTAGCAGCGACGCGAGCAAGAACCGCGCCGCGTTCGATCTGTTGGCGTTGGACGCCTGAGCCGGTCGTGACAACGCCGAGGGCTCTCGAGGTTGGAACCGACAGTGCGTGCATGGCCTCGGCCATGAGGTACTCGCGCAGCATTGCGGACAATGTGGCAAGTCCGTCACCTCCGCGCGAGTACGGCGTGCGACCAGATCCTTTGAGGTGCAGATCGGCCAACGCGCCATCAGCGCCGGTGAGTTCGCCGAGCAGGAGAGCTCGACCATCCCCGAGGAGCGGGGAGTATCCACCGAACTGGTGGCCCGCATACGCCATGGCTATCGGCGTTGCGTCGTCCGGCACGTTCGTGCCGGCGAGAAAGGCCGCACCATCGGAGCTGTGTAGCCATTCAGGATCGATGCCGAGCAGTTCTGCGAGTTCATCGTTGATGACGACTTCGTCAGGAGTTGGTGCGTCGGCGGCCTGCCACTCGGTGCCGAGCGCCGGGAAGCGCTCGGCAAACGAAGCGGACAGCTTGGGTGCATCTTTCGAGCTCATGGGGGTGGCCCCAGAGCCCTCCAAATCGGTGGTGCTCACGATTATGCGTCTACTTTCTCAGCGGCCGAAGCCTGATCGTCAGATGTTACCTCATCGATTATTTCGATCACCTTGGCAGCGTCGGCCTGAAAGCCCGAGCCGAGGATCGTGCGATCGGGGCCAATGAGGACGGTCCACGGGGTGCCGCCCGTACCGTAGTCGGCCATGGTCATTGGAGGATGGCCACTGTCATGACCGAGCGCAATGTCCTCGAGTCCGTGTTCCTTCACCGACTTTAGAGCAGCTTCCTGGGTGTTCGTCTCGTGTCCTTCGAACACGGTCTGGATGGCGATGAACTCGACGAGATCGGACTGGCCGTTCTTCTCATAGTGCTCCTTGACGGCGGCCAAGGTCGGGAATCCGTGTGAATGGCATCCAGGGCACCATGACTGGAAGCAGTAGAGATAGATGATCGGTGCCTCGATATCGGCGATTCGGCGGGGAAGATCGTTGGAGTCGAGCCATTCTTCGACGCGAAGCTCAGGGGCGAGTGGGGTGGCTGGTGTCTGTGCCATGATTTTCTCCATTGGTCGGAGCGGCCCCGTGATTGGTTTTGCCGCTATGTGATAGACAAGCCAAGGCCATGATTGTTACACCGAATCCGGAAAATAATCTGCCGAGCGCAGATCCGACCACGCTCGATGCCATTCGCGACGGTGATAGCGAGGCCTTTGAGGCCCTGGTCAGCGAGCTCACACCAGGTTTGCGAGGTTTGGCCCGGACCTACGTTACGAATGCTCTGGCCGAAGAGGTCGTGCAGGAAACCTGGGCGGCGGTCGTGAAATCGCTCGATTCATTCGAAGGCCGATCGTCGCTCAAGACGTGGATCTACCGAATCATGCTCAACAAGGTGCGCACGCTCGCTGGGAGAGAGGCGCGAATCGTTCCGTTTGCGGCGTTGGGTCTTGGAGATGATGGCGTTTCACCATCGGTTGAGCCCGAGCGATTCGGCGACCGGTTGCTGACGGGTGGAGATTGGGTGATTCCTCCAACACCCTGGAGCGATACGCCCTCCGAAGAGCTCGAGAACGATGAGGTTCTCGACCTGGTGCGCGACGCGATTGCTGAACTTCCCGGTTCGCAGCGAGAAGTGGTGGAGCTGAGCGACGTTCAACAACTGCCTCCAGCCGTTGTGTGCGATGCGCTTGGTATCAGCGCTGTCAACCAGCGGGTGCTGTTGCACCGTGGTCGCGCATCGGTCCGCAACAAACTCGAGAAGTACTATGACACCGCGGCCTGAGGCGTTGGACCCGGACGGTTCCGACTTTGTTGAAAACCCGCTCCGCATCCGGTGCATCGAGGTGGTTGAACTTGTGACGCATTACCTCGAAGGGGCGCTCGATCCTCACGACCGCGACTCGGTCGAGGTGCACCTCGCTGGTTGCACGAACTGTGCATTGTTCGTAGCGCAAATTCGACTGACCGCTCAGCTCGCTGCAGCGACGCAACCACTTGGGCAAACTGGCTTGCCAGCGAACATCGTGGAGTTGTCAGCTCTGATCAGTAGCAGGAAGTCTCATCGTTAGTCCGGGCCCTTGAGTACGGGCGATGATCTCGATCAGTACCGAGAGCGCGATCATCCCAAGGAATAGGAACAGCTCGAGCCGACCGACCTGGGAGAACAATACGAAGATCGCAACGAGGCACATCCCCGTTCCGACGATCGGAATGATCTTGCTCACTCCAATGGTGGCCGACAGACGTATGGACGCGACGTTTACCGCCGCGAACGTGAGCAAGAACCCGCCGCTGCCCATCGCGGCGATGACCTCGATAGAGACGAGGTTCGCGAGCAAGGTGCCGGCAATGCAGACAAAGGCAAGGGCAGGTATTGGCTGTTCTTTGACCAGCTGGCCGAGTTCTTTGGGCATCTCACGTTCGCTGGCAAGCGCAAAGGTGATGCGGGCCGAGGAGAACAGGGTTGCGTTGATCGCCGACGACGTGGCGAGCAGCGCCGCGACCACGATGACGGTGAATCCTGCGCTTCCGATCATCGATTCGGCAGCCTCGGCAAGAGCGAATTCGCCCGCACTTTCGATCGCCGCAGTCGATAGCGAACCAACGGCAACGATCGAGATCAGCACGTACAGAACGATCACGATCAAGACCGAACCATAGAAGGCTTGAGGCATGACCTTGGCTCGCTTTTCCTCGGCGACATCGCTCGACACATTGGCGATCATCTCGAACCCTTCGTAGTTCAGAAATATCACCATGGCGCCGGCGATCAAAGGGATTGGGCCCACCCACTCGCTGACCGCGAAGCGGTCAAAGTCCACGTCGCCGCCTGCGAAGCCAATGATGATGAAGAGGGCGAGAAGCAACAATTTGACGCTATTTGCCAGGTTGCCGTACTTGACGACCAGGCCCGTGCCGACGACGTTGACGAAGGCCAGGGCAAACACCACGCCGGTGATCAGTACGTGTCGTGACAGTTCCGAGTCGTTGAAGAAGCTGGCCCCGAAACGTCCAAAGGCCGACGCATAGAATCCAATCATCACGACGTAGCTGAGGACGAGCAATACGTTGAGCACTCCGGTGAACGCCGTCGCTCCGTACGCTCGGTCGAGATAGGCAACCGTGCCTCCACGGTCGGGGTAGGCGACTGATAGCTTGCCGTAACAGTGCGCCGTCACTAGTGCAATGACGCCTCCGATCACAAAGGCGAGGGGAACTGCTCCCTGCGTGGTGCTCGCAGCCAGGCCCAGAATTGCGAAGATCCCTGCACCGACCATTCCACCGATGCCGATGGAGGCTGCCGAGACCACACCGATCTCGGGAGCGTTCTTGTCATCTTCCATGCACGGATGGTAGGCCAGTTCGGCTCGCTTTGTAACAAAAGCAATGGGGAAGCAGCGGCCTGGGGAAAGAACCTAGGTGAGCGGCCCGGCGGTGACTTCGGTGGCGATACCGCCGCGCACGTTCTGCGACAGGGTGACCTCAATATCGGAAACGGCGTCACCGAGCTGAGCGATGTGATCGGCGAGCTGACCAACGAGGTGCTCGGCAAAAATTCGTTGATCACGAAAGGTCGTGAGCCAAAGCTTCAGCGACTTCGACTCGATTGCTGCTGTTATTGCTGTGTAACGGATTGTCGCCGCGTAGATGTCAGGTTGTATCCCCTCAACAGCAGGACAAAGCGCCTGAAGCTCGTCGGTGTGAAAGACAACCCGTACCGGCCGGTCGACCGGAAAGGTGTCGAGACGGCCGTACTCTTCCTGGTCGACCTGGCGGCCAAGCATGAGTTCTTCAGACATGTGATAAAGGCTAACGGGTGGGTTCTTCGTCTCAGCCTGGTCGCACGAGTGCAAAGGCGACCGAATGTTGTTCGGGTTCCACGAGGGGAGTGACCAAGTCGTTGGCCACCCAGGTCACATCGCCAAGTCCTGCATCTTCGAGTGAGCTCTCAAGCCAGGAGGTCGACAGGACAATCTTGTCGATCACCTCGTCATAGGAATGCCAGTCGTCACCATCCCGGAACGATCCCGAGGCTTCCAAACGTAGTACGTCATTCGTCAACCAGTGCCGGTGCCAGCGGGTACGAGCATCGGCGCTGTCCTGTATCACGGTGAGCGTTTCGGTTCTTTCCAGTCCGAGGCGGGTGTTGATATCGAAAACAAAGAGCCCGTCGGGGGCGATAACGCGAGAAACCTCGTCCAGGGTCGACTGAACCCGCTGGTGATCGGGGAGATGGTTCAAGACGTTGAACGTTGCGGTGACGAGATCGAACGGGCCGAGGAGCGGTAGGTGTGCTGCGTCTGCGCATACTGCGACTCCTGGTTGTGCCGACCATCGCTGCGATCGTCGCTCGAGCATTGGTGCGGACAGGTCGACACCCACGGTTTCAAAGCCGCCGGCTCGAAAAACGTCGAGGAGTTGGCCGGTGCCTGCGCCGATATCGAGCGTCCGATGCGTCCGAGGTGCCGGTCGTTCAAGCGAGCCGAAGACACGCATGATTCTTGGCGCAATCATGTTCGCGAATGAATCGGGACAGTCCTCTGCTGCGGCATAACGACGTGCGGCAGCGTCGTTGTAGGAACTGGAGGTCATTTGAGCAATCCCTCGAGAAGTTCTCGCCATCGAGCGGTCTCTTGCTTGATGGACAGTTCCGGTTGTAATAACCGGCTGCTCAGTGTGATTTGTTCAAGTGCTTCCGGGTTCGACGCGAGCGCGGCAAGTCGATCGGCGAGTTCGTAAGGGTCATCGGGGGTGAACAATCCCGGGTAGGACGTGCCGAGCACGCCCGCATTTCCGTCGATTGCGGTGGCCAGAATTGGCAGGCCAGCCATCACGGCCTCAGAGATCACATTGGCGCCACCCTCCACCTTTGACGTGTTGATGAGCAGATCTGCACCCGCGTATATCTCATCGAGTCTTGATCGGGAGACCTCGCGATGCCATTGGTATTGCTCACTTCGCTCCGAGGTGTCGCGAGCCCATTGCGCCCACGATTCGGAATGGGCAGCGCCGTAGTGGTCTACGACCACGTCACAGTTGGGGTCGAGGCGATCGAGCGCATCGGCGATGAGCTCTGGAGCTTTTTCGTCTCTCAGGTGGCCGACACAGATCGCGTGCAGAGGCGGGGAGGTGGAGCGGGTTGGTTCGGTCGAGAGCGCGAGCGCACCCTCCTTGATGCAGGTGAGCTTTGCCCGGTGCTTGGTAGGCAGGGAGCGGCCAACCAGATCGTTGAGTCCGACGATCACATCGGCCCGGTCGAGGGTGCAGGACACAGCATCGCGATCCTGGTCCCAAAACCGATAGATATCTGTGCCCGTCAGCACGACGATGACAGTGGTTGTTTCGGGAAGCTCACCAACGACATGGCGAGTGCGGTATGCGTTCAACGCCACGACCAGCGGCGCGGTGGGAGTATCGGTGGTCGTCGCCACATGGCCCAGCTGCCCGAAGATCGAGCAGTATCGATTCGCGGTGACCGAGTTACCCGCCGACCCAATTCCGAGGTACGGAACAACCACGTCGATCTCGGCCATCAGCGAGACCCGCGCGACAAGTAGCGCTCTGCGCCGTCGGGAAGCAGTGTTGCAACCATGGAACCCGCTGGCAACGTCAACGCAACACGTCGAGCAGCGGCGAGGGCGAGCCCACTGCTCGGACCACACAAGATGCCCTGGCGGGCTGCCTGCCTAGCCGCCTCGAACGATTCCGAATCGGGAATGGAGAGAGTCTCATCGATGAGATCTAAAGCGATGTTCGGCGGGATAAGTCGTTCCGCCTGGCCGACAGCCTCCACCTCGTAGGGTTCAGGTTCGCTGAGTTCTCCGGTCCTGTGGGCGTGGGCATAGATCGAACCGATCGGGTCGGCCAGCACGATCCGGGTCGACATTCGGTGTGTTCGAAGCGCACGCGCGATTCCACTAATGGTGCCGCCCGTGCCGGCACCAGCGACGAACACATCCGGAGCGCGATCGAGCTGAGCGAGCAGTTCAGGTCCTGTCTCGAACTCGTGCACGCGTGGATTTGCCGGGTTGTCGTACTGATTGAGAAAGACGCCACCTCGCCGCCTCGCGAGATCGGCCCCGAACTGGAGATAGTGGTGGTCATCTTCGAGTTCGGCGGTATCGAGGACATGGACGATGGCTCCGAGAAGTTCGAGGAGGCGGATCTTCTCGTCGGTCACTCGAGGCGAGCAGATGACTTCGACCTGATAGCCGCGCTCGGCTCCAAGGGCCGCGAGGGCGATTCCGGTGTTTCCTGAGCTCGCTTCAACAATGATTCCGCCTGGAGTCAGGCGTCCGTCGCGCTCGGCAGCGTCGACCATGGATCGAGCAGTACGGTCCTTCACGCTTCCCGTGGGACCTCGTGACTCCAACTTTGCGTAGACTTCGACTCCGCTGACGCCGACGTCGACTAACCGGACAGGAGTCGACGCTGCATTCATATTCACCCCTACAAGAAGCTCATCGATGACTCGCCGTGACGACAGTCCTGAAACGCCGAAGCACCTTGCCTCAGCCACCATGGTGTTGCCAGTGTACGGAACGGAACTCTGCGGCGCCACTGACGAACAGGCGGCTGCGAATCGATCAATCTACGGCGTTGACACCGCCGCTGAGGTCATCTCCAGGTACCGTCCGGCCGGGTTGGTGCTCGTGGAAGGAATACCGTTCCACGACGGCTTTGAAGACCTCAAACTCGGCATGCTCGATACGTCGGAACGTTTGCGGTGCTTCATCGAGGAGGCACAAGAGCTCGCTAGTCACGAACAAATGGCGCCCCTTCTCATCGTGGCGGATCAGGAAGGGGGAGTGGGGAGTCGTCTTCCGAGTGTTGCGCTCCCGGCGCCAGCGATTATTGGACGGACGGCCAGTGCCGAGCTCGCTGAACGCGCCGGCGAACTCACGGGTCGGGCAGCGCTCGCACATGGAGTTGGCGTTGTGCTGGGTCCTCTCGCCGATCTTGATCTCGGCAACGCAGCGATTGGTGATCGTGCCTTCTCGTCAGATCCCGCTGCCGCAGCGCTGCTGGTGACAGGCTGGGTGAAGGGAGTGCAAACAAACGGCGTGGTCGGCGTGGCGAAACACTGGCCAGGGCACGGTCGAGCAAGCGCCGATAGTCATGTCAGCACGCCCGCCCTCGATGTCGACGTCGAGCTTTGGCGTCGTGAGGAGCGACTTCCATTCAGCGCTGCAATCGAGGCTGGGATCGCGGGTGTCCTGATCGCTCACCTCACGGCGCCTGCCCTTGACCAGAGTGGAGCATTGGCGTCGCAGTCGCCAGCACTGATGACCAGGTTGCGCAACGGACTCGGGTTCGAGGGCTTCACGATGAGTGATGCGCTGTGGATGCCGTCCGCCCGCAAAAGTGCACCGAATGACGCAGAGGTCGCCCTCGCATCGCTGAACGCGGGGGTTGATCTGTTGCTGGCCCCTCCTGATCCAGCGGGTACTGGCGAGCTTGCGGCTTCGGCTATCCCAGGACTGGTGGAACGGCTTGATAAAGCGGTCGGACGAATCGCCGTTCTGCGGTCAAATCATCCGGTCGTCGACCGAGCGATCGACGTAGCCGAGCTGAATGCGGAGATCCAAGAATTCAATGCGCATGTGCGAGAGGCGGCTACAGATCGTTGAGGAAGATTCGCAGTGGTCCGCGCAGGTTGCCAATGACGAGGTCGTTGTAGCCGCTGCCGGTCAGGTCGACCGCGAGAGGTTTGTACCCAAAGTTGCGGTTCTCGACTCCAGCATCGTGCTCAGCCCGGACAAATTTGCCGTCGACTCCCTGCAGGAGGAACTTGCCCGGTGTCGGGAACTTCTCGTGAAGGTGCATGGGATAGGCCAGATAGTTCTCGGTGATGACCATGTCCAAACGTCCGTTGTTGGTGAAGTCGGCAAAGATCGAACCCCACGCAAAGGCCTGGGTGACCGTTCCTGTTTCTTTGGTCGCATCGGTGAAGACGTAGTTGCCCTCGTTACGAAAAAAGCGTGAGGCCAGATCGCTCTTTTGGTCTTTGCGCAGGTCTCCCCGCGCCGCGCGTTCGGGGACCGACTTACCCGAATTTGCCAGGAAGAAGTCGGGGAGGCCGTTGCCGTTCGTGTCGCCGATGGCCAGGCCCATCCAGAAGCCGTACTCACCAGGGAGCTGCTTTTCGGTGAAGGTCCCGTCGCCGTTGTTGCCCCACATCCTTGGTCGGTCGGTGTTGAGCGCGACGACGACGTCGGGGTAACCGTCTCCGGTGAAGTCGGTGAGGGCGGCGTCGAAGCAGTTCTGTCGCAGCGACAAGCCCGCTGCAGCGGTCGATTCGACAAAGGTGCCATCGCCCTGATTGACATAGAAGGCGTTGTCGACGCTCACCGTGGGATCGTTGTAGACGATCGGGGTCATGAACTTTGGTTTGATAAAGGTGCTGACGTAGAGGTCGAGGTTTCCAGATTTTTGAGTGTCCGAAAGGGCAAGGCTGAGCGCCAGTGCGCGATCCGGTTCGGGAAGTTCGATGCCGAGCTTCTCTTCGGTGTAGCGGTCAGAACCGGGGGAGCGTGAGTACAGATAGATCCCGTCTTCCATGCCGATAAGAATTTCGTCTTCGCCATCGTTGTCGATGTCGCCGATGGCAATTCCGTAGGCCGCCTGGTCGATTGGACCCTGGAGACCGTAGTCACCAGCGATGTCCGTTGCCTTGCCGTCCTTTAGAACGATCAAGTGGTTGTGCTGCCCGAGCCCGCCGGTGACCAGGACACCAGGTGTACCGCTGCCAGTTACGTCGATGGCCTTTACGTCGAGCGCCGGGAAACTCTCGTGAATGTCTTCGATTCTGTGAACAAAGAAGTTTGGTAGTTCGGTAAAGGTAGGTACGACGTTGCCTTCTTGCGCCGCGAATTCCCTTACAGCCTTTTCGCGGCGGTGCTTGCCTGGCGTTGGGATGTGTGACCCGCGCGAGGTTTCGCCGTCGTTGGTTTCTCCGCTCTTCATCACACGTCTCCTCGTGTCGTTGCGTCATCAGTCTGGCCGAGATCGTTTAGCAGCACCCGTAGCGGGCCACTCAAGTTTCCAATCACCAAGTCGTTGTACCCGTCACCGGTGAGGTCGACCGCAAGCGCTCGATAGCCATAGTTGTAGTTGGTCACTCCGGCGGCTTCTTCGGCTCGCACGAACTTCCCATCGACCCCTTGGAGAAACATCTTTCCCGGCGCGGCGAAGTGTTTGGCGAGGTTGAGTGGGTACCCAACGAAGTTCTCGGTGACCACCAGGTCCAAACGTCCGTTGTTAGTGAAGTCAGCAAAGATCGAACCCCAGGCAAATGCGTTTGTGACCGTCCCAGTCTCGTGAGTGACGTCTTTGAAGATGTAGTCGCCCTCGTTGCGAAAGTGTGTGGAGGCCAAGTCGCTCTTCTGGTCGCGGTGCAGGTCGCCGCGCGCAATGACGGTCGGGACCGTCTTGCCCGAGTTCGCGAGGAAGAAGTCGGGGAGGCCGTTGCTATTTGAGTCGCCGACGGCGAGACCCATCCAGAAGCCGTACTCACCAGGGAGTCGTTTCTCAGTGAAGGTCCCGTCGCCGTTGTTGCCCCACATCCGCGGTCGGTCGGTGTTGAGCGCGACCACCAGGTCGGGGTAGCCATCCCCGGTGAAGTCAGTGAAGGACGCGTCGTAACAGTTGCTGTGCAGCATGAGACCGGACGCCTCGGTCGATTCGACGAAGGTTCCGTCACCCCGATTGATGTAGAAGGCGTTGTCGACACTGACCTCGGGGTTGTTGTACCTGATCGGAGTCAGAAACTGCGGCTTGATGAAGGTCCCGACGTACAGGTCGAGGTTGCCCGACTTTCGAGTGTCTCCCAAGACCAGAGTCGTTGGGTTCGACCGGCCGGTGTCGGGCAACTCGATGTCGAGCTTCTCCTCGGAGTACCGATCGGTTCCCGCGGATCGCGAGTAGACGTATACCCCTGAATCAGTGCCGATAAGGATCTCATCTTCCCCGTCGTTATCGATGTCTCCGACCGCAATGCTATACGCCGCTTCATCGGCCCGTCCCCGCAGTCCATATTCCTCTGCAAGGTCCCGAACTCTGCCGTCCTCGACTGCGATGAGTGCGTTGTGTTGTCCTATGCCGCCGGTGATGAGCGCCTCCGATGGCGCAGCACGTCTCGCATTGGTGGCCTTAACGTCGAGAGCGTTAAATGCTTCCGGCCATTTTGCGAGCACGTGTTCGAAGTCGTTGGAAAGCTCGGTGAAGGTCGGCACGACGTTGCCCTTGTGTTTCGCAAAGGCTTTCACGGACTTTTCGCGAAGCCGCTTGCCCGGGGTCGGGATCGATGCGGCCAGCGGCGGATCGTTGCGGCTGTGCGCGTGTTTCATACCGCTGCATTCCTTTCGAAAGATCGACGAGTTGTTTCCTAGCATGGACCGTCTCGGCCTACATACCCTAGGTTCAGGGTCTCATCCGAGGGCTACTTTTGTGCTGTCTGAAAGTGCGACATGCTCGAACTTGCATGGCACGAGCAGCCTGAGGAACAAACACACGACGCCTGTGGGTTAGTCCCGCTGCGACACGGCGATATCCAGGAGAGCAATGAAACCATTCAAGGAAGTTCCAGAAGGCCTCGTAACGACTCGGCTGGCCCTTCATCGTCTCGCCGCGTACGTGATCGCTCCAGCTCGACACCGTCAGACCGAACGATTCGGACTCCGGGCAACAGATGGAGGGTTTGGAACGCCAATCTTTGCGGAGCGGCGGATCCGGGTCGCTGGACTCGTCCTGTTCGATGAGGTCGGTGAAACGAAGCGAAGCGCGCCGATCACCACGCTGAACGCAGCAGCTGAGTTCCTTGGTGAGCCCGTCGACCCTGAAACCGCAGCGGAGCATGATTCCCCGCCGGTCGGCGACGTCGACGCTGACCTCGACATCGATGAGGCATCGTCAACGTGGCTGGGGGACTGGTTCGCAATGGCCTTTGACGCGCTCAACATGGTTCGCGAAGACCCCGAGTCGGTCGATGGGTCCGAGCCGCAACTGTGGCCTGGCCACTTCGATCCCGCGATCGAGCTCGGCGATGAGAACCATCGCGGGAGCTACGGAGCGTCTCCGGGCGACGACTCCATCTCTGAGCCCTACATTTACCTGAGCGCCTGGTGGCCCGATCGTCTCAACCTCGACACGAGCGATCCATTCTGGAACTCTTCGTCGTTCACTGGTGCGACATTGAAGGTCTCTGATTTCCCTGACGGTGAGGATCCCGTCGAGGTCGCAGCGCAGTTCTGGCGTGACGCCCGCGACCGCGTCGAACAGGCGTAAGTCGTGACCAATCCTGCTGAGAAGGACCCGTTGGAGAGCGCGGACGAGCCCCCAAGCCAACAGTTCATTTCTGCAGACCTCGTGCTCCTGGAGATGGCCGAGGTCAACGCGAAACGCGCTGTCGAAATGAGCACGTCGAAGATTCTCGTACTCTCGATGCTCGCTGGTTCATTCATTGTGGTCGGGGCCCTCTTCAGCGTGGTGCTGGGCGCAGGGGTTGAGTCGGAGGGGCCGAGAGTCCTGTTAGAGGGTTTTGGGTTCTCGGTCGGTTTCTTCATGGTCATCATGACCGGAGCTCTGCTCTTTACCGAGATCAACGTCGAGACACCGGCGACCTTTCTCGGGTTGTACCGAGAACACGGTGGGTTCGCGGGCCTTGTGCCTGATCTGCTGCGCTTGTGGGGCGTTGCGGCGACGGGCAACCTCGTCGGTGCCTTCATCATCGGTGCAATCATCAACTACGCACATGATCTCGGACCGGTTCAAAGTGAGCTTCTTTTGGAGATCGCCGATGGGAAACTCCGTTACCAGGAGGTCGGAGGTGTTGAGGGCTTCGTGCAGGCGATCGTTTCTGGCGTCCTTGGCAACTGGCTGGTGGGTATGGCCGCGTTTTTGTCGGTTATGGGTCGCACCATCGTTGGAAGGTTCGTACCCGTGTTCGTCATCGTGACAGCGTTCGTGAGCTTCGGATTTCTGCACAGTCCGGCGAACATGGCCTTCTTTTCGATCTACGGTCTGACAGGCGAGGCCACGCCATGGGGTGATGCCTTTGCTTGGAGCATCCTTCCAGCCGCGATCGGCAACATCATTGGCGCGTTCCTTCTAGTAGCGCTCCCGTTCTGGTTTGCTGGCACTCGCAAGCCGCATATCCCACGGGCGGGTACCCCCGGCTGATCTCGCGAACGGCGCTACTGGGCTTCGAGGGTGGTAACTGGAGTCAACAACGCCAGAAGCTGTTCGATAACCTCTGCGAGGTGTGCGGGACGTTCGGCTGACCGAGCCATGATCATCGCTCCCTCAAGCGCTGACAGAAACGTCTGAGCGAAGCCGTCAGGATTGGTTTCGTCTCTGATCGTTCCGTGGTCGATGCCGTCCTTGATCGTCTTGGCAATCCAAGCCTGCTGTTCGGCGAAGAAACCGTCCATCTCCGTTCGGACCTCTTCGGGAACCGAACTTGATTCGCTTGCGAGCATTCCGCAAAGGCAGACCCGGTTGAGGTTCTCGAGGGTGTTCTGAAAGATGTTTGCGAATCCAACGAGTCGATTGAACGGGTTTGGTTCTGTTTCGAGCTCGCTGACCGTCACGGCGAAGTCTTCTCGGTATTGGCGCGCTGCGGCGCGAGCCAGATCGGTCTTGGCCGGATAGTAGTAGTGGACACTCGCACTCTTGATGCCGACACGGTCCGCAATATCGCGATAACTGAAGCCGTCATACCCAACGGTCTGAATCAGTTCTTGGCCGACTTCGAGGATCTCGTCCGCCTTCGAAGTCTTCTCTTGGGTTGTCTGTTTTGGCATGTTGCGCTGCCCCTCAGATCGGTCAGAAGTTTGGTGCATAAAGTCTACTCTTTCTAGTACTAGATAGGTACACGTTGAGTGTGAATTTTCACCGATATGGGCCGTTTGGATTGTCCTGTCCAATGGAGAGTTGTGGTTTGATCGATGCGACCTTATAGTTCTCTATCTACTACTAGATAGGGAAGTCCCAGGCGGACTTCTTCACAGGAGGAAGCAATGGGCTTCTGGAACAAAAAACCTGTCAATTCAAACCAGGAATCGGAGAAAGAAAACATGGCAACAGAGCGCTTCAACAACAAGGTCGCAGTCATTACCGGCGGCAGCTCGGGCATTGGTAAGGAAGCCGCTACTCAGCTCGCAGCTGAGGGCGCAAAGGTCGTCATTGGTGGTCGCGACGAAGCAAAGCTCGCCGCTGCTGCAGCCGAGATTGATCCGTCCGGACAGAACGTTGCATACGTAGCTGGCGACATTGGCTCACCAGCTGTGGCCAAGAGCCTGGTCGACACCGCCGTGAGCCGCTTCGGTGGTCTGGACATCCTCGTCAACAACGCTGGCATCTTTGCCCCAAAGCCTTTTCTCGAGCTGACCGAGGAAGAGTACGACGCATTCCTCAACACCATCTTGAAGGGCAAGTTCTTTGCTGCTCAGGCTGCTGCAGCTGCAATGAAGGAGCGCGGTGGCGGCGCCATCGTCCAGACCGGTTCGATGTGGGCCATTCAAGCGATCGGCGCAACGCCATCATCGGCGTATTCAGCCGCCAACGGTGGTGTACACCAGCTGACCAACAACCTCGCGATCGAGCTCGCTGGCGACAACATCCGTGTCAACACCGTTGCTCCAGCGGTCGTTGAGACGCCCGTGTACTCGACGTTCCTGACTCAGGAGCAGATCGAGGCTGCGCTTCCTGGGTTTGCCGCAATGCACCCGCTTGGCCGCAACGGAAAGCCAGCAGACGTGGTAAACGCAATGCTGTTCCTTGCATCTGACGATGCGTCCTGGATCACCGGGGTCACCATGCCAGTTGACGGCGGCGTTACCGCAGGTCGCAACTAGAACACTGCCGAGACGAGGACAGCTGTTGACACGAACACACCTGTTGATACAGCTGTAAATGCGTACCGAATGGGGCGCCTGCGATAACAGGCGCCCCATTTGCGTGTTTGGTCAGTCCGGGGTCGCGCCGAGAACGTCTGCAACTTTGACGCTCCCGCCGCTCGCTGCTGCGAGCACGACAGCGTCCACCACGGCCAGGCTTCGGAGCGCGTCGGTGCCCGAGATCAGGGGCTTTGCGGTGCCTGCGACCACGTCTGCAAAGTGTTGAATCTGATCGTCGTACGGGTTGTTTCGAGGCGGTGTGAGCGGCTTTGAATGAAGGGTCGAATTCCACCCCGGCTCCGACTCGCTGGAGTCATACGACCACGTCGTCAGGCTCGGAAAGCTCAGCGAAGCCAGGGTTCCCATGAATTGGGCGTGGTCCTGACCCGCGTTGAAATAGCTCAGCCCGTCGCTGACCGAGGCTTCCCAGCTCCACGGCGAAGCGGCCGATTCGCTGATCGTCAGCGTTCCGACAGCGCCGTTCTCGTAGCTCACGAGAATCGCTGCGGTGTCATCGAATGCGAAATCCCGATTGCGCCTAGCTGACACTGCTTGAACGGATTCGATCTCGCCGCAAACGAAGCGTAAGAGGTCGACTTCGTGAATCAGATTGACGAGGAGTGGACCTGCTCCAGCACCGCGACGCCATTCGATCTCGTAGTACGAGTCGGGTTTCTGCATCGTGATCAGGGTGTTCGTAGAGATTGGCGTACCGAGGTTGCTCTGTACAAAATCCCGTGCTTTTTGCACAAGGCTGTGGTGACGACGATGGTGACCAATCAGCAACTTCACGCCGCCTTGGTCGCACGCATCGCAGAGTTTCTCGGCCGACTCGACTTGGTATCGACGACAAGGTCGACGACCTGATCGAACGGTTCCGCATGGCTCACCTCGCTGACGAGTTGGCAGGAAATCTGAGTTACGGCCAGCAAAAGCTGCTCGACACGGCGATGGCGCTCGTGTCGGACCCAGCGGTTGCATTCCTCGACGAGCCTGCCGGTGGTGTCAATCTCACCATGCTGGGCGATGTTGAACGCCAGATCCGCGATTTGAACGGGACCGGGCCTTTGAAGGTGCGAAGTGGTTCCACTTCACCGGTATTACTCCTGC
>CAZSYL010000010.1:0-25712 GCA_964610745.1 uncultured Acidimicrobiales bacterium
AAGCGGTCAGTGATCGCAGTGCGGACCGTGTTGGTGGGCAATGTCGATATCGATCTTCTTGCGGAGTCCGCCGCGTAGATCGAGCTGGACGCTCTTCGCGAAACCCATAAGGTGCGGGGCGACATGGATCTTCATGTCGTCGCGACGAATCACCTTGTACGGAGCGAGGTTTTTGCCCTTGAGATGCATGTCGACCGACACGTCATATTTGGTACGGCCTCAACCAATCGGGGGGACGAAGTCGATTGCAATAACCCCGCCCTTCTTCCGAATCAGGTCGGCGGCGTCGTCTGTGACGAAAAGTTCCATACGTTCGTAACCCCTTGGCGGCTCGTATTGTTTCGTTATCGGCCCGATGATTCGGTTGTTTGAGTAATGGGAACCAATCGGTAAATATCACCGATGAGCCCCACACCCTTGAGTGAGACCGAGACTGCTCGGTCCGCTTCCACCCATTCGGGCAGATCATCGAGTTCGCAGGCACCAAGGATCTCATTGGGGTTCGCTGCAGCGCAAAGTTTTGCCGCGAGATTGACCGGTTCACCGATGTAGTCGTCGCCCTCGAAGAGCAAGGCAATGCCGCTCGCAATGCCCACGCGAACCTGGAGCCCCGTGGGGGCAAAGTGGTGGATGAGGTGAGCGCCGAAGGCCACAGCTGCCTGTGGGTTGACGCCGACGATCATCACACCATCGCCGAGCCACTTTGCGACACGAACGCCTCGTTTGGCAGCGACGTTGCGGGCGATCCGTCGAAACTCTCCAAGTAGCTTGACCGCCTCGTGGGGTCCGTTCTCCCGGGTGTATTGGGTGAAACCGGACAAGTCAGCGAACACGAACGTCCGGTGGATATTGAGGTGGGTGTCGCCGTCGGGAAGTTCATCGGGCGACTCGAGGCCCGAACCCTGTATGGCCTCATGCCAGTCGAGGGCTGGTCCAGCATCCTCAATGGCGCGGTCGATCGGCTCGTCAGTTGTAATTTGCGGTGTCTCGTCGATTGAGCGATGCACAGCTTCGGGTCTCTTCAGTTGCATGTCGTCCTGCTGACTGTTGGAAAAACCCCCCAAGCAGGCAAGTGAACCACAGAATGGGTGGAAATACACCGCATTGTCCGCTCAATCTTGCGTGCTCGGGTCAGTTTGATCCTATGGCTGCGCGGGCTGCGTGGCGGCCAGCAGCAACACATGCGGGGAGGCCGAGGCCGTCGCGCCAGGCGCCGGTCATGTGAAGCCCACGGAGTTCGTCGAGTGTTCTATCGAGTTGTGCAATCCGTTCCCGATGACCCACGTCGTACTGCGGCAGCGCATGCATCCACCGGGTCACGTGGGTATTGCTGGACGCGATTTCAACCCCGAAGATCTCTGACAGGTCGTCTTCGATGGCGGAGACGAGTTCGTCGTTGGTCATGCTCATCCACCGCGTGTCGGTGCGGCGGCCCACCGAAACCCGTAAGACCTGCCTGTCGCCGACTGCGAGATCGGGCCATTTGTGCGACGCGAACGAAACCGCGGTGACATTGTGTCCCAGCGTTCGGGGTACCAGGACGCCGCTGACGGTCGGATCGAGGTCGATCGTGCCGGGAGCCAGCGTCATGATGGTGAGTGCAACCGAGCTGTACTCGATGCCGCGGAGCAGATCTCCGGCGACCGGCGAGATTTCCTCGACGAACTCGGCGCTGCCGTGAGCGGGAATTGTCGTTATGACGTCCGAAAAGTCCACGCCGGCGACCAGCCAGCCATCGCCGGCACCTACTGGCCGAGGCGAGGCGCCGGTGTGCAGGTTGCAGAGCGGATCGGCCGTCAGCAGGTCTACGAGGCGTTCCACCAAGCGGCTGAGCCCACCCTGGACGCTGTAGAAGACCGGCGGCGCTGGATCACTGCCGCGTGCTGCGGCGGCTGCGGTGAGTGTGTCTGCAGCGGCGTCGAGGAGTCGTGGTCCTCGCTTTCGCAAAGCGTCGAGCTGAGGCACACCAGCCTCGACACTCAATCGATCCGAGTCTCCAGCGTTGATGCCGCCGAGGAGCGGGTCGACCAGAAACTCGAGCACCTCGTCGCCCAGCTGGCGTCGCACCAGCGCACCGACCGACTCGTCGGTATCGACGCGACCGGCAACATCTGGCGGCCCTTTGGCGGCTCTGGCGGCTCCTTCGGTCGAGATCAGCCCCGACGAGGAGAGATCGGTCGTCGCGGGAACACCGAGGACGTTTGGTGGCAGCGGGTGTAGGACGCCATCGCGATAGATACGGGCCGAACGTGCGACCGGGCTTGTCAACGAATCACCAAGACCGATTTCTGTTGCGAGCGTCGACACTTCTTGCCGGCGGGCGAGGAATGCATCGGGGCCGGTCGGCAGGAGGAGGCCATCCATATCGATCTGGTCGATCTTGCCGCCGAAGTTTTCGCTGCGTTCGAACAGCTCGACGCGACGCCCGTTCCGGGTCAGCTCCCAGGCGGCACTGAGTCCAGAGATCCCACCACCGATGACCGCTATTGGTCGCAGGTCGGCGGGACTCTCAGGCACGGAACTGGTGGACCCGTTCCACGACCTTCTCCAGTTTCTCGGGTTCGGTGTCTGGGGTGACACCGTGGCCGAGGTTGAAGATGTGTCCAGGGTGACCGGCATTGCTCTCGAGGACGGCGTCAACTTCTGCTTGCACAACCTCCCAGGGAGCGCCGAGGATGGCCGGGTCGAGGTTGCCTTGCAGGGCTCGATCAGCGGGCACGCGCCTGCGGGCTTCAGCGATGGGGATGCGCCAGTCGACACCGACGACGTCGGCGCCTGCATCGGCCATGAGGCTGAGCAACTCGCCAGTTCCGACTCCGAAGTGGATACGAGGCACGCCGGTTGCCCCGATTGCCTCAAGCACCTTGGCGCTAGATGGCATGGCGTACTTTTCGTAGTCGGCAGCACTGAGCGAGCCCGCCCACGAATCGAAGAGCTGGACGGCTTCGGCGCCGTGATCGACCTGGGACTGCAGCGAAGCTATCGCGAGGTCGGCGAGGCGATCGGTGAGCGCGAACCACAGGTCCGGGCGAGCCTTCATCATCACCTTGGTGTTGTGGTAGGTGCGAGACGGGCGTCCTTCGACCAGGTAACTCGCCACGGTGAAGGGTGCGCCAGCGAAGCCGATCAACGGGATGTCGAGCTCGGCGACAAGGTTGTCGATCGTCTCGAGCACATACGGGGTGTCGGCTTCGGGGTCGAGGGGGCGAAGTCGGGTGAGGTCGTCGCTCGACCGGAATGGATGTTCGACGACCGGTCCAACGCCCGGCACCACGTCGAGCCCAAACCCGATCGCGTGTGTCGGGGTGACGATGTCGGAGTACAGGATCGCCGCGTCGACGCCATAGCGGCGGACTGGTTGGAGGGTGATCTCGGTAGCGAGGTCAGGGTTGGCGATGGCGTCGTTGATGCTGCCTTCACCGCGAATCTCGCGGTACTCGGGCAGCGAGCGGCCAGCCTGGCGCATGAACCAAACAGGTGTCACGTCGTGAGGTTCGCTCCGACAGGCGGCGAGAAAAGGAGAATCTGATCGTGCGGTCACGATGGTCAGGCTACGGCCGGACCGCGGGAACGCGGTGAGGTCGTAGATAGGCTTACAAGCCCCCGCGAAAGAGCAACAGCCGTTCGCTCCAGCCCGTTCCTAAGCCAGTGAGGCAATGAACCACTCCGAACTTGAAGCCGAACAGCACTACCTCGATCATGCCCATGCGTGTCTCGACGATGCTCGGGACCTTGCGCGCAAGCTGTCATCTTCACTCGAGGTGGGTGCTGGTGGCACCAATCAGGCCCGCTTTGAACGAGAAGCGTTCACCGAGAACATTGTCGACCGCCTGCAGCAACTCGACATTGGCGATGCGTCGCTGATTTTTGGGCGCATTGATCACGGTGGCGAATACGACGACACGCTCTATATCGGCCGTGTCGGAGTTTGGGACCGGAGCCAGGATCCAGTGGTTGTGGATTGGCGGGCTCCGGCCGCCGAACCCTTCTACCGGGCGACCGGCTCCGACTCGTTTGGCCTTGAACGACGTCGACACTTCGCCACCCGTGGCAAGACCCTCCTCGATATCGAAGATGAACTTTTCGGTGATCTCAGCAACCTCGACGTCGAGGCTCAGGAGGGCAAGATCCAAGGCCACGGAGCGTTGATTACTGCGCTCGAAACCGCTCGCACCGGCCGGCTCGGCGACATCGTGGCGACGATCCAGGGCGAACAAGATGAGATCATTCGCTCACGGCTACAAGGGCTCCTCGTCGTCCAGGGTGGGCCGGGCACCGGCAAGACCGTGGTGGCGCTTCACCGAGCTGCCTACCTGCTCTACTCACATCGATTCCCGCTTCAGGACCAGGGTGTTCTCGTCGTCGGGCCGAACCGTTTGTTCCTTGCGTACATCGAACAAGTTCTGCCGTCGCTCGGCGAAGCTGGCGTTCGATTGGCGGTGCTCAGCGACCTCGTGGTTCCCCGTGTTCGTACCGATCGGCTGGGGACCGAAGCAGCAGCTGCGGTCAAGGGCAACCTCGCCATGGTCGAGTTGGTCCGCCGTGCGGTGAGACAACGCCAGCGCGGGCTTCGCGAAGACTTCGTACTTGGCTTTGGTCTGCAGAATCTCCGGCTCACTGCATTTGAGAGCCAGGCCATCGTTGACCAGGCCCGACGTCGCTTTCGAACTCACAACGCCGCGCGTTCGTTCGTTGAGGACGAGGTGTTTGCGACGCTTGCGAGCAGCGGTCGCGAAGAGGTCGATCCAAAGGTCCTTCGCGACCGGGTGAGACGCACCCATCAGATTCGCGAGGTGCTCGAGTGGATGTGGCCGGTGCTCACGCCAGCGCAATTGCTGCACGATCTGTTCCGCAGTCCGGCCCTTCTACGCAATGCGGGCCGGGGTCTGTTTTCCACCGCTCAGCTGGACGAGCTTGCGCACACCAGCGAGCTCCACGTCGATTCGATCGTCTGGACCTTCGACGATGCGCCGCTGCTGGACGAAGCTCGCGCACATCTCGGCGCTCGGCCGGGAAAGAAGTCGATCGATGAGGTCCGTACGTACGGTCACATCGTGATCGACGAGGCGCAGGACCTAGCCCCGATGGCGCTACGGATGATCTCGCGCCGCTCGCTCAACGGTTCGATGACCGTCGTCGGTGACCTGGCACAGTCGACGGGGTCATGGGCGCGGGATTCATGGGAGGACATCATCGACCAGTTGCCCGCGAGCGAGAAGTACGAACCGATCCGACAAGAACTCACCACCGGCTACCGAATCCCAGCGCCCGCCATGGCGCTCGCCGCAAGAGTGCTTACCGAAGCTGCGCCCGGGCTTGCTCCGCCAGTCGCGATTCGTGATGAGGGCACCGCACCCATCATCACCAAGGTCGACGACCTGATCGACTCGATTCCTGACGCTATTCGTCGAGAGCTCGCCGAGATTGGACAGGGCAACGTCGCTGTCGTGGTCCCGAGGTCGATACTCGATCCGCTGACGACTGCGCTCGAAGCCGCGGAGCTCGACTTTGGCCATGCGAGTCGCAGTGGACTCGACCGTCAGGTGGCCGTGGTGCCTGTGCAGCTGGTGAAGGGGCTTGAGGTCGACGCGGTGCTCGTGGTGGAGCCGTCGAAGATCGTCTCCGAGGAACGACAGGGCATGCGAGCGCTCTATGTTGCGCTTACGAGAGCGACAAAGCGGGTCGGCATTGTGCATGCCGACCCGCTTCCTCGTGTACTTCAGTTGTGAACCTGGGTACGTACTACTGCGTGAGTGTTGGCTGAACGTCGATCTCGATCGGAACAGGGATCGGGCTCTGCCAGAACGGAAGGCCAGTGCCTGGATCGATCTTCGCGTTCACCTCGAGGAGGAGGAAGTAGCCAGGCGCTGGGGGGTTCTGGTCGACGCCGGTCAGGTCGATGATTCCACCGTTTGCGAGCACATCGGTGCGTGGCAGAACTACAGATCCTCCGTCGCCCAGTGTGACCGTCACATGCGCTGAGTCAACCTGGCTGAGGAGCTCTGCTGGGAGGCGGATGACGCCATAGCGATCCTCGCCACTTCCATCGCTGCACTCACAGGGAAGGATCTGCGTCGAGGTATTGGCTTCGACACACGGCGTGAATCCCTCAGGGTTGAACGAGTAGAAGATGGCGTTGTCACCAAGGGCGATCAGGCAGTTCTCGCTGATCTGGGCAAATGCGTAGGTCTGGGCAAAGCCGTCCTCTGCGCCTCCGGCCTTGCGGCCTCCCGTGACGTTGTGGAAAGCGGTGTCGGTCGTGATGACCGAACCTTCACCGTCGTCACATCCGGCCTGAGTCACCCAGTTCCAGCAGACGACGCGATTGCTCTGGCCACCCGAGAAGAACGTGCGTCGCTCTTCCCATGCGAAGGAGTCGCCGTTCCAGCCGTGGTTACCCAACTGGGCGAACACTGCGTTGAGGCCGGTGATCGGGTTCTCTTCGAGAATCCAGGTGTCGAGGCTGACACATGCATGTTCGTCGGCATTCAGCTCTCCAACGCAGATACCGATCGGGTTCTGGTTGGTGTCGAAGCGGAAGAAGGTCTGTGATAGGTGTCTGATTCCGTCGAGATTGGTCGCGAACCGCTCGCCTCCGACCTGGGTGACGTTTCCATTGGGATCCGACAGGTCGAGCTTGAGGAAGAACGTGCCGTCCGGAGCGACCTGTGTCAGGTACAGGAACTGTCCGTCCTGCTCACCGTTTGCGGTGAACCATGGCCTCTCCTGCAGGCCGGGTGATTCTGGATGACCGAACGTTGAGAGGTTCTGGATGCCGCCACCACAGTCTGCGAAGGCGAAGGTGATGCACTGGATCTGACCATGCTGGCTCACCGCGTACATACGGTCCTGATAGACGAATGGGCCCTGGGCGTTGATGTGGTTACCACCTCCACCATCGGCGGTCTGGGACCACAAGGGGTAGAAGTCATTGGCGCACGGGCCGGGGATGGCGGTGTCATAGCAGACGATGCCAGAATCGTTCCCAGGAGGGTTCGAGTTGGTGTCAACATTACCGTCCTGGGCGGGGAAGTAGATCTTCGTGCCGCGGACGTGTTCGACGGGCCACCCGGCTGTCTGGTAGTTCAGCGGGTACGGGCTGGTGTTGCCGTTGATCGTGCATGGAGCCGGGTTTGCGGGGTCTGTCGCAATGTCGATGCAGACGATGCTGAAGTTTCCACCAGTTCGGCCGTCACTGTGGTGGTTGACTGCCCAGACCTGATCGGTCTCACCGTCGTTGGTTGAGTCGATCAGCAGTGGCGCAAAGCCGTCACCCCTACCACCCGCAGCAAAGCCGGCGAACGGTGGGTTGAGTTCGAATTGTTGGTTGCACAATGCGCCGCAGTTGGAAAGAAGCGCTTGCGCAGATCGGTTGATCGTTGGTGCGTCGCGCAGGATGTTCGAGAAGAACTGTTCACCGTCCTGGGCAACACTCACGTCGATCGTGCGGGCGAAGATTGCGTCGCCGCCGGGGGTGGTCGCTCCGGTCGGAGCGATCGAGCGCGTAATGGTGATCTCGGTGCCATCGTCGGCGATCAACATGACTGTGATCACGTTGAGGCTGGGATCGTTTGTGAGCAGGTCGGCGTCAGCAGGCCAGGTGAACGTCGGTGTCGTCGAGAAGGTCAAACCGCTCGTCTCCAGGAGACCGACGATTGTCTCGAGCGCCTCGTTGAGACCTGCTTCTTCAGCGGCCCGAGCAGCAGCGGGTGTCAGGAGGGGGTCGTTGAAACCGACGAATCCGCCCGGGTTGAGCGCAGGATCGGCGAACCAGGCCTTTGCGCCACGGTCGTAGGCGGAGATGCCGTTCAGCGAGCTCACGTCAGCAGCACGCTGTTGTTCCTCGCCCTGGCGATACCACGCACCGAGGTCGGTTGCGAACGCGGCAATGAAGAGCAGCAACAGCATCACAAGGGCGGTCAGGACAAGAATCGCACCACGTTCAGAATCTGAGCGGGCGACCCGGCTACGGAGCTTGGCAAAATGGTTCACACAATCGCTTCGGCGATTTCATCCAAAACCTTTCTAGGTAATAAGCACTGTTGAGCGTTTTCTTACCTAATGCAAAGGTTCTTGGGCCTTGAGAAGCCAGATTTTGCGGTGTTGCGTGCGATGGAGCCGCAGTTTGGGGTTCGGGCGGGGTCTCGATCAGCTCTGACAGTACGGTTATCGACGTGTCCGATCTGTCGCTTGAGAGTTTTTCGGCGCCTGTCCGGGCGTGGTTCGAAACGTCGTTCCCCTCGCCGACCCCGCCTCAAGTGCTTGGTTGGCCACATATTGCCTCGGGGATGAACAGCCTGATCGTCTCACCGACAGGTTCGGGTAAGACCCTCTCGGCATTTCTTTTCGGGATCGACCGGTTGATGACGAGTCCCGTACCCGAACGCGCGGCTCGAACCCGACTGCTTTACATTTCGCCACTGCGGGCTCTCGCGGTCGACGTGGAAAAGAACCTTCGTGCCCCACTTCGCGGAATCACGCTTGCGGCGGAACGGATGGGCGAGTCGGTGCATGTGCCGACGGTCGGAATGCGAACAGGCGACACTCCAGCCGATGAGCGTCGCAAGCTCGTTCGCAATCCTCCCGACCTGTTGATCACGACACCCGAGTCGCTCTACCTGATGCTGACCTCGGCCGCGAAAGAAACACTGCGGTTCGTCGATGCGGTCATCATCGACGAGATCCACTCGGTGGCCGGAACAAAACGTGGTGCACACCTGGCGCTGACCATGGAACGACTGGAACGTCTCGTTGGACGACCGGTTCAACGAATTGGTCTGTCGGCAACTCAGCGCCCGCTCGACGAGATCGCTCGGTTCCTCGGCGGTCGCGAAGTGGTAAATGGGTCCCACCAGTGGCGTCACGTGGAGATCATCGATGCGGGCGCGCCACCAAATATGGACATCGAGGTGATCGTTCCCGTCGAGGACATGGCAGAGCTCGGCAAAGTGGCCGATCCGCCGCCCGTTGGCTCGGAGTTGCCGGAGACGCAACGCACCAGCATCTGGCCGTCGGTTCACCCGCGGATTCTCGACCAGATCCGTCAACACAACTCGTCGATCGTCTTTGTGAATTCGCGACGGCTGGCCGAACGGCTCGCTGGCCGGCTCAATGAACTTTGGGACGAGCAGGACGAGCTCGCTCGCGAGAGCAATGGTGCCGAGAATGGCGCCGGCTCGCTGGACAGTACCGCTGACGACGATCCGGACTTCCAACGGATTCGTGCCCACCACGGGTCGTTGTCGAAGGCTCGACGGCTCGATATCGAAGACCAGCTCAAGCGTGGTGCCATCCGCGCCATCGTCGCCACCAGCTCGCTCGAACTCGGCATCGACATGGGTGCGGTCGACCTGGTGATTCAGGTCGAGTCGCCCGGCTCGGTCAGTCGCGGTTTGCAGCGTGTCGGGCGAGCCGGACATCAGGTCGGGGCACAGTCGATTGGAAAGGTCTTCCCCAAACATCGATCTGATTTGCTGGAGACCGCCGTGGTCGTCGAGCGAATGCAGAACGGTGACATCGAAGAGACCAGGTACCCCCGAAACCCTCTCGATGTGCTCGCCCAACAGATCGTTGCCATGACCGCGCTCGAGGATTGGAGCCTCGATGACCTGACGGCGACCGTGCGAGGCGCCGCGAACTTTGCGGAGTTGTCCGACGACGTGTTCGAGGGAGTGCTCGATTTGTTGTCGGGTCGTTATCCGTCTGAGGAATTCTCCGAGCTTCGTCCGAGGGTCGTGTGGGATCGTGTGTCGGGAATGGTGCGCAGTAGAAAAGGAGCACAACGCCTGGCGGTCACGAATGCTGGCACGATCCCCGATCGTGGTCTCTACGGTGTCTTTCTTCCCGACGGAACTCGAGTCGGAGAACTCGATGAGGAGATGGTGTACGAGTCCCGCCCGGGAGAGACGTTCCTGCTCGGGGCCTCGACGTGGCGAATAGAGGACATCACGTTCGAACGAGTGGTGGTGACACCGGCTCCAGGCGAACCGGGCAAGATGCCGTTTTGGCACGGCGATGGTCCCGGTCGTCCAATCGAGCTCGGACAAGCCATGGGCGCGTTTGTTCGCGAGATCCAGGGGATCGATGGCACTGCGGCCGAGAAGCGTCTGACCGAACGCCATGGCCTGGACTCGCTCGCTGCGGGCAATGTGTTGAATTACATTGCTGACCAGCGCGAAGCAACGGGTGTCGTGCCCGACGACCAGACGATCGTCGTCGAGCGCTTCCGTGACGAGATCGGCGACTGGCGGGTCTGTATTCTCTCGCCTTTCGGTGCGCAGGTACACGCTCCATGGGGGATGGCGCTACGTGCACAGCTCGCGGA
Organism: uncultured Acidimicrobiales bacterium; assembly: GCA_964610745.1. Taxonomy (GTDB): domain Bacteria; phylum Actinomycetota; class Acidimicrobiia; order Acidimicrobiales; family SHLQ01; genus SHLQ01. Next base: position 10,325 of record CAZSYL010000010.1, read on the forward strand.
GCGTTGGGGTGTGGACGTTGAGATGATGTGGGCCGACGACGGGATCGTCATCCGGCTGCCCGAATCAGCTGATGAGGTCGAGCTCGACGACCTGGCCCTCGATCCGAACGAAATCGATGAGCGGGTCGTAGCTGAGCTTCCTGGCAGCGCGCTGTTTGCGAGTCGCTTCCGCGAATGTGCGGGTCGTTCTCTCCTGCTGCCACGACGTCGCCCCGATCAGCGGACACCGCTGTGGCAACAGCGTCAACGTTCCGCCGACCTGCTGCGAGTAGCCGCCAAATACCCAAGCTTTCCAATTCTCCTCGAGGCCACTCGCGAGTGCTTGAATGACGTGTTCGACGTCCCCGCACTTCGGACGGTGCTACAAGGACTGGAAGATCGTTCGATTCGAATGGTGCCGGTCGAAACGTCGAGAGCATCACCGTTTGCTCAGTCCCTTCTGTTCGGCTGGATCGCCGTCTACATGTACGAGGGTGATGCGCCCCTCGCCGAACGCCGCGCCGCCGCGCTGTCTCTAGATCGGGATCTGCTACGCGACCTGCTCGGTGCTGAGGAGTTGCGTGAGCTGCTCGACCCGGGCGTCCTCGCCGATCTCGAACTCGAGTTGCAGCGACTGGTGGAGGGTCGTCGCGCTCGCGATGGCGATGAGCTTCACGACCTGCTCCGCATCCTCGGACCGCTCGGTCGACTCGAAATTGATCATCGCAGCACGAGTGACCTCGATGTAGATGCGGTGTTGGAACAACTCATCGCCGACCTTCGAGTGATCGAAGTTGGCATCGGCGAGGATCGGCGGTTTGCTGCGTCCGAAGATGCTGGACGGCTGCGGGATGCCTTTGGCGTGTCGTTACCGATGGGGCTGCCCGCGGCATATACCGACAGTGTCGATGATCCGCTCGGTGACTTTGCGATTCGCTTCGCTCGAACCCACGGACCATTTGTGAGCGACCAATTCGCGTCGCGCTACGCGATCTCGGTCGATCGCGCCGACGGTGCGCTCGAGGCGCTCGCGGCCACCGGGAAACTCGTCCGCGGTGAGTTCCGTCCCGATGGCACCACACGCGAGTGGGTCGATGATGGTGTGCTCCGACAGCTGCGCCGCCGGTCTCTGGCTGCGCTACGAGCAGAAGTTGCTCCCGTCGAGAAGAACACGCTCGCCCGGTTCTTGCCACAATGGCAAGGCGTGGGCATTCCTCGGCGCGGGCCCGACGGACTCGCCGACGTGATCGGAGTGCTTCAAGGAGCAGCGATCCCGGCGTCGGTGCTCGAACGATCGGTGCTTCCGGCGCGCATGGCCGACTACCGTCCGAGCGATCTCGATGCGTTGATGACCTCAGGTGAGGTGGTGTGGGTCGGCGCGGGGGCGATTGGATCGAAGGATGGACGTATCCGGCTGGCCTTCCGCGACCAGTCACACCTATTGATCCCGTCGGCCGACGAAGCGCCCGATGAGCCACTGCACGATGCGCTTCGTTCGCATCTGTCGAACAACGGCGCGTCGTTTTGGTTCGACCTTGTCGGCGCGGCAGCGGACGATGGTTTGGAGTATGGCAACGAGGCGGTGCTCGCCGCCCTGTGGGATCTCGTTTGGGCTGGCGAGGTCACAAACGATTCGTTGGCTCCGGTGCGAGCATTCCTCGGTGTCAAAAAGTCTGGCGCGACGTCGCAGCGACGCCGTCGCCCTCGAGTAGGCCAGCTCCAATCGTCTGGACCTCCCCAGGCAGGCGGCCGTTGGTCGTTGGTGGCCACCCCGCCCGTCTCGGCAACCCAGCGCGCAACCGCCCAGGCGCTACAGCTGGTCGAACGTTATGGCGTGCTCACCCGCGAGGCCGCCCTCGGTGAAGGTATCAGCGGCGGCTTCGCGGGCGTCTACCCGGTGCTGAAAGCGCTTGAAGAGCGCGGTGATCTTCGGCGCGGCTACTTCGTGGAAGGTCTCGGGGCAGCGCAGTTTGCGTTGCCCGGCGCAGTGGATCGTTTGCGGACATCGGCGGCGACCGACTTCGAGGCGGACGTGGTCATTCTGCTCGCCGCGACCGACACCGCCCAACCCTTTGGTGCCTCGTTGCCGTGGCCTGAATCGGACGGTCGACCAGCCCGAGCTGCTGGAGCCCACGTCATCATCGTCAACGGCGAAGCTGCGGTCTATATAGATCGAGGTGCGAAGAGCATTATTGGATTCCCCGCTGCCCACGAGAGCCCTCTCTGGGTTGACGCGCTCAAGGATCTCGCTCGCAAACGCCTTGTCCGGTCGCTCGAGATCGCAAGGATCGATGGCGCCCCCAGTGGTGAATCGCCCTTGTCCGAGACCCTCACCGAGCACGGATTCGTGAAGGCTTATAAGGGGCTCACCTGGATTCCGGGTCGCGCGTAGCTGCTTCGAAACGGCGCGCGGGTTCGGGTAATTAGGTGCCAGCGGCCAGTTTGGCGATCTCCTCCGCGATGGTCTCGGGAGCCTCCCAGTTTGCGCCATGGCCGATACCGGGCATCGTCACGAGCGTTGATCCCGAGATCCCCGAGTGCAGATTGGTGGTGTGAAAGGGCGGGGTTGTCTTGTCCTTGTCGCCGACCATGACCGTGGTCGGCATATCGATCTGGTCGATTCGGTCGTAGCGGTTTTCGTCGACCATCGCTTGAAGGATTGGGATGAGCTTCGGGTGATCGGCCTTTTGGAAGGTGGGGACGAATGCAGTGACCATTCCCGGTTCGAAGTCATCGCCGATCAGACTCTTCGTAAATGCGGTTTGCACCGGACCGAGGGCGAGCAGTCTTTGCAGTATTCCCATTCTGATCAGTGGTATCTGGAGTTTGTTCTGGGAGTTGTCGCGGTTGACATCGCCAGCAAAAGTCGCGAGCAGCACGAGTGAACCGACGCGACTCGTGACCTCCTCGGGAGAATCGAGCAGGAATGCGATCGACAGAAAACCGCCCATGGAGTGTCCAACGAGTATCGCGTCTTCGACGTCGTATGCCACTAGGACAGCGCCAATGTCCGCGGTCATGCGCTCGGTGCTGACACCAGCGGTGCCGACCGTGGACTCACCATGACCACGTTGGTCAAAGGTGATGACCCGCATGCCTCGGTCGACCAGATCGGCCGCGACGAGGTTCCAGCCATCAGCGCTGCTAGCAAAGCCGTGCACCAGCAGAACCGTCCGCTTGCCCGAGCCGGTAGAGATGGAGCGGAGTCGGGCCCCGTCGTTCGTCTCGACGATTCGTTCCTCACCGACGAGTGGGGCCGCGTAGTCAATTCTCATTCGGAGAGTCCTTCTGCTTCGAGGCGGGCGAGCAGCTCATCGCGAATGCTTCGACCGGGTTCGCGAGCCTTCGCTCCCGCTATTCGCCATCCGTGGCGAGATGAGTAGAGCAAAGGGTCTTCACCGAGTCGACCTTCTCCGAACTGGCTCACTCGAGCGAGAAAGAGATCGTGGTCGAGGTCGGTGTCGAGTTTCTCGAGAACGTCGCACTTGAGCCAAGAGATGCAGTCCTTGATCACCGGAAGGCCATCGATCTCGGTCAGGTACTCAGATGCGATGTGTTTGAACTTACGACCCGGGTAGGAAAAGTATTGACCAACATCGACCTGATCACCAGCGAGATTGGAGACGGTGAACCAGCCGGACGCTTCGATGAGCGTGTGCGTGTCGTGCTTAGGGGAGATCGAGGCGAGCATGATCGGCTCATCGAAAGAAACCTGCATGACCCAGTGCGAGCAGTAGCCGCGGGTCAGTCCTTCATGGCGGGAGGTGACGACTTGTACACCCTTCATCATCTGGCCGAGCGATCGTTTCAGGTCTCTGTCCACGGGTGAATCCTACTCGGAGGCCGAGGAGTGCTTGGCGTTCGCCAAATCAAGCGCGGTGATACTATTTGCTGTGCCCAAGAACAAGAACACATCGCCGGATCAGGGTCTCGTCGAGTCCAACCGGAATCTGTACAACACCTACACCGATGAGCTCCTCGTCAACTCAGCCGATGTTCATGCAGCGGCGAAGGCTATTGGGTCGCACAGCATCGAGCACTTCGCGGCGATGGGTCTGATCGAGGCAGATCTGCTTCGCCAGCATGGTCTACGAGAAGACTCCGCCCTCATCGACGTTGGCTGTGGCTCGGGTCGTCTCAGCCACCAGCTCGCTGGTTGGCTGAAGGGGCCCTATCTCGGGACAGATATTTCACCGGCGCTCCTCGCCCATGCAGAAAAGGCGTGCGGCCGACCGGACTGGCGGTTCGAGGCGGTCGACGGACTGCAGATCCCGGAGCAGGATGCCAAGGCCGATATGGTCTGTTTCTTTTCGGTTCTCACGCACCTTCGTCACGAGGAGAGCTTCATCTACCTCGAGGAGACCCGGCGAGTCCTCAAGCCTGGTGGGGTGCTGGTCTTTTCGTTCCTTGAGTTCGCCGTTGGATCACACTGGGCTGTGTTTGATGCGACGGTCAATTCGCTGCGGAAATCTGGTGGCCTTCCCGTCAACCAGTTCATGTCCCGAGACCTCATTGCGGCGTGGGCACCGCAGCTCGGCTTCGAAGTCACCTCGGTTCATCGGGGCGACACTCCCCACATTCCCCTCTCGGACCCCGCGGCTGTTGAAGGATTTAGTCAGGTGGTCGATGGCGAATCTGCGCTCGGCCAGTCCGTTGCGGTGCTAGCCGCCGTCTGAGCTACTACGGCGGCTACGAAGCGCCCGGGGCACTTCTAGTTGAGTCGGCCCCATAACTCATCGATCCTGACATCGTCTGGGTCGACTGCCTCGCGTAGACGAGCAGCGATGTCGAACCGTGCCCGAGCCTCTGCAAGTTCGATCAACATCAACTGATCTGCCCGCGGTAGCGGTAACCGCGATCGCAGGTCGAGTAGCCGGTCGAACTTTCGGGGTTGATCAGACCACGTTCTCATGAGGTTGTTGCTCACCCTCACCACCACGTCGACGGTGGTCATGGGCGTCAAGGCTTCGTCGTCGATCGGCACCTCGCGGCCAAAGATGGAATGGAGCCGCTGCTCGAGACCGTTGCGATTGAGCAGCGTTCCCGAAAATGCGTCGATGAAGTTGTTCGGGTCGTTCGCAATGCCGACCACCACATGTCCGGGTAGGCCAAGCAGATGTAGTTCGGTACCGAGCCGCCTAGCGACGGTGACCGTCAACGCTGCGAGCGAGATTGGCATGCCGGTTCGTTTTTCGATGACGCGATCGAGAAACGAGTTCTCCTCGTTGTGATAGTTCTCGACGTCACCCACGTAGTGGTGATCCACGAACAGGCCCTTTACAAGACTTGCTACCTCGGCGGCGGTGGAATCTGCGGCGAGCAAGTCTGCAGCGAGCTGATCGAGAGCTTGCAGTCCGGCCTCGGAAACACCTTGTTTTTGCTGCAGGTGTTCGCTGAGGAGCAGGAGTGCCTCGTCGAGACGAGGGCTCGGGTCGTCCAACAGCTCGGTGAGTTGCTCGGCGGCCTGGTCAGGGTTCTCCACGGCCCAAGATTAGCTGTTCTGAACCAGCCGCCCCCTCGACGCGACGTCCGCGGGCGCGCGCATGGTGTCCGCGTGTATGGTCGCTGATGGGTCGGTCGTTGGACGCGAGTGCGCGTTCGTTGGAAGACCACCCAACGCAGCCCGCTCTCTCCGATTCCTGCAGTTCCCACAAGACGTGGTCGATTCGAGGGCGAGGTCACAATTTGAGCACACACGGAAGTCCTTTTGCATTGAGGTACCACTATCTGTTGCAATGGAACGGATGGGACGAGTGAAGGCAATTCCTCAAGGGCGCGCGTTGGGTGGAACTTTCATTCTGCTTGTCGCCGCATTGCTTGCCGTACTGATCTTTCGACCAGGTGCGGAATCAGCAGCTGCGGTCGACCTCGGAGATCCCAACGCCTGGATTGAACATGGCATCGACGGTGAGCTTCTACAGATAAACGCCTTGACCGGTGAGGTCACTTCTCGAATTGATGTTGCTGAGCCAGGCGAGACATTTGTTGCGCTGCCAGTCGAAGACGGCGCTGTGGTGCTCAACACTTCGACCAGCGCAATCTCGTTGGTCAGCGGTTCTCAGCTGACGGTTACGTCGACGATCGACCTGCCGCTCGCCGACGGCGTCGAGGGGCGCCAGCCAGCCCTGTTTGGTCGAGATGATGTTGCCAACGATGTCACCGTTGTCGATGGTGAGCAGGTTGTTTCAATCAACTCGGAGTCGGGAGACGTTGCACCTCTCACTCTCGACGCCCCGCTCTCCAGTCCAGTTCAGGACGCCAGCGGCGCTATCTTCGCCTTTGACGCTGAAGCGTCGACGGTGGTTCAGCTCGGTGTCGACGGTCCGGTCGCCGTTGCGACCGTAGCCGATGCTATTGAGGGTCAAGTCGATGAGCGAACGATGGTTAGTGCTGGAGGATCGGTCTATGCACTCGACCCGCAGCGTCTTGCACTGGCCCAAGTCGAGGATGCTGGTTCGCTCGGAAATGCCATCTGCATGCGTAGTGCAGCCGGCGGCGCAGTTCATGGAGGAAGCACCCCGGACTCTGACGCGGTGATTCTGTCGTTGAATCCCGCTTCGTCAGTGCTTGCAGTGAGTACCGGAGATGGTGGCTGTCGCGACATCGACGTCGACGTCGAGGTTGGTGAGTACGGCGCTCCGATCGCCCACGACGGTGTTGCTTACCTTCCGTTCTGGGAGGGTGGCCGAATCATTGCGGTCGACTTGGAATCGGGTCAGACCATCAGCGAGCTGCCATTTGGAACACTCGGCCAGCCATTCGAGCTCGAAGTCTTTGGCTCAACCGTTTGGGCTAACGAGAGACTCGGCCCGTTCGCTGCCGTTGTTCGAGCTGACGAGATCGTCCCGGTCGCCAAGATCTCGGCGATCGTTGCTGCGCCGGGCAACGCCGACGAGGACGGCGATGGGAGTTCTTTGTCGAGCGGAGACGAAGGCGAAAATCGTCTGCGTTTGCTCGGTGACTCCGGTGAGGCAGTTATCGCGGCCGAAGGTGATGCCATCGGTGGCGCAGACTCGGGCACCGGTGAGAACTCGAACCAACAGGTGGTCGACGTGCCGAACGCGGCGCCTGTTCCGCAACCGGAAGCCTTTGGAATCGCGGTCGATGTTAGTGACTTGGGCGATGGACAGGAGCCTCCACTTCCCGAGCTCGCAGAGACCCTCGTCGCGAACTTCTCGGTATCTTCGTCTGAGGCAACCGTCGGCGAGACGGTGCGCTTCACCGATACAAGCCTTGGTAGTCCGGTTGCATGGTCCTGGACGTTCGGAGATGGCGACGGTGCCGAACGGCCGAATGCTGAGAAGGCGTGGGCTGAAGAAGGGATCTTCACCGTGACGCTCACCGTCACGAACGCGGCTGGGGACGTTTCGAGTCAGGCTACCGAAGTGGCCATTGTCCCCGAGACGGTCTTGTTGGCTCCGAACGCCGACTTCCAATTCAGTCAAGCGACCATCGAAGCGGGGGAATCGATTACCTTCGAGAGTCGTACGACGGGCGAGGTGGACATCTTTCGGTGGACGTTCGGCGACGGTAACCGCGGTCGAGGCAGACGGGTGACCCACACATTCGAAGAAGCGGGGACCTTTGAGGTCGAGTTGACGGCATCCAACGACGCTGGATCGGATACTGCGACCGCGACGGTCGAGGTGCTTTCCGGTGTCGAACCGCCCGTGGCGGGTATTGGTCAGGTGCCGCGCCGAATCGTGACCGACCAGCAGGTGACGTTCGAGAGTACCTCGTTGAACGACCCGACGACGATCTCCTGGGACTTCGGCGATGGCACTACCGCAAGCGGTGCGTCCGTGCGACACTCCTTTGCCCGTGCTGGTGAGTACCGAGTGGCATTGGTTGTCGAGAACTCCGAAGGCGAGGACCGCACGTTTGTTGATATCACCGTCGAACAACGGGTCATTGCGCCAGTCTCGGTGTTCACCCAAAGCGCGACCGAAGTTCTGGTCGGCGAACGCGTCCGCTTTACGAGCAGCGCACTGAATAATCCAACGCAGCATCGCTGGAGTTTCGGTGACGGTTCAACAGCAGACGGCGTGAACTCGACTCATTCGTGGAGTGAGCCGGGCACGTTCCGAGTCATGCTCCGCGTCGAGAACGAAGCTGGCGACGATCGTTCCGGCGTGAACATCACCGTGGTCGAACCGGTCGACCCGCCAGTGGCCTCGTTCAATGTGTCCGAAACGGTCGTAGCAACCGGTGAGGACGTCCGGTTCACCGACACCTCGCGAAACCGCCCCACACGGTGGCGCTGGGAGTTCGAGAACGCCGGCGAGGCAACGGTCCAGAATCCAGTCCGCGCCTGGCAGAACCAAGGTACCTTCACCGTGCGACTCGTAGCGATAAACGAGGGAGGCCGGTCGTCGACTGAGACGCAGATTCGTGTTGTCGACCGGCCTACGGCCGATTTCCGTTTCGAGATGGTCGACGACGACACTGTGCGCTTCATCGATCAGTCCGAAAATGTCACAGGTTGGCGTTGGGACTTTGGAGATGGGTCAACGTCAAACGAACGGAACCCAACCCACACATTCCGGGGTGGTTCCTTCGACGTGACTCTCACGACGTCGAACCAGGTCGGCTCAGCGACCGACCGTGCGCGCATCACGGTCTCGAACCCTCCAGAGGCCGTCGCAACGTGTCGAGCTGACGGCGCTCGCCTGGTCTGCAGCGGGCAGGATTCTGAGCGAGCGACTGGGTTCCGGTGGAGCGCAGAGGATGCGGTCAGCAACTCCAACCCGACCGGCGAGACAACAACGTTCCTCTTTGACCGATCGGGTCGACCCGAGGTCACCCTCGTGGTCACAGGCAACGACGGGTCGACGGACCGAACGACGATCCGAGCTCCCGAAGTTCAAGCTGGTCGGGAACCTCGAGTGCTCGATGTGGTCGTCGATTCGATCGATGGAGACCTAGTACGTCTTCGGGCCGAATTCGATCGCGATCCAACCCGCTGGCAGTGGGAGATCGATGGGGTCGAGCTGGTCGATGGTGGCAATTCTCCGACACCGTTGTTCCGGGTTCCAGGCAACGGCAGGTTCAGGGGTCAGGTGACGGCGGCGAACGACTTTGGCGATGATCGAGACCCTGTTTCGTTCAGGGTCGATGCCTTTGATACGACTGCATCCTTTACCTGGGAGGGCATTGCTCCGGGCGTCATCCAGTTCGTAAACACCTCGGATGCTCAAGACGACGCTGAGATCACCTGGCGCTTCAACGGCGCGGTGGAGATTATCGACAACAACGAACAGCGCCCGGTTGTTCGCTTCCGTGAAACGAACGGCACCTTCCGAGTGATCATGACCGTCAGGGATGATAACGGCAGTGATACCGCACGTGCCGATGTCAGCCCACCGCCGCCTGAAGACGAACCTCCACCTGAGGAAGAGGAACCGCCTCCCGAAGAAGAAGAGCCTCCACCTGAGGAAGAGGAACCGCCTCCCGAGGAAGAGGAAGAGCCTCCACCTGAGGAAGAGGAACCGCCTCCCGAAGAAGAGGACGGTGATGGCTAGAAGCCACGCGGTCTAGTCGGTGCTGATTGCGTCGAGCACGTTCATGCGTCCGGCGATCCAGGCTGGAAAGACCGCGGAGGCCAGGCCGGTGAGAGCGGCAAAGATGAGGTAGGTGATCAGCGTGGGAATGGGCACTGTCGTCTGGGTCACCAAGACCTCGGGAAGCTTGGCGGTTGCCAGAGCACCAAGCCCAACACCGAGGATCAGACCCACGAGTCCACCGAAGATGGCAATGATGACGCCCTCCCAGCGAATGATCCAACGGGTTTGGGCTCGCGAGCTACCGACTGCTCTGAACAGCCCAATCTCGCGGGTGCGTTCAAATACCGATAAGGCAAGAGCCACCAGAATGCCGAGAGCGGCAATAACCGCTGATAGGCCGAGCAGCACGTTTACTGTCGCCAGCGTCTGGTTGATCTGAACTTCGGCTGCTTCAGCAAATTCTTCTCGATTGCGAACCTCGATGATCGGGAAGTCTGCTTCAAGCTCGGCTTCGATCGCGGCGCGAGCGGTTTCTTCTGGCACGCCAGAGGCGGTGACAACCGTCAGAAAGTTGTCGCTCCCCGTCGGAAAGTGGCGCTCCCAAAGATCGAGTGTCATCACCCGGTTTCCAAGCACGAAACCGTTCTCGTAAATGCCTGCAACAACGAGATCTTCACTCTGCAGATCGACGAAGAGCGCGGAGAAAGTATCGCCGACCTCAAGACCCTTGTCCTCGGCGACATCGTCGACGAGATAGACCGCGTTAGGAAGTTGGGCGAGCTCGGGATCACGGGCGATGAAGTCGGGATCGACGTGGTCATCGAGGTTTGCAAAGTCGACCGCGGCCGCGTCGTTTACCTCGACGTCGGTCCCGAGCTCATCGCGCAGTTCGAGTAGTTCCTCGGCACTTAGGTCGGCGTCGTCATCGAGCAGCTGCAACACGATTGGCAGGAATTCGATGAAGTCCTCAGCGCGCAGTTCGCCTGACTCGCTTGTAACCCAAGCTGCGGGGAAAGCAACGCGGAAGGGTACGACCGACTCAACTTCGTCGAGGGCATCGACCCGTTGAGCAGCCGCAGCCGAAAATGGGGTTCCACCAGGGCCGCCCTGCGGTCCTTGAAGTAGCCAGTCGGCGGTAATTGACGAATCGAGGGCATCGGTTACCGATGACTTGATCGAGTCGCCAATAACGGTCACTGCGGTCACGAGCGTGAGCCCGATCATGAGAGCTGCCGCTGTCGTCGCTGTTCGCTGGGGATTGCGCCCGGCATTTGCCCTCGCAACCTGTCCCGCCAATCCTCGGGCTCCAAACGCCGTCCTGACGGTTCCGTAGCTAACGACCAGCAGGACGACTCCTGCCAGGGCAATGGGCAGGATCAGCGCGATCGGCGCAATCGACTGCCCGGTGGCATCGATGATCGAATCCGGAACCCCGCTCGTGATAATGAACCCGGCGCCGCCAAACGCGGCGAGTGCCCCGACGCCGAACGCGATCCCAACGAGCGCAATCACGACCATGGTTGGTCCGCGCCCGGCGATTGCCGTAACCGGTCGAGCGAGTATGGGGTTGAGCAGGTTTGCTCCAAGAAGCATCAGTGCAGCCCCCGATGCAATCAACCCGAAGGTCTCTCCGAGTTCGAAGGAACCAAACAAGCTGATCAGGAGGATGGCGATTCCGATCGGGAACGGCACGAAGCGAGCTGCCGACCGCCACAGCAGAAGGAACCCGAAGTACAACAGCAACGCTCCAAGCAGCGTTAGGAAGAGGGCAGGCGCCCATCCAGCGAGGGCAAAGGCAAGCCAGAATGGTGCGATCGAGGCGAGCACCATGGCTGTGCCGACCAACGGGTTTCTCATCGTTGCGAGGTCCGTTTGGTTTGCACCGTCGCGCATTGCTGCAAGTGGGGAAACTCGTCGGGCTTGCACCGATGGCCAGATGGCCGCGGCGACTGTTACGCCAATGCCGGTGATCGCCGCCGAGACGATCGCGATCGTGGTTAGAGGGAGACCCGTGCTGTCAGGGAACCCGAATGCGATGAGCGCTGCACGCAACAACCAGGCGAGCCCGATGCCGCCGGGAATGCCGAGCACGGTTGAGAAGATCCCGAGTGCAAGCGCTTCGCCGAGCATCAACCGGGTGATCTGCGTGCCCAGTGCCCCAACCGCTCGAAGCAGCCCGAGCTCGCGGATCCGTTGGCCAAGCGTGATGGAGAAAACGTTGTAGATGAGGAACGCGCTGACGCAGAGAATGATGACTGCGAACGCCAGCAGCACGGTCTGGAAGATGTCGAGAATCTCGCCGAATTGGCCCTGGGTCTCTTCGAGAACCTCCTCCTGGCTACGAACCAGGATGTTCTCGTCGACCACCTCGGCAATGGCGTCCATAACCGCTAATTGATCGGCATCCTCCTCGAGGATGACCGTGATGTCGGTGTAGCCGCGATCGTCGTTCAGAACCGTCACCGCGGTCTCCTCGTCGAACGCGACGATGCGCGCTCCCACGAGTGCGTTGCGGTCAGGATTGGCAAAGGTGAAAGTGCCGGTGAGCTCGAATGTCCGACCGGCATCGGTGACCGTTGGAAGCTGCAAGACGTACTGCTCCCCGAGCTCGTAATCGCCATCTGCGAACGCGTCGATGTCGAGGGCGAACTCTCCAGGTCCGACCGGTGGGCGCCCCGACTGGACGAAGAGCCGGGTGTTGGGACTTCGGTCTCCCCACAACACGCCGAGGTTCGGCCCCGATGGCGCAAATGTTGGTTCGCCTTGTCCATCGACTGCGACGACGCCGACCCCCACTACGCGTGGCTGTACGGCCAAGACGCCATCGAGCGGCACAATTCGGTCGAGGTGATCGACCGAAATGCTGGGAGCGATCAGGCCGTCACCGAATTCGATTCGGGGTTGAACAGCAATGTCGTATCCGGACTCGATGTTCTCGGCCAGCTCACCGAATGTGGTGCGAAGTCCCCCGGTGAAGATGAAGACCGCAGCGACAGCAGCAACGCTGAAGGTAATCGCGACGCTCGTCAGGAGATATCGGAGGGGTCGTTGTACCAGGTTTTTGAGTACGAGCCGGAACAACATCAAGGTCACGATACGCGCCGCTGTCGGAAGCGAGACGTCATCGAGCTGTCCTCGTAAGAAGTTCTTTCCCGCTCGGAAACTTCACCGATCGCCTGTAACGATGTACAGGTGTCATCGTTGCGTTCTCCCGGTTTCCTTGTCTCGGCCATCATCGGGATCCTCATCCTGGCTGGGTGTTCATCGAGCGGACCCTCTGGTGCCTCCGGTGACGACGGAACCGCTGGCGAAATTGCCTCGAATGAACCGGCCCCGACGAACACGGTCGCATCGACGACGACCTCGACGATCCCGGCCCAACCGCCGAATGTGCGCATGCCGGAAACGACGTTCGCCTTCGTTGGACAAGGCGTTACCGAAGCCGTGGTGGTGACCGATCCGAACGGAGACGAAGTTGTCATCCGCGCTTTCGACGACGAGATTCCCGGCTTTGATCCAGTGACGAATGTGCGCGGACGAATCATCGGCTTTGATTGGGAACCGACCGAACCGGGGGAGTGGGAGCTGGAGATGACCGCGACCGACGAAGGAGGCCTCGAGGGCAGTGCGGTTGTCCGGCTGATCGCACGCAACGAACCAAGCTCGGACATGTTGCTCGCCATGGGTGATTCGATCGCTGCGGGATTCGGACGCGATCGGAGTGACTTTGCTGGTTCGGATGAGTGCTTCCGTAGTGAGTCTGATTCGTACGGAGCGAAGGTATTTGATGCATTGGTCGAAGCGGGTGCGCTCGAGGGCAGGGCAGAGTTCCTCCTCACCGCCTGTGCGTCAGCCACCGCAGCTGGGTTGTCTTCGCAACCAACGACGGCGACCGATGAGAACGGTGAGGTTGTCGGCGATGTGCTGACGCAGTTGGAACGGGCGACGCTGCTCAATCCAACCATCGTCACGCTGACGGTGGGTGCAGCAGATGTTGGACTCTTCGATCTGGAAGAGTTTCTGCTCGCTGGCGCCGACCAGAATCCAGTCGATGCTGTCGACGAAGTCGAACTGGCCCGACGGGTCGAGGCGGTTCGTGTAGAGGTGGTGAGTGTGTTTGACGCGCTGATGACCACTACGAGTGCGCATGTCGTGTTGACCACCGCGTTCAATCCCGTTGCCAGCAATCCAATCGGCGTGGATGGTTGTAATGGTGATTGCATGGTCGCCGCAAGCGATCGGGTTGTGGCGGCGCTCAACGAGATGTTGCTCGACGTTGCCGAGGAACAACGAGAAGGGCGTGTCTCGATCGCCCGTCTCGATGGAGAGGCCGATGTTTGGGAGGCTCCGAACGGGCTTGGCGTCGATGCGTTGCGCGACGGATTGGGCCCGTTCCAGGGATTGGTGGACACATTCACCGGAGGCACGACCGCGCTTTGCGCCGACGATGGCGGTGCTGCAGACGCGCTGATCTCAGCTCTTGACTGCGCCCATCCAAATGGGGACGGACAATCAGCGATTGCCGACGTGGTGACTCGCGTCCTTCTAGCTATCTAGGCTGACCGAGCAAGGCTGCATCTTTTGTGAAGAGGACTGGGACGGAAACGTCAGGAGGGAGGGCCCCGTGGTAGCGATAGCGATCGGGCGCCCTTTCGGCCCGTATGAGATTCGTGACGTTCTCGGCAAAGGTGCGTCAGCGACAGTTTTCATCGGTCGTCGCAGCGACGGCGTCGATGTCGCAGTGAAAGTGTTGTCCACCTTTGCCATGGGCAACGCTGACTTTCGAGCAGCGGTCCCGCGTGAGTTCAACGCGCTGAGCAAGGTCGATCACCGCGGTGTCATCTCCGTCGAGAAGATGGGGACTATCGCCGACGTCTTGTTCATCGAGATGGAGTGGATCGATGGACCGACCCTTGATCAGACCCTCACGATGGGTAAGCCGCTCGGACTCCAATTGGCAGTGTCGATCACAATCGAGATCGCCGAGGCATTGGCTGCCTGCCACGAAGCGGGCATTGTCCATCGTGATGTGAAGCCGTCGAACATACTCATGCGTACACCTGAGGATCCGGTGCTCTTTGACTTCGGCCTCGCACAGGATGCTGAGAGCCCCGCGTCTGAACCCGGCCGGTTGTACGCCACACCAATGACGGCGTCGCCCGAACAGGTCGCGGCCGAAGGCATGGTCGACGGTCGAGCTGACGTCTACGCGCTCGGCGTGACATTGTTTCGAATGGCCAGCGGAAAGCTGCCCTTCTACGGCGAGCGCATGGACCTGCTTCGCATGCACGCCGAGATGGAGCCACCCGTTCCGCACTCGATCAATAAGTCGATCCCCGAATCCCTCGAGGCGGTCATCCTGCGGTCCATCAAGAAAGAGCCGATAGATCGCTACCAGACGGCCACAGCCCTGGCGGACGCTCTTCGCGCAATACCGCCTGAAGACCTTCTCAGTGGCAAGCGGAAAGGTCTCTTCAGGCGGTAGTCGCTGACGTTCTTTTCTGTGTCCAACCAATGCTCGTATCGCCCCGACCGATACCGTTGAGTGATGGCGTTGCACTACATCGCGGATCGGGCTCTGCGGGATCTATTGACTGCGTGGCGTCACTACGACGATACCCGTCGAAGTAATGGGTATTCTTTCGATGCCCTTGGTCGAGCACGAATTCAACTCGACGAAGCTCGCGGTCGTATGCATCGCATTCGCGAAGCGGTACACCCGAACGACTATGAGCGTCGGCAGGCGCAGACGATTGCGCTATGTGCCAGCCTCGATGAGATTGTCTACTTGAGTTGGAACCATGTCGACGAGGGGGATCCAACTCACCTGCGGTGCGTGTGTGGGCAGCTGGTGCCTTTTGAGCGTTGATATCGGTTCGCTTCGACTTCACCGATTGGGCTTCACC
>CAZSYL010000010.1:25812-50219 GCA_964610745.1 uncultured Acidimicrobiales bacterium
CTTCACCGATGGTTTGATCGACGTGCCTAGCGGCGAATCAATCGAGTACGAGTCGTTTCGGATTGGCGATCTCTCCCGCCTCGCCGCAAAACCAGCAGGGCGCACCTGGAAAGTCCCGCCAAGTCACGTCGCAGTCCGAGCACGACATCACCGTTGGGATGTGGGTCGCCCCGTCACCTGTGGTGAGTCCGGAGAGGCTGCGAATAATTGGGAGCTTGGCTGCCATGGGGCTGACAATAGGTGTGCTTTGGCGGCCTATGGGTGGATGGCGCATGCCAATGAGTCTCTTCGGCTACCGTTCCCATGACGTCGGGACCTCAGAAGTGTCCCTCCAGATAAGGATCACCACCATGTCGAGCACCCCTTGCCCTCCAGTCGAAGGCGCCGCCGAGCGCGTCACGCAGTTCTCCGAAGCACCACCGATGTGCATCGATCCTTCGAAGACCTACACCGCGGTTCTTGATACGAGCCTTGGTTCGATGACCATCGCGCTCGATGCCGCTGCCGCACCCAAGACCGTCAATAACTTCGTCGTGCTTGCGCGCTACCGCTACTACGAAGGCGTTATTTTCCATCGGATCATCAACTCGTTCATGTGCCAGGGCGGCGATCCGGACGGAACCGGGCGTGGTGGCCCCGGCTACAAGTTCGAAGATGAGCTCCCAGCACCAAACACGTACAAGATTGGTTCGGTCGCAATGGCAAATGCCGGGCCAAACACCAACGGCAGCCAGTTCTTCATCGTCAGTGGCCCAAGCGGTGTGGGCCTCCCACCGAGCTACTCGCTCTTTGGCCAGGTGACCGAAGGTCTAGACATTCTCGAGAACATGCAGAACGTTGCGACCGCTCGCGGTGACCGTCCGCTCGATGATGTCGTCATCAACTCGGTGACAATTACCGAGAGCTGATCTGGTCTGTTACTCGCCTGCTCCGGTGCCAGCGGCTTCGCCAGCATCGGGATCAACGTCTTCAGTGCCCTCACCAGGCCCTGTCGCTGGAGCGGTGAGTGCGACTTGGGAAGACTGGGCGCACACACTTTCGCCACCTTCAGCCTCGGGGTTGACGTCGGCGGTGACGTTGATGGCAGCCAAGGTGCTCCCCGAGATTATCGATTCGCCAATTCGGACCTGGTGAACGTTTCCAAACTCCGAAACCGAGATCTCGGCGTCTAGGCCCTGCGGGGTCTCGGTGGTCGACACGACGTTCGACTCGAAGTCGTACCCAACAAAAAACATCGACTCGTTCGCGGCTTCAACGATCTCAAGATTTCGTGATGTTCGCGCAACCGCTGTGGCAATGCGTACACCGTTCTGGACATTCACCCTGGCGCTTCGACTGCTGCCGGTTCGTGTGACGATCCGTACAGCGTCGGTGCCAGCTGGCGCATTCGGCGCCAGAATCACCGACTGCTCATCGAGCGCGATGCCGATCAGGGGTTCGCTCGGGTCTGTGCCACCGTCACAATCGTGGGCGATGAGCCGCACGATCGTCGAGCCGTAGTGAGAGTCGACGCGGTCGAGCGACCATGGTTGGTTATCAGGAATGGTGCTTGTGGTCGCCGGCGCGATGGTGGTGGTGGTTCCGGTAAACGCGATGCTCTCTGGCGCTTGGCGTCCGCGGATAAGCGAGTCGTAACCAAACCAGACCGTCGCGACGATCAACATGGCAACGATGACGTAGGCGACTGGACCAACCTCGTCGTCGTCCTTTGCGAGAAAGCCCGTTCCACCGGTACCCAGGACGGGAATGTTCTCGGCGGCGCGAGCGGTCGGAATGCTCGTCACCTGGGTGTCGATGCGGTCGAGTTCATCCTCTTCCTCGGTTAGTCCGAGCGCATCGGACAAGCGCTGATCTTCGACCGAGGTATGGATCGAGCGTCGACGGCGACTCTTGCCTGCCGGGGTCTCTGGTTCTTCGTCCGCCACCTCTTCGAACGAGTTATCGTCAAACATGTCCTCGTCTGGAATGGTGCCGTCGAGACCATCCAGGTCCATTGCGGCGCCGACTTCGTCCTCGACGGGTGCGTCAGGGATCTTCAGTAAGCGCCCGCTACAGTTCGCGCAAAAGTCTGCGTCGGCCGTATTGGTCGACCCGCAGAGGTAGCAGTCAAAATTCGATCCGGACATAGCCCCCTTCAATCGGCACAAGGCTGGGCCTTTTGAGCCTGTCTCGTCGAGGGCGAACGGGAATTCTCCCACTGCTACCATGCAGCTTGATGACACGAGCGAAACGAACCGGGACACAACTTCGACAACGGGTGCTCGATCGAGATGAGGTCGAGGCGTTCGACCACATTGCGCGCGGCGTTTCCGAACGAGTCAAACTCGTTCGCACAAACCTGCTGCCGCCAGCCGCGGATGGGATGACGCTAGGCCGTTTCATCCTGCTCCGAGGTGACCACATCGAGCACCACTCGTCGACGCTGTTGGCACATGAACTTGTCCATGTCCGTCAGTTCGCTGAAATGGGTGTCCTCCCGTTTTTTGCTTCCTATCTGTCGTCGTATTTCAAGAACTTGCTTCGAACACGAAACCATCGCCAGGCATATCTCGACATACCACTTGAGGTCGAGGCGCGACGTGAAGCGGCGATGTGGTCGAAGACCCGTCGCGATATGCCAAAGCCCTGAGGGACAACGTCGAACTACACCGATGTACTTTGGCGCTTGCTATTGGTAGGATTCCACCATGAGCCGTTCGTGTGCCAAACCAACGTGTTCTGACCTCGCGGTCAGTTGGTTCGAGCTTTCGCGCGAAACACAGCAGGTCACTCGTTCGTCGGTGCCGGCTGCCCATGGCATCGCCCTCTGCCAAACCCACGCTGACCGCTTCGGCGTGCCCGGCGGATGGACTCTCGTTACCGTGGATGATCCCAGTGAGATCACCACCTCCCCGGAGGCTCCTATTGTCGAAGCCGAGGTTGTATCGGCGTTGGTCGAATCGGACCGTGCTGAGCGGATTGAACCAGGCTCTGCTGAGAACGAAGCTGCCGAGAATGGAAGTGTGGAAGTCCATCGGATTCACGATCGCGACAATCCATGGTTCGTCCCGGTGTCTCCTTCGAATGACTCTTCAGCCTCGGAGAGTTCGGTCGGCACCGAGGTCTCCGCGGAGATCGAGACCTTGGCTCATCCAACGTCAGGATCACTGCTCCATCGAGCCTTCCACGGGCCGGAACCGTCAGCGTCAGATGGTGCTCCCAAGAGTGCTGTCCCCGAACCGGCCGTCGATGAGCTCAGCCCGCGTCGTCGAGCGCGGTCCTCGTCGGACGAGCCCGAGGAGGAAGCCGAGGGTCTTTATCACACCCTCGAGCTCCCGTTCCCGCCGCACGTTCGTCACGTCGCGGTCTCGTAACGGTCACCTGACCGTCGGGATGCCGCGGTGAGCCAACCCGAAGAGATGAGCCCATTGGTTGGTCCCGATCGTCGGCCACGCCGGCGCGCACGCATCCACCGGGTACGCAACGCGTTGGTAATGGGCCTGATCGTTGCCGGTGGGGTGCTGGCGATCTCCCAGGGCCAAACGGCCACCGAGACATCGATCGAGGATATCGCTCGTATCGCGGCGGGTGAAGATCTCGTTCCCGCAGCGGGGATCATCACCGAGGGGATCGTGCCCGAGGTTCTGGGTGAAACCATCACGGGGTCGTTTGACGATTCCGTGTTCGTTGATCCGGAAATGGTCGGTGTTGCCCCTCCCACGGTATTCGAGGGCCTGCTCACGTTCCGAGGCTCACCGACTCGAAGTTTCTATGGCGAGGGTCCAATCCCGGCCAATCCCGACGTGCACTGGAGGTACCCGCAGTCAGGCGGCCTCTGCGCCAGCTCGGCGGTTGGGGGGCAACCCCGAATTTGGTGCGGCACTGGTTGGACGGGTCAACCATCCATGTTCCGACTCGATGGGCGCCTTTGGGCAGTGTTTGGTGCGCTCGACGGCGCTGTGCATTTCATCGATGCCGAAACGGGTGACCCCCTTTTGCCCCCATTCCAAACGAACGACATCATCAAAGGATCGGTCACGATTGATCCCGACGGCTTTCCAATCGTGTACGTCGGCTCTCGTGATGGGGGATTTCGCGCGATTGCGTTCGACGGTGGTCAGCCACGGGAGCTGTGGCGCTTGGATGCCGACAACGGTGAGCCGACCAAGTGGAACGATGATTGGGATGGCGCTGGCCTGATCCTCGATGGGTACCTCCTCGTGGGCGGAGAGAACAGTCGACTTCACATCGTGGAGCTGAATCGTGATCGTGGCGCTGACGATGGGTTGGTGACGGTCGCGCCCGAACTCATCTTCGACGTGGCTGGGTGGGACGATCAGTTGCTCGCCGAGATTGGCGACGAAAACGTCTCCATCGAGAACTCGGTCACCGTTACCGGCGACACGCTCTACTTTGCGAACTCCGGTGGGCTTGTCCAGGGTTGGGATCTAGCCCCGCTGCGCAGCGGCGGTGAGCCAACGCGGGTCTTTCGATACTGGGTCGGCGACGACGTCGATGCCACGATCGTCGCCGATGCCGACGGCATGCTCTACGTCGCTGCCGAGTATGAACGGGGGACTGCCAGGGCGGACGCTCTTGGACAGCTGTTGAAACTCGACCCGTCCCAGGCCGACGACGACGCGCTTGTTTGGGCCGTGGAGGAGCACCAGGATGTGGGGACTGGTATCTGGGGCACGCCGGCGCTTCATGACAATGCGGTGATCTTTGGCAGTGAGGGCGGTCGCCTTCGAGCTGTCGACCAGGAGACCGGGGCCGACCTGTGGAGTATCGATCTCGGTTTCCACCTGTGGCAGTCGCCGGTGGTCGTCGATGATGTGCTGTTGATGGGGGACTGCTCAGGAACGATGCACGCGTTCGATGTGGCCGATGTTCGCCGAGAACCGCAGACGCTGTGGAGGCTCCGACTCGACGACGGCTGCATCGAGTCGACCCCGGCGGTTTGGGACGGGATGATCGTCGTCGGTACCCGGCTGGGCGCCGTCTACGGCATTGGTGAGTCCGGCTAACGGGTTATTCGGGAGTTAGTTCCGGTACCAGATCGGACCGTCAGCGGTGTCCTCCACCGTGATGCCGCGGGCCGCGAGATCGTCGCGAATCTGATCGGCGGTAGCGAAGTCTTTGGCGGCCTTGGCCGCGGTGCGTTCAGCCACAAGAGCCTCGACTTCTTCGTCGTCGTCCCTACTGGCAGTTTCGGCACCTACTGCGAGACCGAGAGCGTTTGAGAGCTCGATTGCGGTGAGTGCGAGTGCGGTGGCCTCGGGAGCATCGGCATCGATTGCTGCGTTGGCTTTGCGAACGAGATCGAAGACGGTCGCCATTGCGTCGGGCGTGCCGAAGTCGTGCTCCATCGCAGCCCGGAACTTCTGCGTTGCTTCGACATCTCGTTCGTTCGAATGCCGGTCGATTCCAGCGTTGTCGGCGCGACGAACCATCGCGTCGATGCCCTTGATGGCTTCGCGAGCGACCTTCATGATCTCACTATTGATTTCGAGGTTCTTCCGATAATGCGTCTGAAGGAGAACAAGACGTAGCGCCCGAGAGTTGAGCGGGTCTTCGTCGAGGAGGTCGCGAACGGTCGTGAAGTTGTTCAACGACTTGGACATCTTCTCGCCACCGATGTTGATCATCGCGTTGTGCACCCAATAGCGGGCAAAGGTGTGACCTGCAGCTATCGCTTCGGCGCGTTCGTTGGTGTGATGTGGGAAGACCAGGTCGTTGCCACCACCGTGTATGTCGAATCCATCGCCGAGAATGCCGAGACTCATGGCAGCACATTCGATGTGCCAGCCAGGACGTCCAGGTCCCCATGGCGAATCCCATGTGGGTTCGCCTGGTTTTGCAGCCTTCCAAAGGGCGAAGTCGAGCGGATCTTCCTTGGTGTCATCAACTTCGACCCGAGCGCCGGCGCCTTCGGCAAGTTCGTCGGGCGTCCGGTGCACGAGCGCGCCGTACTCTTCGACCGAACGCACTCGCAGGTAGACGCCAGAGGCGTTGGCGTAGGCCGAACCGTTGTCGACGAGGACCTGGATCAAGTCGATCATCTCTGCCACGTACTCGGTCGCCTTTGGGCGGTCTTTCGGGCGGAGGATGTTGAGGTCATCCATGACGCCGTCGTAGACCTCTGTCCAGTACGTGGCGATTTCGGGTTCGGTGCTTTCTTCATCGCGCGCGCGGCCGATGATCTTGTCGTCGATGTCGGTGATGTTCGCCACGTGATGGACGGTCAGACCAGTCCACTCGAGGTATCGACGAATGATGTCGTAGGTCATCGACTGCCGTGCATGACCGAGGTGGGGGTGGTCGTAGACCGTCGGCCCGCAGGCGTAGATTGAGACTTCACCTTCGACACGTGGGACGAATTCGACGATGTTGCCTTCTAGGGTGTCGAATAGCTTCACGATGCGTCCGGCTCGGGAAGGTTGACCCCGATGAGGGCCGCGGCTTCAGCGAGTCCTGCGCCTGCGTTCTCATCGGTTCCTTCGCCATCGAGGATGGCACGAGCCAGAGCGTCGATTGCGTCGCGTGCGGTTGGTGCGTCAAGGTCATCATCGAGCGCGGCTCGGACGCTCTCGAGAGTGCCAGCAGGATCGGGTCCGGTGCCAGCCTCGACAGCTCGAACAATTCGGTCGAACCGTTGCTCGCCATCGTCGATGTCGCCATCGAACCATTCCCAGTCATCGCGGTAGTGGTGGCCCATCAGAGCTAGACGGACAGCTTGCGGCGGATGCGTCTTGACGAGTTCGCTGACGAACACGAGGTTGCCCAGTGACTTCGACATCTTGGTTCCTTGATAGGCAACCATTCCGGTGTGCATCCAGTGGCTTACGAACTTCTCGCCGTAGCCGTGTTCGGACTGTGCCTGTTCGGCCTCGTGGTGCGGAAAGATGAGGTCGCTGCCGCCACCGTGAAGATCGAGGGTCACGCCAAACTGGTCCCAGCTCATCGCGCTGCATTCGATGTGCCATCCAGGCCGTCCAGGGCCAAATGGCGAATCCCAGCTCGGTTCGTCGTCTGCTGACGGTTGCCACAGGATGAAGTCGAGCGGGTTGCGTTGGCGAAGATCTGTTGGAGTGCCTCCCCGTTCCGCGGCGAGCGCGAGCATGGTGTCCTCGGCATAACCGGACAGGCGGCCAAACTCGGGGGCGGTGCTCACGTCGAACCACGTGGTGCCCTCCTTGGTGTAGGTGTGGCCCTTTTGTTCCAGCCGCTCGACGAGGTCGACGATCGCATCGATGGATTCGGTCGCCCGGGGTTCAGCAATAGGCGGACGCATATTCAGCGCATCGACGTCGCCGTGGAAGCGTTCCATCTCGGTCGCGGCAAGCTCGAGGAAGTCGATTCCCAGTTCGCGAGCCTTGGGAAGGATCGAGTCGTCGACATCGGTCACGTTGCGGACCATCTCGACGGTGTGGCCAAGGTCTTCGAGGCGTCGGATTAAGAGATCGTATGTGAGATAGGTGTTGGCATGGCCGAGGTGGGTCGAGTCATACGGCGTGATGCCGCAGATGTAGATGCGAACGACTGGGCCTGGTTCGAACGGAACGACCATCGATTGGCTGGTATCGAAGAGGTGAAGCACTGTTTGACGATATCTGTATTCGAACCCAGCCTGGCGAACTCCTCTCGACCGCTCAACTCCAAACGCGGTGTTAGGGGCTGGCGACGACGCACGCAGTGCCCTCGTCTTGTACGAACTCGAAGTCGCCGAGCTCGGCGATGTCGTCGTTTTGGCCGAAGTCTGGCGTGCCTGCGACGATGACATCGATGTCGTCAGGGTTTGCTCCTTGCTCAACCATCTGAGCTCGGTAGGCCTCTTCGAGAGCGAGTGTTGTTTGGTCGAACGCAGCCTGCATGCAGTCGCTGCCACCGATAACGGTTTGGGCAAACGCAAATGCAGCCGGGGTTAGTTCATCATCCTCGTTGGTGAATGGGAGGGCTTCGATCACCTGATTGACGATGCCGCGATCGGTCGTCACCGAGTCCATTGTGGCTACCGCGTCCACTCGGGGACGGACGAACTCGATCGCGTCGGCATCGATGATGACGCCGATGGTTCCGTCTGTACGTTCGTTGATCTCGACGCCGTCCGACGCAACGCAGGTGTCGACGTCGCCGATGGCCCGCAATCGGATCGTGTCTGTACTGACCGTCGCGCCGGCAACGGAGGTGCGTTGGGTGCCGACGACGGGTACCTCTGCTTCAATTCGCGCTCGGCAGTCGAGCGAGATCGGAGCGATGTCGATGATTCGGGCGGGGCCGACCTCTTCGGTGTCGATCTCGATGATGGTCTCTTCCTGAACCACATTCTCCCAGGGCCAGTTGAAATCGATCAGGCCGGTTGAGATCAGTGCGACAACGATGATCAGGGAGAGGAAAAAGACTCCAAAGATCGTGGCGAAGGCGACAACTGATTTGCTCAATCTCTGAGAGCCTTTCCGTGAGTGCGTAGGGACAGTGTAGGACACGACAAAAATACGCAGGCCCGAGTCGTGGCGGGATACGACTCGGGCCTGAGTTCTTCCGCCCTACCCGAGGGTCGAGCGGTCGTGGGCCTGAGGGGGGGAACAGGCCTGCGATTTAGATCCAGCGCCGCACTGGTGGCGGGTACCAATACGGCGCCGGACAGGTGGATGACGCACAGGCGCGGTCAAAAGTCGCGGACAATTCACGCGCTTGTGACGGTAATCACAAGCCGGAGCAGCAACGTTGTCACTACATCTCGTTTTGTCGAGAAGAAGGGCGGATGTTTAGCTGAGGTTGTCCATCAGCCGGGCGACGAAGGCGATCTGCTCATCGGTTGGCTGAGCAGCGATCTCCGATGAGCTGGGGTCATCGACGGCCCAGGTAGCGAAGGCCTCGGCAAAGTCGCCAGCGCCGCTTTGGAAATCGCTGGCGAAGGCATCAGGCCACCACGGAGCGTCTTTGATGCCGCGGATGGTGAGCCACATGTTTCGCTCGGCAGGCGTCAGGTGGGCAACGTCGACCGCGTGTCCCAACTCATGGGCGAGGATCGAGGCGACGCGTTGAGGCGTGTCGGTCTCACGCACGAAGATCTCGATCGTCTGGTCGTACGGGTACGTCAGTCCACGGAATCCGGCGTTTGGACCGCGATAGTTGACCTGCCATCCCGGGAGGATCTCTTCCCAGTCAAACGGAAGTAGTGCCTCGGCCTGGACGCCCATGGCTGCCACCTCAGGAGTGGTTTCCTGTGCCTCTGCTGCAGCGACCGAAGGTGGTCGACTGACCGGTGGCGAAGTAGAAGAGCTCGAACCGAACGATGTTGTGCCCGGGGCGAGGGGAGCGACCACGGTCGGGGCAGCGTTGGCCTCGAACTCCGTAGTTTGGTTGGCCTGCGCAATCAATCGTTCGGGTTCAATGAACTCGCCGTTTGAAGAGGCGGTCGAAAGCAGAACGAGTGCTCCGATCGAGGTAGCTCCGACCAACACTCCAGCGGCGGGAACCCAGAGACGCTTTCTGAACCAGCCGAAGAGTCCCTCGACAGCTTCGTTGTCGGGACGCATGGCGAGGAGCAGCTGTTCCTCGATCAGTTCGCGTCGTTCCGCCAGAGAAGCGGCGAGGACGTTGAGGTCCTGGTCGCGCAACGTGACCTGGCTCCCGGGCGGATTGTTGCGGAGTAGATATACGAGCGACAGATATCGCTCGAGCACATGATCGCGAGACTTTGAGTCGAGTGGAAGCGCCTCGCTGGCGACGGTCAACAGTTGGTCGTCGAGGTCGATTACGAGTTCACTCCGCTGCGGCACGATCAGGCCACAGTCGATTTCATACAGAGTGGTGACGCGACCGATCAGGTCGTCATCGAGAAGACGATGACCTGCCTCCAGATCGCTTAGTTCGCCGACCGTGAAGTTGCTCCTCGTCGCCAGGTCTTGAAGATCAGCGCCTCTCGCCAGTCGAGCTTCGGCCAGAAGCTGACCGAGTCGGTTCGGTGGGACTGCGGTCTTTACGTCGGTTTCTTCGATTTCCACTCACCTATTTTCGACAGTGAGTGGTGGTTTCCGTAGAGGCATTTCGGCACGAACAGGCCCGGACGATCGACCCTTGACATGGGCCGTTGGGTGACATAGAGCTCGATGAGATCGGTTGACTTCCGGTGTCACTACTCGGTGTTTATCGCCGCGAGGACGTTCATCCTCGAAGCTCGCCACGCGGGGAACAGTGCTGCGAAGATGCCGGCCAGAGAGGCGAAGATCACCATGATGATGATCCTTGGCCACGGGATGGCGAAGGCGCTCAGGAAATCTTCCGGAATGGCCGTCACGATGATTGCTCCGAGAGCGACGCCGAGGATCGTGCCGAGCACGGCTCCAACCGCGGAAATGATCACCGCCTCCCATCGAATCATTCTGCGGGTCTGGCGTCGCACCATGCCGACCGCTCGCAGGAGCCCGAGCTCACGGGTGCGTTCGAAGACGGAGAGGGCGAGGGTATTGGCAATGCCGAGGAGGGCAATGAAGATGGTCAGCCCGAGTAGGACGGTGAGCAGATTGAGAATGAAGTCGATTTGTTCGGAGAAGGTCTGGCGAAATTCTGCTGACGACTGAAACATCAGGTTCGGGTATTCGACTTGCAGTTCGTTGAACTCGGTATCGGCGGTGTCGACCGTGACACCATCAGCAACGCTTGCAGCGACCCAGTCGTTGGCGCGCTGAGGGGTGAGCGATTCGAACCGCTCGAAGTTGAGCAGGATCTGGCCGGAGACCTGCGCCTCTTCGAAGATCGCTACCACTTCCAGCGGGATGAAATCGGTTGTTTCGTCATCGGGTGCGACGTTTAGCGAGTCACCGAGGCTAAGACCGAGGTCTTCAGCCACGGTGTCGCGAATGCCCGCTGTATTGGTCGTGATGTCGTCGAGGGATCCTTCGATGACCGACAGGTTGAAGAGGCCGTCGATGTTTGCGTAATCAAAAGCCGCGACGTCTCGACTGTTGATGTCTTCTCCGAGCGGGCCTTGATCTGCGAAGTCCCGCTCCAGCATGACGTTCGTGTACCTGACCGCCGTGACATTGCCAAAGGCGTCATTGTTCTCGATTGCTTCGACAACTTCGTTGGGGATGTCTGCTTGTTCGTTGTTGCTCGTGACAAGAAAGTCGCCCTGAACCGCCGTGTTGAGGATGTTCTCAAACTCGGACTTGAACGACTCACCCAGCACCGATGCTCCCGACACGAGGGATAGGCCGATCATCAACGCTGCGGCTGTCGTGGCTGTGCGGCGCGGGTTGCGGGCCGAGTTTTCCTTCGCGAGGTGTCCCGGGGTCCCGAACGGGATGGAGAGAGGTGCGCCGATGATGCGACTGAGCGGCCCGGCGACAAGTGGGCTGAGGAGCGTGACGCCAATAAAGAGGAGCCCAGCACCCGCCCCGAGCGGGACAAGAATTTCGGTGACGCCATCGGCCCCTCCGAACAGGCCGAGCGCCATGAGAGCGAGCCCGAGAGCGGTGATGACCGCGGCGATGACGAAGCGGATAATCGACTTCTTCCGCTCGTCCGATTGACCGGTGATCGCGGCGATTGGAGAGGTGCGCGCCGCGCCGATTGCAGGAAAGATTGCCGCGAGGACCGTCACCGCGGTTCCGACGACGAACGCGTAGATCACGGTTGCTGGGGCGATGACGATCCCGAATCCGGGGATGCCCACACCGACCCGGTTCAAGATGGCCCGGAGCCCGACGGCGATTACGACTCCGGCACCGATACCGATGATCGAGGCGATCAGTCCAATCACCACCGATTCGGCCACGACAGACCGCATGATCTGTCGAGGCGTTGCACCGATCGCACGAAGCAAACCGAGCTCGCGGGTCCGTTGGCTCGTCGTGATTGCGAACGTGTTCGAAATGATGAAGATGGACACGAACAAGGAGACCAAGGCGAAGCCGAGCAGCACACCACCGATGATGTCGAGCACCTGGTTGAACTCGCCCTGAGTTTCAGCGACCAGATCTTCCTGGGTCTGGACGACGAGAACCGAGTCTGCCGAGTCGGCGCCGATCGCCGAGGTGACCGACGCGCTTAGCTCAGCGAGTGGCACCGAGCCATCGGCAACGATCGGGAGTGAGTCGAACCGGTCGCTGTCGTAGAGAAGATAGTCCTGGAGCGTCTGGTCGAGCAATGAAAGGTAGGTGGGTCCTTCGATGAAGCCCTCAAAGGTGAACGTGCCGACCAGTTCGCCAGTTTGGCGGCCCGCCGGGGTGACGATGTCGTAGGTGTCGCCGACGACGAAGCCATGTTCGATGAGGCTTAGCGGGTCGATGACCCACTCATCTATCGCGGCGGGCGCTCGTCCCTCGACGATCGAGGTCACACTCCAAGGCTCGTCGCTCCAGCCGAATGCGAGCTGCGGTGGGCCCTGCAAGGTGATCGTGGTGCCGTCTGGTTTGATGGGCTGGATCAAGTTCTCGGCACCCTCGCCGGTGATGGTGAGGCCGGCGGTGCTGACCCCGTCGAGCGCCAGGACGAGATCGAGTTCGTCGGGGCCGACGGGATCGTTGTCGGGGTCGAGGGACGAGACGGCAAGGTCGAGGCCGGAGACGACTTCGGTAGCCAGATCGTCGAAGATCTCCTTTAACCCGTCGCGCAAGACGAACGAAGACACGACAAAACCGACTCCGAGCACGATGGCGAAGGTGGTGAGGAGAAGCCGAACCTTGTTTTGTGCGAGGTTCTTTACCGCCAGCCGAAGCATGGCTATGCGTCCTGAGGGTCTGAGGCGCTGACCGTCGCTGCTCGAAGCTGAGACAGGATCGAGTCGGTTGTGGGGTCGAGTAGTTCGCTGACGATCTTGCCGTCAGCGAGGAACAGCACCCGATCGGCGTAGGCCGCAGCAACCGGGTCGTGGGTCACCATGACGATAGTCTGACCAAACTCGGTGACCGCGCGGCGCATGAAGTCGAGGATCTCAGCACCGGTTTGGCTATCGAGGTTGCCGGTCGGCTCATCGGCGAAGATCACGTCTGGCCGTGATGCCAGCGCCCGGGCAACGGCGACTCGCTGCTGCTGGCCACCCGACAGCTCGTTGGGTTTGTGGGAGAGGCGGTCGGCCAGGCCGACAGCATTGACGACTTCGTTGAGGAGCTCCTGATCGGGTTTGGTCTTACCAAGATCGAGAGGGAGGGTGATGTTTTCGAGCGCGGTCAGGGTCGGGATCAGGTTGAACGCCTGAAACACGAAGCCAATCTTGGTGCGTCGCAGAAGCGTCAGTTGTTTCTCATTGAGCGTGCTTAGGTCGGTGTCGCCAATGATGACCTGCCCGCTCGTCAGCCTGTCGAGGCCTGCCAAGCTGTGCATCAGCGTCGACTTGCCCGATCCTGAAGGGCCCATGATCGCGGTGAATTGGCCCTGTTCAAACGAGACCGTGACATCGTCGAGGGCGCGAACCTCGGTGTCGCCAGACCCGTAGGTCTTTCGAGCATTGACTGTTCCTGCTGCAGCGGTCGCCAGTTCCATGTGATCTCCCACGGGTCGTGGGCTCAGTCTTGCCGCTCACGACGCGTTTGACGCCTTCAACCGAAGGTTTGTCGTGGTCTATTCAAATTGCGTACGTCGGAACAGTGTGGGAAGCGCCGACCGTAGCTCGCTCAGCTTGTAGCGTTTGGGCGTGGTCGACTTCTTCGTCAACATCTTCGAGTCGGTCGAAGAACTTCTCACCGAGCTTTCACAGGACCCGTGGTTCTTGTTGATCCTCTTCTTGGTGGCCATGTTCGACTCGGTCTTTCCGGTCCTGCCATCGGAGTTCAGCGTGATTGCCGGGGGAGTGGCTGCCGGTGCCGGAACCCTGATCGATGATCAGCGAGTGCTTTCCATCGTCCTCGTCATCGTCGTTGGAGCCTTGGGCGCATTCTCTGGCGACTCGCTCGGCTATGTGATTGGGAATCGTTCGGAGAAGTTGCTGACGCGGGTGTTCTTTCGAGGAGAGAATGGCAAGAAGCGTCTCGAAGCGACTTCGAGGCAGATTCGCAAGCGCGGTGGCTTGATGCTGGTGACCGCGAGGTTTATCCCGGGCGGGCGAACCGCCATGACGTTCTGCTGCGGCTTGACCGAGCAACCGTTCCTCGCGTGGTTCACAAAATGGGATCTGCTGGCGGCAACGCTTTGGGCGTCCTATGCCGGCTTGCTCGGCTTCTTTGTGGCGGGCGCGGTGGAGAATCAAGGAACGGCCATCTGGTTGGCATTCGGTGTGGCCCTCAGCGTCACCGTCTTGATCGAGGCCGGTCGGTGGGTCTTTGACCGGATGCGTGAGGGTCGCACAGCTGGCGACGTACCGTTGAACAAATGAGTACGTCCGGACCATCGGTGCGCGAGGTGTTGCTCGACCGCCTCGAAGCTGACTCGATGCCAGGCGAACGGACCGACGGGCACCGTGTGATTCTGGCGATCGAGGGTGGCGGGATGCGCGGCGCGATCTCCTCGGGAATGCTCCTGGCGCTCGAACAACTCGGGCTGCGCAACAGCATCGACGAGGTTGTCGGCACGTCTGCGGGGGCAATCGCTGGTGCGTTCTTTGTGACCTCGCGGGGTACGGCAGGTTCGGTGCTCTATTACACGGTCCTCAACAGCGAGCGCTTCGTTAGTCGTCGACGGCTGCTCGGCGGCGACGGTGCGGTCATGGATCTCGATTATCTCCTCGACGAGGCGCTTCCCGCACACGGCTTTGACTGGGAAGAACTCGTGAGTTGTGACATCCCGCTGTGGGCCACCGTGACCCCAGCGGACGAAGGCGACCCATCGCGGCTCTATCGTGTGGGCAGAACCGTCGATCACGCTCGTGAAGTCATGGCGGCAACGGCAGCGCTGCCCGTGCTCGCAGGGGCGTCGCGCTTCATTGGGAGCAAGCCCTATGTCGACGGGGGAATGACCGAAGCCGTGCCGTGGGCCACTGCGGTTCGTCGAAACGCGACGCACGTGCTGGTGATCCGGAGTCGGGGTTTCAACGTCGACGGAAAGCTTGAGCCGCACAACATTCTCGAGCGGTCGGCGGCTCGTCGGGTGGTGCGCCGGGTCCACGGGCCGGTCGTCACCGAGTATGTTCGCAGGTCCAACCAACGTTTCTGGAGCTCGACCGAATCGTTGCGAAGCGTCGCGGACGGCTTGGCTACGCCCCTTGCTTCCGGCGGCCGTTCGGTCGAGGTCGATGTGGTTGTTCCAGCACCCGAAACCGATCTGCCCGATCGCCTAGAGGTCGACACCCATGTCCTCATGGATGCACTCACCGCAGGCGCCCAGGCCATGCTCGACTACATCGACCTCGAAGGTTTCGCAGTCGAGCAACGCGTGGTCGTCACTCACCCGCGAGCCCCTATTGGCAAGGTCAGGACGAACTCGCTCCGACCAATCGTGCTGGATCGCCGAAATGCTCCCCGGTAGTGCTTAGTACGTCGGTGGTCGAATGCCGTAGGTCTGTTCAACCTCGAACCGAGGATCGACTCGTGAAGTGGCCAGCGCAGTCCGGACGAACCGGCGAACAGCTCTGGTTATGGAGCGAAGGCGAGGCGGTAGGGCGCGTTGTTGCGTGCGTACCGGTTGACAGTTTTGGCGAGGTGGTACGCCGATTCCCGACCGTTGAGTACTGATGGAGTGAGTCATGGGTTCATTGTCAAGGCATCGCTAATCATTCACAAGCAACATATATTCATTGTTTTTATGACACGCTGTCATGACCTTTCAGGTACGCTGTAGGCATGCAGCTCGACATCGAATCACTCCGTGTGTACCTGATGGTGCTCGACGCCGGCGGTATGACGCGGGCCGCCGAACGCCTGCACATGGGCCAGTCCGCCGTCAGTCGAAAGGTCAGTCGCCTCGAAGAACGGGTGGGTCAGAGTTTGCTGATCAGGGACGGTCACACGTTGCGTCCCACCCGCGCTGGCAGAGCGCTCCTTCCCGATGCACGCGAGATGGTCGATATCCACGATCGTGCCGCTGCTCGCCTGTCGAGTTCGGAGTTGGAAGGCAGTGTCACCGTGAGTTCGAACGGTGAGATCGAAATCGACCAGATCGCAGCCTTGCTCGGCGCGTTTCGTCGCCGTCATCCAGGCACAGACGTCGAGTTCTCGCTCGACTCGACGGGAGCACTCGTTGACCGCGTCGAATCTGGAGACTTGGATGTTGCGCTGTTTCAGGTGAACGACGAGCGCCTTCGCCCGAGCGACATCGTCCTGTGGTCCGAGCGACTGTTGTTTATGTCCTCGGCCTCGGACCGGTTCATCGAGTCACCAGTGCCAGTTCTCGATTTCGGCGAGCACTGCTACTACAACGAGTTCACTCACGCACTGTTCGATCGGGCAGGCATCGAATACAAGACGGTGTTCTCAGCTTCGACGTCCAGTTCAGTTCGAGCTGCTGTGGAAGCGGGCTTTGGAGTTGCTGCGTTGAGTGAGCGATACCTCGGCGGCGAGGTCATCGAGTGGACCCCGCCGGTCCCGATGGAGCCTCTACCCACGGTCAACCAGATCATTCGAACGGTTCCCGGCGATACTCCAGAGGTGGTTGACGCTCTCGTGGACACCATTCGCAGCGGTCTTGGAATCACCGGAGCCGCAACCGCTTAGCACCGAAGCTCAGCGGTCAGCCCGTGGTGATTGCTGTGAACCGCTATTTTCGACAGTGACGCTTCCGATTTGTCGCGAGCATTGAAATGCTGGCAGGCTTATTTTCGTCATAACTTCCCCCGTAAATATCAACCAAGTATTTCAGGAGAAGATCGTGGCCAGCACAAGGACGCCTCGTTACCCCCAGGGCCCTGACCTGCGGGGTGTGGAGGTCGCCAACATTTTGCCGATCATCGACCCGAGTCGAGATCCCGACAATTTCGATCCGCGAAGCGAATATGCCGAGAATTTCTGGCTACCGATTCTTGGTCCATCGACGATGTGGTTCATGCGAAAGGTCGCTGAACGTTTCGACTACGAGCCCGAGGGTTTCGAGCTCGACCTCCTCGAAACATCCCATGCCCTTGGAATCACCGGCAAGGGCGGGCGAAACAATGCCTTTCATCGAGCGCTCAATCGAGCGGTGAGCTTTCAGATGGGGCGAACCGTCGACGACACAACGATTGCCATTCGACGCTTCATGCCCCAACTGCATCGAGGCCAGATCAATCGGCTGCCGCCCCGGTTGCAGAAGCGACACGCCGAGCTACTCATCGACCTGCCGCGCTCACAGGCCGAAGACCTTGTCCGGGCTCACAAGATCGCACTCACGCTTTTGAACATGGGTGACGGACCCGACGACGTCGAACACCAGCTGATCAGCTGGGGGCTCGGGGCCAACCTGGCAAAGGAGGCGGTCGACACCGCATGGCGTGAACGGGCCCGTGACCACTCTCACTGGGAACATGACTGGAACGCATCGATCTAAGTGGGGTCGTGGACTAACAGAATCGGAAGCTGCCGTGATCCCACGATTCGAACGCAACTCTTCGAACGGTCAGCGGACCGACAAACTCGAGGATCTCGTTGGTTGAGACGTCGATCGTGTTTTGTTGGCCGTCGATGCTGGCACAGGCCAGTTCGCCGACGCGGAGCCGTCCCGATGTACGGAGGTCGATAACGGCGCGGGGTCGGTTCACGTCGACGACGAACAACGTGCTTGCCCCGTCGTCGTGGGTCACGACCAGATCGTGCTCGCCGTTGCGATCGACGTCGACCCATCGGACTCCGCCATCGTCTTCGATGATCTCGACGCCGGTTCCGAGCGCACTACAAACCGCGATCCAGTTGACCGGCACGCTGGAGTCTCCCGTCGGGACGTCGGTTGTCAGCACGGTTGCGACCTGCCCGGCGTGAGCGGGCTTGTTCGGCCCACAAACCTGCGGACCGGTCGGGGCTGGCAACGATCCGTCGATCGAGCGCCAGGCAAGGTCGAGAACGTCGGTTCCCGAGATCACGTTGCTGCCGACCGAGTAGCGGACCCCGTCTTCGATCCACGTGATGAACGCGTTGTTGCACAGCTCGCCGCATGTGCCGTCGGTGAATCTTCCGGTTAGTCCGTTGGGTAGTGGAACGGCGGTGCCGGCTAGGCCGAGGCTCGGGTCCGAGAGCGTGCTCTGTCGTGCGGTGAAGGTGGCGACTCGACACGTCGTTTCATCGCAATCGGTCGCGCGGTCGATGTGGATGACGTACCCGCCAGCGTTGATGTCGCCTGTCGCAGTGAGCTCGCCGATTTCAGATTCGAACTCCGCTGGCAGTCGGACTGGGACGACCAACTCGGTGCCTAGCGGATCGACGAGCGGGCTGAACACCTCGTCGAGCTCGGGCAGTGGTTGGGCCGGTGTTGCGATTGGTATGACGATCGTGGTCGTCGTTGTCACCACTGGCTGGGTGGAGGGAGTAGTGGTGACAACGACGACGGGTTCCGCTGACAGAATCGGTTCAATCGATGTGGGAGGCGATTCGGTTGAGAGCGTGCTCGCCGAAACCTGACCATTTCGCAGCAAGATGGTGATGGCCATGCTCGCAAGGAACACACCAACACCGAGCACCACGAAAGTGATCAGCCGGAGAAACAAACCACCAGCGGACATGGCGGTCAACCTAGGGCCACAAGGCGAGCGTGTCTGTGGGGACTGCACCCCAACACAAAGACTTGCGCCCTCGACAGGAATCGAACCTGTGGCCTACCGCTTAGGAGGCGGTCGCTCTATCCAACTGAGCTACGAGGGCGGACGACAGTCGTGTCTGTCAGCGGCCTGAAGTTTACCGCCTGCTGCTCGGTGTAGTCGTCGACTTCGACACGGTGAAATGAGTAGGACGAAGCGCGAACTCCAAAGTTCTTTCAAGTTCATGCCGATACGGGTTTCGTGTCTGAAACCTCGTGTGCTGTAGTGGATCAATGACCGCAGCTGCCTTCTTCGACCTCGACCGAACGCTGCTACCGCACGCGTCTGGAACAATCTTTGCCCGCCACCTCGAGGCTGCGGGCATCCATAGCAAGGCAGCGAGTGTTCCTGGCGCCGACCTCATGGTGCGTGTCTATGACCTTTTTGGCGAGACCAAGTTCAACATGCGGCTGGCTCGCTTGGCGGTGAAGGCTGCGAAAGGTTGGTCCGTTGAAGCGGTCGAAGTGGCCGCCAGAAACGCCGTGCCCGACCTCATCGAAGCCATACCGGGATACGCCAAGCTGTTGCTCGACGAACATCGAGAGTCCGGCGTCAAGCTCGTTATTGCGAGCACCAGCCCGGTCGTTCTCATGGCACCACTCGCGAAAGCTCTCGGCTTCGACGATGTGATCGGAACCGTGTGGCTGCACGATGGTGAACAATTCACTGGTCAGACCGATGGTCCCTTTGTCTGGGGCACAAAGAAGCGCGATGCGATCGAGGCATGGGCCGAACAGAACGGCGCGTCGCTTGCTCAGAGCTTTGGCTATTCGGACAGCTACTACGACTCACCAATGCTCGACGTTGTTGGGACTGCAGTTGCGGTGAATCCTGACGCCAGACTCGCCGCCGTTGCGATGCTGAAGGGTTGGGAGATTCGGAACTTCGATGCCCCTCCTGGCGTCCTCAAGTTCGCCGGCCGCGAGTTGCAGGACGTCTTCAATGCCGTGACCAGACCAGAACTCGCGCCCAACGCATCGTGGGAGTTCTCCGGACTCGACAACCTTCCCGAATCCGGCGCTGCAATTCTCGCGTTCAACCATCGCAGCTACTTCGATGTCATGGCGATGCAGCAGCTGATCGCCAAGAGTGGACGGCCGTGCCGGTTCCTCGGTAAGGCCGAACTCTTCGACAACCCGGTCGTTGGTCCAATCGCTCGGTTGGCGGGTGGAATCCGCGTCGACCGAGGCAGCGGGTCGAGCGATCCGCTCGACAAGGCAATCGAAGCACTGCAAGCAGGCGAGATGGTCGCCATTGCACCACAGGGCACTATTCCCCGGGGTCAGGCGTTCTTCGAACCCAAGCTCGATGGCCGTTATGGAACAGCCCAGCTTGCAAAAGATGGTGGGAAGATCCCAGTCATTCCGGTCGGGCTGTGGGGAACCGAGAAGGTGTGGCCGCGCAGCCAACAGGCTCCGAGCTTCAACCTTCTCAAACCCCCGCCCGTCAGCGTGTCGGTCGGTGAACCCGTCGACCTCAAGTATCGGAGCGTCAAGACGGACACGGTTCGAATCATGGACGCGATTTCGGCGCTGTTGCCTGATGAGGCCAACACGCCGTATCAACCAACGGTCGCCGAACTCCAGAAGACGTTCCCGCCGGGTTACACCATGACCGACGAGGACACCGAGGGCGCAGCCGATTCTGCGGCAGCAACGTCATGAGCGATCGACAAATTCACCTCTCGACCTACATGACCGAGACCGAGGCTTTGATGTGGTCCGCCGAATCCGATCCATGGTTCTCCTCGGGCATGGGCTCGCTCTTCCTGCTCGACGATGCGCCAGACTTCGAACGCTTCTCGAACGCGATGCTCGACGCATCACACACCTTGACGCGTCTTCGGGAGCGGGTTGAGGAAGGATTCGGCCTCGCGCCACCGCGCTGGGTCATCGACGAGGACTTCGACATCTCCGATCACGTCCGGCACGTGCAGCTGCCAAAGCCGGGGAGTCTCGACCAGTTGCTCGAGCTCACTGCGCAAGTCTTCCAGGACCCATTCGACACCTCACGGCCCTTGTGGGAGTTTGTCGCTGTGTCCGGCGCGGCTGGTCGAAAGTCGAAGAACTCGGTGCACGGGGCGATCATCATGAAGCTGCACCACTCGGTCAGTGACGGTATTGGAGCGTTGCGACTCGCCGAGATGTACCTCGACTTTGAACGTCACCCACCCGTCGTCGAGCGCGCCGCTGACGATGATGCCGGCGAGATACTGCCGGTTGTGCAGGACGATTCTGCTGGCGGCTTGGCTGCCGATGTCGAGTTCGTCGTGAAGAAGCAGTTGGCCCAGTCCCGTCGAATCGCCGCAGAGGTTGCACTCTGGGGAGCTGACTCGGGTCGTGTAAAAGATGTCGTGGGCAAGGCTGGCGATGCGGTGAAGGCTGCGACTGGCCAACTGAACGCGAAGCCGATCGAAACCGGTTCGCCCGAGTGGCGTACCCGTTCCCGGCAACGTCACCTCGAAGTTTTTGACGTGGGGCTCGACGACCTCAAGGCCGCAGCAAAGCGTCTCGGCGGATCGGTCAACGACGCATTTGTCGCCGGATCGGTGCTTGGCGCCCAGCGCTATCACGAAGCCGTAGGGGTCCAGGTTCCCCAGTTCAATCTCAGCTTCGTCATGAGCACCCGCTCTGACGACGCAGCCGGTGGAAATGCTTTTACGCCGGTGCCGTTCAGCGTGCACGGCGACTACGCCTCGGTCCAAGATCTCTTTGTGGCGACCCGGGATGCGATTGCCGAGCGGATCGACGAAGTCCTCGGGGCATCGCCAGATGCGCTCAACCTCATGGTCGGATTCGCATCGCTTCTGCCGAGCTCGATCCTGTCAAAGGCCGGGCGCGCCCGAGCCTCGACTCAGGACTGGGCAACGTCGAACCTGCGAGGCGCGCCGATCCCGATCTATACCGCCGGCGCGGAGATCACCCACATGTATCCAATCGGTCCAGTCGCAGGTACGGCCTTCAATCTGACGGCGATGTCGTACTGCGGCACGCTCCATTTCGGTTGCTTTCTCGACCCCAAGGCGGTCGATCAGCCGGCCCTTCTTCGCACATCGATGGTGCAGGCATACGCGGACATCTGCGCCGCCGAATAGTCCCCTGGGTCAAACGGCCCAGTCAGGCGGCCTCACAAATACACCGACCATTACTGACGTATGGCGGCAGTACGAGAGTTCCACTACGACGATCCGCAAGACGAGGATGACGAGCGCTCTAAAGACGCTCAGATCCTTCCTCTGCCCGCGTCATCGGCCGCATCCGATGTTCCCAAAGACAACGGGTTCTCGATTCGTGATCGGCTGCGGTACCGCTTCGATGACTTCATGTCGCGAGGATCGTCGTCGAGTTTCGTTGCGTTGACCGTTGTTTTCCTCGGGCTCTTTGTCACCGTCGCAGTAGGGCGCGCTATCACGGTCGCTGCCTTGGGTGATCCTGATGTCGAGCGCGGCAATTCATTCTGGCGCCAGATATGGATTGCCTTCCTGGAAATGACGGACCCCGGTTCGATGGCTCAGGACATCGACTCAGCAATGTCGGTGAAGATCTTCGCAGTGATTGCAGGTCTGGCCGGGTTGGTCTTGTTGTCGGCGCTCATCGCTGTTATCACCACTGCGCTCGACGGACGTCTTGCAGCGCTGCGAAAGGGTCACTCAAAGGTCGTGCTAGAGGAGCACTCAGTCATTCTTGGATGGAATGAACGAATCGTCGACGTTCTTCGAGAACTGATCCTCGCAAACGAGAGTGAGGAAAGCGCGGCTGTCGTGATCCTCGCAGACAAAGACAAAGAGGAGATGGACGACTTCCTCGCGCTCAATCTTCCTGAACGCATCACGACCAAGATCGTCACACGGAGCGGTGAGATCAGTTCGTTGGTCAACCTCGGCGTCGTGTCGATCAACACGTGTCGCTCGGTGATCGTTCTTTCGTCTGTCGAGAATGGCCCGACCTCTGATGATTTCGAGCGCAGCGATATGACCGTCATCAAGACCATCCTCGGCGTGAGAGGGGCGCTCGACGACGGCGATGTGCCGGTCGTCGCCGAGATCTTCTCCCAGCAGAAGCGTGAGCTGGCGCGCACGATAGACCCGGGACGGGTTGTCGCGATCGACGCTGACGACATGCTGGCGAAGATCCTCGTCCAGACCTCGCGCAACGAAGGCTTGGCCGTTGTCTACGAGGAGATGTTGTCGTTCGACGGTGCTGAAATCTACTTGTACGAACCTGACCTGGAGTTCACTGGACAAACCCTCCGCGAGGTTTCCTTCTGTGTTCCTGATGGCGTCCCTCTCGGTTTCGTTGATTCTGACGGCGAGGTCCGATTGAATCCTCCATCACAGACTCGGCTCGAAGGCAGGCTGACGCTGGTCGTCTTGTCGAGCGATGATTCTGCGATTGAGGTCGTCGATACGCCTGTTGCGACGCCCGTGTCAGTGGCTCCAAGTTCAATCGCTGCGGAACAAAGCCTTGAGCGAGAGCTCATCATTGGATGGACATCGAAGCTCCCGACGATCATCCGTGAATATGGTGACTACGTCGTCGAGGGGAGTGCCATCGATATCGTGCTTCGCGAACCAAATCCGGCTCGGGCTGTCGAACTGGTAGAACTCGCAAAGGAAGTTCCTGGCCTTGAGCTCCGCCTGCTCGACGCCAACCCTCGAAATGCTGCCGATCTGCTGACGCTCCGGCCGTTCGAGTACAACAACATCATCGTGCTATCTGAGGCAGGTCAGGCTGGCGCGGCGGAGTGGGCTGACTCTGAGACGCTGGTCTTCCTACTTCAGCTCCAACAGATCTTCCAAGAACACGGCGAGACTTCCACCAAGTTGGTTGCCGAGATTCTCGAATCGAGAAATCGTGAGCTGATCACCGGCACAGGTGTCCGCGAGTTTGTGATCTCCAACCGGCTCGTCTCGATGGTGATGTCGCAGATTAGCGAGCAACAGGAGATGGCCTCGATCTACGAGAATCTCTTCAGCGAGGCAGGGTCTGAGGTCTACCTGAAGCCACTCGACTTTTACGTCGGGGGAGACATGCCTGAGTCCTTGACCTTTGCCGATGTCATGGAAGCCTGCTTCAAGCGCGATGAACTGGCTATCGGCCTGCGCTATTCGACCGGCGCGGAAGATCCTGGTGCCAATTTCGGCGTCGAACTTATCCCCGACAAGCTGACGCGAGTAGCAACCTCGGACATCTTGTCGGTTGTCGTCCTCGCCGAAGACGAGGCCTAACCCGCGATTAGGGGTCTGACCTCCAAGTCGAAGGGGTGTGACAAGTGTTGCAAAGTAAAGTACGCAAACACCTTGCATAATTCGGATTGCTAAGTAAACTACGCAGTAGCAAACCGCAAGTCCTGGGGGTCCCTAGGCATACTCCGGGAGATCCCGGAAGGGAAGTAATCACATGGCAGTTCTTGAGCAACTCACCGACCAGATCACCGGCGCATCAGACAAGTTCTTTGACGTCGCGGTCACCACGAACGACAAGGCACACGGCGCAACGAAGAACCTCGTCACGAAGATCCAGGACGCAGACGTCAAGCTGCCTTACGCCGACAAGATCTCTGACGCCATCTCCGATGTTGAGCTTCCTCTCGCCGACAAGCTCCCTGAGATCGACCTTCCTGAACCACTCGAAGCTGTTGACGCCTACTTCAACTTTGTCGGCAAGGGCATCGAAGCGAACCGCAACTTCACCATGAAGCTCATCAACCGCCTCGGCGAAGGCGAAGAGGTCATCGAGACGACCGCCAAGAAGGCCGCTCCAAAGAAGACCGCCGCCAAGAAGGCCGCTCC
>CAZSYL010000010.1:50319-74437 GCA_964610745.1 uncultured Acidimicrobiales bacterium
CCGCCAAGAAGGCCGCTCCAAAGAAGACCGCCGCCAAGAAGGCCGCTCCGAAGGCAACCGCGAAGAAGAAGGCTGCTCCAAAGGCAACCGCCAAGAAGGCAACCGCCAAGAAGGCTCCTGCGAAGAAGGCCTAGCGCCACTGGTCCCGTATTGTGGCGGGACGATCGCCGCCCCTCAGGGGCGGCTACTCGCTGCCTCCTCAAGGGCAGTTACTCGCTGCCTCCTCAAGGGCAGTTACTCGCTGCCTCCTCAAGGGCAGTGCCACATCGCCGAAGGAGACACATGGGTAACGAAGACCGCAGCCATTTGCTCGACCTTGGCTCGTTCATTCGCTCGCAGCGCCGCCTGGCCGACCTCTCTCAACGAGAACTCGCCAAGCTCACCGCGTTATCCGATCCGTACGTGAGTCAGCTCGAGCGAGGATTGCACGAGCCCTCAGTACGGGTCCTTCGCGCGCTTGGGAAGGCGCTGAACGTTCCGGTCGAGACCATGCTGGGCATGCTCGGGGAAGAGCTGAACGAAGACGCAGAGACCATCTCGACCGAAGCGGCGATCAAACGAGATACGGCGCTCAGCGATTCGCAGAAGGCTGCGATGCTCGAGATCTACAAGGGCTTCACCGGCGAGGGTGGTTCGTGAAGAAGATCGGACTCGTCCTCGGTGGCGGTGGTATTGCCGGCTTTGCGTACCTGACGACCGCGCTGACGGTGCTCCAGCAGATCACGGGCTGGGATCCTCGCGATGCCGACGTGATCGTTGGAACATCTGCCGGCTCAAACGTCGGTGGTTTCCTCCGTGGTGGTACGCCGATTGGTGAATCGCTCGACGACATCATGACGTTGCCCGCGAACCCGCGGTCGATGGAGCGCCTTCGGGTTCTCAGTGGACGGGAAGCCGACCGCACGGTCAGGCTGTTCCCCACCTCTCTCAGCATGGCCGTCCGTGAGGCCGCCCGCGGGCCGTTTATGCGTCCGTCGCGTTTGGTCTCGGGCCTGCTCCCAAACGGCAACATCCGGACGGACACCATCGGCGATCGGATGATCGAACTGCACGCAGACGAGTGGCCAGACAAGGAACTTCTCATCACCACTGTTCGATTGCACGACAGTGAACGGGTCGTCTTCGGTCTCGATCGCAAAGATGTTGACGTCGGCACCGCCGTCGAAGCGAGCTCGGCGATTCCTGGCTATTTCAAGCCGGTCACTATCGACGGTTTTCGCTACGTCGACGGCGGAACCCACTCGCCAACGAACGCCGACTTACTCGCCGACTACAACCTCGACCTGATCGTTGTTGTCGCACCTCTCTCGGTGGACAACGTCGCGACGGGCTGGATGACAACCAACGGTGCGCTTCGCCTGTACTGGCGCAACCGGGTGCAGCGGGAAGTCGCCGAACTTCGCGACGCTGGTCATCAGGTCCTTCTGCTCGAACCATCAATCGAAGAGGCTCGTTCGATGGGTACGACTCTGATGGACCCGACCCGCATCGTTAACGTCGTGCTGCAAACCTCCTCTGCTGCTCGGTCGGCAATCACCGAAGCAAAGCTTGGCACCGAGCTCGCCATCCTCCGCGAAGCCAGCAGCACGAAGGGCGCCTGAGCATGGAACGGATGACGCAGCAGGACTACGACATCCTCTCTCTCGAAGATGACGTCGTCGCTGCCCACGGCATGACCATTGCCGTCTTCGATGGCCCCGAACCCGCATTCGACGATGTGATCGAACGCATCGCAGACCGGGTTCGGCTCGTCCCGCGTTACCGGCAACGACTCGTGAACGTTCCGCTCGATCTGGAACGACCGGTCTGGGTCGATGACCCAACGTTCAGTATCGACTTTCACGTACGCCACACAGCGCTACCCAAGCGCACTGGGCGCGACCCGTTCAATGCCTTTGTGAGCCGTGCTCTTTCGCAGCGTCTCGACCGGGGCAAGCCACTCTGGGAAGTCTGGCTCGTGTCTGGGCTTCCGGGTAAGCAGTGGGCCCTCGTGTCCAAAGCGCATTATGCGATCATCGATGGTGTCTCAGGAACGGACATCTTGGGCTTGCTCGCCGACGACATCGAGGTTCCGTCAGGACTTGGTCAGACGATGCTCAGCCCATTGCCGACCGACCGCAAACTCCTCATCGACGCAGCCGCCGACCTGATGTTCGACCCAGTCGAATCCTTTCGAGCAGCCAAAAGCATTGGTTCAAAGCCCTACCGCCTAGCTCAGAAGCTCACCGCGGGTATGTTCACATCAGCGGACCCAAACGGCCTCGGCCGGGCGATTGGACCGCACCGCAAGTGGCGCTCGGCAAAGGTGTTGCTCGAAGATCTTCGTAGCGTTCGCAATGCGCACGAGTGCTCGACCACCGACGCCATTCTCGCCTCGATCGGCAGCGGCATCCGTAACTACCTGGTCGAAACCGGCAAGCCCGTCCCCGACGGGATCAACGTGGTCGTACCTCTGTCGGTAGGTGCAGCCACGGTCGGCTTGTCCGGCCAGGTAACGACCCTGTCCGCCCGGTTGCCTATTGGCTTGTCCGATTCTGCCGAACGTCTCGCTCTCATTCACGAGCAGACCAGCAAGGGAGCTCGACAGAGTGGCGCACTCGCAGGTCGTGTCCTTCGCCGCCAGGAGAACTTCGTGGCGCCGAGCATTCTGGCCCAGGGCGTCCGCTCGACGATGCTCGAAACACGGAACAAGACACCGGACACCGTCGCGATCAACGTGCCGGGTCCTGTCGAAACGATCGAAGTTCTTGGCCATCCAATGGTCGAGACCTACCCGGTGATCCCGCTACCGGGTGCTGTGCAGTTGGCAGTCGCGGCGATGTCGCTCGGTGACACGGTCTACTTCGGGGTGACCAGCGACTTCGACTCGACCAAGGGTCTTCGCCATGTTGCGGACGGAATTTCAAACGCCGTCACGGAGCTATTGAGCTAACGCCTAGCTGGACAACAAGTTCACGAGCCGGCTCGCCACGACCGGGTCGGTGAGGTAACCCGAAATCCCATGTTCGTTCGGCGTGTCGTTGTCAACGCCGCTGTAGTTGTCGATGGGTGGTTCGACTTCGAAGAAGCGCGAGTTCAACGGATGCAATGCAACGGCATCCCCTTCGTCATACGCGTTGAACCAGCTGCCTGCATTCGGAGGGTGGGCGATTGGTTCGAGGGCCGTACGAACGGCTCGAATGCCGAGTGGTGACCCGAGCGTTACGAAGGATCGAACCGCCAGCGAACTGATCGCTCCGCCGGCGCTGAGGATCCGATACGCGATGATCGATCCGAGTGAATGACCAATCACGACCCATTCTTCGTCAGGGTCGACGTCGGCGACGGCCTTGGCGATTCCAGACTCGATGAAATCCTGAATCGTGCTGTCCTCGAGGTACATCGAGACATCGGCGGCGGCGAACCTCAGGCTGCGTGAACTAAATGGGGGGACGAACTGGTCGAGTAGGCCAAATCCCACCTGCACCCACTCTCGGCTCAGCGGACCGGCTTTTCGCACCTCGGGCTCGGCGTACTCCCGGATCTGATCCTCGGTAATACCAGCGGTCTCAAAGCAGTCGTTGAGAATCCGGCAACGGAACTCGATGTCATCCTCGTGAGTAATCCCACGCGTAATGGGTGCCACATCACCGTCGTGGTCGTGATGGTCGGGATGCTCATCGGACGTAAGGTCGGCGAGCGCATCGCCGAAGTACGGAAAGATGATGTCCTCGTCGGAGATGGGCAACTCGAGTCCGACGCCTTCAGCGCCGGCGTGGAGCGAACTCACCCACTTGTGTCGAAGGACGGCAGGGTTCTTGTCCTCCTGCGACCTTCCGTGGACCAATAGCAACTTCATGACAGGAAAACTCGTTCGGTCGGAACCTTGTTCCGAATCAGTCGGGCATGCTTTCTGCGTGTTGAGGTCGCTTGAGGAGTCCTCGATAGACCTCTTTGGCAGTTCGACCATCTTCGACGATCGCTCGGATCTCTTCGGTGATGGGCATGTCGACATCGTATTCGCGGGCGAGGCGCGCCACGACCGGCGCACTCTTGAGTCCTTCAACGACCTGGTTCATCGAGTCGATGATTTGCGGGATTGATTGGCCGCGACCGAAGGCTTCTCCGGCCGTCCGGTTGCGGCTCTGTGGGCTGATGCACGTCGCGATGAGGTCGCCCATGCCTGCAAGGCCCGCGAACGTTTCGGGTTTTCCACCCATCGCAACGCCGAGTCGAGTGAGTTCGCTCAACCCTCGTGTGATGACGGCCGCGCGGGTGTTGTCGCCGGCACCAAGCCCATCGGCCATTCCAGCCGCTATCGCGATCACGTTTTTCAACGCGCCGCCGAGTTCGCAACCGATCAGATCGTCGTTGGTGTAGACCCGAAACCGAGGAGTGGCAAAGACGCCCTGCAGCCGTGCGGCGATGTCGGCGTCGGAAAAGGCGATGACCGATGCGGCCGCCTGGCCTGCAAGGATCTCTTTCGCGAGGTTGGGACCGGTAAGCACTCCGACAGAATTGTCGGGGAACCGGTCCGTGATGAGTTCGGTCATGCGGCGGCCGGTCTCTTTGTCGAGACCCTTGGCCAGCGAAACGATCGGTACGTCCGGCTCGACGAGTGGTTCGAGGGCATCGAGTGTCGACTCGAATCCTGCGGACGCGACACCCATAACCAGAACGTCGGCATCGGCGACGACCTCGGCGAGCTCAGGCGAGGCCTTCAGCGACGGGTGAAGTGCGAGTCCCTCTAGGTATCGAGGGTTCTCGTGGGTCTCGGTGATGGCGTGACACACCTCAGCGCGTCGCGCCCACAGGGTCGTGTCTGCGTTGTGAGCGGTCAGGTGCGCGACCGTCGTGCCCCACGAACCCCCGCCTATCG
This sequence comes from uncultured Acidimicrobiales bacterium, assembly GCA_964610745.1. Classification (GTDB taxonomy): domain Bacteria; phylum Actinomycetota; class Acidimicrobiia; order Acidimicrobiales; family SHLQ01; genus SHLQ01. Next base: position 55,178 of record CAZSYL010000010.1, read on the forward strand.
CTGCCACCTTCACGACTGGTCAGCCCCTGTTCTTATCCCGTGTTGTCCCGCCATGATGCTCACAGGGAAAGAGGAACGCCAAGGGCTTCGTGAATGTCGACGACCTGCTCGTCCTTGAGTCCAAGTCCGATACGAAGGTTGGCCAAGTACTCGGCTTCTGCCGCGGTGTCGACATCGATCGGCAGGAGGGACATCGTGTACACCTCAGCCTCCATGCCGCCGGGCACCGAGTCGATGTAGGCGTCGAGGTCGAGGGGGAGTGCCAGCTCGGATCGCACGAACGCCTCGCCTTCCTCATCGAGATCGCCGGCGCGGTTGATGATCTCGTCGATCTCCTGATCGTCAACCTTGCCATCGGCCTTGGCCGCGTTGGTCATAGCCCGAATGAGAACGACCGCCTCTTCTTCGGGCATGTCGAACTGTTCGGCGTCGTCGTCACCATCGAGTTTGTCCTTGAGACCGCCGAGTGCATCGCCGATTCCTCCGCCAGCGTTTCGGACACCACGGGACCCAACCATCGATCCGACGATCGAGCCCACCATTCGACCGGTACGGCCACCGAGGGCACCGCCGAGCGCTGCTCCGCCGAATGACCCTGCGAGTGATCCGACCATGCGTCCAATATTCATTCTGTTCTCCTGCGTGGGTTGAGACTTCCCCCGCTCTCGACCGCCGATACGGACGGTCAGGACAAACCTTACTCGCTGTTGGGCAACCACGGCGGCGTTAACCGCGGCTGGATTGCGATCGTGAACGACGTTGCATCCAAGGTCAGATTCGGCGAGTACGCGGGGTCGTCATCGAGCACATCAGCCCAGCGCTCAAGCGCAAGATCGACCTCGGCGTTGAATCTTGCGACCTTGGCCGGGTCGTCCTCGGGGCCACGGCTAATGCTCTCATGGTGATAGAGGAGCGCATCTGGTGCCCAGAGAATTCGCTGACCGGCGACATGGCGAACCCGCAAGCAGTAGTCGACGTCATTGAACGCCACCGCCAGATCCTCATCGAGGCCGCCCAGCTGCTCCCAGGTGGAACGCCGGGTGAGAAGGCATGCAGCGGTCGCGGCGCCAACTTCATGCGTGATGGCGAGGCGATTGAAGTAACCGGTCGATTCGGCCGGTTCGTGAAGATGTCCGTGGCCCGCCAGTCCGCCGAGTCCAAGGACGACACCCGCGTGTTGAATCGTGTCGTTCGGGTACAGCAGCTTCGCTCCGACCGCGCCGATGTTGGGCTGGCCAATCCAGCGCACCATGGTGCTGAGCCAGTCCGGATCGATGACCTCGGTGTCGTTGTTGAGCAGCAGAATCAGTTCGCCGTTGGCCGCAGCGGCTCCAATGTTGTTGATCTTCGAATAGTTGAACGGGCCCGGAGCAGGGATGACTCGCCGGTCTGTGCCATTGTCGAAAGCTGCGAACCATTCGAGCGTTTCTTGTTCGGCCGAATCGTTGTCGACGATCAAGATCTCAAACGCGGGGTAGGTGGTTCGGGCGAGGCTGTCGACGCACTGGATCACCAGGTCGAGATGGTCCCGGGTGGGGATCACAATCGACACCAACGGAAAGTCGACGAGGGGTGGCACCGGACGATACGCGGTCGGTGCCCCAGCAAGGTCGACAGACCAGTCGGGCCCGAGCCGATCCTGAAGTGCTCGGATCGAAGCATCCTCGGTGTACGTCTTCTCGCCCGCCGCCAAGGCGGTCGACCCCGCGATTGCGCGCCAGTGGTAGCAGACCAGAGGGATGTGGCGTATCCGATCGGGGGTTGTCGCGGCTGTCGCACGCAGCACGAGGTCATGGTCTTGGGATCCGTCGAAGCCGGTGCGCAACCCACCCACCTGGTCAATGAGTGAGCGCCGGATCACCGTCAGGTGCGACATGTAGTTCTGACCGAGCAGTAGCTCGGGGTTCCACGACGGCTTGAAATGGGGATCGTAGTGCTTGTTTGCAGCATCGATCTTGTCCTCGTCGGTGTAGAGGATGTCGGCGCCGGACGATTCGAGCGCGACCACCGAGAGGGCAAACGGGGCCAACGCGTCATCATGATCCATGAAGGCCACGAACTCGCCGGTCGCGTGATCGAGGCCATCGTTGGTCGCTGCGGCAATATGTCCGTTCTCGGTCCGATGGTGGACGGTAATGCGTTGCTCTGTCACGGCGAACTGGTCGAGGCGCGCTGCGATCGCCGGGTCGGTCGAAGCGTCGTTGACCAAAACGAGTTGCCACCGCTCGAAGCTCTGATCCCGAACGGACTGGACCGCGGCCTCCAACCAACGGATCTCCGGGTTGTACACCGGCATGATCACACTGATCGTCGGGCCACCTTCGGGGAGTGCTTCGACCCGTGCCTGCAAGCGGTCGAGGTCGGGTTGGTGGGCGATCGAGTGACGAATCCTCCAGGACGCATAGTTCGCGTCCGCGATCGATCGACGGAACTGCAATCGCTCGTATTCAAGGGCAATCTCGGTGAGGATTGCTCGGTTACCCTGCGCTGCTCGAGTTTCCTTCAGCCGAGTGGCAACGGCCTTGGGGTCGGTGCTGCCGTGGATGCTCGTGCCAGCGACATCTGCTGACATTATCGCCGCTGCGATCCCAGTCCGGATGGGTCGGAGGGTGACGTGGGTGCCGCTGACGGTCTCCAACCATGGTGCGACTTCCATCTCGATCCGTGCGATATCAGGGGGGAGATGAACCACCCGGGTCCGTTTGCCGGCAACAACCGGGACTGGGCGCCGCACAAGTGGGATCGCACTCGACGCTGCCAGGAACCGAAGGGTGACAGGAGGGTGTTCGGGCAGCTCGTCGTCCGCTTCGTGTGAACTGGCGAGGTCGGTTGTCAGTAGGTGCCAACCCGCAGCCAACGGGAGTTGCTGACCAGTCAGCTCGAAACGCGGATGAGTTCCTGAGACGGTCCAGGTGGGGGAGGAGTTGGATGTCGTCGTCACGGACGCGCTGGTGAGATGCTTGAACGGGGTGAGGGCAAACTGCACGCAAGGCAGCGTAGTAAGGGTTCTGGGTATCCATGCCGATGGAGAACAAGCGTCGTTGCTGTAGCGACGTGTTTGTTCCGCAGGTATTTCGCCAAGAAATGGAACACATCTAAATCATGAACAGTTTTCGTATGTAACTAATGAGGCTCTAATTCTGTCCTTACATAAGGGCACTTGAATGGGCTTCACATCAACCGAAGGGCATCTCCCAGCTCTTTGAGAAGGAACACCATGTGGCAAGACCGCAAGAATGAGGACGAGACGGCCCCAACTTCACCGTCCGCGTCGTCATCGGCTCCCGCTTCCCCTCCCGCGGTAGCTCCTACCCCCGATCTCTCTGGTCCGACAGATCAGGCGCCGGTACTCCCGCCGGCTCCGTCTCGGTCCAGCTTCTCGGCCATCGGATCCCCGAAGGCCGAGCCAGTCATCTCGGCGACTGGGGCGCTCCCCCCCAGCCCTGTCGTCGGGATGACCCAATCTCCACAGGCTCCGCCGCCACCTCCAGGTGGGCCGAACCCGATGCCCGCAGCCCCCGCGCCTCCCGCGTCGCCGTTTGCGATTCAGCGCCCTGTCGTTGCTCAGAACCCTGTGCTTGCGCCAACACCACCAGCGGTTGAACCAAAGAAGCGTCGTACTGGCTTCATGGTGATGCTGGCCTTGCTCACCGTGCTCGCGTCGGGCGCACTTAGCTTCTTTGTGGCCAACCTCGTTGCTGACGACGCCTCGTCGGAGGCACTGGCGCCGCTACCTACCGCAGCGTCAGCACCGTCGTCCACGGTGCCAGAGGATGTTCCCACCGAAACGACCAGTGCCGTCGATGCTGCCTCACTTGCCGACGAGCCGTTCGCCGTCGCCGCGGAGATCATTCGTCCATCGGTTGTTCAGCTCAATCTCGGAACCGGTCTTGGTACTGGGGTCATCATCAATGAGAACGGCACGATTCTCACGGCAGCCCACGTTCTTGGCGACGCCGAGGAAGTGCAGGTGACCTTCTTTGATGGTTCGAGCGCTCAGGGCACCGTCGTCGGTGTCGATGTTCCGACCGATGTTGGTGTCGTCCAAGTCGATCCCGAGGGACGTGACCTCGTCGTTGCAGCTCTCGCCGATGGCCAGGATGTTCGTGTAGGTCAGATCGCCGTTGCGGTCGGCTCGCCATTTGGCTTCGAGCAGACAGTGACCGCCGGAATCATCAGCGCCGTCGACCGCATCGTCAACAACGTGTCGATGGTGCAGACCGATGCATCGATCAACCCCGGAAACTCCGGTGGGCCACTGATCAACCTCGATGGTGAGGTCGTTGGTATCAACGATCTGATCTTCACCGAGTCCGGCTCCAGCGCTGGTGTTGGCTTCGCCATCTCCATCGATCTGGCGGTCATCATTGCTGACCAGATCGTCCAGGGAGTCGAGCCACAGCTCGCTCTCCTCGGTGTGAGCACCGGTGCAGCGCCTGACGGTGCTCGCGGCGCTCAGGTCGAAGACGTTTCCGAGGGCTCGGCTGCTGAGGCAGCCGGTCTGGAGATCGGCGACGTGGTCATTGCTCTCGATGGTGTCAATACTCGGGGCTCAGCTGATCTTCGAGCTCAGGTCATCGATCAAGCGCCAGGTACAACCGTCACCATCACGGTGATTCGCGACGGTCAAGAGGTTGACCTCTCCGCCACCCTCGGTCGAACCGGCTAGCCGAATTCTGAGCGTTACGACTTGTCGGGGGTGACTCCGGCCAGTTGGGCAATTTCTTTCCAAAGAGCGTCGGTCTTTTGATCGGCGCTCTTTGTGCTTGGAATCCGATGCTCGGGGCGCCGTTCCCGGTCGAGCCAGAAGCCGCTGCTCCCGAGCTCTGAGGTGGGCTCTGTCGCTAACCAGGCCATCGTGTCCGCTCCTTGCTCGGGACTGCGCAGTAGCGGACCCATGAGCTTGCCGAATCCTGGCAAGGCATCGGCGACGCCTGCGGTATCGACCCAACCCGGATGCATGACGTATGACTGGATTCCTTCGGGAACCAGTATGTCGTCCCAGGCGCTGCTCAACAGCAGCTGTGCACGCTTGGCGCGAGCGTAGGCCTTGGTCCCGGTGTAATCCTTCGTCGTTTGGAGATCCGACAGCGAGATGCCCTGTCCATAGAGCCCACCCGAGGCCATCGTGACGATTCGGGGGTCGTCACCTTCTCGCAGCAAAGGTCGGAGCATCTCGGTGAGTTTGAACGGACCGACGACGTGCGTGGCGAGGGTGAGTTCGATGCCATCGACCGACTCTTGTCGCGGATTGTGCAGCGCTCCCGCGTTATGCACGAGCACGTCGATGGCTTCGCCTTTCGCCAACATCTTTGTTGCAAAGTCGCCGACCGACTCAAGCGACGAGAGGTCGGCGATTTCGAGGTTGACGTCCGCTCCGGCCATCTGGTTGAGCATCTCGACCGCCTTTGAGCCTCGCTCTTCGTTGCGTGCAACGACGGTGACTCGAGCCCCTACCCGTGTGAGCAGTTGGGCGCCCGCAAATCCGAGGCCAGAGTTTGCCCCCGTGATCACCACACGACGGCCAGGAACGTCTCGAATCGGCTGCCAGTCGAAGATGCGACCCCGTACCGCTGGTCCAATCTTGGTAAAGCTGGGAGCGATCGTGGTCTCCAGGATGGTATCGAGCAGCTGTGGAGGCAGGAGGATCATCGTCTGATCATGACACTGCCTGAGCGCTCGGGGCGGCCTATTCGATAACCAACGTCCTCGCGGGATAGGTGGTGGGTTGGGCTGACCATCTTGAAGTTCGCCACGTTCTGCTTACATCGCTATCGACTGTTGATAGCGCGCCTGGGCTGATGGAGACGACTCTGCCCCAGTCGTGAGGCTCACCGCCTTTCGAGCCCGCTCAAAGGGAGATGTCGCTGAGTCGTCACTGTCGAAGGCGTCCCAAGCGCGCTGATCGCAGGTCGGGCGTTTAAAAACGAGCGACGGAATCTGAGTGCGTTCGTCCACGACCACCATAGGAATTGCGCGAAATACGCGAGTTTCCGTGTCCAACGGTCGCTGCTAGCCTTATCTGCTGGCTCATCCACCCATTTCGTGGATGCGTCACAATTCGCAGTTAGTACTTCGTAAGCAAGCTCGCACAGAACAGGGCGTGACATGTCACGTATTTGCCAGGTAACAGGGAAGAAGCCAGCGTTCGGCAAGAACGTCTCCCACTCAAACCGCAAGACCAACCGACGTTGGGATATCAACATCCAGAAGAAGCGGTATTACCTGCCTTCTGAGAAGAAGTGGATTTCCCTCACGGTTTCGGCCAAGGGCATCAAGACCATCGACAAGCGTGGCATCGAGAGCGTCGTTGCCGAGATGCGCAGGAACGGACAGAAAATCTAATGGGATCCGACAAGCGTCCAATTATCAAGCTTCGCTCAACCGCCGGCACTGGCTTCCAGTACTGGACCACGAAGAACAAGACCAACACTCGTGAGCGCCTCGAACTGATGAAGTTCGACCCGGTTGCACGAAAGCACGTACTCTTCCGCGAAGAGCGCTAACCGCGGTCCAGCGTCTGGCTGGCTCCGCAACACCTACGAGCCTCACAACGAAAAATGATCCTCAGCCCCGAGCTGAGGATCATTCTCGTTTTGGCCAAATGCGTGAGTGAGATCAACTACGGTAGGTCGACTGACGAAAATCCAGGAGTCGTGAAGAGTGGGAACGTACGAGATCACGCGGAACCGGAACGGGTTGTTCAAGTGGAGCCTCAGGGCGGGTAACGGCGAGGTGGTGCTGGCCAGCCAAATGTATAAGTCGAAGGCATCTGCCCAGAAGGGGATCGCGTCGACGATGTTGAACAGCGCTCACCCAGATCGCTTTGAACGAAAGACCGCTCGGAACAACAAGCCGTTCTTTGTGCTCAAGGCTCTGAATGGTCAGCAGGTCGGTAAGAGCCAGTTGTATGAGTCTGAGCGCGCCCGTGACAACGGCATTCGGTCGGTCGCCAAAAACGGTCCCAACAGCACGATCAAAGACCTCAGCTGAGCAGCTTGGCTAGTTGAGGACGAGGAACTCGATACGGCGGTTGCGCGCGCGGCCATCGGGGAGTTCGTTTGAGGCGATTGGCTGGGAGTCGCCGTAGCCGACCGCGACGAGGCGCCGCTCTTCGATGCCAGCTGCCACAAGCGACCCGAGAACCGAGTCGGCCCTGTCTTGAGCCAGGATCTCGTTGGTCTCCGGGTCGCCGCTGGAATCGGTGTGTCCGCCAACTTCGATCCGAATGTCGGGGTTCTCGTTGAGTAGTGCAATCACCTGATCGAGAGTGGCCTGTGATTCGGGCGTAATCTCGACACTTCGCTGTTCGAAGGCGATTGGGGAGACCGCGGCGATCGTTGCGAGACGCAACTGGAGCTGCAGGTCGTTCGATGAGGCACCCCCGATTGCGGTGGTGCTCTCGCCGGGCTCAGGAATGTCAGCGCTATCGCCAGGATGGCTGAGGTTGTTCTGCACGAACGCGACTTCGGCTATCGAGGAGGCGACCGCATCTGCCGCGATGACGTCAGTTCGGGTTGGAAGTTCGCCAGAGAGGGTCACGGTGCGGCCGTTGGCCTCGACGATGACGTCGCCGTAGCCGGCACGGGTCAGCGCTGGACCAACGATTGCTTCAAGGTCGACACGGCTCTCGTCGGCTTCGGCTTCTTCGGTTACACCGGTGGATCCGAGAACGAAGAGGAGAATCAAAACACCAAGAACTGCCCCGACGATTAGCAATCGTCCCAAAGGGATGGCGCTTGCTCGACCGGAGGAGCCCCTCGAGCTGTTGATGTTGTTTGGGAAGCCGATTGGCAGGCGAGAATTCATGAGTTTCAGCGAGGGGGTGGCACCGCGGCGGGCGAATAAGGTGCGAGAATTACAATCATGCCGCAGATCGCACAGAGTGACGAATCCATAGACGTCGAAGATCTCCCCCAGGACGTGATCGATGCGCTTCCCGATGATATCCGAGAGGAGATCCTCTCTGGAGCGCGCGAGCAGATCCCCGAGAACATCGTTGACGATCTCACTCCCGACATCGCCAACCAGATCCCAGACGGCTTGGTCGGGGCGGCCACTGGCAACCCCGGATTGACCGCGGTCATCGTCGTCATTGGACTGCTTGCGATCGGTGGAGCGATTATGGGGGCCATCAAGGGCTTCTTTAAGGTGGCTATCTTTCTCGGCATTGTCGCTGCGGTGCTCTGGTTCTTCGTCTTGAGCTAGACAGCCCTATTGGCTGGACTCGCAGCGTTGTTGGTCGCCGCTCGACGCAGCCGTCGAGGCGTTCCAGCCAAAGCAGGTGTCGTTGCCAGGGCCTCCGTTGAGCACGTCGATGTTCGCGCCACCGACAATCCGGTCGGCGCCGAACTGGCCGCGCAGATTGTCTCGACCCCGCCCTCCGGACAACACGTCGGTGCCCGGGCCACCTTCGAGGATGTCATTGCCACCCGCACCTCTCAGGCTGTCGCTGCCAGCGCCACCTTCGATCGTGTCGTTGCCGCGACCGCCACAGACGATGTCGTTGCCACCGAGGCCGAGGATTCGGTCGTCGCCACCTAGACCGACGATCACGTCGGCACGATCCGTGCCCCGGATGGTGTCGTTGCCCGATGTTCCAACGATTGTCGCCGGATGACCCTGGCAGGTGTAAGTCGCTGCGTCAGCGTCGAATGCAGTGACCGTGTAGGAGCGATTGACCGAGCGGCCGTTGATCGTCACGCCGGATACCTCGACCCGGTAAACCGTATCGCCGATCGCTGTTGGGTTCGCCGACGACACCTCGAAGCCCAGGGTCGGGTCGCCGAAGCCATCGACCACTGGCAATAGTCGAACTCCGATCGAGCGACCATTCTCCGTTACCCGAACGCTTGCGCGACTGAAGTCGACGTTCCCGGTCCCGGCAAAGCCGATCGACCAGCGGTCGAAGATGACCTCGTCGGGTACAAATCCAGCCGGAGGCCACGCAACCCAGTTGCTCTCGCTGCTGCGCCTGCCGAAGTTGTTGATCACCCGTACTGAGCTTGCGCGAGACGTGTTGCCGATCCCGACGGTGGTCAGTTCGGGGAAGAGGAGCCAGCGACGATGACCGAGCGCTTCGTTGGACGCTCCGGGGTCCTCGATCTGTCCGAGTACGCCACCGGTGCCATTGATGCCGAGGGTGAGGTTGCTCGTCCGAGCTGCGGCTGCGCCTCCGGGGCTATAACAGCTCCAACTCTGGCCGGGTGAGTGGGAGAGCTGGTTCTGCGCCTGCATCATCAGGGCAGCTCGTTGGGCGTTTCTGCTCTGTGCTGGATCTTCGACGACGTTTGCAAGTCCTGCCATGCGACGGAACCAGTTGATAGATTCGATGGTCGCGGTGTCGAATCCGTTGCTTGTTGAGCCGGCGTTGCAGCTCTGGACCGACCCGTTCCAACCGCTGTTCAGGTTGAGGTTCGTCGTCACCGCGCTGCGATAGGTATTGGCCACCTGTCGACGGTTGTTGTTGTCGATCGACGGTACGGCGCCGTTGCTGCTGGCATTGAGTTCTCCGGGAGCAACGATCAGCGTTGCTGCAAGAATCAGCAGCGACCCAACAACGGCGATGACGCCGCGCAAGACGGGAGAGAACGTAGCCTTCGTTACCGTTCGCAACGTAGAACTTCCTCATTGACCGCGCCACCTGTCTGGCACGCATCGTTGCCATTCCCGCCGTCGAATGAGTCAGTTCCGGCACCGCCGACTAGAGAGTCGTTGCCGTTTCGTCCTTGCAGAGTATCTCGCCCAGCGTCTCCGAAGAGTCGGTCGTTTCCGCCGCCTCCGAAAATCGTGTCGCTGCCTCTGCCGCCCCGGAGCTCGTCGAAGCCGCCATTACCAGCGAGTGTGTCATTGCCGCCGTTACCGAAGATCGCGTCTGCACCGCCGCCACCTCGGACTCGGTCGTTTCCGGCGCCACCGATGAGTCGATCGTTGCCTCCGTCGCCCTGGACCAGATCGGTGCCGGCACCCGCGTTGACGAAGTCGTTGCCGTCTCCGGCGAAAATCTGGTCAGCGCCAGCGCCACCGGAGATGTTATCGATTCCCCCGAGCCCACAGATGAGATCGTTACCTCCGCGACCGTTGATCACGTCGCGTTCTTGGGTGCCAATGAGTACATCTGCTTGCTCGGTACCGGTCAGTCCTTCTTGCGATGCGTAGAGACCGTCACAGGTGCGTCGGATCTCTTCTTGCGTGGGGTCGTACGCAACGATTGCGGACCAGGGTTGGGGATTGCCGTTGATGACCTCTCTCGCTTGAACCTCGGTGATGCCCAGGATTGCGTCGAAGCGTCGGAACGCCCCGCCCGCGAGAGTGAAGACGATTGGCTCGGCGAGCCCGTCCTGGTCGAGGCGGATTTGGTACGTCGATGACTTTGGTCCAACCGGTGCGGCCACACCGAAGGAGAGGGGACCAGCAAAGATCCTCGGTACCGCCGTCGGAACGGGGTCGGCTGCAGTTGATGAATTCGGGAAGCAAGTGAAATCGTCGTTGACCATGACCGAACCAAACGGAACGTCGGCCCAATCGTTGACGCCGAACGCCGCGGGATACTCGATGATTTGGCCGTCGACGCATCCAAGGAAACTTCCCAATTCGCTGCGGGTGCCGAGCGGGAAGTGTTCGTCGAAGTGGAGGTGCGCACTGCTGAAGTGGCCGGTGAGTCCGCTGGTCCCGAGCGGGGCACCGATTCGTACGACATCGCCCACGGCCACGCTCACCTCGTCCATGTGGAGGTAACGGGAGTATCGGCCGTCGGGGTGTTCAATGACGACGATGTTGCCTGCGCCGTTGTTGCAGGATCCCCGGCCAGAGCAGAAGCCGTCGGCTTCGATGACGACACCTGCACCGGTGGAGAACAGGGGTGTTCCAGGTGCCATACCGAAATCGATCGCAGGACCGTTGTGGTGATTGCTGCAGATGCCGTCGGAGGGATTGCGTTCGGTGCACCACACCTGAAATTCGCCCACAAATGGGACGGCCGCTGAAGTTTGGGCTGGGTCAGGGACCGAGTTCTGCGCTCCGGCGAAGGGTGTGGGTGCCACAACGCTGGCGATCAGGGCGATCGTAAGTACAGCGGGACGAAGACGTTGGCGGGAGAACGACAAGATTCAATTTTCCTGGGGAGACGGCGGTATTGACGACGTGACTCTGACATATTTCGGTAATGAATGTCACGCGACCGCAACATTCTTGCCGAAGGGTTCGGGTTGTGCGCAAATCGGCCGCGTTTTCTTTTTCGGACGGCATCTCAGGGCACGAGCGCTTTTGCCAGGCCGGGTACTTCTGGCGGCTCATGTCCAACGAGTACGTCCTTGACTCGTGCGCTCACGATGACGCCGTCGAGCGCCCGTGATTCTTCGATGTCGACTTCGAGTGTCCAACGGCTACCCCACGCGGTGAGGTGTACGGTCCGAAGACCGCTGTCGTCGACCGTCTCCACGCGATCTCGCATGGCCCAGTCCTGGCCGCTCAGAATGCCGTTGAACCAAGCCAGCGCCTCTTCGAGCGCCATTGGCCGATGTAGTTCAGATACAACGGTCAGTGGGGCGTTCGTCGCAGGTTGTGTTGACACTTGGTCCTCGTCTCCGAGGCCCCGGCTCCACCCGTGTGCAGAGAAGAAGGTAGTGGAGCGCGCTTCTTAGAACCAAAACCGTTTCGAGTTTTCTCGCGCCGCCGCGCGGACTCGTCAAACTAGCCAAACGGCGAGCTGCTGCGTGATACCTCGGCGACCGAACAGGACTCGAACAACGCTGAGTTGGAACGTTGGAAAATTCGAACATCGGCCTGCTCACCCGGGTCGACAAAGTCGCTTTCGACGATCTCTATGAGTTCGTCGCCGGTATCGGTGTCCCAAAGGACGGTTAGTTCATAGCGCTGAGCGACGTCGGTCGGGTTCTCTACCGTGATGGTGGCCAGTGCCAGCCCGTCGTCGGTGCACGCAACCTCGATCACGTCGTCCTCAGGTGGAAAGTCCACGAGGTCGGTTCCGGGATCGAACACCGCGTCAAAGTCGAGTTCACCATCTTGAATAGCCGAGACGACGATCGCTGTCGCTCCAACCGATGCGACGATCGATATCAGCGAGATGGCAACGCTGCTGATAGCCATGACCCGGCCGGCACCCGACACTTTGGAACGCCGAATGCCGACGATGCCCATGACAAGGGCGATGAGGCCGATGACACCGCCGATCACCACGATCGATAGGACGAGAGCGAGGCTGGAAGTGATGAGGGCTGCGAGAGCGATGGGGTTGCCCCGACGCGTGCTGCCTTGGCTACTCGGAGGCTGATTATTCAGCGGTGGCGACACCGGCGGGCCGCTGGGGGGCGGTGGAGGGGCCGACGGCGGTGGCGGCGGCGAAGATGACGAAGGAAGTGGCGGCGGTGGCGGTGGCCCCGACTCGTGGTCAGACACGAGTTGAAGACTATTGGGCCTGATTGACTCTTCGCTATCCTGCGTAGCTGTGAGTGGTTCGACCAATGTTCAGGATTTGATCGATGCGCTGCAGGCCGACGACCCGTCAGATGGCCTGTGGGAGCTTTGCGACTCCGGACGGATGGAGGCGATCGCACCTGAAATCCCGCTGTTGCGGATGGAGCAGGACCCAATCCACCGCCACAAGGACGTGCTCGCACACACGATTGCGGTCACCTCGAAGACCAAGCCTGAGTTGACGGTTCGTTTGGCAGCGTTGTTCCACGATGTCGGCAAGCCAAAGACCCGGCGTATCGATGATTCCGGCGTGACGTTCCGTCACCACGAAGCAGTCGGCGCACGAATGGCGCGCAAACGTTTGACCGCCCTCGAGTTTGATGAGCAGCTTGTCGAGGACGTGACCGAGCTGGTCCGACTCTCGGGTCGATTCAAGGGCTATTCCGACGGATGGTCAGATTCAGCAGTTCGTCGCTATGCGCGTGAGGCCGGTCCGCTACTTGGAACACTGAACCATCTCATCCGCTGTGATTGCACCACGCGAAACGCTCGCAAGCTCGAAGGTATACAGCGGGCAATGGACGATCTTGAGCGACGTATTGGTGAGTTGGCTGAGGCCGACCGTCGCGCCGCGGAACGCCCCGACATGAACGGCGATGCTGTGATGGCTTACCTCGGACTCGAGCCCGGACCACTCGTAGGTCGGGCGGTGAAGATGCTGCTCGAGGTCAAGCGTGCCGAGGGCGAGCTGCCGCGGGAAGAGCTCGAAGCTCGCCTAGATGCCTGGTACGCAGACCAGACCTAACGACCGCTAATGACAAAGTCGATGCGCTCGGTCGGTGTGTCGAGCACCGGTTCGCTGTTGCCGACGCCGCTGGCCGTCACGACGTTGGCTACGACACCGGACGCAACAATTTGGTCTGCGGCGGCTTCGGCGCGGGCCAGGCTCAACGGACCTCCGTCAGCATGGCCTACGACCTCGACGGTCTGATTTCCACTCGACCGCACAACAGTGGCCACCTCGGCGATGAGACTGTTGAGTTCGGGGTTGAGATCATCTGTGCCAGCATCGAACAGCGTCGGCTCGACGACACGGATCACAATGTCGCCGTTGTTTTCAAAGGTCGGGCTCAACAGTTGGCTGTCGAATACTTCGCGGTTGGGAAATAGCTGGGTAGCGATGCCGAGGAAGGCGTCTGCTTCCGCGTCGTTCGCGGCCCCGCCTGTGAGGCGCATGACGGTGGCTCCAAGTTCGATCACGATTCCAGGCGTGGTCAATTCAGCCTGCTGGTCGGTCGCGATTGGACGAATGGAAGTGGTGGGGTCGGCGGGGTCTTCCGGAGGGACTTCGTCTCCGTCGTGCTCTGCCGGAACGTTCACCACCTCGCTCGTATCGGGCGCATCGGTGCCAGCGACCTCGTCGCCTCCGAATGGACGCCATCCAAGAACGAAGAGCCCAATAAGCACCAACAGGATGCCGAGCGCGGCGATGGCCAACGCTGCACGCGTTCGATGGAGGATGATGATGTTCTCTACGAAGTCGGCGAACTTCCACCGAATGGGGTAGTAGTCATCGCCCTTGTTCTTATTGCCTGGACTCATTAGCGTTTCTATCGGTCATAGTGTCCCGGTTCTAAGGCCTGGAGTTAGTCGATTACTAGGTCTGAGCGAACCCGATTGCGGCCCATTCGCCGCGGGTTCGGATGGTACGGGCGCAGTGGTTGGGGAGTAGTTCGCGCATGGCGCCGACCTGGCTACACAACAGGCCAGCCACGATGATTTGCCGAGCGGGTGCGTAATTCTCGGCGACCTCCCGATGGACATCGAGCGTCATGTTGGCAACGACCAGGTCGGTTGTGTCGATGCGGCTTTCCGCGGCATTACCGCCGATGAGCTCGATCTGGCCGGAGACGTGGTTAGCGGCGATGTTCGTTGCTGCGACGGATAGCGCGTCGGCGTCGTATTCGGTGGCGCGCACGAAGTTACCGAGTCGCGCGGCAACGATCGCGATGACACCTGTTCCGGTGCCCAGGTCGACGACGACGGGTTTGTTGTTGGAGGTATCGCTCGACTCGAACCAGCGTATGAGCAGCTCGAGAGCGAGGTGAGTGCTTGGATGTGCGCCATGACCAAACGCTCCGCCGGGGTCGATGATCACATCGAGGTCGGGCACGGCTGACGGCTCGTGCCACGGCGCGCGAATGGTGAAGGAGCCAACGGTGGTAGGCCTCAACCCATCCCGCTGGGACTGGATCCACCCCCGGTAACCCTCGTCGGCACGAATTGCGCAAGAGACGGCTGGCAATTGGAGGCTTAGTGCTTCCAGAGCCATCTCGGCCTGATCTTCAGATCCGAAGCCGGCGACTTGTTGAATTCGGTCGCCGGGCAGGGGTGTTTCGCCGACCGCGAGTGCACCGCAATCGAACATGATCAACGACGCAATTCCGGCAACCTCGGAAGCAGGTACAAACCCGTCAGCTTCGATAGTGTTGACGACAGTCCAGGGACTATTCATTTGCCGATTCCCCGCGCGGTGACCGAATTCAGAAGTACGTTACTGATCCGGGCAGATTCGGCGGCCATGATGGGTTCACGGTACCGCCGCTTGATACCCCGTGTCAGGCACAAACCCTTGGCGCCGTTCGAGTCCGTTCGGACGGGTCATCAATCAATGAGGTATAGACAGATGCAGTTCGGAATGGTTGGAATTGGTCGAATGGGAGCAGGCCTGGTTCGCCGGGCTATGCAGGATGGACACGAGGCGGTGGCCTATGACGTCAACAAGGAACCCGTTGATGAGATCGCCGCTGAAGGCGCGATCGGTACTCACGATCTTGAGACCTTCGCCGCTGCGCTGAACAAGCCGCGCGTCGCGTGGGTCATGGTCCCAGCGGCGTTCGCTGGAGCCACCGTCGACAAGGTCGCCGAGCACTTCGAAGAGGGCGACATCATCATCGATGGTGGTAACTCGATGTGGAAGGACGATGTCGACAAGGCCGAAGAGCTCGCGGAGCGGGGCATTCATTACGTCGACATCGGCACGAGCGGTGGCGTGTACGGCCTCGAGCGTGGCTTTTCGATGATGGTCGGCGGCGAGGTAGAGGCAGTCGCTCATCTCGAACCACTGCTCGACACGCTCGCGCCGGGCGTCGAGGCAGCCGAGCGCACTCTCGATGACGACGGTCCACTTCGCGTTGGTGAAAAGGGATGGATGCACTGTGGGCCTAACGGTGCTGGCCATTTCGTAAAGATGGTGCACAACGGAATCGAATACGGAATGATGGCCGCTGTTGCCGAAGGTCTTGGCATCCTCAATGCTGCCGACGTTGGGACCGAGGAACGCCAAGCCGATGCTGAAACGACGCCGCTTCGCGATCCGAAGTACTACCAGTACGACATCGACATTCCAGGCGTTGCCGAGGTGTGGCGTCGCGGTTCGGTTATTTCGTCCTGGCTGATCGACCTCACCGCTCACGCCCTTGCGGTCGACCCGAATCTCGATGACTTCGCAGGTCGAGTATCCGACTCTGGTGAAGGTCGTTGGACCGTACAGGCTGCGATCGACGTCGGAGTCCCTGCGGCGACTATTACCTCGTCACTGTTCGACCGATTCGCATCACGGGGCAACGATGAGTTTACGAACAAGGTCGTGTCTGCCCAGCGCAAGGAGTTCGGCGGCCACCACGAGAAGAAGGCCGAGGACTGAGATGAGCAACTCAGCGAAGGCCGACGCATTTCTGCTGTTCGGCGCCACGGGCGACCTTGCCCGTAAGAAGCTGCTCCCTGCGTTGTATGAGCTGACCAAAGAAGGTCGTCTCGACATGCCCGTCGTCGGTATTGCGCGGTCGGAATTGACCAACGATGAGGTCCGCGACCGCGTGCGCGCATCGGTTCGGGCGAAAGTCGACGATGTAGATGAGGATGCGCTCGAAAAACTGTGCGGCAACATTCACTACATCCCCGGTGACTACACAAACCCCGAGACGTGGCCAAAGGTAAAGGAACTGACCGGCGGCGCTGATGTGCCGTTGTCCTTTCTCTCGATCCCACCGTCGCTGTTCGACGATGTGGTCGAAGGGATGGCTTCGGTTGGCATGACCACGAGGGGTCGGGTGATCGTCGAGAAGCCGTTCGGACGGGATCTTGCGTCGGCTATCGAATTGAACGACACCTTGTCGAAGCACCTCACCGAAGATCAGATTTACCGAATTGACCACTTCCTCGGCAAAGAGCCGGTCATGAACTTCATGGTCTTCCGGTTCGCGAACTCGATGCTCGAACCAATCTGGAACCGAAACCACATCGAGTCGGTCACGATCACGATGGCCGAATCCTTTGGTATCGAAGGTCGTGGAGCCTTCTACGACAAGGTCGGGACCATTCGCGACGTTGTTCAGAACCATCTACTTCAGATGGTCGCGTTGTTGGCTATGGAACCTCCCGTGACGTCGGAATCCTCGGCAATGCGAGACGAGAAGGTAAAGGTCTTGAAGGCTGTCAAGGCTCTGGATCCAGCGAACGTCGTTCGCGGCCAGGTCGAAGGATACCTACTCGAAGAAGGTGTAGCCGAAGGGTCAGATACCGAGACGTTTGCGGCGATGACCCTCGAGATCGATTCGTGGCGCTGGCAGGGTGTGCCGTTCTACATCCGTGCGGGCAAGGCGATGGCCGAGACCGTGACCGAAGCGGTCGTCCAGTTCAAACAACCCCCTCGGATGCTCTTCGCCGACGAGTCGGTCAAGTGCCCCGAGCCCAACCGGCTGCGCTTTCGTTTGAAGCCTGATGACCAGATCACGCTGACGATGCAGGCAAAGGTGCCCGGGCTCGAGATGAAGAGCGATGATGTCGACCTGAGCGTCGACTACGAAGAGGCGCTCGGTGGAGACGGCCCCGATGCGTACGAGCGTTTGATCGCCGATGCGTTGATTGGTGATGAACGGCTGTTCGCTCGCCAGGACGGTGTCGAAGAGGCGTGGCGTATTATCGGCGCGTTGGAGGATCCAGCCCACCCGGTCGTCACGTATCCAGCTGGAAGTTGGGGTCCACCCGATGCAGATCGTGTCGCCCCCCGGCAAGGTTCCGACCAACCTCGGAGGCGCGTCGGTGAACGTTGAGGTTCTGCCCGATGGTGAGGCGCTGGCACGTCGAGCTGTCGACGTGGTCGTGGCGACATCAGTGAGCGCGATCGAAGAGCGAGGCGTGTTCGTGTGGGCGGTGTCGGGTGGGACGACACCGCGTCGCATGCTCGAACTGTTGAGCGAACGCACCGATCTCGATTGGAGCTGTACTCACTTGTTCCAGGTCGACGAACGAATCGCTCCGGATGGGTCGGACGATCGCAATGCGACCATGCTCGACACGGCGCTTCTCACCGAGGCGTTTCTTGAACGGAACACGCCAGCGGGCATCCATCTGATGCCGGTTACTGATGACGACGTCGAAGCTGGTGCAGCGAACTATGCCTCGCTCATGGATAGGCACGCCGGTAGCCCGGTCGTGTTCGACTTGGTGCAGCTCGGCATGGGATCAGATGGACACACCGCGTCGCTGATCCCCGGCGACCCGATCCTCTCGATCGACGATGTCGACGTTGCGACGACTGGTGAGTATCAAGGCCGTCGTCGCATGTCGTTCACTTGGCCGGTCCTCGACCGGGCAAAGCAGTTGTTGTGGGTTGTTGGCGGTGAGTCCAAGCAGGGTGCTGTGCGTCAGTTCCTCGACAACGACCCGGCAATCCCCGCGACGCTGCCGACCCAGGCACGTGCCGTGGTCCTGCTCGACGAGGCTGCCCACGGAAACTGAGCTCGAAGATCGAGTCATCATGACGCCGATGTCAGCTTCTCTGCCCATCATGTGATCGGTTAAGCTCTGCGCGTGGCAGAGAGTTAAGGAATGCCGGGTTTTTGCCGAAAAAGCAGACATGGACGGTGTAATCGAAAGTTCCGAATCAGAAGATCTCAGTGAGGGTCAGCAGCTCCTCCTCAAGCTCCTCAAAGAGAAGCACGACCTCGCGGATGACCGCACGTTTGCCATGTGGCTGCGTGTCCCTCTGATGCGGTCGAAGCAAAAGTGGGTCCTTGCCGGGGCAATCGTTGCCACGTTGGTCGCCTTTCTTCTCGCCGGTGTGCTCCCAATCTTCGTGATCGCTCTCGTGCCACTCGTTGGACTCGCAGCTGTCGCAGCGTTTACCGAACGAGACGTGCTCTCCTTTGGACCCGGTGGACTGATGTTGCATCAGCCGTGGAACAGCAAGCTCGACGAAGGCAAATCGGTTTCCATCGAGCGCAATGGCACAAGCGTCATCGTCGATGGTGTGAGCTACCGCGCTGAGTCCGCCGGCCTCGACACCATCGATCGCCTGTCCGCCTAAGCAACAAACGCTCCAAAGCCCCGACCCACTCTGACCCCTTTTTCTAAAAAGGGGTCAGACTCCTTTTTGTGTTTTGGGGTCAGACCCCTATTGGCCGATTGGGGTACGACCCCTGTTGGGCTTCGCTGATGCTTGGAGTGCGAGGCCAGTGAGAATGAGGATGACGCCGAGAATGAAGGTGTTGGTCCGAAAGCCCGTGAGAGCGAGGGCTGGGATTTCGTCTTGAGGTCCAGCCGGCGGGTCGGCCGTTGTTGTTGCTACCGCGGCCGCAGATGTGGTGCTGGTCGTCGACGGAGCCGCCGTTGACGTTGACGTCGTGGTCGGGGCAGCGGTTGACGTTGTGGTGGTCGACGTGGAAGTTGCCGTGGTCGTCGTGGGATCCAAGGTGGACGATGTGGTCGTAGTTGACGGGGCAACAGTTGTTGATGTTGGTGCGGCGGTAGTTGTTGTCGTCG
>CAZSYL010000010.1:74537-80521 GCA_964610745.1 uncultured Acidimicrobiales bacterium
GTCGTTGTCGTTGTCGGGAATGGCTCGCCGTCGTCATAGATGGCGAGCTGGGGGCCGATGAAAGAAAGGTGTTCCGCCCCACCATCGCACGAGGCGGTGGGATCTGCACAAGGGTCATCGTCGCCCACGATGACGATCATGCTCGACACTGCGGCAGTGTCGAAGGAGAAGCCGAGAAAGATCGTGCTCTGGTTGCCACATGCCAGAGCGTCTTCGGTCGACGCTCCGCCGCATTCGGTTCGCATGGACGGATCGCCTGGGAGTGGCGTTGTTCTCGTGTACGAGATCGGCGAGGTTGCCAGGACGTTGCCCGCTACGTCGAACAGCTTGATGACCGCGGGCTCACCGTCACCATCGACGCGTCCTTCGACATCGCCAAACCACGCGCCGAACCCGGCAACTGGCTCAGAAAATTCAATTAGAACTGCATCGAGGGTCGAGTTATCGCCGGCGGTTGCATTCCAAAGGACGGGGCGATCGGCGGTCGTTGACGAGTAGAGCTCGGCGGGGCGAGGGGAGCAGTCCTGAAGCGTCGCCGATCGAGCGGTAGTTGGATCCGAAGACGATGCGACGTCGACGTCACCCCACGAGGACGGCGCGAGTGAGTCTCGCTCGGCGGGGGTGACATTGTGCTTCGAAACGTTTGCTGTGACCGTGGTGCCTGCCCATGTGATGAGGACAGGGTTCGGTGCCGTGCTTGCTACGACATCGCCGTTGATCAGGCCGATCGGTGTCGAGACCGCATCGGTTTCTGTGCGCCAAGCATCATCGAGGACGTCGACGGCTTGTCGGAGAGCGTTCGTGTTCGAGCAGGTGGTGCTCGTGGTGTACACCTCGGTCGATTGGAAGATCGAATTGGTGGGTGTGGCCGCGGCGAATGCAGGAAGGATCGAGCTGACCAACGCGATCAAGCCAACGGCGATCAGCACCCTTCTCAACATTTTGGCCCCGTTCAGCTAGGCGAAATTTGCGACTAACTTCAACTATCGGCGTGAAGCCAAAATGGTTGAGAAATGAGGCCTTCACCGCTCAATCCCGAGAGCTGCGAAAAACTTTGCCACTCGAGTAAACCTTTCTCGTGCCCCGGACGTGTGTTTGGCATGAACGCTATGTTGAGATCCGTCGAGCAGACGGCACAAATACCGAATAGGGGGATGTTCGTGGCGGAGTCGGCGGTCAGCCATCAGATAGCTAAGCCGCAAAGCTACGAGGCCTTTTACCGCAAGGAGTTTCCGGCGATGGTGGCTCTCGCGTCGACCCTGGTTGGCAGCTCCGCCGAGGACATTGCCCAGGAGGCAATGATCCGTGCGTCACAAAAATGGAGCCAGGTTTCGGCCTATGAGAATCCAGGAACGTGGGTTCGGCGGGTAACGATCAACCTCGCATTGTCGAAGCTGCGCCGAGGCGCCGTGCAACTGCGCAAGG
This sequence comes from uncultured Acidimicrobiales bacterium, assembly GCA_964610745.1. Taxonomy (GTDB): domain Bacteria; phylum Actinomycetota; class Acidimicrobiia; order Acidimicrobiales; family SHLQ01; genus SHLQ01. The sequence goes on from CAZSYL010000010.1 coordinate 75,963, forward strand.
TTGCTCTCCTCAATGCCGATGCTCCAACCGTTGCGTGGCAGCCCGACGCAGGAATCGACGAGGCACTCGCAAAGGCCATTGCATCTCTGCCGAAAAAGCAGCGAGCCGCAGTCGTCCTTCACTACCTCGAGGACCGCTCGGTAGCGACAATCGCAGACATTCTCGACATCACGCCAGCCACAGCCAAAGTACACCTCTATCGCGGCCGCAAGGCCCTCGCCGAGAAACTCGGTCAGCCACTCGAAGGGATTCAGTCATGAGCTTCGATCAGGACATGCGAAACCGATTCGCACAACAGGCACCCACCGTGACCAACCTTGAAGGTGGTGCAGCCTCTGCCGCACAATCCGCTGGACGGCGTACTGTCGCCACACGTGGCCTCGCCGCTATCGCGATGGTCGCCCTTGTCGGTCTCGGTGCTGTTGCACTCACGCTCCGCGGGAACAACAACGCAGCCGAGGTCGCCACCGAAATCAACGACGGTCAGGTGGAAGCACCAGCCGACAATGACGACACCACGACCGGCGAACTTGACGACACCACCGACCCGGCAGATGACGGGGAGATCGAGGGTGGGGAGGCCGAAGATGTCACGCCCGAGGTCGTTCCGCCGGGAGAGCCGAGCGAGCCCGCCCCCGACGAGACTCCGACGGAACCTGTGGTACCGATCGTTGACGGCTCGGTCTTCCGGATCCAGAACGTCGCCCCCGATGACACCCTAAACGCACGCTCCGGGCCCGGTACCGACAACGGTGTCGTCTTTGAGTTCGCATCCGATGCAACCGGCGTCGTCCGGACCGGCACCGACGCGGTGTCCATTGGGTCCAGCGTGTGGATCGAAGTCTTTGCACCAACCGCCGGCGACCAAACCACCGAAGGTTGGGTCAACAGCTCCTTCCTGGGCCCGATCGACGTGCCGGACTCCAGGTCCTGTCTCTTCAATGGGCCACAGGACAACCCGGCTCTGCTCGATGTCACCAATTCCGATGGCAGCCCAGACGTCGTCGATCCAGTCGTCACGACCATCGAAACGTTTCGATTCGGCGCCTGCCTACGCACGATTATCGATTTCTCCGATGGCTTTACGGGTGGAGGTGTCACGCCCAATCGTCTTACGGCGCTACCCAATGACATTGTCGTAACCTCTGACGGAACGATCGACTTCGGAGCCGTGGTCAATAACGCACAGGTCGCCGATGCTCGATACGTCGAGAGCTCCGGGATCGAACAATCGATGTTCATCCAGCGGACCTTCGAAGGAACCCTTCGGGCTGAGTTCTTCACCCCAACGGACATCGTCCAAGCGACGTTCGACAACGAGAATGGACGCATCGTCATAGACAGTCCAGATAGTCGCTCTTCGATTGTCGAAGACCAGGGCCCGCTGTTTGATGACGGTTCCATCATTCTGACCAATGTTGTGTCTGAGATCGACGATCGGCGATGGACGTTCAGCGGAATGGCTCGACCATTCGAAGCTTTCCTGCCAATCGAGGTAGTTGCAGACGGTCAACCCCTTGAGGTTCAATGGGTCGGGTTCGAGACCGAGCGGGCATCGTCCAATGGTCTGATGGTGACCTCGTGGCTCGAATGGGGACTGCTCGAATTCACGATCGAGCTCGACGAAGGCGTAGAAGCAGCCGATGTGGTCGTCCGTTTCGAGACCTCCGGTGGCGCCGCCGACGAACCTCAGTACACCGACATCGCCCTCGTCGACTTCCTCAGCTAACCCTCTAACTTCCCCAAATTTTGGGAACCGAGGGCGACGATGACGTCTCGCATTGCTCGGAGGCTGTGGCCCGAGAGCATCCGGGCGCAGTGGGGAAGCGCAGCAGCCATGCCACCAACGAGGGGTTCGAACTCGTCGGCGGCTGCCCGTGGATTCACCCACACGATTCGGTGGCTGAGTCGCTCGAGTCGGGCCATCGCCCGGGCGAGCTCGTCCGGTGGATCGGTGTCCCAGCCATCGGAGGTGATGAGCACGACCGCTCCACGCACGCTTGTCGACCATGTTGGATGCAACATCAGGGTCATGATGCTCGTGGCGATCTTGGTGCCCGAGAAGCGGTCATCGACGAGTTCGGATGCAGAGTTGATGGCTTGTTGAACATCTTGTTGGCGGAGCGCTGGGGTGAGTCGCGTGAGCGTGGTTGAGAACGCGAATGTTTCGGCCTCGACGTGCCGGGTGAGGGCTCGCATGACGTGCATATACGGACGCACAAACGTCTGCATCGATCCGGATACGTCTGCGAGCATCACGACCTTGCGAGGGCGTCGCATCTTCTGCTTCCATTGCAGGTCGATCGGGTCGCCGCCGGTTCGGCGAGCGGCCGCCAGAGTTGATCGCAGGTCGAGGGTCGCGCCGCGCTTAGCTCGTCGAGTGCGGCGGACCGGTCGCGATGGCCAGGAGATAATGGCGTGTTCGAGCCACGAACCAATCTCGGCGAGCTCGACGTCGCTGAGCTGATCAAAAGGGGCGTCGGCGATCTCCGCCAGCGTCGAAGGCAGTAGCTCGGGCAGGACGATCTCTTCGTCGTCACCACCGGACGCATCGTCAGGCGCAGCCGATGGTGCGGTCGACCAGGGAACTCCGCCCGATCCATCGGCTGCCTGGTTTCGGGCCGCGAGCTTTACTTGCGCGTCTGACACCGTCGGCGGAGGCTGATGCTTGTTCGATTTTCTGGCGCTGCGACCGACATCGAGGGCGCCACCCTCGAACACGACATCGAATACGCGGTCGAACAGTTCGAGCGAGCGAACGTCATGGACGAGGCTTACCCGGCACAGCCAGTAGAGCTCGGTGCGCGCGGTTGGATTGACGGCGTCGAGTGCCAGAGCCAAACGTTCGGCTGAGTGGATTGAGACCGTTAGGCCAGCTCGACGTAGGCGGTCGACGAACGCCGCAGCGAACACGGCGCGATCGATACCGTCGAGCAGAGCGGCACTCATTTGTTGGTCACTTCTCGTTGCGGCTTCGCCACCAGGCCCGTGCAGCCCACAGCGCGCCGCCACCAGCGAACAGCGAGTACTCGACAACGATCAAAACTTCGTGGTGGGCGAGGATCACGAGCTGGTCACCAGCTCTTCCCGTACCTTGTCGAGGTCGTCGGGAGTCTTGGCCAGCAGTCCAAGGGTCCGCTCAGCTGTCTGGTCGATCGTCGACACGCCGAGCACGCTGAGGGCGCTCACCCAGTCGATCGTTTCGGCGAGGCCCGGAGGCTTGTCCAGTCCCATGCCGCGCACCCGTCCAACAAACGCCGTAGCGGCTTCGACGAGGTTCTCATCGGCCGAGTCAACATTGCGCCGAACGATCTCTGCGGCTCGGGCGGTGTCGGGGTAATCGATCCAGTGATACAGGCAGCGCCGCTTCAGCGCGTCGTGTAGTTCGCGGCTGCGGTTCGAGGTGAGTACGACGATTGGTTTCGTCGTTGCGTTGATGGTGCCGAGCTCGGGGATGGTAATCGACTGCTCGCCAAGGAACTCGAACAACAATGCTTCGAACTCGTCATCTGCGCGGTCGACCTCATCGATCAACACCACCGGAGGCACAGGGCCGTCGTGACGTAGCGCAGCGAGCAACGGTCGTTCGACGAGAAACTCACTGGTGAACAAGTCGGAATCAGCGAGGGTGTTGTCGTCGCTCTCGGCCAGCCGGATCGACAGTAGCTGGCGAGGATAGTTCCATTCGTACAGCGCTTCGTTGGCCGAAATGCCTTCGTAGCACTGGAGGCGAAGTAGATCCGTGTCGAGTGCGGTCGCCATGGCCTTGGCCGCAGCGGTCTTTCCAACGCCGGGTTCGCCTTCGAGCAGCAACGGTTGGCCGAGCTCCTGAGCAAGGAAGAGCGCGGTCGCCAGCCCTTCCTCGACGATGTAGGCCTCGTCGTTTAGCGCTGTTTGCAAAGCCGTGACCGAGTCGAACTGGTTCACGCTTCCTCCAGAGTTTCTGTAGTGGCGAGGAGTTGTTCGTACTCCTCCCACGTATCGACATCGAGCGGAACAGTGCCAGGCACCCGAACTTCAGTCACCGGGAACGCTCCCGATTCGATGACCTTCCACACGGCTTTGTCGCCATGAAGGTCAGCGAGTGCAGTGAACGTCGACTGGTCGAACCAAAACGGATGTCCAATGCCATCGTCGTAGCGGCACACCGCAATCACACTGCCCGCTCGTGCAGCCGCGAGAAGCTGTTCGATGGTCGCCGAAGTGACCTCAGGCTGATCACCCAGAAGCAGCATGAAGCCGTCAATGTCATCATCGAAGGTTGCGATGGTGCTGACGATCGATGACGAACAGCCCTCGGTGTGATGCAGGCTCTCAACGACTTCGAAGCCGTCAAAGTTGACCGTTTCAAGAACTTCAGGCGCGGCGCCGCCAACGGTGACAAACCGCTGATCGACCCGAGCAGCGCGGGCGACATCCAGCGAGGCGTCGAGGAGCGTTCGGCCCCGATAGGCGAGCAACTGCTTGGGTTGACCCAGGCGGCGCGAAGAGCCTGCGGCGAGCACGAGGGCAGCGACGGTCATGAAGCGGCGAGATGTGCAGTCATGCGCTGAGTTCCT
>CAZSYL010000010.1:80621-89072 GCA_964610745.1 uncultured Acidimicrobiales bacterium
GTCATGCGCTGAGTTCCTCCGGTCATGCGCTGAGTTCCTCCGGTCATGCGCTGAGTTCCTCAGTGTGACGGGTACGGCAGCCGACATTGCAATACCAATAGTCAGCGTCGTCGTGATGCAGATGCGGCGTATCATCACCAACGAGCACCGTCATCCCGCAGATCGGATCGATCGTCTCAACCGGAGCTGGGACCGGCGTTGCCTTGGGTGCGGTCAGGCCGTCGACTCGAATTGCCCGTGTTACTTCGGCGAGCACCGAGAGGGCGACCTCTTCGGCGGTGCGCGCGCCGATCTCGAGCCCGACGGGACTGTGAATGACCGCGCGGGCGGACGGGTCAAGATCGAGCGAGTCGATCACGGCTGCGCCTCGCTTTGCGCTAGCGATCAGACCGATGAATCCGACCTCGGCGTCGAGCGCAGCGGTGATCGAGTCTTCCTCGTATCGGCCGTGACTTGAGATAAGCACAGCGGTCGAGCCGTTGGCGTTCGCCACGCTGTTTGGGGTGTGTTCGATGAGGTAGCCGAGCTGTGCTCCGAACTGGGCCAGAGCATCAGCAATTGGTGTACTGCCGACAATCGAGAGTTGCGCAGCAGGGAGTTTGGGCTCCAAGAAGACCTCGATTGCTCCTCCGGAAAGACACGGGTTGACCACGGCCTTGGCTCCTGGTCGGTCGGGGAAATCGTCGCCGTCCTCTGGCAGCACCCGCAGCAGTAGTGCCTCGTCGCTGTCGAGTACGTCGAGAGCGGCGAGCTTGACCGAACCCTCCGCGCACTGACCACCGACGAAACCCTCGATCGAGCCGTCAGCCTGGATGATCGCCGCGTCGCCGGGCCGTGCCGATGTCGGCATTTCGGCCCGGACGACGGTGGCGAGGACGAACGGGACGCGCGCCTCCACGAGTTCTGCTACTCGGGCATTCACTCGTCGAGATGCGGTCACGTCAGTCCTTCGCAGTTGGGTAGTCGTTGCCTAGATCGGCGGGGTTGGGTTGCCTTGCATTGCTTCCCACACCCGTGAAGGCGTGAGCGGCATATCAGCATGACGCACACCGAACGGCTTGAGCGCATCGACGACAGCGTTCACAACTGCTGGAGGCGAGCCAACAGTGGCGGACTCGCCGATGCCCTTTGCGCCGATTGGGTGATGTGGCGACGGCGTCACGGTGTGACCCGTCTCCCAATCCGGCGTCTCCATCGCAGTCGGGATCAGATAATCCATCAACGATCCGCCAAGGCAGTTGCCGTCCTCGTCGAATGCAATCATCTCCATGAGTGCCATCCCAACACCGTCGGCAAGACCACCGTGGACCTGACCTTCGATGATCATTGGATTGATCTGAGTTCCGCAATCGTCCACCGCGACAAACCGACGCACCTTGACCTCGGCGGTACCGGGGTCGATGTCGACGACACAGATGTATGCGCCGAACGGATAGGTGAGGTTGTCAGGGTTGTAGCAGACCTGGGCGTCGAGGCCTCCCTCGATGCCCTGGGGCAGGTCGCCCGCACCATGGGCGCGCATCGCAATGTCTTGGATCGTCACCGACTTTGATGGATCGCCCTTGACGTTGAACGAGCCCTTGTTCCATTCGAGGTCGGCGACGGAAACTTCGAGCATGCCCGAGGCAATGATCTGGGCCTTGTCGACGACCTTGCGTGCCACAAGTGCAGCCGCCGCGCCGGAGACCGGGGTCGAGCGTGAGCCGTAGGTTCCCAGGCCGAACGGGGTGTTGTCCGTGTCGCCGTGGACCACGTCGATGTCCTCGGGTGGTATGCCCGTTTCTTCGGCAATGATCTGGGCGAAGGTCGTCTCGTGACCCTGACCTTGGGTCTTGACCGACAGCCGTACGACGGCCTTGCCCGTTGGATGGATTCGTAGCTCGCAACCATCGGCCATACCCAAGCCGAGGATGTCCATGTCCTTTCGAGGCCCAGCGCCAACAGCTTCGGTGAAGAACGAGACGCCGATGCCCATGAGCTCGCCACGTTCGCGCTTTTCGGCCTGTTCTTTGCGAAGCTCGTCGTAGCCGGCCATCTCCATTGCCTTGCGCATGGTCGGCTCGTAATCACCCGAGTCATACACCCAACCGGTCTTGGTCTCGTAGGGGAACTGGTTTGGCTGAATGAAGTTCTTCAGGCGCAATTCGGCCGGATCCATGTCGAGCTCGTAGGCCAGAATGTCGACCAAACGTTCAACCATGTAGACCGCTTCGGTGATGCGGAACGAACAGGCATAAGCCACGCCACCTGGCGCCTTGTTCGTGTAGACCGCTTCCATATCGGAGTACGCCGCTTTCAGGTCGTAGCTTCCGGTGAACACGCCAAAGAACCCTGCTGGATACTTCACTGGTGCTGCAGTGCCGTTGAACGCTCCATGGTCGGCGAGCACGTGTCCGCCAACGGCGAGGATCTGGCCGTCGCTCGTTGCGCAGATCTTGCCGTCCATGATGTAGTCCCGAGCAAAGCCGGTCGACACGAGGTTCTCGGTGCGGTCTTCCATCCACTTGACCGGGCGGCCAATGAGTAGCGATGCGACGATCGCGCACACATAACCGGGGTAGATCGGCACCTTGTTGCCGAAACCACCACCAATGTCGGGGGCGATCACCCGGATCTTGTGCTCGGGTAGGCCAGCGACCAAGGCGTACACGGTGCGGTGTGCGTGCGGAGCCTGAGTGGTGCTCCACAGCGTGAGCTTCTTCGAAACGGGGTCGAGGTCGGCGACTGCGCCGCATGTTTCCATCGGGGCTGGATGGACGCGTGGATAGATGATCTCTTGTTCGACCTTGACGTCGGCGCTCTCCCAGACGGCGTCGAACTCGGCCTTGTCGCCTGCGTCCCAATCAAAGACGTGGTTGTCGGCCTTGTCCTCGAGGTCGGTTCGGATGACCCCGGTGTCGGCATCCATGGCTTTGCGAACATCGATGACCGGGTCGAGGAAGTCGTACTCGACGTCGATCAGTTCGAGAGCGTCACGTGCTGAGTACTTGTCTTCGGCTACAACGAATGCCACCTCCTGATGTTGGAAGCGCACCTTGTCGGTTGCGAGCACTGCTTGAACGTCGTTGGAAAGAGTCGGCATCCACGCCAAACCGTGCTCAGCCAGATCGGCGCCGGTAACAACGGCGACGACCTTGGGGTGCGCTTCGGCGGCGCTCTTGTCGATGTTGACGATGTTGCCGTGCGCGATCGGCGATCGAAGGATCGCGAGGTGCAGCATGTTTGGCAGCACCACGTCGTCAACGAATTGGCCCTTGCCGCGTACGAGTCGGGCGTCTTCCTTGCGAAGCATCTTGCCGAAGCCCATCGGGTTACCTTCGGGCGACACGCCTTCTGCTGTTGGTTCGTCGGTCACGGTCATGATGAGGCTCCTACGGTTACAGCGTTTTCGGCGTTGGCTGCCCACTGGATCGAGCGCACGATCATCGAGTAGCCGGTACAACGGCAGATCTGACCCGATATTGCCTCACGGATCTCTTCTTCTGACGGGTTGGGGTTCTTGTTGAGCAGCGCTCGTGAGGTCATGAGCATGCCCGGTGTGCAGTACCCGCACTGGAGTCCGTGCTCTTGGATGAATCCCTGCTGGACCGGATCGAGAACACCATCCTGCTCGAGGTCTTCGACGGTTCGAACAGTTCGTCCGCCAGCCATTGCGGCGAGCACGGTGCAGCTCTTGACGGGCTCTTCGTCCATCCAGACCACGCAGGTTCCGCAGTTGGATGTGTCGCATCCCCAGTGGGTGCCCGTGAGGCCGAGTGTGTCGCGGAGGAAGTGGACGAGGAGCAGTCGCCCTTCGATTTCTTTTGTCTGGTCAGTGCCGTTGACGTTGATGGTTACTTCCATGTCTAAACCCCTTGTCCTTGTGCTCGAGCTACGGCGCTACGAAGCGCTCGTTGTGTCAGTTCGTTTGCGAGATGTTTCTTGTATTCAGCGCTGCCGCGCATGTCGGTGTCCGGATCACAGGCTGCGGCGCTTGCGGCGCCGACCTGAGCGAACAGTTCATCGGAGGGAGTCGCTCCCTGGAGAAGCTCACGTGCTGCAGGGATGGTCGTTGTGTTTGGTCCAACGGCGGCGAGGCCCACGTTGCCATCGGAGATCGTGTCGCCATCCATCCACACGGCGGCACCGGCCGAGACAACGGCCCAGTCGCCCGCTCGTCGTTCGACTTTCTGGTAGGAGCTGCTGCCGTTCGGTCGGATCGGGATGCGTACTCCGGTCAGGATCTCGGCATCGCCAATAGCGGTCTCGTAGGGACCTTGATGGAAGTCATGCATTGGAACAATGCGCTCTCCGCCAGAACCCTTGATGATGGTTTCGGCTTCGAGGACCGAGCAGACCGCCGAGAGGTCCTCGGCAGGGTCGGCTTGTGCCAGCGAGCCGCCGATCGTTCCGCGGTTACGGACGACCGGGTCGGCAATGACCTTCTCGGCGTCGCGGAACATGGGGAAGTGCTGGGCGAGGACGTCACTTTCGAGCAGTTGCTGATGTCGGGCCATGGCACCGATGTGGAGATAGTTGCCGTCGACTCGGATTTCACCGAGTTCGTCGACGAGGTCGTTGATGTCGATGATGTACTCGGGGTTGGCCAGACGCAGACGCATCATGGGCAGGAGGCTGTGGCCCCCGGCGATGAGTCTGGCTTCCGATCCGAGACGTTCGAGAAGTCCGATTGCGTGGTCAACGCTTTCGGCCCGCTCGTATTCAAACGGTGCGGGTACTTGCATGGCTGGGCCCCCTGGGTCGACGTGTGTCCTACGCCACACTCGCGACAAGTTGGGGTAATCGTCAATATGACTTAAGCAATGGCTTAATCCGCGCTGCGGCCTCGCAGGCTGCGCAGGATGAGCATCAGGATGATTCCGCCGACGGCAAGGGGTGCAAACCGTTTGAGCGCGGCATCGCCGGCGACATCGAGCAGGTCGAGAACCTCTTCGTCGTCATCGTCCGAGCTCACATGAGTGCTGTGCGCTCCTCCTGGCGAATTGTCGCGAATATCCGACACGGTTCCACTTGCGTGCGCGGCGCTGGCGGCAGCGATGTCATCAATCGCGTCGGGTTCGGCGATCTTCTTCTCTAGGCAGGCGGCGAACTGGCCCAGCAACTTGGTCGAAACGTCTTGCATGACGCCTCTGCCGAACTGAGCAACCTTGCCCGAGACTTTGAGGTCGGTAATGATGTCGACCTGGGTTTGTTCGCCCACCGGAATCATCTGTGCGGTGATGAGCGCCTGCGCGTTTCCGGCGCCCCGAACGTCACGCCCCTTACCATCGATGACGGCCTTGTAGTTGGCTTCGTCGCGTTCGACGAAGTGAGCCGAACCCTTGTACTCAGAGGTGACCGGCCCGACCTTCACCTTGATACCACCGGAGTAGACGCCGTCGGTCTCATCGGTCAGCTTGGCGCCCGGCAGGCACGGAGCTATTTCGGGGATGTTCGTGAGTAGCTCCCACGCTTCGTCGATTGGAGCATCGACGGTGAATGAGTTTTCGATCTTCATGACTGTGCCTCTTCGATTTGTGCGACTTCGCAACGATTTCAAGTTGTGGCTACGCTCGTCAACCAGACTTAAGCAACCACTTAATTCACTATTTTTCGCCTGTATTCGCTCAAGGGAGTGCGATGACGCCAACACAGCTTCGGAGTTTCGCGACCGTTGTCCGTTGTGGCACCGTCAGGGCTGCTGCGCTGGAATTAGGAGTGACCGAGGCTGCGGTTTCGGGAAACGTGTCGGCGTTGCGAAAGGAGCTCGACGACCAGTTGTTTAGCCCGTCACGAGCGGGGCTGGTGTTCACTCCAGGAGGGTTGCGGTTGGCTCAGCGAGCAGTCGAAATGCTCGGCCTCCAAGAACAAACTCGTCGCGAGGTTCACGACGCACATGGTGGTCGCCGGTTGCTTCGGATCGCGGCGACCAGTCTGTTTGCCGAATATGCCGCACCTGGACTCATCCCGTTGTTCTCGAAACGCGCCGATGACCTTGAGGTCGAGTTGCTGGTCGAGTCATCGAGCCGGTTCGCCGATCTGTTGATGTCACACGGCGTCGACGTGGCGATCGGGCCTCAAGCCAGCAGCGCGATGCCGTTCGGGATTAAGAGCGAACCCTTCATGCGCTATGACGTGGTGGCAGTTGCATCGCCGGCGCTCGGATATGAGCATCTTGATGAGCTCACCTGGTTTCTTGGACCGTCGGCGGTGGAACCCCTCGGCGTGTCGCAGTACATCCTGCAACGAGCGGGTGTGCGCGAGAAGATGCAGCGTATTCACACGAGCCATGCTGCGGCCGTGGGCGAGGCAAAGAGCGGCAATGGGATTGCACTTGCACCGAAGTTTGTCGTCACCGACGACCTCGCGGAAGGCACGTTGGTCGAGGTGGACAGACCCGAATGTCGGGCGGCGGGAACGTGGGCGGCCTCGGTGTTGCCGAGCCATCAATCGACCCAGGTTGCTCGGGAGTTGCAGCGCTTCGTCGGGACACCTCGTGCCATTCAAGCCATGCGCAGTGGATCGGGCGCCGACATCGGCCGCTTCAAGCCACAGGTCCACATCACCCTCTGGAGCTGAGAATGGGTAGGCGAGGTCAGACTAGAGCGGTTCGAGCTGTTGGTTGGGTTGGCGAAGCTCGGATCTCGCCTCGGCGATGATGTCGAGCGCTGTCCGTAGAAAGAGCGCGGCGATCGCGACGCCGACGATGACGTCGGGCCAGCGGCTATCTAACATCCAGACCAGAACCGCAGCACCCAACACTGCAGTGTTTGCGACGAGGTCGTTTCGGGAACACAGCCATGTCGAGCGCATGTTGATGTCGTCGGAACGATGTGACCACAGCAGCCTAAACGCCCACGCGTTGCCGGCAAGGGCGATAAGCCCCATCACACCCATGGCTTCGCCGTTCGGAATCTGATCGCCAAGCGCCTGCCACGCGGCCTGACCAAGAACGAACAATCCGAATCCGAACTGAATGATGCCCTTTGCCACTGCCGCCCGTGCTCGGGTGGTGATGCCGCGATGGAGGACCCACAGGCTGAACGCGTAGACCGCAGCGTCGCCGAGCATGTCGAGCGAGTCGGCGAGTAGCGCCGTCGAGCGTGACCACCATCCGACCGTGAACTCGGCGACGAACAAGACGGCGTTGATGACGAGAACCATCCAGAGGATCACACGCTGTCGTTCCAGTAGCTGACCGAGCTCGTCGCTCTTATTCTCACAGCAGCTGGAGGTCATTTCTCCATTGTGCCATCACGCTGACGGAACATCACCGAAGAAACGTGTGTTCCCAGTTCTGTCGACGAGTTCGCACTTCGATGTTGTCGATGACAGGATTTTTCCGCCCCGGAAGGTAAAGAACCAGTGGACAATCCAATCGAACTAAACCCCGAGTACCTGGTTGATGAGCGCGACCTAGAAGCAATGTTTCATCCAGCGAACGACTTTGTCACCGACAAATGCTTGGATTACATCCACGAGCACGCCCGAACCTTTATTGAGCGTTCGCCATTTCTGCTGATCGGTTCACAGTCCGCCGACGGAAATGCCGATGTCAGTCCGCGTGGTGATCCTCGTGGGTTCGTCAAGGTGCTTGACGACAACAAGACCCTCCTCATCCCGGATCGTCCCGGCAACAACCGGATCGACACGTTGAAGAACATCACATCGAACCCACGGGTCGGTCTGATCTTCATCATTCCTGGCTTCGATGAGACGATGCGCATCAACGGTGGGGCACAACTCACGCGTGACCCTGAACTCCTTTCAGGCATGGCCGTGAAGGGTCGCGTCCCAAAGCTCGCCATTGCGGTGCGCGTCGATGAGGTCTACATCCATTGCGCCAAGGCAATCCGCCGCGCCAAGCTGTGGGATCCCGAAGAGCATCAGGATCGTAGCGAGTTCCCAACGATGGCCAAGGTCATGCTCGATCACACCTATGGCGCTCCCGATGATCCCGAAGAGATGAAGCTCATCGACGACAACATGGACGCCTTCTACCGCCAGACCATGTACTAGCCCAACCCGATGGGGTCAGGTCTCACTTTCACTGCGCTGACGCCGCCTGCGTTGTTGCAATTGCTCGCATCGCGGTCGGGGTCAGGTCTCACTTTCACTCCCTGCGACGCTGACGTACTGGCGCGCTGCCCGACGGCGGGTGGGTCCGATACGGTGGAGCCATGAACCTCGTCACGTCCGGCAGCGCAGCAGTCACCCTTTCGACATGCATCGTCGGGCTGTTACTGGTCTTGCCTCGGACGAATCTGATGGAAGCGACACGCTTTGCGGTCCTGATGCTGCGCCGAAGTCAGGCCGACGAACGCCCGGTTCAGCCGATGATCGCGACTGTTGATCACGAGCTGGTCGAGGTCGCAAGCGGCCTCGACTTGGCCCAAGAACCCGAGCTCGTCGACGCCTGAGGTTTACTCGGTAGTTGCAATCACCGAAGTGACGCGTCGTTCGTTTCGATCG
>CAZSYL010000011.1:0-43563 GCA_964610745.1 uncultured Acidimicrobiales bacterium
TCACCGAGGTCGTCGACTTCCTACGCACCCCCGACCGCTTCAGCGAGATCGGCGCACGGACACCTAAGGGCATGTTGCTGGTCGGTCCTCCCGGAACCGGCAAGACTCTGATCGCCCGTGCCGTCGCTGGTGAAGCTGGTGTGCCCTTCATGTCGGTGACCGGTTCAGACTTCATGGAGATGTTCGTTGGCGTTGGCGCAAGCCGTGTCCGTGACCTCTTTGAGAACGCCCGCAAGATGGGCCGAGCCATCATCTTCATCGACGAGATCGATTCGATTGGCCGCAAGCGTGGAGCCGGACTTGGTGGTGGCCACGACGAGCGTGAGCAGACACTCAACCAAATGCTCGCCGAGATGGACGGCTTCGAGGCCTCCGAAGGCATCATCATGATGGCGGCAACCAACCGTCCCGACATCCTCGACCCAGCACTGCTGCGTCCTGGCCGCTTCGACCGGCAGGTCGTCGTACCCCTGCCTGAACTCGAGGATCGCAAAGACATCCTCGCTGTTCACCTCAAGGGCAAGAATCACGCTGCTGACCTCGACACCCATGTCATTGCCCGTGGAACGCCCGGCATGAGCGGTGCAGATCTCGCAAACTTGGTGAACGAAGCTGCATTGTTCGCCGTGCGCGCTGGCGAGAAGAAGATCGACATGAGCCACTTTGAGCAGGCTCGTGACCGAGTCATGCTCGGAATTGAACGCTCCTCGATGGTCCAGACCGAAGAAGAGGTTGAGCGCACGGCCTATCACGAGGCAGGCCACGCGCTCGCCGCAGCGGTACAGGCCAACCACGACCCGGTTCATAAGGTCACGATCATCCCGACCGGCATGGCCCTCGGCGTCACGATGACGCTGCCGACCAACGACCGTCACTCGATGGACAAAGACGAAGCCGAAGCCATGATGGTCATGGCTATGGGTGGACGTGTCGCCGAGAAGCTCGTGTTCAACGAATCGTCCTCCGGCGCCGCAAACGACCTTCAGCAAGCCACCAATATGGCCCGCCGTATGGTGACCGAATGGGGCATGAGCGAGGCTGTGGGGCCAATGTCGCTGTCCGACAGTGGTCCGGTCTTCCTCGGTGAGGACATGACCCGTTCGAAGGGCCACTCGGCATACATGGCCAAGCTCATCGACGAGGAGACTCGCCGAATTCTGGTCGAGGCGGAAGAACGCTGTGCTGAGCTGCTCACCACATACCGCAAGGGCCTCGACCTGATCGCCCGTGCGCTGCTCGAACATGAGAGCATCAGCGGCGACGAGGTCTATCGCCTCCTCAACCTTTCGGGTGCCGATCTTGAGCTCCCAGGCAACACGTCGCTTACCGACGCCGTCGCCATCCAGAACGGCGAAGAGCCAAGCGCCAGCGATGCCCGAGTCGAGGCTGTACTCGATTCGGTCAAGCAGAGCGACACCTTCGTCGAGTAGTAGCTCGATCGCCACGGACGACCGATAATGATCCAGGTCCTTATCGTTATCGCCGTGGCGATTGTCGCGCTCGGCGTTGGCGCGTACATGCAACGCCAGGCACCCGATGCTCCGTCGACGCCGACGAAACACACGACGCCACAGCAGGTGAACCGGGACGACTTCGTACGCCCTGACGCCCCTTGGTTGGTGGCGGTCTTCACCTCGAAGACGTGCGAGACATGCGCAAAGGTTTGGACATCGACGCAACTACTCGCCAGCGGCGACGTTGCGGTGCAGAACGTCGAGGTCGTCGACAACGCCGAGCTGCACAAGCGGTACAACATCACCGCTGTGCCGTCGGTGGTTATCGCTGACGAAGAGGGCGTCGCTCGTGCGTCATTCCTCGGGCCACCGAGCTCTTCGGAGCTCTGGGACTCCCTCAACGAACTTCGCTCGGCCTAGTACCGCGCTACACCGTTCCTCCCCCTGCGAACGCGGCTCAACCCGCCTGATTTGGGATCAGATCCCGAATTAGTCTGTGCCCGGGAGCAGAGGAGCCCATGAGCGCGAGCTCAGGCCGGTGATCTCTCTTGTGGCGACGACCGGGCCGCTGGCCTCGAGGCTGAGCGAGTAGCGGCCAGTACCGAGGTCGGACAGAGGCACCCGCGTGGTTCGCTGCGGGCCGACTTCGAGCTCCACTTCCCTACTTGCCCCATCGACAGCGATGGTCGCCACGACGGTCACGAACGTATCGTCGGCGGGGTTGAACACATGAAGTGCCGACCGTTCATCCCCCTCGGCAATGTCGACCGTCGTGAAGAGTTTTTCGGCGGCGACCGGCTGGCCGAGAGACGCTGCAAAACCTGTGTTCGGAACGTCGACGTCGTCGACTTCGATGATCTCGTTCTCGGGATCCGGTTCCTCGACTTCGGGACGCTGGGCCATACCAGCAATGATTCCGGAATCGTCGCTCGCCCGTGCCACAAGCGAGAAGGACGAGACGCCGGCGAGGCGGCCCTCGGCGACCAGATCCACAACATCGTTCTGGCCCGGCTGAAGAATGACCTGGAACGGCTCGACGAAACGTTCAGCACCCGCTGGGAACACCTCGATGTCGACCTGCACCTCCGTGTCGTTCGGATTCACCACGGCAAGGCCCGCAGGGCCCGCTGCCGGCGTGACCCCAGCGAAGGTCCATTCGTTCGCTGGCGTTGGCGCACCGGAGATGACGCTCAGTCCCTGTGGAGCTCCAGTGCCGTCGAACAACTGAATCCCTTCGACGACCACCCGTCCAGAACGAACCCGAACGAACGAGCTGATGTTCTCTGAAGCCGCAACAACTTCTCCAACGTCGACGACCCGGGATGCGCGTGACGGAATCGTTAGACCGATCAGATCTTCGGGTGTTCGAGTTCCGACCTCCGAGACGAAGTCGATGTCGACGGTGGCAAAGTCAGGAAACGGGTTGAAGACGACAAGTTGCAGGCTCGAACCAGGAATGGTCGAACCTGAGGTGACGACCCAGTTCGTCGAGGCATCCGATGCGCAGGCCGTACGAGCAACGCCCGTCGCTCCCGACGAGATCTTGTCGACAAGCACCCCACCGCTGTCAACCTCTACGGCAACCGAAACGTACTCCGAGTCAGGAGCAAGATCGGCAAGACGAAGGCTCTCTATCGACAGGGGCGCCAACTCGATGGCCTGTTCTACCACCGGCGCATCGATACGGGCTTCGCGTCCCCCTTGAAATACCGACACGATCGCCCGCGCACCGGTGAGCTTGGTGTTTGCGAGAACCAACTCGGACTCGGCTCCACCTTCGACACCAGTAGCCGCAGCGCAGAACCACGTCGACGACAACGCTTCTTCGGGAGCAACTGACGAGACGGCTAACGCGGTCGCCTGAGCCTCGACCTCGTCGAGACTCACACCACGGTCGACAACTACGGCTCCTACGAGTAGTCCAATCACCACGATGAGGCCCGGGACTCTGAAGACTTTCATCGAACGATCTCAGATCCGCGGATCAGATTCAGCTTCGACCTCGACGACGAACGTTCGGTCGCGAACAGGAACCGTCGGGTCATAAACAGGGCCGCCCACGCAATTGCTTGAATCACGATCGTGATTCGGTGGAGCAGGCGGGTCTCAAAGGTCAACTGTGCATCGGTACTTGGAGTCGCCGCGGTCTCGAAAGCCAGCGCTGAATTGCCGACATCGATGCGCGGCGCGACCTGACCGTCAACGGTGAAGACCCATCCCGAGAGCGGTTGCCAGGAAGCGAAGATGTCTCGGCCATCACGGGTCTGCCCAACGAAGGTGTCATGGCCCTCACGCTGCACGACAGCGGGCTCAGCATCCTCGATCCGCAACGGGTCAAGGGCCGCAGGCGCGACCGCGCTGTTCACTGGAGCCCAGACCGTATTCCTGTAGATGGCCACGGCAGGGTTGACCACACCATCGCGAACCAGGTCGAGTTGGCCGTTGAGCGCAGCCGCCTCCTCGTCGGTTACGACCACCCCGCGTGAGACCTCCGGGACCGGTGCCTGCTGGTCAACGACCACGATGTAACGAACGCCGAACTCAGCGAGCTGGCCGCCCAGGCGAGAGGTGCGCCCATCTAGGCCGGCATCGATGACATCGCCGAGGGCCGCGGTAGCTCCGGCATCCAAGCCGCCCCACAGCGCCCGCACATCAGGAACACCATCGAGCGACGACGCCCAGGCAAGGTTGTTCTCGGTCGGAATCGCAGCAGCGCCAAGGACATGAGCATCGCCGATCCAAATCACCCGGTAGGTGCCATCCTCCTCTGGGGCATCGAGCGAAGTGAGGGTTGTGGAGAGGTCAACGCGAGCCAGCTCCCAACGCCCAGACGAGGCCACGTCGAGCAGCGGCACTCCTGCAACGGCAACGCCGATGACGGCGATCGCAGAGGCGAACAAGATCCGGAAGCGAGCACCTTTGAGGTCCACTTCCGCGGTGATCGCGGTCAGCCCTCCAAGGACGGAGAAGCCGAGCGCTACCGGGGCCAGAATGACCTCCAGGACGGGCATCCCGACCGGCATCCAACCCCGGATAGTCAGCCATGCAATACCGAACGACACCAGCATGGCGCCCCACACACGCATGGCCCAAGTGAACTTCTGCCCAACGCCGAGCAACAGGGGCAGGATCGCAGGAGCGAACACAGCCCATCCCAAAGCAGGTGAACCGACCGGACCGTTGGACATGGACAGGATGTCGGTGAGCGCGATATCGGTCGCTACCGGCGTGCTAGCGCTTGCGAACTGCTCCCAACTTGCGAGGCCGAACAACCACGGACCGTTGAACACCGCAGCACCGGCCATGCTGATAATCGAAACCGACAGGATCGGGAACGTCCCTCGCATATCGCCCGAAAGCAACGAGCCAAGGACGAGTCCTGTCACCAGAATCACGATGGTCAAAAGCACGAACGGCATGAAGGCCGTGACGATCGCGAGGGTGAACATCAGCGCGATCGTCGCCGTTCGAGCGTTGCGACGTCGCCCGAGCATGATCGAAACAGCGCCTTCGGGTTGCGCCACTGCGACCAGGTTGGCAAAGATCCACGGCATCGCGGCATAGAGCCACAGCGCCGACGCCGAGCCGCCCGAGATGGCGTTGTACGGCAACGGCGACGCCGCATACAGCAGTGCTGAGGCAACGGGCGCCCAATCGGACTGCGAACGATGGAAGAGCCGCCAGGCACCCACCACCCCGATCGGAATCGGGGCGACGATGATCACGAACTCGAGGGCACTTGCCGATCCGAGCAAAATCAGCCCGACGAGATCGAGGAGAGGCAAAGCAAAAGAGGCAAAACCTTCACTGCCCAGCCCCCAAACGCGAAGCCCACTCCACCAGTCCGTAGTCAGAGTGCCAAGGTCGTCGGGAATGGCGCGAAACTCACCGACCTCTGGGATTTGTGTCGTGAACAACCGACGAGCACCAAAGATCACGAGAGCTGCTATCGCCACGCCACCGGCGCCACGCACGATAGACAACGTGGCTCCGCTCCCCTTTTCTGAGGCAACCTCACGTTCAGCAACCCGCCGATCGATGCTTGACGATAAACGAATCGAGCCACGTTGCCGGACCAGATTGAGGTCATCAGGGTTGTAGCTCTCGTGACTCGTCAGAAGTGTTCGCCGTTGGTTTAGCGAACCGATATGCCTGATATTCCACAGCCAGGCCGCGGGGATGCGGGCAACCTCGCCGAAATCGAAACGCGCAACAGCAACAGCCATCTCGATCAGATGAAGGCCAACGAAGCTCAAGATGATGCTCGGAAACGAAGACAGCTGAGCCGCGGAGAGCACCGAACGCATCTGTCGACGACGTGAATGACGATCGGTTGTTGCGCCTGGCCGACCCCAATATGCACCGCGATGACGTGCGATTGCCTCGCTGGCAATGGCGACCTGACCGCCGAGACTCCGAACCCGCAGGGCGAGGTCGTGGGCTTCGCCGTGCCAGCGAATGTCCTCGTCGAAACCGCCGAGTGACACGAAAGACTCGCGATTCGTGAGAAGACAGGCGGTGGACGTACCGAAGGCGTCGATGATCCGATCCTGTTGGCCCTGATCGAGATCGCCGGCGTTGACCGCCGCCTCGATCTCGCCGAAGCGATCGGCGAAGAATCCCGCAGGCATCAAACGCTCCGAATCGGACCAGTCGAGCAGCTTTGCTCCCACAAGGGTTCGTTCGTCACGCCGACGCAACCATTCGCGAACCATGGCTGAGACGGTTTCGGGTTCCATTGCGACATCGTCGTGGAGAATGAGAATGAGCTCTTCGGACGATGACTCTGCAATCGCATTGACCTTTTGTCCAAAGCCCGTGTCGTCGGCTGCTCGAACAAGGTCGACATCGCCCAGCTCGGCCGCGAAACGCTGCAACATCGTGCCGTCGGACTCGCCGTGGACGATGGTCACCGAGAGTGCCGGGTAGTCCTGCGCGGCTATGGACGCGACAACATCGTCGAACCACGGACCTGGATCAAGCGTGGGGACGATGACCCGAATGTCGGGTGGTGCGGTTTGGTCCGCGGAGGAGGAGTCGGATCCCGATTGCACAGCTCCGATACGCTACAGCTTGATGTGCACTAACAGCCAGCCACCGCATTGGGTTTCCTGCCCACTGTCCCTCCTCGCTGTGACCGGTAACTTTCCATGCGAGCGCTAATAACGGGGGCTTCCGGCTTCGCTGGCACCGCGCTCGTCCGACACCTCGCTGCAGTGGGCGATGACGTCATTGGCTGGTCACGGTCCAGTGGAGACCCTGACATCACTGACCGGGCTGCGGTTTTCGATGCGATCGCGTCAGCGAATCCTGATGTCATCTACCACCTTGCGGCCCAATCACACGTGCCGACTTCCTGGGAAGACCCGGTCACTACTCTGCGTGTGAACGTCGAAGGCACACAGAATCTGCTGGACGCAGCCGGTGCCATGAGTCACGCCCGAATTGTCGTCGTCACGAGCGCTGAGGTCTACGGAGCCGTCACGTCCGACCAGCTCCCAATTACCGAAGACGCCCCACTACGACCCTCAAACCCCTATGCATCGAGCAAAGCAGCGGCAGATTCGCTCGCGCTTGGTGCACACCTCGGAACCGGACTCGACGTCATCCGAATCCGGGCGTTCAACCATTTTGGCCCCGGTCAGGCAACCAGCTTCGTCAGCTCGGGATTCGCCCATCGAATTGCCTCGGCCGCGGCTGAAGGAAAGACGACCATCGACGTCGGGAACCTCGATGTTCGTCGAGACTTCTGCGATGTGCGCGATGTCGTTCGCGCCTATCGGCTGGCTGCGACCGAGGGAGCTGCGGGCGAGGTGTACAACGTGTGCAGCGGAACCGACCGATCGATACGGGAACTCGCAACAGCGTTCGTTGCTCGGTCGGGCTCGTCTGTTGCGCTCAACTCGAACCCTGACTTAGAACGACCTGTCGACACCCCGATCGTGCGCGGTTCTGCCGCCCGACTCTTCGAACACACGGGCTGGGTACCCGAGGTTCCGTTCGAGACCAGCGTCGACGACATTTACGCCGATGCGGTCAACCGGCTGAAGGACGGAGTGCAGGCGCCATGAAACTCGCCGAAACAACGATCTCGGTCATCTCCGGCGGTGTTGGCGCAGCCCGGCTTCTCCGCGGACTCATCGACGTCGCCACTCCGAGTCGGATTAGCGCGATCGTAAACGTCGCCGACGACACGGTGCTTCACGGACTCTCTATCAGCCCAGACATCGACACCATCACCTACACACTCGCTGACGCTATTGATCCCGAGCGCGGATGGGGACTCCGCAACGAGACCTGGACAGCAATGAGCGCTCTTGAACGTTATGGCGAGCGGAATTGGTTCTCACTCGGCGATCAAGACCTCGCCACCCACATGGAACGAACCGCCCGCCTGAACGAAGGTGCCACACTTACCGAAGTAACCGCCGAGATCGCGAAAGCCTGGGGCGTCACAACATCTATCCTTCCTGTCAGCAATGACCGGATCTCCACAATGGTGACCCGAGCCGACACGGGAGCCGAGATCCCGTTCCAGCAGTATTTCGTGGGGTTGCAGCACGATGTTGCGGTTTCAGCTGTTCGCTTCGACAACATCGAGCATTCAACGGCGACCCCCCAGGCCACGGCCGCAATCAGGGACGCCGACATTGTCATCATTGCGCCCTCGAACCCGGTGGTTTCGATCGATCCTGTTCTCTCCGTTCCTGGAATACGCGATGCCCTCGACCAACGCCGTGGAAGATGTGTCGCCATCTCGCCGATCATCGGCGGTGCAGCGCTAAAGGGGCCCGCCGCTGATCTACTCACCCAGCTTGGCCACCGGGCGGACGTCATTGGCGTCGCCGAACTCTGGCGCGAATTCACCGATGTGCTCCTGATCGACGATGTCGATGCACCGCACGCCCAAGACGTCGCCAGCATCGGAATCACCCCGTATGTGACCGACACGATCATGGCGGACCCACAACGCAGAGCAAAGCTCGCACGAGCAGCATGTTCAGCTGCCGGCGTGCAGCCTTCGTCTCCGCACCCAACGTCGAGGAGATAACCCGAATGACCGGTCTCAACATCTTCCCCATTTCAGACCTACCCGAGTTTGTTCCCGGCGACGATCTGGCCGGAATCCTCGCCGAGCGAAGCGAACTAGAGCAAGGCGATGTTCTCGTCGTCACGCAGAAGATCGTGTCAAAGGCCGAAGGTCGCCTCGTCCCGATCGACACCGACGATCCACGAGGCCACAAGGCCATAGTCGAGGATGAATCCGTTCGGATTCTCCGACGACGCGGTGAGCTCATCATCAGTGAGACATCGCATGGTTTCGTATGTGCGAACGCCGGTGTCGACCTGTCGAACGTCGAAGAGGGGCACGCTGCGCTCCTACCCGTTGATTCGGATCGTTCTGCGAGACGAATCCGTGATGTCGTCCGCGCCAAGAAAGGCATCGAGATCGGGGTGATCATCTCCGATACATTTGGTCGCCCATGGCGCCGCGGCGTAACCGATGTCGCCATTGGATCGGCCGGAATTGGACCGATTCTCGACTTGCGAGGCACCAACGACTCTCTCGGACGGGAACTCATGGTCACAGAGGTGGCCATCGTCGACGAACTTGCAGCGGCCGGCGACCTGGTGATGGGAAAGAGCGCCGGTTTTGGCGCAGCTATTGTTCGCGGCGTTCCTGCCGATTGGTTTCGGAGCGGAAGTGTCGTTTCTGAAATAGTGCGGCGACCTGCTGAAGACCTGTTCCGCTAGGAGAACCCGAGATGACCAACCCTTCAACGCCTCGTACCGCTGTGATCGTCAGCGGTTATTTCAGCCCGCTCCACGTCGGTCATCTCGACATGATCGAAGCGGCGGCCGAACTGGGTGAAGAAGTCATCGTTATCGTGAACAACAACGCCCAACAAATGATGAAGAAGGGCAAGGTTGTGATCGACGAGGCACAGCGCTTGCGTATCGTCCAGGCACTCCGCGCGGTCGATCATGCAATCATCGCTGTCGATTCGGATCGAACCGTCTCAGCTTCACTCGCTCAACTGGCCGAGAGTTTTGGCGACCGGTCGCTGATCTTTGCCAATGGCGGTGACCGCATCCCGGAATTCGTACCCGAGTCAAGCGTCTGCGAAGACCACGGAATCGAATTGGTCTTCGGCGTCGGTGGCACCGACAAGGCCGACTCTTCGAGCCGCATCAACGTCGAGCTTGGACTAGAAGACGAGCTGAGCGCTCCGCCGAGCGAAACCACCTAGGCAGGTTCGCCCCGTTCTTTCACTCGACTTTCTCTACGGTCTGTTCAGGTCGTGTGAAACGGACCGGACTTCAGGGTCAGCCGTCGTCGTTGTGTGAGTCGTCCTCAGCGTTTTCCTCAGCATCTGCGAGGATGTCCTGGAACGTGACTGGTTCACCCGTCTCTGGGTCGAGAACGACCTCTTCGTTCTCGTCGATGAGGAATCCGTCGTCGTTGAATCCAACCGCACCTTCGGTGCCGTCGATTCCAAAGGTGTCAAAGATGTTTGGCGAGGCATCGCTTGCAACCTGGGTTGCGTCAGCGGGTGGTCGGGGGATGTCGAAGCCGACCGGCGCAAGGGCGATGACGATGCCGGCCTGATCGGCGGTCAGGCGAACCTCGGAGAGTTCCTCGGTGAATACTTCGTCTGCTGAATCGGTACCTGGAGCGAAGCGGGCAACCTGCAACACAGCGTCTTCGCCGTTGCACTGAACTCCTTCGGCCAACGCTGGGCGATCGGTAAAGGTAAGCGCATCATCGCCATCGAGCTGCGCTGTGGTTGCGCTCAGGAAGACGTCGAGGGTCGCGTTGTTGCCCGTCGCAGTCGAACTAAAGGGGTGCAGGTGGATGACACCCCGTCCGTGAGTATGGATACCAGCGTGGGTGAGCTGTGGGTCGACCAACGGCGCCTGGAACCCGTCGATCGTGCAGTCGTAGATTCCGTAGGGAAGGTGCCAGTGGTCGTTAAACGACGGCGACAGCGCCTCAACGTCTCGTGCTTGCCACGAAAAGGCGACAAGTGCCGTTCCGAGGACGATGATGCCGAGCATCATCATTTGGAAGCCGATCGGACGCTTATCGCGACCGACGTTTGACGATGGTGTAGCTCCGGCCTTGGCCGCTTTGGCGACCTTCTTCGAGGAGTCGGAACCGGAGTCTTTAGGAGAATCTGAACGTGCCACGTAATAACGCTAGCGCGCATCTCGGCTATTGAAAGGGCACTCCAAAGAACCTTCCCAAATATTAGGAAATCAGCCGTTCGAAGAGCGCTTCATATGATTCGGCAGCCCGACGGGGTGTGGTCCATTCCTCGACCCATTCACGGCCGCGAGCGCCCATTGCCGCCATCTCATCTTCCGAGCTGAGAATCGCCCGGAGCGAAGCGGCCAGCGGGGCTGAAACATCGGGCGGAATGGCGTGTCCAGCACCGGCATCAAGAACGACACGTCCGACCTCGGTACCTTCGTCGACGCTCGCAATCACTGGACGCTCCACCGCAAGGATCTTGTAGAGCTTTGACGGCACGCTGGACCACGCGAGGCCCTGACGAAGTGGAATCACATGCACATCGGCAGCTGCGAGGACCTCGGGTACCCGTTCCACAGGCTGATACGGAATGATCTTAAAGTTGTCGAGCCCAACGGATCGGCGCCGAACTTCGCCAATCGCCGAGCCGCCTCCGTTGACGACAAACACCAGGTCCTCAATGTCGGTCATTTCGCGCGCAGCATCGGCGAGTAGCTCGATCGACTGACTGAACCCGACGTTGCCGCAGTACATGACGACACGTTTACCCTCAAGACCAAACTCTTTGCGGTACGAGTTCTCTTTGGGCATGGGCTCAAAGGTGGAGATGTCCACAAAGTTGGGGATGATCTCGGTTTCGGAGTCTGACTTCCCCTCGACGTTGCGCTGCATTTCCTCGCTGAGCACGGTGACCACGTCGGCCTGGTCGTACACGAACTTCTCGAGCTTCTTGGCCACCGAGATGACCCTCGGGCTTGTGATGGTGCCGGTTTCGATTGCGACGTCGGGGAAAACGTCCTGAATGTTAAAGACGAACGGCACACCGCGGCGTTTCGCTGCAAGCCATCCTGCAACTCCGAGAGAAAGTGGCGGGGACATGGCAAAGACCACATCGGGCGAGAATCGATCCGTAACAGCGGCGCCCAGACCAATCGCGGTGAACCCGGCAAATGCCGCAGCGCGAGCTGGAATGTTGGTTTTGTCTGTCGGAAACGGGTGGACCCGCTTGATCTCTCCCCAAGGACGCTTCTCCGTGCGGGTCAGGCTTCCGCCCCAGCCCTCTTCAACCGCGTGCTGCCGATACCAGGGAAGCGCGGTCACAACATGGAGTTCGTGCCCCAGATCGCCGAGGTTGTTGACGATTGCGCTCATGAACTCGCCAGTTGGGGCGCTGTCGGGTTCGAAATGGGGGGCAAGGACCTGAATCTTCACGCCCTGCCATCCTAGGGTGCGGTTTGGACCGGGCCGACCACTCCTGGCGATTGGCCATTGGCTGGTCTAACCGGGGGGCAGGAGGTTCCAGCCGGCCGCCATATCTGCTCGAACGAACGCCCGAGCAGCGAGTTGCTCGCGTGTCGAGACGTCTTCGATCGCTTCGATGGCTCGCCGTACTTCGTTCGAACCTCCACTGGTTTCGAACGGCGCGATAGCGTCGCCACCGAGGTCGAGCACAGGACCGATTCCCCTGGCGATAACGGGAACGCCCATCGCCATCGCTTCGAGGATCGTCAACCCCTGGGTCTCGGTCTCTGACGCCGAAATGAGCACGTCCGCGGCACGTAGCTCTTTCATTGCGCGCTCATGGCGGACCGACCCCAGTCGAACAACCTCGACGCCGGCCTGCTCAGCTCGCTCGATTGCCTTTGCGAAGCCCAAAGACGCATCATCGTCCTGTTCACGCCCGCAGTGCACGACCCGCACTCGATCCGCGGCGCCGTTGGCTACCGCCCAATCGACGACACCATCGAGAGCCACATCAAAGCGTTTGTAGGAATAGAGATCGCCAAGAAGCACAACGCGTTCGATCGATTCGGACCACGTGGAGTTCGGCTCCGGAGTGGCAGGACGAATCGGGCGCACCTCAATTCGCGTTTCGTCGACGCTCGGCACCGCTGCTTTGACGGCATCCCGACTCGCATTCGTTGCGCAGATGAGCACGTCAGCTCCCCGCGCTGACCGCGCGGCCCACCAGGTGCGCACCCGTCGGCCCAGCTCACCGAGCGACG
This sequence comes from uncultured Acidimicrobiales bacterium, assembly GCA_964610745.1. Taxonomy (GTDB): domain Bacteria; phylum Actinomycetota; class Acidimicrobiia; order Acidimicrobiales; family SHLQ01; genus SHLQ01. Next base: position 12,717 of record CAZSYL010000011.1, read on the forward strand.
GGGCATTCGACGCCTGATAGAGGTGCGGATTCTGCACGGCCATGACCCGAGTCTTCGAACGACCAACGAGCGGCAGTCGGTCGGCGAACCCGATATAGATGTCCGCTTCGGAACGATCGACGAGGTCGCTAGCGATCGCCTCCCATCTCCCCTGCTCACGGACGACACAACCAACAGCCGCATCCCGAGCAGCAGATGCTCCTCTTGGAATCTGCACTTCCGCAGCGCCAATCTGACCATCGGCGAGTTGTTGAGCAAGTGTGCGGCATGCCTCGACGAGTGCGACGGTCGTGCCTGCACCTGTGGAGGTTCCCGCGGCGAGAAGCACTCTTGGACCCTCAACCCCGCCCACGACTACACCAGCTCCTCGTAGACACTTCGCATCTTCGTTGCCGTCTGAGCCCAGCTGAATGATTCGGCGCGCTTTGACGCTGCTCGACCCTGCTCGACCGACCTGTCATCGTCGAGCACGAACGCCGACATCTCGGTTGCCCAGCCGGAAACATCAGCGGAATGAACCTGCGAACCTGTATCCCCAACGACCTCGCGCAACGCAGAACATTCGCTGTGGATCACCGGAGTTCCCTGGGCCATAGCTTCCAACGCAGGTAGCCCAAAGCCCTCGGCAAGGCTCGGCATGCACACCGCCGATGCTGCGCTCATCAGGGCCAGCAGGTCCTCACGGGACTGCCAACCAAGAACGCGGACGCGCTCGCTTGGAGCGGTGTTTAACCGCTCGTTGATCTCTCCCCAGCCGGTTGGCCCCACGAGTGCCAGCACGACGTCCTCATCGATTTCGTCCATAGCAGCGAGCAGAACATCAAGGTTCTTTCGGGGTTCAACCGTCCCGGCAAACATCACGAACCGTTCGGGCAACCCGAGCCGTTCGCGAACCACGGCGACTTCTTCGTCGGTGAAGTCCCGTGGCGTGGCACCATGAGGTACGACACGGATCTGTTCGGCGCTTCCGCCATGTTCGACCAGGCGCTCGGCACTTGCAGCAGATGGTGTGACGATCAGGTCTGCCCGTTCAAGCACCCGGGTCATGCCAGCCTGCATAACCTTCACGCCGCGGGCGGTGAAGAGATCGGGATGGGAGAACGGAAACACGTCGTGGATCATCGACAGCTGCGGCATCCCACGACGCTGAGGACAGAACGCCATGGTCAGGTGAGCAAGATCGGCGTCGGGTACGAGACGATCGAGCGCTCCGCGATCAGTGCGGTTCCAGAGGTCATACAGCGCTGGATAAGGCAGACGGAAGCTGACCGACGGCTCGGGCAGCGACGAATCGGGTTGGCGACCAATCCCGCGCGCTCCGACCGCCACGACATCGACGGGGTCGGGCAGCGCTCGAAGCGCGTCGCGAAGTTCCAGGGCGGCGACGGCGGTGCCGCCCGGCACGGTGTGAGAGCACTGTGTCAGCGAAAAAGCGACCTTCATCGCTGGTCGTCGAGCCGCTCGGCAAGTTGGCCGAGCCGCTGACGGTCACCGATTGAGAGGTGACCTTGCGCCCAGCGCACCTGCCGCAATGCCCGGAAGAGCAGAGTGCGACCAGGGTGCTGTTTGGTCCATGGATCAAACACGCCCGGATCGAAATCCAAGCGTTCGGCACGACGACCGAGTTCGGCCCATCGCAGCAGTTTCTCGACGCTTCGCCGACCCACATCGTCGGTATCGAGATCAGGATCGATTCCAGCGAACAGGTTTTGACTCTCGTAGAACTCCGGGTAGAAGTTCTCAAACGAGTAGGCCGGGGGGCGGATCCACATAGCAAACTCGTGCAGTCGAGGTGGCCAACACATGGTCTGGTAGGGCTCGGGGTCCGCAAACCGGTCGGGATGCCGCCACTGGCCAACGTTGAAATACAAGCTCCATTCATCGACGACGTTGTCAGTCCTCAACTCGTCGAATAGAGCAAAAGCCTGCTCCCAGATGTCCCGGCGCATCAGTTGAGGCATATGCGCTCCGTAAGCGCGGCGCGGCGCGCCTAAATAACCCAGCACCTCGCTCGTCACATGCTGCGCCCGGTCATAGTCGGTTGAATCACCCGGCCACGACGGAAGATCGTGAAAGAAATAGCCAACGTCGCCGTCGTCGTTGGAAAAGAACGACTCTGCGATTGGTTTCATTGGTCGGTAGTCGTCGTCGGACAGAAGGAACGTATCTGCGACCAGGTCGTTGGCGACCGCCGCCCGTCGAAGGCGGACATTTCGAGACACGTGATCGAGCGAACTCAGCGCACTGGCGCCGAGTCCGGTCAGTCGTTGTTCGTCGATAAGCCGTATCCGAGCGTCGGTCGGAAAGCTGTCGTGCAGCTCTGGCGGCGCCACGACGACCGCCTCAGAAACCCAGGGCATGAACCACGAGACGTACGCCCACGTTTGGGCAAACACCTCAGGGCGGTTGCTGAGATAGAAGATCTGCATGCGCCAGCATCGTACCAACGGACGTTGACCCGTTGGTGAACAACGACCGAACGATCGGACTGAAGAACGACCTTTAGCCTCGGCTAGCCAACGTCGTCGAGAAGCTCGGCAAAGTACGAAATCGTGTGCTCGAGGCCCTCGCGAAGTTGCACCTTTGGCTCCCACCCAAGCAGTTCGCGGGCCTTGGTGATGTCGGGCTTGCGCTGCATCGGGTCGTCGACGGGCAGGTCGTGGTACGTCACCTTTGAACCCGTATCGACCATTTCGGTGACCATCTCGGCGAGCTGACTGACAGTGAACTCGTTGGTGTTGCCAATATTGACCGGCGCGTGGACATCAGAGTCGAGCAGCGCCAGGAACCCGCGAATCTCATCTTCGACATAGGTGAAGCTTCGAGTCTGAGAGCCGTCACCGTAGATGGTGAGGTCCTGACCCTTGAGTGCCTGAACAATGAAGTTCGAAACCACCCGGCCATCGTTGGGACGCATGCGCGGCCCGTACGTGTTGAAGATGCGGACGATCCTCGTATCGAGGCCATGGTGCGTGTGGTACGCCATGGTCATGGCCTCAGAAAACCGCTTTGCCTCGTCGTAGCAACCGCGTGGGCCGACCGGGTTTACATTGCCCCAGTAGTCCTCGGTCTGCGGATGCTGCATGGGGTCGCCGTAGACCTCCGAGGTCGATGCCATGAAGAACTTGGCATCTTTGGCTTTGGCCAACCCGAGTGCATTGTGAGTGCCGAGCGAACCGACCTTGAGCGTTTGGATCGGCATCTCCAGGTAATCGATTGGCGATGCCGGGGACGCGAAATGCATCACGACATCGACGGTGCCCGGAACCCACATGTAGTTCGACACGTCGGCGTTGGCGAACTCAAAGCCCTCTTTACCGAAGTTGTGTTCGATGTTTCGGGTCTCGCCGGTGACGAGATTATCCATTGCAACGACTTCATCACCCCGCGCGAGAAGTGCGTCGCCCAGGTGTGATCCGAGAAACCCTGCCCCGCCGGTTATGACAACACGAGCCACTATGAGCGACCGATCCCCTGGTAGGTGAATCCACGGCGACGAACAGCGCCGCGGTCCAACAAGTTGCGAGCGTCGACGATGTGCTTGTTCGCCATCACCTCAGCAATCTTGTCGAGATCGACGAACTTGAACTCTTCCCATTCGGTCAGGATTGCCAAGACCTCTGCACCTTCAGCAGCAGCGTAAGCATCGTCGACAACTTCAACCTCGGGAATTGGGCAGTCCTTTCCGACCGGATCGTAGGCACGGACGTTCGCTCCCGCTTCGACCAAACGAGAAACAATCTCTATCGCAGGCGAGTCACGCATGTCGTCGGTGCCGGCCTTGAAGGTCAGTCCCAACACGCCAATGTTGACGCCCTTGAGCGAATCTCCAGCGGCGAGGTTGATCTTGTCGACCACGCGGTCGAACTGCTGATCGTTCACTTCGATAACGCCCTTGAGGAACGCAAAGTCGTACCCCGCATCCTCGGCAATACCGATCATTGCCTTGGTGTCCTTCGGGAAGCACGAGCCACCCCAACCAGGTCCGGGCTTGAGGAAGTGATGACCGATTCGGCTGTCGTAGCCAATACCCATCAGGACGTCCGCGACGTCAGCTCCAGCAGCTTCACAGACAGCGGCAACCGCGTTTGCGAACGAAATCTTGGTCGCAAGAAACGCGTTCGCCGCATACTTACAGGTCTCGGCCGATGCAGGATCGGTGATGAGGATGGGGGCGCGGACGCCCAAGTAGAGGGCCGCGACCCGAGATGCTGCGCCACGATCCTCGGCGCCGATCACGACACGGTCCGGGTTCAGGAAGTCACCCACTGCAGATCCTTCACGGAGGAACTCGGGGTTCGACACAACGTGCACATCTGGACGGCCCATGGCCCGCTCGACCAGGAGCGTCGATCCAACAGGAACGGTCGACTTGTTGACGACGATGGCGCCACGATCGAGAAACGGCGCAATCTCACGAGCTGCAGCCTCAACATAGGAGAGGTCAGCACGTCCATCAGCGCCCTGAGGTGTTGGCACGCACAGGTATATGAATTCGCGACCTTTGACCGCGTTCTCCGCGCCGAGGACGAACTGCAGACGGCCAGCCTTTTGGTTCTCTTGAACGATTGTCTCCAGACCATCCTCATGGATTGGAATCTCGCCCCGCTTCAACATGTCGACCTTTGCGGGGTCGATGTCGGCACACACCACGTCGTGGCCCAACTGTGCAAAACATGCACCGGTCGTCAAACCCACGTAGCCGGTTCCAACTACTGCGATCTGTGAAGTCGATCGAATCTCGTTCGTCGCCATCTAAACTCTCCTCTGCCTAGCCACTTAGTGCGCTGCAACCAATCCCAACCGGTGGACGTCCTCGCACGACAGGGCCGAGGGGACTCGGAACACCAACATCTACGACCGGGGCTGCTGATCCTTCAGCGTCAACCCCAGAGGGTAGGTCCTCTTCTCCCTCCGCCGCAATACTGGCGACCGATGTCTCACCAGCATCTTGCACCGGTGCAACCGTCGTCGTGGACGTCGATGCGGAGTTGTTCTCGTTCCTGGCAGCTCGGAGAGCGTTGTCGAGCGCCGGCGTGAGATCAGCTTCAGCCCGGGGAAAGACCCGAACGCCAGCAAAATCGGGCCCCACCTCTACTCGCAACACGGCTCCGTTTTCGGCCACAAACCGGGGCGGTGCCTCGAGGTACCGCCCGACGAGCAGCGCCTCTTCTTGCTCGTTCGGGTCGAACCGAATCGTCGTCGCCGCCACAAGCTCGTCATCGACGCTCAGCGCCTCGAAGCCGCGCTCAGCAAGTTGACTCCCGTGGCGCTCTTCATCTGAATGCACCTCGACCTCTACCTCCGGGGGGCGAACGCCGTCATCGATGCCCTGGAAGCGCTCCAGGAGGTCGGTGGTTCCTTCGGTAAGCAGCGACTCGCCCAGGTACGCGCCATCATCAGAGAACGTCGCCGCGACCGGGACCGTGTCGATCTCGAGCGCCTCGGTGTCGAAATCGCTGAACGCTGCGGCCAGGTCGGCCATGTCGCCGGGGGTGAGCTCCTCATCGAGTTGCACGGCTTGGGACCCCGCATTGATGAAACTGTTGATTCGACTGATGTCGCTTCGTCCAATCGCCAGAATTTCCTCGGCGGTGAGAACGAGGAATTCCTGTTGGCGCGCGATTCGAGAAAGGTCGGGGGAGACTGTCTCGAGCTCCACCCACTCACCATCGATCAGTTCTTCGATCGAGCGTGCCCGCACATAACTCAACGATTCGCTCCCGTTCAGGTTGAAGCAACCTTCTTCTGGAACCCGAAGGCCCGACCCTAGATCGCGTGTCGGAAACGGGAAGTACACCGGCACTCCACCCACGATGTCGACGATGTTGGAGAACCCTGCGAAGTCGATTTGGACGAAGTGATTGATCGGAACTCCAAGGGTCGTATCGATCGCGCTGATGAGGGCACCGATCCCGCCAACTGCCTGGGTCGCGTTCAATCGCGTTGTCGCTCCACCCTCCTCGACCTCGACAATGAGGTCACGTGGGAGCGAAAGGACCGACGCTGAACCTGTCGCTGGATCGAGTCGGACCACAAGAATCGTGTCCGGCCGGACAATTCCGCGGGCCTCATCCTCGGTCTCACGACCGATTCTCACCGGATCGTCTTCGTCGAGCCCTTCGGAGCTGTCAACGCCGACGAGGAGAATGTTCACCGGTTCACCCGGATCTCCTCCCTGGGCCAGCACGTCAGGGCCAACGCTGATTCTCGGAACCTCGCTCAGCACCACGTCGGCTCGCCAGAATACAAACGCCGCTGCAAAGCACACCGCCCCCATGGTCAGGCCGACGATCAGAAGAAACCGCTGTGGCCACGAGCGTCTAGGGCGGCCACGCAGGCCCGTGTGCATGACGAGTGGCGATCCGGCCTGCTCAGCCTCAGGGGAGAGACTCAACGGATTGGAATCGACCGCGGCGGCGGTGCCTGAGTCTTGCGAGGTCATGGGTCGCTCAAAATCATAGCGCTCATCACACGAGCGGATGGGCTGCGAGAATTCTATCCACGCTCTTGCTGGCTAGTTCGTCTCGCTCGATGACCGAAGGTGAACAACGTCTCCCACAGCGATTCGTTGTTGTCGACCGTCCACGTCGACGAGTAGTGACCCGGAAGGATCGATATCGGTCGCCCGACCCGTTACGACCGACTCCCCGACCTCTACTCGAACTCGCTGACCAAGGGTGACACAACGAGTCCGGTAGGCGTCGAGAAGTTGTCCCGCGCCGAGTGTTTGCACTCGCTGCAGCTGTCGATCGAATGTCGGGACGAGGCTCAGCGCGAGCTGCCTGGGGGTCACGGGCTTTCCAGACAAGTGGTCGAGAGCAGCAGCTTCAGGAAGTTGATCAAAGAACGGCGGAGGCCAGGTCACATTGCAACCCAGCCCGGCGACTACGCCTTGGAAATCACCGTCCAGAACGACCGAAGAGCTCAACATGCCGCCCAGCTTGCGACCCACAAGCTCAGGTTCGTCACCTGTTGCGACGACCACATCGTTCGGCCATTTCAACCCGACGGAGCGATTGGTTTGGGCGATCGTGTCCACGATCGCCACTCCGAGCGCAGTCGGAACGAGGTGAGCTGTTGGCGCATCGAGCCACGGCACGTAGAACGACACCATGAGACCTCCACCCGGATCTTGTTCCCACGAACGGTCCAAGCGGCCCCGTCCAGCGGTCTGCTCATCGGTGAACAACACCCGTGCTGTCGTCGGGTCGCGAACGGCTTCGATCGCCAGATCTTGGTTCGTTGAACCGGTCTGCGCGACCCACGAAACTTCCTGAAACCGGCCAGCGCGGAGCTCATCGTGTTGCACACCGCAGTTTGTCTCGGAGATCTCGTCGATCCAACTCGCTTCTTGGGTACTGCTTCGACTACGAAATGAGGATGCTAACCAACGTTCTTGTGGCAAACCGCGGTGAAATCGCGGTTCGGGTAATCCGCGCGTGCAAAGAGCTCGGAATTACCACCACTGCCGTGTACTCCGAACTCGACCGCAACTCGCTCCACGTGCGGCTCGCCGATCAGGCGTTCGCACTCGGCGGGCAGACGGCGGCGGAGAGCTATCTAAATACCGAGCGAATGCTTGAGATCATTGCCGAGAGCGGTGCTGATGCCGTCCACCCCGGTTACGGATTCTTCTCTGAGAACGCCGACTTTGCACGGGCGATCACCGACATGGGGGTCACCTTCATTGGACCTCCAGCGGAGGCGATCGAAGTGATGGGCGACAAGATCTCGGCACGTGAGGCAGCTGAAAAGGTCGGCGTCTTTGGTGTTCCCGGGACGACCGACCTCATCACCGACCCGGCACAGGTGCTGGCGTTCGGCGCCGAGAATGGCTGGCCCGTCGCAATCAAAGCCGCGTACGGAGGTGGCGGCCGAGGAATGAAGGTGGTCGCTGGCCCAGACGAGGTTGAAGAGGCAATCGAGTCAGCTCAACGCGAGGCGGTTGCCTACTTTGGCCGCGACGAGATCTACATGGAGCGTTATCTATCCGCTCCCCGCCACGTCGAGGTTCAGATCCTGGCCGACACACACGGCAATGTCGTCTCGCTGGGAACACGCGACTGTTCTCCGCAGCGCCGCCACCAAAAGCTCATCGAAGAGGCACCCGCTGCGGGCATCGACCCGTCGATTCTCCACGAGATGAGTGAGGCGGCAAAGAAGGTTGCTGTCGGCTGCGACTACACCAACGCTGGCACTGTCGAGTTTCTCTACGAGGACGGCAACTTCTACTACCTCGAGATGAACACCCGTCTCCAGGTCGAACATCCCGTCTCCGAGCTCGTGACAGGAATCGACCTCGTCGAACAACAGCTGCGCGTGGCATCTGGCGAGGAACTGAGCTTCTCGCAAGAGGACATCGACATTCGAGGTCATGCAATAGAGATCCGAATCAACGCGGAAGATCCTGCCGAAGGTGCCTTCCTCCCCTCCCCCGGTCCAATCACGACGCTCTCAGCGCCTGATGGCTTTGGCACACGGTTCGATACCGGCTACAGCTCGGGCGACGAGATCAGTCAGTTCTACGACAACTTGGTCGGCAAGCTCTGCGTTTGGGGACATGACCGCCCAACCGCAATCCGCAGAGCGCTCCGAGCGCTCGACGAACTCGTCATCGAGGGCGTCGCTACCACGGTTCCGGCCGATATTGCCATCCTTGAGAGCGAGGCGTTTCAGGCAAACACGCACTCGACCAACTGGGTCGAGAATGAACTCGACCTGTCTGGTGTCCGCTACCAGGGGTCAGCGCCGACCGTAGACGGAAGCGACGAACCACTGGTGGAAAGGACCGTCCCCGCAGAGGTCAATGGTCGCCGTTTCGAGGTCAAGGTCTGGGTTCCCGAGGGCGCAGCGACGACCGCTGCACCGAGGAAGAAGCGTTCTGCTGCAGGCTCGGGTGGAGCGTCGAGCGGCGGGGGCAGTGGCGTCATCGAAGCGCCGATGCAGGGCACGATCGTCGGCGTGCAGGTCGAAGCGGGCGACTCGGTTTCGGCCGGCGACACGATCGTGGTGCTCGAGGCCATGAAGATGGAAAATGCCATCACCGCCGACATCGATGGCACCGTTGCCGAGATTGCTGTGGCCCAAGGCGACTCCGTGGGCTCCGGAGATCTCCTCGCTCGTATCACGCCGTAGATGCCGGGGGATATCGTCCCCCTTTGGCCTCCCGGCGGCTATTCGGCAGCTTCGATCAGGGTCTCGCTGAGGGTGGGGTGGACGAACAGCGTCTCAGCAAGATTGCTGACCGTCAGCTGGTTCTGAACGCACAAGGCGACCACAGAGATTAGCTCCGCAGCGTGACGACCTACGATCGAGCCGCCGAGCACGACGCCGGTCGCCGGGTCAGATATCAGCTTTACGAATCCTCGTACATCGTCGTTGATCAGTGCCTTGGCCGATGCGGAGAACGGAACCTTGGTGACGCGCACCTTGCGGCCCTGGGCGAATGCCTCGGCTTCGGACACGCCAACATCTGCAATTTCGGGCTCGGTAAAGATGGCCGACGCGGCCTTGCTGTAGTTGATGTGATTATGCGGGCGGTCCGTGTGCATCCCGAGCATGTGCTCGGCGATCTTGCGCCCCTGCATGGAAGCGACCGAGGACAGCGGGAGCTTCCCGGATAGGTCGCCTGCCGCGTAGATGTGCGGCACATTCGACTGCGCATTGTGGTCGATCTTGATATAGCCCCACTCGTGTTCGATACCAGCGTCGTCAAGGCCGAGGTTTTCTGAGTTTGGGATGGAGCCAATCGCGAGCAACGCATGAGAGCTATCGACGATGCGACCGTCGTTGCACTTCACCTGCACACCGTCGCCGACCCGGTCGATACTCGTCGAACGAGCCCCCTTCAGCAGGTGCACGCCACGATCGATGAAGTTCTTCTCCAGTTCGTAGGCAACCTCAGGGTCCTTGTCTGGCAAAACGTGCTGCCGGCTGACGATGAGCGTCACCTCTGAACCAAGCGACGTGAACATGTGCACGAATTCGACACCGGTGACGCCGGAGCCGACAACGGTCAAATGCTCAGGAATCTCCGGCGGCGGGTAGGCATCGCGGGTGGTGAGAATTCGTTCACCATCAGGTCGGCACCACTCGGGGATCCGGGGGCGACTTCCCGTCGACAGGAGGATTCGATCAGCTTCGAACGACTCGACGGTGCCATCGTTATGCGTGGCCTCGACGTTCTTTGCATCGAGGAGCTTGCCGGTGCCTGAAATGATCCGCACATTCTGACTGCTGAGCAGCTCGTTGTTCTTCTCCTCGAGATCACTCATGATGTGTTTGAGACGCTCATCGAGGTTTCCGATATTGATGTCCGGGTCAACCTGCTGCAGGCCCATGCCGGCGCTGCGACCCAAGAACGAGAGGGCTCCACCGGTTGCGATCATGGCCTTCGATGGAATGCAGTCCCAGAGGTGGGCAGCCCCACCGATCACGTCGCGCTCGATAATGGTGACTTCAGCACCGAGACGTGCTGCATAGGTAGCAGCAGCGACACCTGCAGGACCACCGCCGATTACTGCGAAACGAGTTGTCATAGGTCGTCAATACTACTTGTCGGGCTGCACCATCTCGCGCACTGCTGCGGCTACGATCCTTGACCGTGATAGCTCTCGCCGCTCCGCTCTATGTCGCGACCGGTGTCCTGATCCTGGCCGGTCTTGCAAAGTTGCACCGACCATCGGCCACTGCGGGGGCGCTTCGACAGCTCTCCGTGCCGATGCCACTCGTCAGCGCCCGCGTTCTTGGCCTCGCCGAGGTGGGAATCGGCGTTGCTGCGGTGCTGACCGGGAGCCGCCTTGCCTGGGCTGGCGTCGCGTTGAGTTACCTCGGATTCACCCTCTTTGTACTGTGGGCTCTCGGCGACGAGAACCGCGTTGGATCATGTGGCTGCTTTGGGCGAGAGGACACTCCGGTCACCCCCGGCCACGCTGCATACAACGCGGCCGCAACCGCCGTTGCAACCCTGTCGGTCCTCGATCCAGTGAAGCTCTCGGCCATTGAGGTCTCGTTCCTCGAAGGACTGCTGACCGCTGGCCTCATCGCCGCCGGCATCGCCCTCAGCATCGTGGTCTTGTCTGTTCTTCCCCGCACCCTGACGCTCGCCACCGGTTCTGCACCCCCTGCGGTCAGGGAATTCTCACTCGACTCCACAACCACCCCTCGAGGACGTACATGAGCCCCCGATTGCTCGATCGTGCCGGAACGGCACTCGTAAACCGAACATCACGTCGTAGTTTCATCAGCAAGACGGCCCTTGCGGGGACGGCCTTGGCCACAGCGCCTGCCGCGTACGTGCTGAAACCAGGTACGGCATACGCCGCCATCTGCAGCTGCAACAACCAGAGCTGTGATTGTGGGGCCACCTGCTGTGATGGCTACACCGAGTTTTGCTGCACGCTCACCGGTGAGAACACGTGCCCAACCGACACCGTGCCGGCGGGTTGGTGGAAGGTAGACGGGTCGTCTTTTTGCACCTCCACGGGCGTACCCGGACCGCGCTACTACCTCGATTGCAATGCGATTCCCTCGGGCCCCTGCGGTTCCGGAGGTGTCACCCGGGCGACCGACATGTGCGACTGTTCATGTGCCGACGGCGACTGCGGCAACCGCAAGGCCTGCTGCACTGCCTTCCGCTACGGTCAGTGCAACCAAGCTATTTCGTGTCTTGGGCCGATCGTGTGTCGGGTTGTGACGTGTACACCTCCATGGCGATTCGACCCGACGTGCACGACCGCAACAGCGACCGACAACAACACGCGTTTCCACCACCGTCCGTGCCTTGACCGACCAACACCAACCCGCGGTTCACTACCCGCCACGTTTAAGGATGGCGTCTGGACCCTCGGTTACGCCCTCTCTAACGGCTCGGTTGAGACCGTCACGTTCAACTTCGGCCAGGCTGGGGACATCCCGATCATGGGTGACTGGAACGGCGATGGGACCCACACGGTCGGTGTTGTGCGCCGCAATCAGTGGTTCCTGCGAGACGAGAACACATCGGGACCTCCCCAGTACGACTTCTTCTTCGGAGAAGAGGGCGATACTCCGGTCGTTGGCGACTGGAACGCCAATGGCATCACCGGTATTGGGATGCGCAAACAAGGCACCGGAAACTGGCGCTTGCGCGACACCCCTTCGGCTGGACCAGCTGACCGTGCGTTCCGCTGGGGCCGGGCGACCGACAGCCCCGTGACCGGCGACTGGAACGGAAACGGACGTACCGGAATCGGGCTCGTCCGCCGGAACCACCGTGCTATCGACCCGAGCACGGTCTGGTATCTCCGCGAGACCGCAACGCCTGGCCCACCTGAACGAAAGTTTCACTTCTCGCGCTTCAGGGCCACATACATCGCTGGAGACTGGCTGCAGGACGGTGTCGACCGAGTGGGATTCGTGAACAGCAAGAACATCTGGCGCTTCCACGAGTCGGCTCCAAGAATTCAGTTCGGCGAACCCGGTTCGATTCCACTCTCTTGGAAAGCCGGCCATTGGACCCCCGGAAGGCTCCCATCATGACCATTGTCGTTGCTGCATTGGCAGTCGTAGTCCTACTCCTCAGCGTTGTGGTCGTTGGACTCCTTCGAAGTCATGGCGAGATGCTCCGAGCTTTCAACGAGCTCGGCGTGACTTTTGGTCACGACGAGGGACATGACCACGGATCCTCGGCCACACTGCCGAATCCACGCCGCAAACCTGTGCCCCACGCCCGGGACCGGGTGACCGAGGGAACTGGTGACGGCACCATCTACGACATCAGCGGCACGACACCGCGGGGCGGTGCACTCGCTGTTGGGCTCGAGAACCGGAACGAGCGAACTTTGCTCGCTTTTCTCACCAGCGGATGCGCAACATGTCGCAACTTTTGGGATGCCTTCCGCAACGACGCAGCGCTGCCACGCTCAGTTGACCGGCTGGTTATCGTCACCAAGAGCAACGATGAAGAGAGCCCTGCTGCGCTCGGCAACCTTGCTCCAGCTGACCACGCCGTCGTCATGTCATCGCAAGCGTGGGACGACTACGGAGTTCCCGTATCGCCCTACTTCGTGCTCGTCGACGGAGCGACAGGTTCGATCGACGGCGAAGGTGCTGCATCGACCTGGACACAGGTTGGCTCGCTGCTCTCACGTGCTGAAGCTGACGTCGAAGCCGAAAACGAACAACGAATCGACATCGACCTCCGGGCTGCGGGAATCATGCCAAATGACCCCACCCTCTACCCGACCAGTGGGGACGCGTGAGCGCTGTTCTCGCTATTGGGCTCCTTGCTGCGGTGGCCGGCGCAATCCGGTCGACGTGGTCTCCGTGAGGCGAATCGATGCTCTCGAGCATCCATCCGTTCGGGGAACGGAGTCGTAGCAACTCATTTGGCCACACCGCTGTCGCCCACATCATCGGGAGCGCTCTCGGTGGGTTAGCGCTCGGAGCGCTCTTTGGCGCGGTCGGCCAACTCATCAACCTTCTCGGGCCCTCGGATCTCGTACGTACGAGCGTTGTTCTAGCGGCCACACTGGCGGCCCTGGTCGTCGAAGCGACGCGCCGAGAACGACTGCTCCCGACGCGTACGCGCCAGGTCAACGAGAACTGGCTCCAGACGTACCGCGGTTGGGTCTACGGCGGGGGCTGGGGCGCAGAACTCGGCTTTGGGATCTCCACGATCATTACAACCGCCCTCGTCCACCTCCTCGTCGTCGCGATCGTGATGGTCGGTTCGTTTCCAGCTTCGGTTACGCTCGGTGGGCTTTTCGGCATGGTCCGCGGCTTGACCATCCTCGCCGCGACCGGTGTCGACTCGCCGGAACGATTGCGCCAGATGCACCAACGACTCGATGACATGCGCAGTCGCTCCCGTTCTGGCGTTCTACTGTCGCTTCTCGTCGCAACGGCCTTCGGTATTGGAGGCGTCTTGTGAGCCCTTCTGTAGCCCGACCCATCCACGAAACAACGAATCGATCAAGGAACCACTCATGACTCCCCTCAGCTCTGATGGCGTCACCGTCGGCCTACCTTCAGGATGGGAAGGCGAGATCTTCAATCGAGATCCCGCGTCCGCGGGACGGAGTCTCAGCGATACGGGAAGCGACCCACGAGATACCGAAGTTGCTCGAAACGTTGTCCACCTCGCCAACTTTGCTCTGCCCGCTGAGCGCGGCGACTTCGGCAGTGGTGCGGTCGAGATCATGAATTCGGGTGCGATCATGATCATCTTGTTCGAACACGGCCCAGAGTCGGTCGACATGCCCCTGTTCGCCCGACGGGGCATTCCCCAGCTGACAGCGGACGAGTTTGACCCCCAGCAGATGCAGCGAACCCTGATGGGCCAGTCCGGCCGTCAGGTCTTCTTCAACGAAGCGGGACGAGCGTTCTGTCTCTACGTCGTGCTTGGCGGCCACCGTCAGCGCTCAGTCCTCGTCCCCCTGGTCAATGAGGTTCTCGCAACCCTTGAGATTGAGCCGGCCTAAGCGACCTGGCCACGACGTGGTCAACCCGCGACGATCACTCGCATCGCATCGCTGAACGCTCCACCCATCTGCGCGTTCCAGCTCACCGAGTTGTCGGTGAGGACAATCTTGTCTGGGCGACCTTCGAGAAACGCAGCCAGCGACTGCGGATACGAGGTGCCAGGTACGCCAAGAAAGTGCGAGTCCAATACCTCAGGACCGAAGTAGATGATCCCAAGAATCTCGCTCGAGAAGGTCAACGAACCGCGAAGACGACCATTGGACGCTCGGTCAGCCGACACGTAGTAGCTACAAATTGACGTACCCGCACGAATCGTGCTCCTTTGATTCGCGAGTGTGGTGAAGCTGCCGTTCCTCGAACGGGTGACCTCGACGTCGCGGTCGAGAACGGTACAGCCCTCCTCAATAACGTGTGTTGTGGAGTCCGACTGGATGCTGTTCATGTCGATGTTGCTCGGCGGGTCGATAATTGTGACGCCACTGGAATCGGTAATTCTGGTCCCGTCGCGTTCCCAGTCGATCGAGAACCAGTCGGACCGCAGACCGTTGATAAAGCGAAAATCGTTGCCGGACATCGTGAAGGTTTCCGCCCCGAAGCGCAGCGTTACCTCAAGGACACGACCGCCGTCCTCGCCAAGGCCGTTGCGTTCGCTCACGAAGACGGCGTCGAGACTACGGCCACCGAAGCGTGACTCGAGCGTTGATATCTGTACGACGTTGTCCCAATCGTGATTGGGGTTGTTGGACACGCCATCTCCACGGTCTTCGACCGCCGGAAACACTCCCCCCGCAGTCCAACCGCCCGAAGAGGATGAGAACTCTGTCCGGGCGACTCGACCGTCCCGGAAGCGCACGACTCCGGTGGTTTCAGCAATGGCGGTGTTCGACAAAGGATGTTCGTTGGACGACAGCTGACCGTTGATCCGCGTCGCGCGCCCGTCATAAACCTGGCAACTGATGGTGTCGCAGGTCCGTGCATAACTCGTCCGGTTCTCGCCCAAGGCGTAGGACCGAGCCGACACGCTTTGAGCTTCGAGCGCTTGGGCGCCCGCACCATCGCCGAGCAGAGCCCAAGTTGCGGGCATTTCTCGCGGAACGACAGCTCGCAGGTACCACTCCACCGAAACCGCATTTACCGTGCGTTGGTTTCCGCCATTGTTCACCGCACGTAACTCGCCGCGGTAGTAGCGCTGCTCCCCGGTTGAGACACAGCGCTGAACAGTTTCCTCGAGGGGAAGGTTCGGGTCGATCCGAGCGTCGAGGTCGGACAGCTTTCCGTCCAAATTCACCTGGCCGCTCGAGTGCTGTCCTGGTTGATCGATGCCATCGCCATCCCAATCACCGACAAGGTTCTCACCATCGCCGACAAAGAGAAGACGGGGAAGCTCAGCGCCCCGATCGGCGAGACCTGGGCGACGGATCCACGTGCGACCACGGATGACGCCAACGTCATCTCTGCCGTCGCCGTCCCAGTCGCCAACATTGGGAGTATCCCCTGCACGACCGAAGTCAAAGTCGATCAGGGATGCGTTTCCACCGGGATCGAGCAACCAACGGGTGCCGCGACGCACCCCGATGTCGTCGTCGCCATCGCCGTCCCAGTCGCCAACGACGGGGATGTCACCACTACGGCCAAAGTCGACCGTGACTCGACTCTGTCCAGTTCCGATCGTCCACTGGCCATTGTTGAACACACCGGGGGAATCGGCGCCGTCGCCATCCCAGTCGCCAACGACCGGGGTGCCTGCGGGATAGTTATACGTCCTGCGCACCGAGGCGGCGGGGTTGTTGATCGTCCCGTTGTAGACGGTCCACGAGTTGCCATTCGCCGTTGCGACCTCGTCGTCACCATCGCCATCAAAGTCGCCAGCCAGAACCTCTCCAGCGCCGACGGTCCCCTGTCCGCCTGAACGTTGTGCGGCGGCGGTGCTGATCCGGAGCTGCTCGGCGATTACAACACCGGGGCGCTCAGTAAACGGGCCCGAACATGTTGGCGCATCGGCGATCGTGAACCCCCCGCTGACCGCCGTCAGACGAATGGCGCCGCCGGTTCCGAGGTGGGTGACGTTTCCGGCGTTGTCGATGATCACCATCGATCCCGAGTCGACCTGGGCGACCGTCGCCCGATCGTTGGCCGAGTCAATACGCACCGTGAGAAGCGAGTCGGGGACCGAACCTGGGGTGGTATCGCCGTAGTAATGGTTCAAGATGCGTCCGCTGCTCCAACCAAAGTCGATGGCGTAGCCCAACGCGCCGTACTGGCTCAGACCACGGCCGTGGCCAAACCCATGACCAGTGACCGGAATCGTCGTCTCTTCGACCGTAGGAGCGGTCTGAGCGCCCGCTACACCAACGGTCGTTGCCAGCGTGGCAAGTATCGTCAGAACTGAAATTGCAACTCGAGGGTGCAGCATGCTCTACGGAGACTCCGGGGGAACGCGAACGGCGTTGACGCTAGCCGACCATTCTCATTTCGTCAGATCGCGAACCGTCTCGGAGAGGGGCTCAGCGAAGTCGCGCAACAACGGAAGACCAAGCTCAGCAAATCGGGTGTTGGCAAGAACCGAGTTGGCGGGCCGTGGTGCTGGCCGCGGGGGTTGGAGCTCGCTCGTTGTACACGGGACCACCTGACTCGAGTCACGTCCCATCTCGGTCAGCACCCGTTGGCAGAACTCGAACCAGGACACGACCCCTTCGTTGGTGACGTGCATGATTCCGTGGTCTTGACGGCTAGCCAGCGTCAACAGAGCGTCAGCGAGGTCTGCGGTGAAGGTGGGCTTGCCGACCTGATCGTCGACGAAGGTGAGCTGTGGGTAGGCGTCGGCTGCTCGCATGATCGTTTTGACCATGTTGGAACCGTGACTTCCGCACACCCAGGACGTGCGAACAACGAGTCCATCCTCGCCGAGCTCGGCGACGTGGCGTTCACCAGCGAGCTTCGACGCGCCGTACACCGACGTTGGATTCGGAACATCGGATTCGAGGTACGGCTCTGGTTTCGAACCATCGAAGACATAGTCGGTGCTGACGTAGATGACTCGAGCATTCTCTTTGCGAGCAGCTCGAACAACATTTGCCGTGCCTGTGCTGTTTACCGAATGGGCGAGATCTTCGTTCGACTCACAGTCATCGACAGCGGTGTAGGCAGCGGCATGGATGACCACGTCGGGCTGGACCTCAGCGAAGGTCTCAGCGACCGCTTCATCATTGGTGATATCGAGGTCAGAGCGCGAGAACGCGGCCAGTTCGATATCGCGATGTCGGGACGCAGCCGCGACGACGTCGGTACCGAGCTGACCCCCAGCACCGGTGAGCAGAACCTTGGTCACATCTCCCCTATCGGTTCTTGACCGATGCCTTGAGTGGTTCCCACCAGGCACGATTGTTGTTGTACCAGGCAACGGTTTCATCGAGCGCTTCTTCAAAGCTCTTCTCGGGGGCCCAACCGAGGGCTCGGATCTTGGTGGTGTCGATGCTGTAACGGCGGTCGTGACCAAGTCTGTCCTCGACATACTCGATCGAGGATTCATCCTTGCCGCATCGTTCGAGGATCGCGTGGGTGAGTTCTTTGTTCGTCAGTTCATTGCCCGCGCCGATGTTGTAGATCTCTCCCTCGACCCCCTGTTCGAGCACCATCTGCACACCTCCGCAGTTGTCGAGCACATAGGTCCAGTCTCGAATGTTGAGACCGTCCCCATACAGCGGCACCTTGAGGTCATCGGCGAGGTTCGTGACAAACAACGGGATGACTTTTTCGGGGAACTGATACGGCCCGAATTGGTTGGCCGAACGCGTTATCACGACCGGCAATCCGTACGTCTCGCGGTATGCGAGAGCGACCAGGTCCGAGCTTGCCTTCGACGCCGAATATGGTGAACGTGGCTCGAGCCCATCGGTCTCGGCAAAGCTGCCTTCATCGATCGATCCGTAGACTTCGTCGGTTGAGATGTGCAGGAACCGCTCGACATCGTTCTGACGGGCGATGTCACACACGATGTTGGTGCCTGCCACGTTGGTGTTGATGAACGCGTCAGGTCCCATGATTGACCGGTCGACGTGTGATTCGGCCGCGAAATGGACGACGTGGGAGTGCCCTGGAAGCGCTCCGGCGACTGCGTCTCGGTCAGTGATGTCGCCCTGGACGAAATTGAAGCGGGGCGAGTCGTCGAACTCGGTGAGGTTGCCGCGGACGCCGGCGTAGGTGAGGGCGTCGTACACGGTGATCTCTGCGTCGCTGTTGGCCATCAGCCAGCGAACGTAATTTGAGCCGATAAAGCCAGCGGCGCCGGTGACGAAGATCTTCATGGTCTGTCCGTTCTCAGTAGGAGGTATTCGTGCTCAGGTACGCAGCGATGCGTACGGTTGGCGACTCGCCGGGATGTCGGCGCGCAGCGGATTCTTCGCGTCGCGTTCGGACAGTATTGGGGATTCGAGCCCCCAGTCGGCGCCGAGCTCAGGGTCGTTCCACAAGACGCCGAGCTCATCGGCGGGGTTGTAATAGCCGTCGACGAGATAGGTCAGCGCGCAGTCGGTGATGGATGCGAAGCCGTGGGCGACGCCGGGCGGGATAAAGAGGCCGAGGTGGTTGTTCTCTGCATCCCCAATCTCGCCCATATCGAGCATCTGGGTTGCCCCATCGGTCGGTGAGCCGACCCGGAGGTCGTGCAGTACGACTCGCACATGGCCGAGGGGCACGTACCAGTAGTCGGCTTGGTGCAGGTGATAGTGCAATCCAACCACAGCGCCTGCTTGACGGTTGCCGCGATTGCCCTGGATCATTTCGCGACCCAAACCAAACCATTCGCGGCGGTACGTTTCGACGAAGTAGCCACGCTCATCGGAATGCACCGTCGGCTCCACGATCACGACACCGTCGATTACCGTCGACTCGATCAACTCAGCCATTTCAGCCTTCCAATTCGATGTTTGAATGATCGCCCAGCATGAGCTTGAGTCCGGCTGGAGATCGCGTCGTCCGATCGACAACCACATGTGAACCAATCAACGAATCGACCAGACGAGGTACGTTCGAGATCGTTGAGCTACCGAGGATCACCGAATGATCCAACTCTGAATTCGTGACCGAGCAATCGTCGGCGATCGAGCTGTATGCACCGATGTGAGAATTCTCGATCACGGTGTTTGCACCAATAACGGCCGGACCGCGGACGGTTGAGTTGATAATCCGGGCACCAGTCCCGACCTGCACGCGACCAACAACATCGGAGGCCTCGTCGACTTCACCGTCGATTTGACGCTCGATGATGTCGAGCACCAGCCGGTTGCATTCGAGCAGCGGATCCTTCTTTCCGGTATCGAGCCACCAGCCAACCAACTCGTCATGAGCAACCTCGTGTCCAGCGTCGATCAGCCACTGGATTGCGTCGGTGATCTCCAACTCGCCGCGGTCGGATGGATCGATGGCTGCGACTGCCTCGTGAATTGTCTTATCGAATAGATACACGCCGACCAGTGCAAGATCCGACGGCGGATCCTCGGGCTTTTCGACCAATGCAACGACCGAACCGTTCTCGTCGACCTCAGCTACTCCGAAGCTCGAAGGGTCTTCGACTCGCGTCAGCAGGATCTGTGCGACGAGGGCACCGGAACTGCCAAGCTCGGGGGTAGATCGGCGGGACTCGAACTCAGACACAAATCCGACGAGGTTCTGCTCGAGCATGTTGTCGCCCAAATACATCACAAAGTCGTCATCACCGAGGAACTCGCGAGCGATCAGAACGCAGTGCGCGAGCCCGAGAGGGTCATCTTGGCGAATCCAAGTAATCGTTGCGCCAAACGCTGACCCATCACCGACGGCGGACTGAATATCTCCCCCGGTTTCAGGGGAGATGATGATCCCGATCTCGGTGATACCCGCCTCGACCATTGCTTCAATCCCGTAAAACAGAATTGGTTTGTTCGCGATCGGCACCAACTGTTTTGCCGACGTATGAGTAATGGGACGCAGACGAGTACCTGCGCCTCCCGACAGAATCAAACCCTTCACGGAGGGCAGCGTAGTGTCAGTCAGCCCTGGCGGGCGGTCATTACCGGGCTACAAAGCCCGTCGAGGTCGACGATCTCGATTTGTTCGCGCCGATCCCACGTCACCGGGTTCGAATCATCCGCGACGAGCCCGTATTCGGAGAACTCCATGTCGAGGGCATCGAAGACGAGTAATCGCCCGATCAGCGAGCTGCCGAGCCCAAGGATCAACTTGATTGCTTCGACGGCCTGGATCGACCCGACGATGCCCGGGAGCACACCGAGCACCCCAGCTGTTGCGCAGTTGGGCGCATCCTCAGCCGATGGGGGCACGGGCAGCATGTCTCGGTATGTCGGACCATGTCGTGGATCGAAGACGGTGACCTGTCCTTCGAACCGGAAGATCGAACCGTGAACGATGGGGATCCCGAGTTTCACCGAAGCGTCGTTGAGCACGTAACGGGCCGGAAAGTTATCGGCGCCGTCAACGATCACGTCGTAGCCCGAAATGAGGTCCATCACGTTCGAAGCATCCAGGCGCACTGCATGCTTGTTCACCGTGACGTCCGGGTTGATGCCCGCGACTGTCGCCGCGGCGCTATCGACCTTCTGGTCCCCAACACGGTCGAGCCGGTGGATCACCTGGCGCTGAAGGTTCGATGCATCAACGGTGTCCATATCGACGATGCCAAGCGTCCCAACGCCAGCTGCCGCCAGGTAGAGCGCAGCTGGCGACCCTAAGCCGCCAGCTCCGAGCAGCAGCACCTTTGCGTTGAGCAGCTTGAGTTGACCGTCCTCGCCGACCTCGGGAAGGTTGAGGTGCCGTCCATAGCGAGAACGCTGCTCGATGGTCAGCCCATCGTCTTCTCCCCATGTGAGGCCGGCATCTTTCCAGGCCGTGAATCCCCCGGCAAGGCTCGAGACGTTCTCATAACCCATGTCCTGAATGGTCTTGGCAGCAAGCGCGGAGCGAGTCCCTCCTGCGCACATCAAGACAATTTCTTCGGTTCGATCCGGAACGGCAGCCTCGATCTGCAACTCGAGCATGCCTCGAGGGATCCGCAGAGATCCGCCGACTATGCCAGCCGCAGTTTCGTCGGGTTCGCGCACATCGATGAGCTGAGCTCCCTTTGCGACGCGTTCTCCGGCGGTCGCGCCATCGATCTCTGAGACCTCAGCTTTTGCAGCGGCAAGAACATCTTTGAACACGACCATGTTGCTAAGGGTAACGGCGAGGGGTCCTCCTATACGAGCGGGCCCTCGATCGTGTGGTTAACCGCCGATGATTCGAGGCAACACTTCGCTGATCGAACCGCGCACCACTGCATTGGCGACATGATCGAACGGGGTTTCTTCGGCGTTGACGATCACCAAAGATGCGCCATTGCGAACGGCGCGAGGAACGATGCTCGCTACTGGATTCACCGTCAAGGTGCTCCCAATCGCGAGGAGAAGGTCTGTCTCGTCGGCCGCCTGTTGTGCGCGGCGTAGATCTTCAGCGATCAACGGCTGGCCAAAGGAGATCGTGGCGGATTTGATGATGCCTGAGCACCTTGGGCAAGGAGGATCCTCCTCACCTGCGCGGACCCGCTCGAGCACCTCTTCCATGGTCGTCAAGTAATCACAGGACAGACACCCGGCCTTGCGCGTCGTGCCGTGAATCTCCACGACAAGATCGGGGTCAAGACCCGACATCTGGTGCAGTTCGTCGACGTTCTGGGTGACGAGCGTGTGTAGAACACCACGTTCCTGCAGCGGCAGCAACGCCCGATGCCCGTCGTTGGGTGCAACGTTGGCCCAGAGTCGACCTTCAGCTCGCAACGCCCAGTTGGCCTTGCGAACCGACGGCTCATTGACGTAGTGCGAAATCGTTGAGGCTTTCTCGGCCTCAGGGTTCTTGGTCCAAAGTCCGTTCGGGCCGCGAAAGTCGGGGAGACCACTATCGGTCGAGATGCCTGCCCCGGATAACACGACGATGTTCTCGGCCTCGCGAACAAGCGCGTGCGCAAGGGCGATGTTGTCATCGATTCGGTCTTCAACGTCGGTCATTGGCCTCCGCCATCTTGGTTGCGCACATCGACAGCATGCTTCACACCCTGCACTGCCTCTTTCAGAGATCTCGCCCGCCATTTGGCGAGGCGTAGACGTTCGTCACGCTGGTCGGGTCTGCGCACTGCTGATGCTGCAAGAGACAGCGGCGTCAAGGCCGCGAGGGCGAAGCCGGACGCGACCTCCACGGGCGAGCCGTGTCGCACGATGGTTAACAATCGGTTCCGGTGTTGAAGGACCTCGACCAGTTCGGTCCCCTGCACGGTCCGATCCGAGTGGCGATGTTCGACCACGGCTTCGGGCACATGCACGGTGGTCCAGCCGGCTTGGCGACCTCGGAGGGCCAGGTCGACGTCCTCGTAGTAGAGGAAGTACTCGGGATCAAAGCCGCCGATCGCCGAGAGGTACTCGGGGTGAAAGACGACAGCGGCCCCACACCACAGATCGGCGGGTCGCCCAAGCTCGTCGCCCACGCGCTTTGCGAAACCACGATTGACACCGATACCTCTCGGCCCGATCGAGATTCCCGCGTTCTGGACGACCTGGAAGGTTTGAAGCTCGGCGACAGCAACCGATATCTCACAGGGCCCCTGGACCTTCTGACCTGCGATCGTGCCAGCGCCAGCACTAACGCCAACGACAATTCGATCGAGTCCATCGACCGGTATGCGGAGACGAGAACCAGACGGGCACAGCCACAAAGGTGAGTCTTCGCCGGGCAGTCGTTCGGCACCGTCGATCCCGTGGCACTGCGCACCGAGCTCGTCAAAGCCAGTGGTGACCGAGTCGATCGTGATCCCGTCACCGAGTACATCGATCTCAACGAATGAGCGATCGAAGACGATCGTCGGCGACGCCGCACCGATCTTTCGGTCTTCGTCGAGTTGAGCCGCGAGAAGCCGGAAAGCATCGGGCCGCACCATGGCGTCGGGATTGAGCAACGCAATCACTCCGGCGGCCGGAAGGTCGACCTCGAGCTCATCGCCAACCAGATCGGAAAAACCAAGATTGTTGGCGCCAAATCCCTCATTGGTCTCGTTCCAGATGACGTGCACTCCGGGCAACGTCTCCACAGCTTCGGCGCTGGAATCGCTCGAAGCATTGTCGATCACGACCACATCGATTTCGCCCGGCCACTGCGAACCGAGCGCTGAGCGGACGGCTCGTTCGAGGAGCGCGCCACCGTTGAAATTCACAACCACGACTCGGAGTCGAGCGTCGGCTCTAATCATTTTCCGAGCTTACGTCGGCCCGCGCGCCAACCGACTTTCGCAACCTTTGCCACACCACCGTCATCGAGGTGCAGCCTCAAACGTCCACCGATGCGTTCGGTCGCCGAGCCATCGGCACGCGCGGTATTGGCCCCCCGACGGCGGTCGATCGCAACCTGTGGATCCTCGAGCCACTGCATCAACGGAGCGAGTGTGTCCTCCCACGAGAGCCTCGCACCGAGAACCTTCGCGGCCCGCGACATCGTTCCCAATCTCCGGTCGTCGTTGATGATGGACGCGACCGCACCGCCGATTCCTTCGATGGAACGTTCACAGGTGATCGCAGCACCAGCTTCTTCGAGTTGAGTGCTGAGCGGATCACCTTTGGTAGAGACGGTGGGCAGTCCAGCACTCAGATGATCAAGAAGTCTGGTCCGGTGTGAGTACCGGCTCTCGAGGTGCGCTCCATCGGCGACTATGCCAACGTCGGCGTCCTGCAGCCAGGTCAACCGTTCGTCGTACTCGACCCACTGGTTAACGAACATGACATGTTTGCCAAAGAGTCGCATGCGCCGAGCGAGGGTGATCGCTTCCCCGCGAACGCCCATGGTCTCGATCGAGGTGTTGGGGTGCGGACCAGCAAGGAACACCAGTCGAGTGTCGGGGTTCTCCTCGAGGATCAACGGTACTGATTCGATGACGGTCAGTGGATCGAGCCAGTCGTGCATACCACCAGCCCACAGCACGATCGGGTCGAAGCGTCCAATGTTGTCGAACGTCGACCGAAGTGGTGACCCCACGCCAGGAGCCTCACGACCGAGTCCGAATGGAGCGATCGCGATCAGGTCGTCGAACAACGGGTCCTGATCGTGTGCCAGGTGATTGAGGCGTCCAGCTGAGGCAAGCCAACCGAGCCAGTGCTCGCGCTGAGCCTCGTTGCTGCACAGAAAGAAGTCGCCGCGTTCGGCCTGCTCGCGAAGTGTGACTCGGGCGCCTTCGATCAGGTCGATGCGGCGGATCTGGTCATCGGCGAAGCGGTGTAGGGCTTCGGTGTGAAACGGATCGAACCAGTCGATCACGAGCGGCATATTCGAGGCGGCGAGCTTGGGGTATTCGAGCAAGACATTCCCCATGACGATCGCGGCGTCGTACCGGGAGTTAATCGCTGCCGGCCCTCTGACGCTTCGACCATCGACTGGACTGATCGACTGGTCGTCGGGGCCAAGAGCTGTGGACACGAGTGTGACCTCGTGCTTCATTCCAACGACGCGCGCGATCTGAGAGGCGCGGATTGCCGGCCCCGCCAACCGGCGAGCGATCGGCTCTGGGGTAACGATCAGAACTCTTGCCATTCCACCGCCACGCTAGCATCGCACCCCGATCCACAACCGGCGCTGGGCTTGGAGCGCCTTGCCAGAGAGCGCGACTGGTCTCCATGGTTCTCAAGAACCAATCGATCGAGCCGATTTTTCTACAGTGAACAGACGGATTGATTGGGCAGACCTGGAGACGCGGCGACGCTTCTTTTCGGTACCACTTCCCGGCACGACTGAGCTCCATCTGAACGATGCTCGGCGCAAGCCGTCAAAGAGCCTTGGCCAACACGTCTTCGATGCCGTGGACGATGTTCTGTTCGTCGGAGACGCGAACGATACGGTCGGGGGTGACACCATTCGACGCTTCGAGGTCTCCTGGGTTGGACCCGCCGGCCCGGCCGGGATGATCAACATGGTGCCCGAGCCCGCCTCTCACCGGGAGGTCGTGTTGGCTGCCCAACGACTTGGCGTCGGCATTCGTTACTCGACGTACTACGAATACCGCGCACCTCGTTTGCTCGGGGGCGGCGCGCTATTTGCGCCACGGAGGCCACTTCCGATCGGCGCCCTGGCGAACGAGGCACTGATGACCGACACTCCTGAACTCTTCGATGTGAGGATCTCCAAGTGGGTTCGGCCAGGGATGGTGGCTCGCAAGCTTCGCAAGAAGAAGCCAGCAGAGCACTTCTTTCAGGTTCGCCAAGATGCCACGTGGACACGAATCGATCACCAGACATCGGCTGGTCTAAGCACGTTCGAAACCCGCAACAAGGACCTCTTGGGTATTGCCCTGAGCGCGCTAAGCCCTATCGCAATCACGGCGACCAGCGAGCACGACCTGCCAATGGCGACGGACTGGCACCGCGGTGACTTCCGCGGCCGCGACTTTTCAGCCTGGGCTTACGACCGAGTCCTCACTCGTCTAAACATGTAGCGAAACACCGACTCGGATGAGGTCTAGGAACTGAAGTTACGTGCCAATTCGACCAACGTGCGGACGCCGAATCCGGTGCCACCCTTGCGGCTCTCGGCGTCATCGCCCTCGGTCCAAGCTGGTCCGGCAATATCGAGGTGAACCCACGGGATGCCGTCACCAACGAACTCCGAGAGGATCAGACCAGCGGTGAGCGCGCCTCCACCCATGGGCTTGCCGATGTTCTTCATGTCCGCAATCGGTGAGTCCATCTGGCGTTTGTAGTCAGCTGGTAGCGGCATGTGCCAGACCCGCTCTCCCGCATCGGCAGCCGCAGCTGCGACGACCTCTCCAAACGCGTCGTCGTTCGTCATCAACGCCGCGATCTTTGGACCCAGCGCCGCAACCGAGGCGCCGGTGAGGGTGGCGAGGTCGACGATTGCGTCGGGCTTGGCCTCACTGGCCAAGCTCAACGCGTCCGCGAGGATGAGCCGACCTTCGGCATCGGTGTTGAGAACCTCGATGGTCTTGCCGTTACGAATCTTGAGCACGTCACCGGGTCTCGTCGCGTCTCCGCCGAGCATGTTGTCGGTCATTGGCACATAGGCCCGAATACGATTCGGGACTTGGGCTGCCTTGAGCACGCTCATCGCTCCAACGACAGCAGCGGCACCACCCATGTCCATCTTCATGGTCATCATGCCCGTACCGGTCTTGATCGAGAGACCGCCAGCGTCGAACGTGATTCCCTTGCCCACGAAGGCAATCGTCGCCTTTGGCTTGGGTGGGGACCACGTCAACTCTACGAAGCGAGGCTGGTTGGTCGAGCCGCGGTTGACGCCGAGCAACCCACCGAGCTGGGCTTTCTTGATCGCAGCAAGGTCCATAATCTTGCACTGAAGGCCGGCTTTCTTCGCCATTGCTGCGGTGCGCTTGGCAAACTCGGCCGGGGTCAGCGTTCCGCCCGGTTCATTGACCAGGTCGCGGGCCATCATCTGGCCATCGGCAATGGCCTGACCGATTGCGACACCGTCCTTGACCGCCTTCGCCGTCGACCCAGCGATCGTGACCTTTTTGAGGTCGTGGCGTGGAGCTTTGCTCTTGTACGCGCCGCCCTGATAGCGGCCGAGCTCAAGTCCCTCCGCGAGACACTGCGCAGCCAGACCAGCGTTGAGGCCGTTGAGCTCCTTGGTCGCGTCGGTGAGCAACGTGGTCGCGATCGCCTTCTGGCGACGCGATGCCTTTGCGAGGCTTGCGCCGGCGGTACGCAGCGACTGCTCGGTGAAGTCCTCGGTCTTGCCAAGACCTACGACAGCCACGAGACCGCCGTTACTTTCGACGATCATGGTCTTGCCCAGCTTGGCGTCAAATCCGCGCGCATCGAGGACCGCGTTCGTCAGTCCATCAGGACGATCGAGGTCCTTGAAGACACCAACACCGACGAGCGGTGCAGCAGCGGGGGCGGAACGGGCGGTCGTGATCGTCAAAGCCATGGACTGAGACTATCGCCGTCAACGGGTTGGCTTGACGATCTCCCCGTGCTCTACGTTGCAGCACGTGGCGATACGGACCGATTGGAACCCGATTCTTCGAACCGAGTTCGAAAAGCCCTACTGGGAAGCGTTGCAGACCTTCGTGCGCTCAGAGCGCGAACAACACACGGTCTATCCCCCGCACGACCAGGTATTTCGGGCACTACACCTCACGCCCTACAGCGATACAAAGGTGTTCATCCTCGGCCAAGACCCCTATCACGGCCCTGGTCAGGCAAATGGGCTGGCCTTCTCGGTCGCAGCTGGTGAACGGATTCCGCCGAGCCTTCAGAACATCCACAAAGAGCTCGAGAGCGACCTCGGTATTGCCCGCCCAACTCACGGGTTGCTCGAGCCGTGGGCTGAGCAGGGTGTGCTGCTGTTGAACGCGACGCTTACGGTTCGGGCACACAACGCTGCTTCGCATCAGAAGCAAGGGTGGGAGATCTTCACCGATCAAGTTCTGCGCGTCGTCAACGAAAAGACTGACCGAATCGTCTTCGTTCTGTGGGGTGCGAGCGCTCGAAAGAAAAAGTCGCTCATCGACACAGGTCGCCACACGATCATCGAATCAGCGCACCCGTCACCGCTCTCGGCGCATCGTGGGTTCTTTGGCAGTAAGCCTTTCTCGCGGACCAACGAGTCGCTGGCCGCTGCTGGCCGTTCGCCGATCGACTGGACGTTGTAGATCCGACTGGTCGCCCTTGAGCTCGTCGTAGACAATCAGGCCGAGGGCGAGCCAGATCCAGGCGAAGCCCGCGAGCCGGGCTCCACTCACCTCTTCTCCCAGCACCTGCCATCCAACGAGGAACTGGAGCGTTGGATTGATGTACTGCAACAACCCAATCACGGTGAGAGTGACCCGTCGAGACGCTGACGCAAACGCCAGCAGAGGAATGGCTGTCACCACGCCGGTTAGAGCGATGAACACATACGTGGCGCTCGAGCCGTCGCCGAAGATCGGCTCACCGAGAAAGGCCCTATACGTCAGCGCAACGATCGCGAACGGTGCGACTAGCCCCGTCTCAAAGGTCAGGCCTGACACCGCGTCCCACGGCCCTTGTTTTCGGAACAAACCGTATGCAGCGAACGTGACCGCCACCAGAATCGCGATCCATGGCAGCCCTCCGAGAACAAGCACGTTCCAGATGATTCCGATCGCCGAGAGCACCAGGGCGAGAACTTGTAGTCGCCGCAGCCGCTCCCCCAGCAAGCCAACACCGAGCCCCACCGACAGGATCGGCATCAAGAAGTATCCAAACGCCGCCTCGACGGCTTGACCGTTGCTGACCGCCCACAGGAAGAGCGCCCAGTTCGAGGCGATCGCAATGGCAGCACCGGCGCCGTACGCGATGTGTCTCACCGTGAAATGGTCGCGTAACTCACCACGAGTAAACAGAGACGCCTCGACGTTGCTGTCGGCGAGCCGGCGATGGAGAAGACTCGCCCCGACGATCAAGTAGAAGAAGGCGGTCGCGACTCGGAACGACAGCTGATCGATGGGGCTAACGCTGCTGAGCTGGCTCCAAAATATCGCTGATGACCCCCACCACATGTATGCGAAGCTGACCCGACCAATGGCCCTTCGGTCGCCGCTACTCGACACCGTTGGCCAGCCCATCGGGGCCAAGGCCTAGCTCTTGCGCCGTTCGACACTGGCGAACACCCCATCTGGTGCAGACCTCGGAAATCTCGGCCAATGCCGTTTCGTAAACTTCCAGCTCAGCGGGAAAACAGTGATACTCGCCTTCCGGGTCTCTCGGGTCTCCCGGGTCTGTCAGTCGGGTGCCGGCATCGACCGCAGCACACTCGGCCCACGCTTCGGTGCCGAGTCCGTTCTTCCGTTCGGGGTCGCTCGGGTCCCACAACGCAAAGTCGAGAAGATGGCCCATCTCGTGATCCATCAGTTCGTCAAGACGATCTTCGGTCCACGGTCGGAGATCGATCTCGATGATGCCGTCAGGTGGGTTGTTCCTCACGCGTGCGCCCACGCGTCCATCGTTGATGGGTATCACGCGAATCTCGCTCACCAAGAACCCGTACGGTGATTCGTTCGCCCGCTCCCAAGCTGCGGCCTCGATGTCGGCAGGCTCGCGTATATCCGGGTTGGTGATGATCGCATCGGTTAGGGCGAACGCTCCCCCAAGAGCCATTGCCGCGGCGACAAACAACCCGAGTAGCCGTGCACCGCGAGGCAACCGACGGCTGCGAGGAGGGAGTGGTTCGGTATGGGACGGTCCAAAGAACTCCCGATATTCCTCCTCGGTGAACTCGACCTGATCATCGTTGTTCATGGGCCAGTGTTCTGCGCTATGGGAAGGACCTGTTCAAGGGTGGCCACGGGTTCAAAGATATCGCCCAACTCGTCGACGCGAGCGAGAGCTTCGTCGGCTTCGAACCCTAACCATTCGCCATCGGCGCAGTCACTGATCTCGTCCCAGGTGACTGGGGTCGACACGGTTGGGCGATCTTTACCTCGGAGCGAGTATGGCGCAATCGTTGTCTTGTGCCGAGTGTTCTGGCTCCAGTCGATGAACACCTTTCCCGATCGGACCGAGCGCGTCATGTTCGACGTGACCAGAGTTGGTTGTTGCTGCTCGAGCAACTGGGCAACGGCGAGCGCGAAGTCCTGCGCGTGCTGGTGAGTGTGTGGTGTATTGAGCGGCACGTACAACTGCAACCCTTTGGAGCCCGATGTCTTCCCGAATGCGTCGAGCTCGACCGAGGCGAGAACCGAGCGGATCGAGAGCGCGACCTGACAGCACTCGATAATCGACGCAGGGTCGCCCGGATCGAGATCGAAAACGAGGATGGTCGGAGACTCGATATCCGCGCATCGAGCCATGGGGCTGTGGATCTCAAGCGCGGCCAGGTTCGCCGACCAAGCAAGCGACGCAACTTCGTTCAGCATTGGATAGTCGATGCCTTTGCCCTTGTCGCCCGGACCTCGGCAGGTCTCGATCCAGGAAGGTCGATGTTCGGGTGCACGCTTGTTGAAGAAGGGCTCGGTCGCCACACCGTCGGGCCATCGTTTGAATGTGACGCCACGGTTGGCGATGTGTGTGAGCATCACAGGAGCGACGCTCACGTAGTACTCGATGACCTTTGCCTTCGTGAACCCAACCATTGGGTAGAGCACCTTGTCGAGGTTCGTGACCTTGAGTGTGCGGCCAGCAACCTCGGTGATGAGAGGTTTTGAGACCGGCATGTTCTCAGCTTAGAAGAGACTCCGGCGAGGGTTCAGTTCGCGGATCGAGTCCCCGTCACGTCAGGACGCCTTTTTGATCTTGGCCGGAGCTTTCTTCGCAGCGGCCTTTTTCTTTGCCGCCGCCTTTTTCTTGGCCGGAGCTTTCTTCGCAGCGGCCTTCTTCTTCGC
>CAZSYL010000011.1:43663-46158 GCA_964610745.1 uncultured Acidimicrobiales bacterium
TTCTTCGCAGCGGCCTTCTTCTTCGCCGCGGCCTTTTTCTTGGCCGGAGCTTTCTTTGCAGATGTGTCCTTGGACGATGGATGACGGGAGCGAGCGGTCTTAGCTTCCGCCACGCTCGCCTCGAGTGCCGCCATCAGATCGACGACCGACCCAATTTCCTCTTCGGCCGGTGCCGCAAGAACGACCTCGTCGCCCGCCGCCTTGCGATCGATCAATTCGAGCACGGCTTCTCGGTAGGTATCGGAGAACTTCTCGGGCTCAAAGTCCGCTTCCAGATTGCTGATCAGCTGCCGGGCCATATCGACCTCGCGTTCGGTCACCTCGATGTCATCGAGCCCGTCGAACAGTTCGACCGCCGATGGTGCAACAACCTCATCGGCATACACCATGGTCGAGAGCAGGAGCCGACCATCGGCTGGACGCAGGGCTGCGATGTACTGCTTGGAACGCATCACAAACCGCGCAATCCCAACCTTGCCCGATTCCTCCATTGCCGTCACCAACAACTTGTAGGGCTTCTGCGTCTCTGGGCTTGGGGCGAGGTAGTAGGCCGAGTCGTAAAAGATCGGGTCGATGTCGGCCAAGTCGACGAACTCTTCAAGATCGATCGTTTTGGCAGAAGCCGGGTCGAGCGCATCGAGTTCATCGGGCGTGATGATCACATATTCGCCGGTGGGCAACTCATAACCCTTTACGAGGTCCTTGTACTCGACCTCTTCACCGGTCTGTTCGCTCACGCGCTTCTGCCGAATCCGTGATCCAGTGCCAGCCTCTATCTGGTTGAACTTCACCGACTTTCGCGACACCGCGCTAAAGAGCTTCACCGGGATGTTTACTAGGCCAAAGCTGACCGAACCTGACCAAATCGGGCGTGCCATAGTTCCATTATCGTCCAAATGGGGGCGTCGCGTTAGTTGATTCAGACTTCACGTGTTCGCGGACGCACCGATAGCCTCGGGGAGTGATTGAGCTCGACGCCGCCACCGTCATGATCCAATGGGCCGCCGGCGGACTCTTTTTCCTCTGGATCACTACCCGCCGACGCGAGGTCGGCCTGGGGTATGGCTGGCTCCAGCGCATCACCTTCATGACCTTCGGGGTTATTGCACTCGTTATTGCCTTCTACACAAGCTGGTCGCCGGTTCGTGACATAGCAAACGCGTTGATGATTGCAGCCAGCGGCTACGCACTTTGGGTGAGTTATGTTCGACGCTCGGCCGGAGTGAAAGGCCAGCGAGAGGTCATCGAACGCCGTTCAGCTCGAGTCGCTGCAATGACGGGCATCGACAAACCCGAGGAGCGCTTCGACAAGGACGCACCAGAATTTCCGCCGTACCTCGATCTGATCGCTCCGGCCTTCGGGCTGATCGCCGTGATAGCGGGTGGGATAGAAGCGACAGGTCCGGCCTTGCTCGGAGTTCCTCGCACGGTTTCGGGCGCGTTCTTTCTCGGAGCCGTCAGCGATGCAATGCTGCTCGGCCACTGGTATTTGGTCCAGCCTGGGCTCAACCGCGCACCGCTGAACGAACTGGTCAAGTGGACGACAGCGCTATGGCCGATCGAGCTGATAGTGCTCTTGTTGCCGACCGGCATGTGGTCGGTCCTCAATGGAACGATCGACGATGGGTTTGCTGGCCAGCTCGGCTGGTTCTGGGCAGCGTCATCATTCGCAACGATCGTTCTACTGCTCATCACGAATGTCATCTTGAAGGGCAAGGAATACTCTGCGGTCATGGCCGCCACTGGGATGCTGTACCTGGCGATCCTGATGGCCTTCAGCATGGATCTCGTCGCGCGAGCGACGCTTCGCATCTAGGTTCAGCCTGCGTTGCGGCGATCCCGTCGGTACACTCTCGTCTCTGCCGGCACACTCCGGCAACGAACGATGGCTTGGCGCTGCCGCTAATGCGCATACATATGACACGTCAGGAGAACCCCCCGAACGTCCAATGAGCCGTCGGAACCGGAGGAGAACACCGCCGAGCCGACAGCGAGAGCATCGCCGTCACGGTTGCAACGACCACCTCGTCATTGCCCCGCTTTGGGTTGCCTATCAAACCAACCTGGGCACCTTGCTGCGAACCTGTGACGCTATTGGGGCTTGCATGGCGGTGCCCGCAACGGCCCATTATCGAGCGTCGTTGAACAGAGGCGATACGTTGGCGCGGCGACCTCACCTGCATTGGATCCGAGGGTCGAGAACGAACTGGATACGCCGTCAGCAACAAGCGGGCAAGCGGATTGTGGTTGTTGAGTTGACCGACCGATCCTTACCCCTCTCACTCCTCGAGCCTGCTCGAGAGTCCACGGTCCTGCTGCTCGGCCACGAAGGTTTGGGAGTCCCCGACGAGGTCGTTGCACTCGCCGACGAAGTGGTGAGTATCCCGATGGTTGGCGTGGGCGTCAGCCTGAACGTCGCGGTTGCTGGATCGCTCGTCGGGTACCGACTTGCTGGTCTCTCGTGAGCACCAACAGGGCCTCCACGCGTTGGGGGT
>CAZSYL010000011.1:46258-49051 GCA_964610745.1 uncultured Acidimicrobiales bacterium
ACGCGTTGGGGGTCAGGTCTCACTTTCACCCATTTCCTAGCGGGGTCAGGTCTCACTTTCACTCGACACCGATCAGGAGTCTGCATTTCGCCCTGATTCTGACGCTTTCTCGATTGGAGCGGGGAGATCCGCGCGTTGCGAAAACGTCCGCTACTCCGAGGGTTCTTCGCCTCGACCCCACATTTCGTGGAGTTTCCTGCGGACATCAGTGAAAGTGAGACCTGACCCCATCGGCGCGTCGGTGAAAGTGAGACCTGACCCCATGTGCCTGATGGATGACTATCGCGGCGTTCGTGCTGGTCAACTATTTGGCCGCGGCTGCTTCGGCCTGTTTCGCGTGATAGCTGGATCGAGTGAGCGGGCTCGATTCGACGTGACTGAGACCGAGCTCTGTCTCGCCGATGTGTTTCCATTCCTCGAACTCGGCCGGTTCTACCCATCGAGCAACGGGGAGGTGGTTCGACGTTGGTCGCAGGTACTGACCGATCGTCACGATATCGACGCCGATCGCAGCCAAGTCCGACAGGGTGCTCACCACCTCGTCGAAGCTCTCGCCCATACCGACGATGATCGAGGACTTTGTGACCAGGCCTGCAGCTTTCGCTCGCGCCAACACCGCGAGGCTGCGCGCATAGGACGCTGAGGGGCGAGCGACACGTTGGAGCCTTTGCACGGTTTCGATGTTGTGGTTCAGCACGTCGGGGCGTGCATCGTTAATGATGTCGAGGCTCTCGCCATCGCCCTTGCAATCCGAGATCAGAACTTCCACTCGCGTACCGGGTTGACGATCACGAATCGCCCGAATGGTCTCGGCCACATGATTCGCTCCCCCGTCTGGGAGATCGTCGCGAGCGACCATGGTGATCACCGCGTACCCGAGCGCCATCTTCTCGACGGCTTCGGCTACCTTGGCTGGTTCGTACGGGTCAAGTCCTTCGGGGTGACGGGTGTCGACCAGGCAGAAGCCACACTTTCGCGTGCAGCGCTCCCCACAAACCATGAACGTCGCTGTGCCATCGTTCCAACAGTCGAAGATGTTTGGACAACCCGCCTCTTCGCACACCGTTACGAGATCCAGACTCTTCATCACGCCCTTGAGGCGACGGTACTCAGGGCCCATGTCCGCCTTGACTCGCATCCACTCGGGCTTGCGACTGCTTATCTGCAGGCCGGTGGTCACACCAGCTTCGGCGAGGCGCCCGGTGAGTCGCACCGATGTTCCGGCCAAGTGCGCATCATCGCCAGATCCGGAGCCATCTGGTCCCGACGGTTCAACGAGTGGCGATTTTGCGGTACCCGACGTTTCGCCCGGTCCTTCGCCACGAGAGAAGGGCGTGAGATCTTCGACGCGTTGGCGCCACACAACGTCTTCTCGTTGGATTCCGCTCTCGGGCGCCCATTGCGCTTCAGCGTGAACGAGCAGTGCATCGACGACCTCGCGCATCGACGCATCGACGCCTTCGGCTGCCATCGAAGTGACGGCTTTGTCATCGATCCCACACGGAACCATCCGGTCGAACCACGTCATGTCGGGGTCGACGTTGAGCGCGAACCCGTGCATGGAACGACCGCGGGTCAGCCGCACTCCTATAGCTGCGATCTTTCTCGGCGAGTCAGAGTCGGGCGCGACCCACACACCGGGATACTCGCGCAACCGACCAACATCGGTCAGACCAAAGGCCGACAGCGTGTCGATGATGACCTGTTCGACGGCTCGAACGTAGGCAACGGTGTCGGCCATACCACCACCGCGCTTGCCAGGCACGGTGAGGATTGGGTAACCAACGAGCTGGCCTGGGCCATGCCAGGTGACGTCACCGCCGCGGTCCGCCTTGACCAGTTCGGCGCCAACCTCAGCGGGGTCGACGAGAATATTGTCGAGGTTCGCACTCAGACCGTGTGTGAACACTGGATCGTGTTCGAGCAGCAGTAGATAGTCGTGAGTGGAAGCAAAGAGAGCCCGCTGCAGAGTGTGCGCGTCGGAGTACCCGACCCGCCCCAACCACCGGGCTCTCAGTGAGCCGTTCAGCTGACTTCAGCTTCCCAGTCGGTGGTTTCGATGATCTCTCGCATCTTGGCGAGGAACGCCGCTGCGTAGGCGCCGTCGAATGCACGGTGATCCCAGGCGAGGGCGAGCACGCCGACCGAGTGGATCGCAATGCTCTCGCTCCCGTACGAATCGGTGACGACGACCGGCTTGCGGTGCACACCGTCGGTGGAGAGGATCGCGACCTGTGGCTGGTTAATGATCGGGAACTGCATCAAGGTGCCGTACTGACCCGGGTTCGTGATCGTGAAAGTTCCGCCGGACAAATCGTCGGGGGTGACCTTCTTCGAACGAGCTCGTGTCGCGATGTCGACGACATCACGGCTGAGCTGACGAAGGCGCTTACCGTCCACGTTTTTGACCACTGGAGCAAGCAGTCCGTCGAAGTTCAAGTCGACGGCGATGGCCACGTTGACATCGTTGTGCAGGGTGACCGAATCGCCAGTGAGCGATGCATTCATGAGCGGGAAGTCCCGCATGGCATCTGCTACGGCGCGGAGGATAAACGGCAGGTAGGTCAGGCTGAAGCCCTCCTCGGCCTTCCATTCGGCCTTGTGCTTGCGCCGGACGACCTCGACGGCTTCGAAGTCGACCTCCATTGCGGTGAGCACGTGTGGCGACGTCGCCTTTGACATCACCATGTGTTCGGCCGTCTTGCGACGGATGTTGTTGAGCGGAATCGAATCCTCGCCAGCAGCCGGGGCTGGCGCCGCAGGAGCGGGGGCTGGCGCCGCAGGGGCTGGAGC
>CAZSYL010000011.1:49151-79095 GCA_964610745.1 uncultured Acidimicrobiales bacterium
CAGCAGCCGGGGCTGGCGCCGCAGGAGCGGGGGCTGGCGCCGCAGGGGCTGGAGCCGCAGCCGCTGGAGCGGGAGCAGGAGCAGGAGCAGGAGCTGGGGCCGCTGGAGCGGGAGCTGCGGCTGGTGCAGCAGCACTGCCGGCGTTGGAGACGATGACCGCTTCGACGTCCTTGCGTGTAATCCGCCCACCGACACCCGAGCCGGTGATCGTTGTTGCATCGAGACCGTTCTCGGTGATCAGTCGGCGCACGACTGGAGAGAGCACCAATCCAGACAGTGCGCTTTCACCCGATGTGTCCGGAGTCTCGGCGGCCGGAACTGGAGCTGCAGCAGGCGCTGGGGCCGGAGCAGGCGCGGCAGCTGGCGCTGGCGCTGGAGCAGCAGCAGGCGCGCCAGCCGAAGAGCCAACACGTGCAAGAACGGTGCCAACCTCGACCGTTTCACCCTCGGGAACAACAATCTCGGTGATCACGCCCGCAACCGGCGAAGGCACCTCGGAATCAACCTTGTCGGTCGACACCTCAAAGAGCGCCTCATCTTCGGCAACGGTGTCGCCAACATTCTTAAACCATCGCGTGATCGTGCCCTCGGTAACGGACTCTCCGAGCATCGGCAGAGCAACGTCCACCGCATCTCCAGCGGGTGCAGCAGCTGGCGCTGCGGCAGGAGGCGCGGCAGCTGGTGGTTCGGGGGCGGGTGCCACCTCGGTCGCTGGTACCGCTGCAGCTTCAGGAGCCGGAGCGGCAGCTGGCGCCGCTCCACTATCACCAACACGTGCAAGAACGGTGCCAACCTCGACCGTTTCACCCTCGGGAACAATAATCTCGGTGATCACGCCCGCAACCGGCGAAGGCACCTCGGAATCAACCTTGTCGGTCGACACCTCAAAGAGCGCCTCATCTTCGGCAACGGTGTCGCCAACATTCTTAAACCATCGCGTGATCGTGCCCTCGGTAACGGATTCTCCGAGAAGAGGGAGAGTGATGTCGCTCATGAATCGTGTGTCTTTCGTGTAATTGTGTGAAGTCGTCTGTCTTGGATGGTTGTCAAAGTTGAGCTGGCTGTCCAGCTCAGCCGTGAAGCCCTCGTCCAGTGAGGGCCATTACGGTCTCGCCGAAGAGTTCGCTCATCGTCGGGTGTGGCTGGATGAAGTGTGCAACGTCAGCGACCGTCGCCTCCCAGTTAATGGCCAAGTAACCCTGACCGAGCTGCTCGGTAACCCATGGGCCAACCATGTGAACACCGAGCATTTTGCCCGCTGTGCCGTCGGGATTTTTCTCGGCAATAACCTTGACGAGACCATCGGTCTCGCCAACGATCATCGCCCGACCATTTCCGCTGAACTTGTGCGTTGATGCCACGACGTCGAAACCCGCTTCCTTGGCGGATTCTTCGGTATGTCCAGCAAAAGCAATCTCCGGGTGGCTATAGATGCACCACGGAACGTTCAGGTAATCAACGGGCTGGGGGTCCTCGCCGAGGATGCCGCGAATAGCGACCATCCCTTCTGAGAAGCCAACGTGAGCGAGCTGGGCGGTAGCGATGATGTCGCCGACGGCGTACACGCCGGGTACGGCGGTTAGGCAGTTCTCGTCGACGGGAACGAAGCCTCGTTCGTCGAGTGCAATGCCGACCGCGTCGAGACCGAGCAGATCCGCAAATGGGCGACGCCCAATCGACAGCACAACCATGTCGACGTCGACCGAATCGCCGTCGCCGAAGAAGACGCGAGTCGCCCCATCCACTTCTTCCTGACCCGAGACCATGACACTGGTGCGAATATCGATCCCACGGGCCTTCAGAGACCGCTGTACAACTCGGGCTGCTGCTGGGTCGACGCCCGGGATGATCTTCGGCATCGCCTCAAGGACTGTCACCGAAGTTCCAAGGTCGGCCATCATCGAGGCAAACTCGATCCCGATGGCACCGCCGCCAATGACAGCGGCCCGATTTGGTAGCTCCTGGATCGACAGCAGCTCATCGGAGGTGACAATGCGGGTCCCGTCGACATCGAAGCCCGGAATCGTACGAGGAACCGAACCTGCAGCGAGTATGAGATTGTCGCCCGATACCGACACATCGCCGGAGCCGCCGCCCGAGACGTTCACGGTCTTGACCGCTCCGGTCGACGCCACCACGCCTACCCCGTCAAAGACGGTGACCTTGCGGTGTTTGAGCAAGCCAGTGAGACCCTTGACGAGGTTGTCGATGACACCCTGCTTTCGAACCTGGGTGACGCTGAAGTCGATCGTTGGATCAGAAGCACCAACACCAAACGTTGAGGCGTGCTTCACCGTCCGGAAGACCGTCGCCGTCTCGAGCAATTCCTTGGCTGGGATACAGCCAACGTTGAGGCAGGTACCGCCGAGGGTGGACTTCTCGATCAGGGCGACGTTTAGCCCTGCAGCAGCGCCGTAGAGCGCCGAGGCGTAGCCTCCAGGGCCGCCGCCGACGACGACGACATCGAAATGGTCAGACATTGATTCTCCTGGGTTCTCGCAAGCGCTCGACCTTCGCCGGCTCTTGTCAGCGTGCAAGCACGACTTGCAGTGCAAACGCGACCAGAATTGCTACGCCGAGAAGAAGCGACGCAAGTATCAGTTTGCGTGTACTCATTCGGGGCAGGTCTCCTGGTCGCTACAGACCAGCCGGGTGGAGCTGGACCGTTAATAGACTACAGACCTCTATTACGACGCGTACTCCCAAAATTGACTACCACCGAGCGTCAGCATTTTCCGTTTGTTTCTAGACTGGGCGCCAACTGAACGGCCGTGGCAATCTGTTCATGCTGGCATGCGACCACTGACCGGGACCGTGCGCGCACAATGCAACGAATGATCGAACCTGTCCACGCCACCTCACCATCAAGATCAGCCGAGGCCAAGCCCGTGTCTCCGGCCGATCGCGAACTCTCCGACGCTGCTGTGGGTGCTGTTATTGCATTCGTACGAGTCATCGAGCTCTATGATCCAGCCGTAGCTCACCGAAGCGCCCTGCGGGCAATCGTGGCCGAGCGTCTTTTCACTGAATTCCGTTCGCCGTCACCGACCGAACAGCCTCAACAAGTTGCTCCATTGGTAGACCCGGGCGATACTTCCGTCGCCATCGCGAGTGCTGCTCTCGCCGACGTAGACCTGACCGTGTCACGGCCCGACGACCCCGAAGACGCCAACGAACCAACGCGATCGCTACTCGGGGCAACTCTCGTGGGCCGCATCGACGGACTCGCGTCGGTATCGAACGCGTTGGAGAACCACCGTGAACGTTGGGACGGCCAAGGCCACCCCCATGGCATTTCCGGCGCGGACATTCCGCTGGCTGCACGAGTCTCCGCCGTTGCTGACTCACTCGTTGGAAACCCCACCGCAGGCTTCATACCGTCGTGGCACCACGCCCGTCGACGAGTCCGTCGTCAGGCCGGTGCGGCACTCGACCCAGCGTTGTGTAGCGCCCTCGACCGCATCGAACTGGACGACATCGAGAGCCCGGCGGTCCCTTCCTCCACAGTCCAAAGCCTCTTTGACAAACTGCCCGACGCCCGCTCTCGATCCGAGGCGGTCAGTGCCGCCACCACCATCAGCAATGCGGTCACACTCGCGGCGAGTAACGATGAACTCGTGAACCTGTTCGCTTCGACCGCGCTCGACACCGTTGACGCAGCCGAAGTTGTGGTCATTCCTTCGAGCTCAACACAGCTCGATCCCATCCCGGTGGCCCGGGTCGATGACGGACGCCCCAGACTTCCACCACCGTCTCGACTCGACAGCCTCTACGAATTCTCGACCCAGGCGGAGCTTCGAGCTGGCCAAACCATCGCCCGGAACACACAAGGAGCGGGCCCAGGCACCAACGAGGTCATCACGCCGATCATGATCGGCACCGATGTGTGGGGCGTACTCGTTGCGACGAGACGGCATCCAATCGACGGCTTCGACGAGAGCGACAAGGCAGTGCTGCGCCATATCGCCGCCGAGATGGCCGAGGCAATCTCGGCTACCGAACACTGGGCTCAGATGGAGCAGATGGCGCTCCGCGACCAGCTCACCGGTCTTGGCAACCGCCACGAGCTCTACCGAGTACTCGATGCTGTTTTCGAGCGACCCGCAGACGAACGGGTCGACACGGCACTCATCATGTGCGATGTGGACGGACTAAAGGTCGTAAATGACACCCTTGGTCACCACGCTGGAGATCGTCTACTGATCGACGCCGGCCATGCACTCATGGGCGCGGTGCGTGACCGGGACCGCACGACGGTTTGCCGAATTGGTGGCGACGAATTTTGTATGGTCATCGACGGTGGTGGCCTACTGACCGCACACGAGGTATCCGAGGCCATCGAGCGACTCTTTGAACGATCGGCTGGGTCTGGTCCGACGCGTTCGATCTCGTGCGGAATTGCGTTCGCAAATGGCGAGATCGACAACCGCAGCTCGCTACTTCGTGCCGCTGATGAAAATCAGTACCAAACCAAACGAGCTCGTAAAGAGAGACAAGCCGCAGAGGTTCCTGCGCTGCCCGCGGGATCGATCGATGCGGACTCCGCCGATCGTCGAGCCCGTCGAGACTAAGCCAGTGGTTTGTCGGCCTAGAACAGCTCTTCAATCATCGCGAGGTGCTCGGGACCTCCGGAGTGCACAAGGTTGTAGGCAGGCACCTCATTTGCCAGGTTGACGATCGTGTCGAATGCCTCGCGTCCAGCACCGTCGAAGTTGAACGCACATGCGAGCAGCTGAGAGAACGAGTCGAAGGGGTCGAGAGCGGTTCGTTCAGTTGCGGCCCCGGGAGTAAACGTCGGAAACACGATCGCCTGCACTCGACCGCCGTCGGAAAGCCGACCCGGGCCGACCGAGCGAGGGTCGACGTCGATTGCGTACCCCTGGCCGAGCCCTGGAGCAGACATGGGCGACAGTATTTCTGACAACGCTTCATGACTTCCGGGATCAAGGCTGATCGCTTTAGTGAACGGACTCACCATCTGGGTTGTCGTATCGATCAATGTGGCTTCGTCGGTGACATACCCGTGACCGCGATGGACGAGCTGAGTAACAAGCGTGGACTTACCGGCGTTGCTGACACCTGGAAACATCACGATGCCAGAACCAATCTCGGCCGCCGCGGCATGAAACACGATTGCGCTGTCGAGATAGGGCAGCGGCGAACCGTTGACCTCGGCGACAACATGTCGAATGAGAGCGCGACGCGTTCTCAGCGTCCGGGTCGGACCGTTGCCAACCTGCACAGACCACTCCGCTGTACCGGCCGATTGGACCTGAATCTCGATTTGTTCCTGGTCCGAGCTGAGCGGCGGGCTGCCCCGGAGAGGGTCGAGTAGTCGATCTAACTCGTGTCGCACTGACTCGTCGTCCACGTCAAGAACGACGCCAAGAGTCAGGGCTCGAAACGGGCCAATGGTGTGGTGGATGTTGCGTCGCTCTTGACCGCCGGTGCGGGCATTGGCATGCACCGCGGATGACCTGTCCTGTTCCATGCAATCGATCGGCAGGCAGAGGCCTTCTTCGCGCAACGATTCGACCAGTGCGAGAACGTCGGCGCGAACGTCCTCGGTCCGAACGCCATAACGTCGCGAGAGCTCTTCGACGACGTCGCCAACACGGTGCGGGGTCTGCAGAATGCTCCATGTCGCAGCGCCAGTGTCGTTGAGCTGGTGCAACTGACGGTCTTCGAGGTTGAACAAGACATGCCGGCCGTCAACCTCACCCGACAGCGCAGAACGGTTCTGGACGAGCATTATGTCGGCCATGGTCACCGCCCTCGTCTGCTCAACTCAATGTTCGAGGCACGCGATGTCCTCGCACCGCGCAATCGCTCAGCACCGACACCAAACGCGACGAGCAACAGAACGAAGGGCACGACCTGAGCGCGCTGGCGGCTAAGGATGCCGAAGTTCCCGATTGCGGCGAACACAAAGATGAAAACTGAGGTGAAGCCGAGGGCAAAAAGCAGCTGTCCTTTTTGCACGAGCGCTCGAAGATTCGACACGAGTCCGGGCGCCGCGTAGAGGATGGCAGCAGCGAGCATCATCCCTTCGATGGCGCTGACGAATGAAGCTGCGTTCTCCGCCTCCCAGATGAACGGGCGGAATAGGACGGTTAGCGTCGCCCATGGATAGTCGGTGAC
The DNA here is from genome assembly GCA_964610745.1 of uncultured Acidimicrobiales bacterium. Lineage (GTDB taxonomy): Bacteria > Actinomycetota > Acidimicrobiia > Acidimicrobiales > SHLQ01 > SHLQ01. The sequence continues at coordinate 55,293 of CAZSYL010000011.1, forward strand.
CGAGGAGACACGCGCAGCGGTGAAGGCCGAATCGTCCTGAGACGTTCGATCCTCTGCGAAGTCAAGCGCTGCTGACACATCCGAGACACCATCGAAACTCTCAAGATCGAACAACCTCGCCGACGCGCCCGTTGTCAGCATCGCCCCGACCAGGACCACAGCGAGAACCACTATGTGCACAGCTAGCCGACGCTGGTCGACGGCGCGCCGCGCAAACAAACCCACCACGAGACCAGCGAGAAGGAGCATTGCGACATGAGGTCGAACCATCCCGACAACGAAGCCGCCGAACAGTAGCGGCACGACGCCGTTCCACTGTCGTTCATAGACCCTCGATACCCCGAAGAGTCCAATACCGATTCCGAAGAGGGCGAGGCTTTCCTTCCCGACCGAAGATGGCCAGTAGACCATCGTGGGCGAGAGCATGATGAAGAGCGCGGCGAGACGCATCTGTTTGTCGTTGAGTACCGGTTTGACCGCGAAAAGAAAGAAGACCTGGCCAACGAACGCGAGAACGACAAAGACCAGGAACGTCGCGATGGCGTTCGACCCCGTGAGCACGTTGACCACTCCGCTGAAGTAACGAACGGCGCCGGTTCCGGGGATAGAGCGGCCCGTGTCGACGGCCAGGTCGAAGGATCGGAGCGCGTCTGCAATCCGTTCGCCTTCCCGTTGGTACACCGGGGAGTCTGCGCCGCTGATCAAACGAGGAACCGCTCCGAGCATTCGTGCCCCAAAGCCAGCGACCACAGCAGCGAACACAAACTCGTTCGAGCGCGGTAGAACGACGCGCTTGGCAACGATGGCAGCAATGAGCGTCAGCGCGGGAGCGAGGACGACGCCAAACAACGTGTCCTCGCGACCGAGGAACCCGAGGATGCCGAAGGCCAGACCAGCGCCCAGACCGCTGACGGCGCCGATCACCTTCAGTGTCGCCTGCATCCAGGACGCCCAACCTGAGTCTTCGGTTAGTCCGGTCGAGGTTGCCGGATCGGCGCGCCCGGGACGGTTCGACGGTGAGGTTGCGGTGTCTCCGACGATGAGAAGCCCATCGGGTGTTCGGACCACCGCTCCCCCGCGACGAGGCGACGCTCGGCGCTGACTCGGACGCGGTATCACGCGTTCCCGGTCGTGTTCGACTCGAGGAGTGGCGCTCACGGTTACTCGCTCAGCGTGGGGAGCTGTTCGTTCTCGATGCCTGCGAGGTCGATGTGGTCATCCTTGGAGGTTGCCGAATCACTGCCATCGCGGACATCGATTTCGTCGCCACCGTAGTACCCGCCGTAGTAGTAGTAATCGGCCGAATGACGGGCGTTCACGTCGGTAATCGCTACACCGAGCACATGTGCTCGGCGACGGTCCAGCATCTCGGCGGCGCGATCAGCCCCATGTGTGGTCGTCTTGCCCGCTCGAACGACCAACACGACATCGTCGGCGAGATCGAGCAGATCGACGGCATCATTGGTCGCCAGCAGTGGTGCGGTATCAATGACTACGACATCGTAGAGAGGCTTGGCGTTCGCAATCACGGACCGTTGAGCGGCGATGATCTCGGTGGGGAGTGACTTACCGTCGGGAACGACATTTGAGATTAACGAAACGCCGTCGATCGAGGTAGGGGTCACCGACTGAGGCTCGTACTCAACCAAGGCCATCTGGTGCAGCTTTGGTTTGCGAAAGTCGCAGTTGATGAGCAGTACGCTCTGGCCGGACTCGGCCAGCATTGCCCCAAGGTTTGCCACCGTCGTCGTCTTGCCTTCCGATGGCCCCGGTGAGGTGACGAGAACGACCTGACCAGCGGTCCGGCGACTCCGTCGGGCGTACCCCAGAGCCGATGCGAGTGAGCGATATTGTTCAGCGAATCGACTCCGCGGTTCCCGCTGGGACACGATCTCGTGTTCGGGCTGCTGGGAACGGCCGATCGTCGGGACTTCGGCAATGACCGGCAGGTCGAGGAGCTCCTCGATTTGGCGCTTGGAACGAACTCGGTTGTCGAGGCGGTTCAAGATGATGGCGATCAGTACGCCGCTGAGCAATCCGAGCAGGGCTCCAAAGCCAATCCGCGGCAGCACCCCAGACGGCAGTTGACTACTCACCGCAGCGAGGGCTCCGGTTTCACTGGTGCCCTCCGTGTCGGAACCGAAGAGAACAGCAATGTTCTCGCCGACGGTGGCGTCTTCGACATGTTGATCGAATCGTGATTGGGAGATCACCACAGCATTGCCCTCTGCACGTTGGAGCGTTTCGATCGGGACGATCGGGACGCCGTCGGAACGGGCGTCGAGTAGTTCTGCATTGGCGTGAATCCGGGCGCTCAGGAACTGCTGTTCATCCTGGGACAGTAGTGCGACCGCCGATTCATCCTCAGCAGCGGTGGCGGCGGCTAGCTCGGTTCGAACGGTTGCTAGATTCGTCTCCGCTTCGGCAAGCCGGAGCTCAGCGTTTGCAACCGAGTCCGCTGCCAACTGTTCTGCGTCGGCCTCGAGGTAGGCAAGGAACTGAATGGCAAATTCGTCGGCGAGCGATTCCGCCTGACCCGGCGTCTCCGCAACCGTCACAATGTCGAGCGTTTCACTGTCCGAGCGGATAACGGCGCGCACCTGTGTCGAAGCGGTGGTCGAGCTCACACCGAGCGACTCAGCTACCGAGTCTGGCACCTCTCCAATGGTCACTCGTTTGGCGAGGGTGTTGAGATTTCTGACACCAAGCACCGCCTGGGTGGAAGGCACGGAACTGTCGAGGACGAGCACATGTCGGGCCTCGTAATGGTCGACCGCAACCGGAGCACTTGCGGCATCGGTGGCAGCGACAGCCGACACCCAGCCGAGAAGACTGCCGACAATCACGAGCACAGCGAGGAGGCGCCAGCGACGCGCAATGGTGCGCACCGGACCCAGCGGATCCTCGAGAAGCCCGCCGCGCGAAGACATACCAAAAGGAGGATGCATTCCTTCATGCCCTAGCGGGGCGTGCGAGGATTCTTCTACATGCTCCTCACGAACCTGACGATTTTCCATGTGTAGTAATGCACCTTCTGTCGGCAGCGCAAGTTGTCTCCAGCGTCGCGCTCTGACATCAATCGGCCGCAATGTCCGACTCGTGAGCCAAAAGGACGAGTTGGTATGAGTCTTTTTGCCCACGCTGCAGGTCGCGAAACCTCCGGCAACTCTCCGCTCAGGGTCGTTCACCTGGTGAAGGGGCTTGGCCCAGGCGGTGCTGAGCGTTTGGTGCTCACGCAGATCGAGACCAGCTCGGGGGAAATCGACTACTGCGTCGTCCGCCTCATCGGGTCAAAGAACCATCTGGTCGAGGCGATCGAACGCTCCGGTGCTTCAACAGAAACAATCGGTGAGAGTCTCGTCTGGCCTCTGCGCTTGCGGAGGCTTCTTCGACAAATTCAACCCGATGTCATTCACGTCCACTCCCCCGTTCTTGCGGCGGCCGTCAGAGTTCTGGCAAAGCTCGGACAGATAGACGCAAAGATCGTCACGACCGAGCACAACCGGTGGCCGAGGCACCATGTCGCAACCCGTCTCGCGAACCGCCTCACCGCACCGGTCGACGATGTTCGGTTCGCCGTCTCGAACGATGTCCTCGACACGATGGATGCGCGCCTTCAGGAGTCGACCATGGTGCTCGATCACGGGGTTCCGCTCAGCCGCCTGCAGCAACATCGCTTCGACCGCGATCGTTATCGTGACGAGTTTGCTATCGATCCTCAGACCTTCGTTGTTGGCATCGTCGCGAACTTTCGACCTGAAAAGGCGTACGACGTCTTTCTCGAAGCTGCTATCGAGGCATTGCGTCAAAATCCAAAGATGCACTTCCTCGTCATTGGTCAGGGTCCTGGTGAAGTGGACTTTCGAACCGCGGTCTCGGCCGCGTACCTCGACCGTGATATCTCCGTTCTCGGTTACCGCGAGGACGCCGTGGCGGCGATGTCTTCATTCGATGTCTTCACACTGACTTCCAGACACGAAGGCAAACCCGTATCGATCATGGAGGCGATGGCTCTCGGACTTCCCATCGTCTCAACCCGCGCTGGGGGCATCCCGGAAGCGGTCACCGATGGGGTCAACGGGCTGCTCGTCGATATCGGAGATGCCGCCGGCTTGGCTGCTGGCTGGGTCAAGCTCAGTGAGGATCAAGCGCTTCGAACGTCGATGGCCGAAGCATCGCTAGCAGGGTCGTCCAAGTTCGATGCATCTCGCTCGACGAGGTTGATCGAGTCGGCATACCAGGGCGCCTCCGGAACGACGACCTGAGCGGGCACCGGCAGGCCCTTCTCTCGCAACAGCATCTCGTAGACCGAGAGCGTCGTGTCGATGACCTGCCGTTGATCGAATTCGGCAATTGCTTTGGTTCGGCCAGCACGGCCCATCTGGGTTCGAAGGGCCGGTGAGGTAACGAGGCGTTCTAGCGCCAAGGCCAGATGATGAGGTCGGTGAGCGCGCACGAGAAGACCTGTCTTTTGATGTTCGACCACCTGTCGACAACCACGGATATTGCTCGCGACGACGGGGACGCCCATAGCGCTGGCTTCCATCGCTGCTCGGGGAAACCCTTCGCGATGTGATGGCAGCGCGAAGACGTCGAACGCGGACATCACCGTGGCAATGTCGCTTCGCTGACCGAGAAAGTGCACCCCGCAGTTCTGTCGCATTTTCTCGATACTTGATGGGTCGACTCCGTCGGCGTGACCCGACTCGGCCGGCCCACAAACAACAAACGCCACTTGATCGGACGAGAAGCGCCGACGCAGAATTTTGATCGCGTCGAAGAACTCGCCGTACCCCTTCTCCCAGACCAGGCGCCCGACGATGCCGACCACGACGGTCGGAAACGGAATGCCGAGTTGAATTCGCAGGCATCTCGCTGCTCGTGCTCGGGAAGGGTTTGGGGCGAAGGTATCAAGGTCGATGCCATTGCCGAGTAGGTGAATTCGTTGCTCATCTATTCCGAGCCAACGCAGGGTCTCCACATCTTCGATGTTCTGAACTAACTCAGCGTCGCTGTGCGCAGCAGCGAATCGCTCAGCACCGTAGACGGCGGCTCGACGAACGAAGCCGTCGTCCTTCTGGGCGTACAACCCGTGCACGGTGTTGAGCACGACCGGGATCCGACTCCACCTTCCGACCACTCGGCCAAGAACGCCAGGCTTTGGGTTGTGGGTATGCAAGATGTCTGGCTGGAGTCGGATGAGCAACTCCCGCAGCTCAGCAATAGAGCGAAGGTCCGATGCGAGATCGACACTGCGGGTGAACGACTCGAGCCGATGGTGAGCAATGCCACGGGACACGAGGTTCTCGACGTGATCGCCTGGCGCCGATGCTGTCACGACCTCGTATCCTGCCGACGCGAACGCCTCGAGCTGGGGCCCGAGCAACCAGTCGAGGCTCACCGGTGTCGTCGTCAGATGCAGAAGACGGGTCATGAGTTCTTTCCTCGGTAGCGGACCAGATTGACGACACGGCGCACGTCATCTTCGACACGCATCCCACCCTCGACTTTGCGGACGAACCCGTCCCAGCCATCGGCGTTCTGAATCGGTGAGCGGTTCAGACGAAAGGGATCGGTATGACCAACGCGGTTGGCACGGGTGCCCGCCACTGCAGCGCTGAGGTAGCGCTGCCGGACCAACTCGTCGACCGCTGGGCTTGGGGAAAGCGCCTTCGGGTAGGCGAAATGGAGTGGCGTCACTCCAAGTTCGTCCTCGATCCTTCGATCGCATGTGTCGAGTTCCTGCGTTGCCTCCAATGGGTTGCAACGATCGAGCAGAACATGGTGGTGGGTATGGGAGCCGATGGCCACCAGGCCCGTTGAGAGGCAGTCGGCAAGACCTGCCCAGGAAATTGGGGTGCCCCCGAGGCTGTACGCATCACCGGAGTCCACGTTTGCCGTCGACAGGTACAGGGTTGCTGGTACGTCGAACTCGACCAAGATCGGTAGAACAATGTCGGCAAAGTCGGCGGTTCCATCGTCAAAGGTCAGGACGATCGGTAGGTCCGCCGCGTCACTATCCGGCCTCGCCGAACGCAGGGCAGCCAGGCCCTCGTCCAGAGTGCCAACGCGAGCAGCCACATGCTCGATCTGCCTACGGAAGTCGGCCGTGACCAGGTCGACTGGACTGACCGTGCGTCCACCCACTCGGTGGTATGCGAGAACAACCATGCCAGCAACAGATGGAGTGATGACATCAACAGCGAACGCAATCCGCTTGGCGATACTTCTCACATCCAGCCCAAAGCCGTGTTCACTCCTTCCGGCGACACGCTCACCTATGAAATCTGCTCTGGCCACGCCCGCCAATCGGCAAATCTGTGCAAAAAGTGAGTCGTTTGGCCTAGTTTTTGACGCTCCTCCTCTAGTCTGCCGCTGTGGCCACCGACCAGTTCAACTTCCGCGAGGCCACGTCCGACGACCTCGATGCGATCCTCGATGTTTGTTCTGTGGCACTCGGTTGGACCGACCCGACCTTTGACCGAGCGTTGTTCACCTGGAAACACCTGGACAACGCGTTTGGAAGGTCCCTGCTGCTCGTCGCCGAAGACGACGACGGCATCGCGGCAGTTCGCCCTTTCATGCGCTGGCATTTCCATGACTCCTCCGGCGAAACCGTCGCGGCCGCCCGAGCGGTCGATACAGCCACCCACCCACGGGCCCATCGCATGGGACTGTTCCGGTCGCTCACGGTGGAGGGTTTAACCAGACTGACCGAGTCCGGCACGGCCTTCATCTTCAACACACCCAACGAGCAGAGCCTCTCGGGGTATTTGAAGATGGGCTGGGTCGATGCGGGCAACGTCGAGTTTGGCTACCGCATTGCCTCGCCGATCTCATCGCCACTTTCGCTCACTCGACTCGCAAGAGCCAGAACCAAGGCGGAGAAACGCTCGATCCCGACGCCGGAACTTGGCATCTCGATCGAGGATGGCTTGGCATTGCTCGATCCGGACGAGCCGTGTCCACGACCCGGCATTTCTCGATCTCTCAACACCGCACACACGCTTCGTACCCTCCGGTGGCGTTATGGCTCGGCACCTATGGAGTACCGCTTTCTGCCCGGACCCGACAAGAGTGGCTTGATTGTTCGCCTACGCCGACGAGGCGCTGCCCGGGAGCTGGTGGTTGCAGAACGTATCGGCGACCTCAGCAATGAAAAGGCGGGTCGTTCCATACGAAATGTCATGCGCCGCGTTCGCGCCGATCATGCGGTTGGCTTTGGCGGACTCGGCGGAACAGTCGCCACCGACCGACCCGGGCCAAGGCTCGCGATTCGGGCGATTGAGCGCTCGCCGACGCGATCGGACATCAGCTTCCAAGTCGGCGACATCGAGGTGTTCTAACCAAAATTTGTAGGTCGAAGCGCGCTAGGCGCGCTCGGACATTACAAATTTGGTTAGTGAGCTGTTTGGCTTAATAGTTCCAACGGCCCACCGATGGAGGGACGTGCACGGTGTTTCTCCCTTAGCGACCCTCCCCTCGATTGGCGAGCGGCGACCTCTGCGGATCCTCTTCGTGTCCTCGACGACCGGTGGTGGCTCGGGACGAAGCCAGCGTGAACTCAACCGGCTCGTAGGACAGCTGGGGGCAGAAACCATGATGTTGGTGGACAACGCCCGGGGATCTACGCTCACGCGGTTCCTGCACGAGCAACTCTGGGATGCCTCGGTTCGCTTTGCAGACACCCCGGTAATCGGCGAGTCCGCGACTTGGCTACGATCGATTCCCGGCCGTCGGCCAAGTCCGCTCGAATCCCCCGCCGACGTGGCTGGAGACGAACATTCCGAGCAGAGCGTCTTGCTCTCGCCCGCTCCAGAAAACGCTCTTCCAGATATTGCGATCACCTTCCGTCCCGACATCGTCGTTGGATCGAGCATTGCTCGAACGACCTGGCGGACGATTCAGGAAACGTGCGAGTCACTTCACATTCCAACCGCGCTGTACATGCGAGAAGAGACCGCCCTCGGGCACCTCTTTCCGAGACCAGGACACGATTTCCGCCGCGATGACCTAGTGCTCGCGAACAGCCGCACTCTCGTCGATGCGGCGAAGGAATATCAGACCGAAGCGCACTTCGTGCCATCGGTGGTCGATTTGGAAGCCGCAAAGGTGCAGTCGACCCGAGAACGGATCGTCTTGGTCAACCCTCGACAGGCCCACGGTGTCGAGATCATCGAGGAGCTAGCTCCACACTTCCGGACCATCCCGTTCGTCCTGCAGGAATCATGGCCGCTCACGACCAAAGAACGTCACATGGTCGACTCGATCCTCGCTCGACACCCAAATGTCTCGTTCCGGCCTCGAACAGCTTCACCTGCCGAGGTGTTTCATGATGCTGCCGTCGTCCTTGTCCCTCATCTGATCGACAACCGTCCCAGGACAATTCTCGAGGCGCTGAGCAACGGCATCCCGGTCGTCGCTAACGATCTACCCGGTCTCGTCGAATCTGTCGGACCTGGAGGGATCATCGTCTCTCGTCCAAGCTCTTGGTTCGACGCCATCAACAAACTCTGGCAGGACCCGGTCACCTACCGGCGCTACCAGAGCGCTGCCCTCCGGTACGCCAACCGCAAGGAAGTGCAGCCTCACAACATCGCCTACTCCTTCCTCACACATGTCCACGCGGCCATCGCCGAGCGGCGCAACCGGCCGATCAATCTGAATCAGCAATGAGCCGGCCACTTTCGGTTGTCATCGCCGCAAAGAACTCCTCGGACACGCTCGGCGAACAACTTCGGGCTCTCGTGTCCCAACCATGGCCTCATGGCGGTGAGATCATCGTCGTAGACAACGGCTCGAGCGACAAGACCGCGGAGCTCGCGACGTCCTTCGACAGCTCCGACCGTCCAGTGCTCGTGCTGCCGTGTGCAGAAGTTGCGGGCGCGGGCTATGCGCGAAACCGCGGAGTCGAGGCAGCGGCATTCGATCGGATTGGATTCTGCGACGCCGATGACGTTGTTGGGGATCGGTGGATTTCCACGTTGGGGAACGCACTCGATTCGGCCGACGTCGTCGGTGGATTCCTCGACCTCGACCGTCTGAACACCAGAGCTGCTGCCCAGTCCCGGGGCGACTGGAACATGTCAGGACTTCCGCTGCTCGGCGGCTCAGTACCAGTTCTCAGTTCATGCAACCTTGGCATCTCGAGACCGCTGTTCGAATCGGTCGGCGGTTTCGACACCAACTATCTGCGTTCTCAAGACGCCGAGCTCTCGGTTCGAATCCACGAGTCGGGTGCGGAAGCGGCCTACGCCGAAGACATGGTCGTCCACTACCGGATGCGCAACTCGCCCCGAGACGTTTTCGACCAGGCCTACAACTGGGGACGCAACGAACCGTTTATCCTCCGCCAAATCAGCGAGAACAGTCCTGAGTTGAGCCCGATTGCAATGGTCCGCTCATGGTCGTGGCTGGTGAGGTCACTCCCGCTGCTGGCCTCTGATGCCGGGCGATTCCGATACGCATATGTCCTCGGAAAGCGCGCAGGATTTGTGCGTGGCATGCTCGACCTCCGGTTGGGAAATGCATCGTGATATCGGTCGTGATTCCTTGCTACAACGTCGAAGCAACACTCGCTGATCAGGTCGATCGACTGCTCCCCCAGGTGATCGAGAGAGATGCCGAACTTGTGCTCGTCGACAACAACTCGAACGACGAGACGCCTCGGCTGCTCGAACGGCTTTCTCGATCTGAGCATGTCGTAGTGAACGCAGCGACCGAGCGCCAAGGCGCTGCCTATGCACGCAATGTTGGAGTCGAAATCGCGAGTGGTGATCTGCTGTTGTTCTGCGATGCGGATGATCTCGTCGACGAGGGGTGGGTCGCCACGATGGCCGATGCCCTGAAAGACAGCGCCGTCGTCACCGGGCAGCTCGAGACGGCTTCGCTCAACACCGAAGTGCAACGAGGCGGCCGGGGCCACAGCACAGACCTGTCGACCTTCTACGGACTGTTCCCATTGGTGCACGGGGGCAACATGGCCACCACCCGCGAAGCGTGGAAGGCCATTGGGCCGCTCGACGAATCCATGCGTTCAGGTGAGGACATCGAATGGTCTTTGCGTGCCTACGTGGCCGGGTTCGATATTGCCAAACTCCAGGACGCCGTCATTCACTATCGCTACCGGTCGTCCGCACGAGATTTGTGGAAGCAGGGCCTCTCGTACGGGACGTTTCGACCAGAGATCGCACGCCGAGCGCACGCTTTGCTCGGCGATCGTGTGAGCCGTCTGGCGGGCGTCAAGTCGTGGGCGTGGTTGCTGTTGCATGCGCCGTCGATCCTCTCTGCCGAGCGTCGGGCACAGCTTGCGTGGGTGGCGGGAAATCGACTTGGACACGTACGCGGCAGTTTTCGCTCTCGTTTCATGCTGTTGTAGCCCGAATCAGCGCCAAATCCCTTGCCTCTATGGGTCAAAAGACTCAGGCCGGTGCCGATAGGTGATCGTTGGTGAGCAGCCGTTGTTCCCAAACGATCAGACAAGAAAATGGGAGTCCAACAGATGAAGGTCCTGATTACCGGTGGCGCTGGCTTTATCGGCGCAAACCTCGCTCGAAACCTGCTCGACAGGCATCACGAGGTAACCGTGCTCGATGACCTGTCCACTGGATTTGTTTCGAACCTCGAGGGGCTCGATGTCGAGCTGACCGTCGGGTCGATTCTCGATACCGAACTTGTGAACCAGATGGCCGGAGAATCCGACGGAGTAGTCCATCTCGCTGCGCGATCCTCGGTTCCGCGCAGCCTCGACGACCCGGTGGCAAGCCACATGGCCAATGCCACCGGCACGTTGAACGTTCTCGAAGCCTCTCGTGCGGCTGGCGGCCGCCACGTCATCCTCGCTTCCTCCTCATCGGTCTATGGGGCAAACCCAGAACTCCCAAAACGAGAGTCGGCCGCGACACGCCCGATGAGCCCATATGCAGCAAGCAAGCTCGCAGCCGAGGCGTACGCGATTGCGTATGGAACGTCGTTCAACATCCCGACGCTCGCCTTTCGCTTCTTTAATGTGTTTGGTCCCCTCCAGGCAGCAGGACACGTTTACGCCGCAGCGATTCCGGCCTTCGTCGATGCAGCCTTGCGAGGCAAGCCAATTACGGTGCACGGTGACGGTACCCAGTCCCGCGATTTCACCCACGTTTCGACCGTTTGCGGAACCATCGTCGACGCGCTTGAACGGAAGGTCTGTTCGCCGGATCCGGTCAACCTTGCGTTTGGATCACGAATTGATCTGAACCAGGTGCTCTCCCTCATCGGTGAGGAGCTCGACCGTCCGCTCCTGGTGGAGAATATCGACAACCGCATTGGCGATGTCCCTCACTCCCAGGCGGATGGATCGCTACTCCACTCTCTCTTCCCAACCATTACACCCATGGCGTTCGATGATGGCCTGATCGAGACGATCGACTGGATGCGCAAGGCAATCGCGGACGAGACGAGCAATAGCGAGCGCGAACAATCGCTACGTGCGGCCTGACCAATGAACGAAGCCCGCGACCGATTGCGTTCCGCGCGACCAGTCTCGTACGGGCCGAGCCGACCGCGTTCGGTTCGGACCAGGAGATTTCTCGATCTCGCACTTGTGATTGGGGCTAGCCCGGTCTGGGTACCGCTCGCCGCAGGTGTTGCTCTGAGCATCGTCGCGTCCAGCGGACGGCCGATCTTCTTTGTGCAGACACGCACGGGACACAACGGGGAACCTTTCCCGATGATCAAATTCCGCTCGATGACAACCGGACCCAATCCCTTGGTTCCGACCGACGCCCATATCACCGATATCGGTCGAGTCTTGCGACGCACCTCACTCGACGAACTGCCGCAACTCCTGAACGTACTTCACGGTTCGATGAGCCTCGTCGGGCCGCGCCCGATGCTTCCGGCCCAAAGCGACCAGCTTTCGCGTCGACAACAACTTCGCCTCCAAGTCAGACCCGGACTCACCGGCTTTGCCCAGGTGAGCGGACGGAATTCGTTGCGCTGGAGTGACCGCATTGAACTCGATCTTCAATGGGTCGCTAGATCCACGGTTGGCAACTATCTGCGAACGCTCGCACGGACCGCAATGGTCGTTCGCTCGCAGGATGGCGTAGACGGCCATTGCGCTACCGATGAGTTCGTCGATCTCACCGCGGCCGAACACAACGCATCCGATAGCCGTGTGCTGCTGGACGATCAGGCGGCTGTCTGATGAGTGCTGAACTCACCCCACCTACGCGTCGGCGTCCGATTCCTGAAGGGACGATCGACGTCACGGATGCGTCGTTGCCGAACACTCCTACCGAACGGCCGGGCACCCGCTCGATCGTGGTGATTGGGGCGGGCGGCCATGGACGCGAGCTCGCCGACATCGTGCGCGACGTATCCCAGGTAGGTGAATCGGTCTCACTACTCGGAATCGCCGATGATGGTGACCCCGACCGCGCGCTCCTTGCGCGCAGCGGTATTCGGTTCCTTGGAACCAGCGGAAGGCTCGATGAGCGCGAGCTCGACATATTCGTAGGCATCGGAGACCCGATGACGCGGGAGAAGATCGACCACCGACTCAGCACCGAACCGACCCCGCTCATTCATCCCTCCGCGCTGACCGGTTCAAAGGTCACTCTTGGTGCAGGGGTGGTCCTCGCCCAACGGGTCGTCCTAACGACGAACGTACGACTCGGACGTCACACTCACGTCAACGTTGGGGCAACGATCGCCCACGATTGTGTTCTTGGCGCCTGGGTCACGGTGTGCCCCGGAGCTACGGTTACCGGAGCGGTGAACGTCGGCGATCGGGTCTTCATCGGCGCCGGAGCCACAATCCTTCCGGGCGTGAAGATCGGCAACGATGCTGTAATCGGTGCCGGAGCGACCGTTACCAACGATGTACTTCCGGGTAACACGGTGGTTGGGTCGCCTGCCCGCCCCATCGAACGCTGACACTTGTCGTATTCCCGCGAGCGTTAGAGCTGAATAGTCTCCGGCACCGAGCTACAGAGCTCGCTGAGAGACCTGATCGCTGCTTCGGGGCTCGCCGCGTTGAACAACCCCAGGTTGGTCGGCCGCAATGCCGGTACAGCAACGTGAGAGATCAACGGATGTGCCCGACGAATATCGAGTTCACCGTTTGCGATGAGGTCCTCATGAAGTTTCTCGCCGGGGCGCAGACCAGTGAACACGATGTCGATGGGTACCGAAGCAGACTTGGCCAATCGTTGGGCCACATCAAGAATGCGGACGGGTTCGCCCATGTCGAGGACCAGTGCCTCCCCCTTGGCCCCAACAGCTCCGGCCTGAATGACGAGCTCACAAGCCTCGTGTGGGGTCATGAAGTAGCGCGTCGCCTCGGGGTCGGTGACGGTGATCGGGCCACCTGCGGCGACTTGAGCGCGAAAGGCGGTAAGCATCGAGCCGCGAGATCCGAGCACGTTGCCAAACCGAACACTGACCCAGTCGCCGCGGGTTCGGTGGGCGTACCAGGACGTCAGTTGTTCAGCGATCCGCTTGGTGTACCCCAACACACTTGTCGGCTCGGCAGCCTTATCGGTCGAGACGTTCACGAAGTGGGTCACACCATGAGTTGCCGCGGCTCGCAGGACATTGTTTGTCCCGAGAACGTTGGTCTTCCAGCCTTCTTCGGGATACCGCTCGAGGAGCGGGAGGTGCTTCAACGCCGCAGCATGGAAGACGACCTCGGGCCGTTTGACCGAGAAGACCTCTTTTAGCCTGTCGCTATCGCGAATGTCCGCGACCACCAGGTCATCGGAATCGAGAAGGCCGTGTCCTTCGATGGAGAGCTGGGTCGCATGGAGTCCAGATTCATCCCGATCGAGCATGACCAGCTGTTCTGGCGAGAAGGTCGCGATCTGACGACATAGTTCTGATCCAATGGACCCGCCGGCACCCGTGACGAGTACTCGGGCTCCGGTGAGATACGAGGCAATCGCTGAAACGTCGGTGTCGATTGTGCGCCGACCGAGCAGGTCGGCTTCGGAGACTTCTCGGATATCGCCGAGACGGATCACCCCATCGACGAGCTCCTGAGTTGGCGGGACGACACGGACTTCAAGTCCTGCATCCTCGGCGAGCGCTGCAACCGATTCGATCGTGCGCGCTCCTGCATTCGGGATTGCGATAACAAGCAGTTCGCAACCGGTAACAGCGGCGACAGCGGCCAGGTCAGCCCGGGTGCCGGCGACGGGCACTCCCTGCAATCGGAGGTTCTGTTTTGCCGGGGCATCATCGAGAAGCGCGACGGGAACGTATGCACCGTTCGGGTTGCCAAGCATGGCTCGGACGACCTGTTCACCGCCGTCGCCAGCGCCGAAAACCAGCACCGGAGTACGGCCAGCGCCCGCGGCTGTGACGGCCTGGCGTTCGAGCTGAAATCGGCGTAGTCCTCGAAGCGTCACCATCGTCGACAGTGCAATGAAGGGCGCGAGCAAACTGATCGCAGCGGTGAAGCCGAGCATTGCAGCAGCGACGCGGATGGCGGCCAGACCAACCGCAACGACGCTCACTACACCGGTGAGCGCCACAGCTTCATCGAAACTGGCGAGCTTCCAACGACCTTTGTACAGTCCGCCGGCGGCTCCAACAATGGCCTGTCCAGCAGCGGCGACTCCGCCAGCGATTAAACCGTGAGCCAGCGAGGCCCCCATCGAAAAGGCGCCTGCGGCCATGGCGATCACCCACACGGACACGTCTGCACCGAAACGGAGGTTCGCTAACTTTTCTGTGCTCAGTGGCTGCTTGATCGGACCTGTTTTGGTTCTGTAGGCCGGGTTCGCAGGTGCGCCTCCCGGGGTCCGAGGACCCCGGGAGCTGGCATGCCTACTCCGCACGCGGGATTGTCGTTTCGTCATCCCCTACCTAGTCGGTTTGACCTACGCGAAGATGAGCGTGTTTTGGCCTTGGTCTGTTGACTTTCTGACGAAACGACAGATTGCTCATGATGTGGCCAAGTTCGCCGATGGGCCAGATGGACCAGCTATGAAATTGCGACCGAACACCACTAGCGCCTACGCGCCCGGCGACGAGATCGCCATTGTCGATCTTGAATCGAAGCCACGACGCCGCGAGCGCGCGGACCAGTCAACGGTCGTCCTAACGCTCGCCACAGCCTCGGCAATGGCCACTGGTTTGTTGTCCTCGGCGAGTCCGACCGGTGTTGTTGGGCTCGACGGCCTTTACCGAAGTGCGTTCGCCTTTGCCATCGTCTGGTTCGCGGGGCGGGCGCGGCGTTGGACATGGGCAGTGCTCGCCGGCACGACCACGATCGTAGCTAACGGGTTACTCCTTCAGGCGATCGCAATGGTCGCGTTGGGCATGGTTGTTTGGTCGATGCGAGAACGACCGGGGCCGGGCACCCGATACCGCCGACGCCTCGTCGGCACCGCCATCGCCGCGATCTGCGTGCCGGTCCTCATGATGCAGACTCAGGGCCCCCTGTGGCGACTGACCAACGGCTCTGTCACAGATCCGTTTGGGTCAAGCGCGTTGTGGACCGTCATCGCCGTGGTTCCAATCGTCGCTACTGGTTGGAAGACGCTCTCGCGGAAACGTCGCCGCGCAATCATTGCCAACCTCCGACGAACCGCCGCGGCACTCGCCGTGGTGATAGCAATAACCGGAGCGGTCTCGGCGCTCAGCCTCGCTTCACTCACCAACGGCCTCGACGAAACGCGGGCGGCTGCTGAGCTCGCCTCCGCCGGGGATCTCGACGGCGCTTCCGTGGCATTCGCATCCGCCAACGAATCCTGGGATCGAGCCAACGACAACCTGTCCGGCGTGTGGATGGTCCCGAGCCGACTCGTTCCGATTCTCAGCCAACATGTTCAGGCGGCTCAAGTGGTCAGTGGACAAGCCAGCGCAATCACCGACTCGGCTGCCACGATGACCAGCCAGCTGGACCCCGATGCATTGGTCGTCTCAGGCTCGATCAATGTGACAGAGATCGATTCGCTTCTCCCAACCGTCGACGCATTCGCCGCAACGGTCGAGCGAGCTTCCGAGCGGATAACCTCGGTCGATTCATCGTGGCTCATTCCACCAGTCGGGTCGAGCATTGATAGGGCCAACGAGATCTTGACGCCCGCAGCTGGCGTCATTGGTGCCTCCGCCGAGGCGCTCCACGTCACCAACGATCTGGTCGGCGGCTCGACGCCCTCGCAAATCCTCGTGATGTTCGCAACTCCTGCCGAAGCCCGAGGCACCGGTGGCTTTATTGGAAGCTGGGCTGTCGTCGACGGGGTGAATGGACAACTGAGCGTGGCTGAACAGTTCCGCACCCGGGAGCTCAACCAACTGCTCGCAGATCAAGAAGCGACGCTGCGGACCGACTCCGACTACGTCGACCGATACGGGCCTTTCGACATCGCCAGGCACATTCAGGATGTCACGATCAGTCCGGACTTTCCCTCGGTTGCTGCGGTCGCAGCGGATCTCTTTCAGCAAGCGACCGGCACCTCGGTCGAGGCGGTGATCATGGTCGACCCGTTTGTGATCCAGAAGCTGCTGACCTTCTCGGGCCCCCTCGAGACCGGCACCTCTCCGACGACCGCCCTAACGAGCAGAAACGTGCTCGACATGCTGTTCGTCGATCAGTACAGCCGCTTCGATGGTGATGAGCTTGCCCGTGAGACCGAACTCGCCGCGCTCACCACGACCCTTTTGTCGGCGTTGTTCACTTCACCTCCTGATCCGTTGTCGTTCGCTATGGAGCTCGCTCCGCTCGCCGATCAGGACCGGATTTCGCTCTGGCTTCGAAACGACGAGGAAGGAGACGTCGCCGAACGACTCGGGTTGGACGGTAGTTTCCCCAGAAGCGATGGCGACCTTTTGGCACTCGTGCACCAGAACTCTGGGCAGAACAAAATCGACTCTTTCCTGACTCGACGCATGGACATCACCACGACTCTTGACACCTTGAGGAATCGGGTCGATCACGAGGTGACGATCACGCTGGAGAACAATGCCCCGTCCGCGGGGCTCCCCGACGCGATCATTGGTTCGAACGATCAGGGCATCCCACTTGGCACGAACGCCATGCTCGCGACGTTGTACTCGGAGTTAGCCGTGGTCAGCGCTTCGATCGACGGCGAACCGGTACCGTTTCGAAGCGACACCGAGTTCGGGGTTCAGACGAGCGACTTCATTGTGACCGTGCCTTCAGAAGACACCATCGAGATGACCATTGTCTTGTCCGGGCTGTTGGAGCTTTCCAACGGGTACGAGACCGTCCTCGCAGCTCAACCGCTCGTGAACGCCGATGTCGTCTCGTGGAGCATTCAAGCGGTCGACGGCGAGAGGCTCACATCTGATAACGACGAATGGTCATTATCAGGAGGCGAATTCTTGTGGCGAGCGAACCTGGAAAAAGACAGGTTCTTCACGTTTGAACTTGATAAATAGCCAATCTGGACCGACGCAAAAAGACGCCCAGCGACTCAGGTTCTCGCGACAGGGGCCGACTGGTTCGTTATGAGTAGGCGCACGCGCTTTGCTAACCCCGTGCTGCGGGGATTTCTCGGCCTTGTTGTCGCGCTCATCACGACGATGGCGCTGATCGGACCGGTCGGCGCACAATACGGTGGAATCACCGGACTCTTCGTCACAATTACCCCCGACGATCCCGACGGCGGCAGTTTCACCGGTCTTGGTTGCCCTTCAGGCCACGAGGTAGTGCTCTACATCGAGGGAGTCCCACCGACAGCCAACGACCCCGTAGCAACCCAGGATGTCCCCGGTCGAATCATCGCGGTTACGACGGCGACGACGAGCAGCAACGGACTCCTCGACGGCACGTTTAGCTTCCAGAACATCCAGATCCCCGACGATCTCCCGCCCGGCCGCTACGTGATTCACAGCCGTTGCGGCAGCGTCGATGTAAGCGTAATCATCGAAATTTCGACCGACAGGTCGATCACGGTGATCACGACGACCGGCGACCCCGGCAACCCCGCACGCCCCGGAAGCCCCCTGGCCTTCAGCGGCCGGGAGTCGAGCCGCGTCGTCTCGCTCGCCGCAGGGATCGTTGCTGCGGGAATCGGGCTCATCTCGCTCAGCCGCAGAGCAGAGAGCGTTTGACCGACCGAGCGCGTAGAGGTCTTTTCCACGAGCTCACGTGAAGTCGGTTGCAGAGACCGCCAGGCGCTGTGGTGACGATCTAGAGTCGCTGCATGAAGATTGCAATTACGGGATCAAGCGGACTCATCGGTTCAGCCCTGATCGAAGCGATCAACGATCGCGGCGACGATGTCGTTCGCGTCGTTCGCGGCTCTCCAGGGCCCCAAGACGTTCTTTGGGATATAGAGGCTGGCACGATCGATGCTGACAAGCTCGACGGTGTCGATGCCGTTGTACACCTCGCCGGAGAAGGCATTGGCGAGGCAAAGTGGAGCCCTGAACAGAAGAAGGAACTTCTTGAAAGTCGCACGCTGGGAACCGCATTGCTCGCTGACTCAATCGCCGGGCTGGAGAACAAGCCCAAAGTTCTGGTCAGCGGCTCAGCAATGGGATTTTATGGCGATCGCGGAGCAGAGAAGCTAAACGAGCAGGCCGAGCCCGGAACTGGCTTTCTTCCCGAGCTCGTCCTCGCCTGGGAAGCAGCAGCGCAGCCCGCCACCGACGCAGGCATCCGAACGGCGTTTATCCGAACCGGAGTCGTCCTCAGCCCGAAGGGTGGTGCGCTCAAGGAACAACTGCCGTTCTTCAAGATGGGAATTGGCGGCAAGATCGGTGACGGCTCGCAGTACTTGTCGTGGATTTCGATCGATGACCAAGTTGGAGCGATTCTCCACATCATCGACGGTGACCTGTCGGGCCCTGTCAATGTGGTTGCACCGAACCCGGTGACCAATGCAGAGTTCACGAAGGCCTTGGGCAAAGCTCTCGGTCGACCGACCTTTCTTCCGACGCCGAAGCTCGCTGTCGATCTACGCCTCGGCAAGGAAGCTGCCGAAGCTCTCTTGTTCTGGAGCACGCGGGTCGTTCCCAACGCCCTCAGCGACTCGGGCTACGAGTTTGTTCATCCCACGATTGACGAAGCCTTCGAGGCCCTTCTGTGAGCAACGCCGGAATGATCGACATGGTGGCTCGCCGCACGACTGCGTCGAAGCGAATCGAGGCCACTCCCGAGGCAATCTTCAACCTCCTCACCGACCCGAGCAAACACGGTCTTTTCGACGGATCAGACATGGTGAACGACGCGACGGCCAAGAGCGTGCAACGGCTGGCCTTGGGTTCGAAGTTCGCGATGAGCATGAACTTCAAGATGCTCCCGTACCGGATCGGAAACACGGTCGTCGAATTCGAGGAAAATCGGTTGATCGCGTGGGAACACATGGGCCGACATCGATGGCGCTACCAACTCACGCCGCTCGATGACGGAGCGACACTCGTGACCGAAACATTCGATTGGTCGACGTCGCGGGTGCCGAGATTGATCGAGGCAGTGGGTTATCCAAAGGCACATCTCGGCAATATTGAGCGGACCCTCGAACGGCTGGCCGACCTCGCCGAGCGCTAGCGGCCAACTAGCGAGCCGGCCATTCCGAAAGCAGTGGGACCTGGAATTGCTCGATGACAGGTCGGGTTTCACCGAGTGCCCAGACGCTTTGGAGGAACATATGGCAACAGCAACGTTCAACGGCAAGGTCATCGCACAGAGTGACGACACCACCTTTGTCGAAGGAAACCACTATTTCCCACTCGAGTCGCTCGACAAGAGCGTCGTAAGCGAGACCGCTCAGCAGACGTCATGCCCGTGGAAGGGAATGGCCTCGTACTACACCCTCGAGGTCGACGGCCAGGTCGCGGAGAACGCTGCCTGGTACTACCCCAACCCCTTGCCCGGCGCCGAGGACGTTGCGGGACGTGTTGCCTTCTACGGCGTTGTCAACGTCGAGGGCTGATCGAGCTCGAGCAGACTACAGCGGACGTACTTCGCCGTCAGCGCCGTTTCCTTGCGACGCCTCCACGGCAAGTTCGTCCGCTTTATCATTCCACTGATTCCCCGCGTGCCCCTTCACCCACCGGAAGGTGAGGTCGCGTTCCTTGTAGAGCGCTACGAGTGGCTTCCAGAGATCCTGATTCGCAACAGGCTTCTTCTGACTGTTCTTCCACCCGCGGCGTTCCCAGCCGCGCCACCAACTGTCCTTGAAGCAGTTGACGACGTAGGTGCTGTCGCTGACGATCTCGAGCGGTCCTTCGAGGTTCTGCACTGCGTGTAGAACCGCCTGGACCTCCATGCGTTGGTTGGTCGATGGGTCCTCGAAACCCGATGACCACACCTCGTCGGGAATCACCCAACCCCAGCCTCCGGGCCCAGGATTCCCTTTGCAGGCGCCATCGGTGAACACCTCTCGACGGGACCCCGTGTCTGCAGACTGGTCGCGCTCGACCTGACCGGTCACCTGGTCCGAAGGAGGTTCCTGCAGGGGTGGTTGTTCCTCAAACTCGAACGGATCGGTGTCAAACAGGCTCATCGCGCCATGATCTTAGGGGCGAACGAATGTCATCTGGGGTGTTTTTGGGGTGCCGTTTGGCCCCGATGTGCACCGAAGTTCCTTACTTTGTAGAGAAACATCGGCAAAAGTTACCGCTTCCCCGACTTGCTTGAGAGACTGCATACATATGCAGAACTTCTCCCAGCAGCTCCCAGACATCGACCCGGTAGAAACGCGGGAATGGATCGAGTCGCTCGACGCCGTCGCCGCCGGGTCCGGCAAACAGCGCGCCCGGTTCATCATGGCGAAGTTGCTGGCTCGATCCCAAGAAACCCAGATCGGCACCCCGCCCAGTGTGTGGACTCCCTATGTCAACACCATCCCCCCAGAGGGTCAGCCTTTCTTTCCCGGCGATGAACACATCGAACGACGCATCCGGGCCTTCATCCGTTGGAACGCCGCCGCGATGGTCGTGCGAGCCAACAAGAACACCGGCGTCGGTGGACACCTCAGTTCCTTCGCGTCGTCGGCATCGCTCTACGACGTTGGGTTCAACCACTTCTGGCGAGGCAAGGACGATGGTCTCGCTGGAGATCACATCTACATGCAGGGGCACGCATCGCCCGGCATCTACGCCCGCGCCTTCCTCGAAGGCCGATTCGACGAATCCGCGCTCGACAACTTCCGGATGGAGATCGGCGGCAATGGGCTGTCGTCGTACCCTCACCCTCGCCTTATGCCCGACTTTTGGGAATTCCCAACCGTCTCGATGGGACTCGGCCCGATCAATTCGATCTACCACGCCCGCTTTGCCCGGTATCTCACCCAGCGCCACATCGACGATGCTTCACAAGGCAAGATCTGGGCGTTCCTCGGTGACGGCGAAACCGATGAACCCGAAACCCTCGGCGCAATTTCGCTCGCTGGCCGCGCTGGGCTCGGCAACCTGATCTGGGTCATCAACTGCAACCTCCAACGTCTCGACGGACCCGTCCGTGGCAACGCCAAGATCATCCAAGAGCTCGAAGGCAACTTCCGCGGGGCCGGCTGGAATGTGATCAAAGTTGTGTGGGGATCAAAGTGGGATGACCTGCTCGCGCGCGATGTTGACGGTGTTCTCCTGAACAAGATGAACACCGTCGTCGACGGCGAGTTCCAGCGGTACGCCGTCGAAGACGGCGCATACATCCGTGAACATTTCTTCGGCCCGGACCCTCGACTGCGCAAACTCGTCGAGCACCTCTCCAATGACGAGCTCGAGAACCTCCCCCGCGGTGGCCATGACTACCAAAAGCTCTACGCCGCCTACAAGGCTGCGGTCGAGGAAACCGACCGTCCAACAGTCATCCTCGCCAAGACGATCAAAGGTTGGACACTCGGTCAGGGATTTGAAGCCCGAAACAGCACCCACCAGCTGAAGAAGATGAACAAGGACCAGCTCCTCGAAATGCGGGAGCGTCTGCATCTCCAGGACGAGATTCCCGAAGCGGACCTCGAAGACGGCATTCCGCCGTACTTCAAGCCAGCACCAGACTCTGTGGAGATGCAGTACCTGCTTCAGCGTCGCACTCAGCTCGGCGGTCCGCTGCCCAAGCGTGTGGTCCGAACCCGTCGACCGCTGACCCTCCCAGAGGAAAGCATCTTCGATGACCTGGACAAGGGTTCGGGAGGGCGAGAAGTGTCGACCACGATGGTCTTCACCGCCACGCTTCGCTCCATGATGCGAGACCAACAGTTCGGCGAGCGCGTCGTGCCGATCATCCCCGACGAGGCACGCACGTTCGGCATGGACTCGATGTTTCGCGAGTTCGAGATCTACGCCCCCCACGGTCAGCTCTACGAGCCGGTCGATCATGAACTACTGCTGTCCTACTCCGAGGACACCGATGGCCAGATCCTCGAAGAAGGCATCACCGAAGCCGGCGGCATGGCGAGCTGGATTGCAGCAGCGACTGCATACTCCAACTACGGCGTACCAATGGTGCCGTTCTTCACCTTCTACTCGATGTTCGGTTTCCAGCGGGTCGGCGACCTGATCTGGAGCGCCGCCGATTCACGTGCGCGCGGCTTCCTCATGGGAGCAACTGCGGGACGTACCACCCTCGAGGGTGAAGGTCTCCAACATCAGGACGGGCACAGCCTGATCCTCGCATCGACCGTTCCGGCATGCGAGGCGTACGACCCCGCCTACGCCTACGAGCTGGGCGCGCTTATCAAAGATGGGCTCCGCCGTATGTACGGCCCTGAATCCAATGGTGGCGGCGAGGACATCTTCTATTACCTCACCATCTACAACGAGAACTACGAGATGCCCACCCGTCCCGATCATGTGTCGGACGAAGACATCGTGTCCGGTCTGTACCAATGGGCCGATGCTCCTGAGCGAACTCACAAGGCAGCGATTCTTTTCTCCGGCTCTGCCCAGGGCGCAGCCCGCGAGGCTCAGGCCGAACTTGCTGAGCACTTCGATGTCGGTGCCGAGCTCTGGTCGGCAACCTCGTACAAGAAGTTGCGTGAGAACGCGCTTTCAGTAGAGCGTTCCAACCGCACCCGAACCGACGGTCCTCCCACCCTTCCCGATGTCACGGTCAAGCTGGCTAACGTCGGTGGTCCGATCGTTGCTGTCACCGACTTCATGAAGATGGTCCCCGACCAGATCGCACGATGGGTACCTGGCCGGTTCGTCCCGCTTGGCACGGACGGCTTTGGACGTTCAGACACGCGTGAAGCGCTCCGTTCATTCTTCGAGATCGACACGCCAAACGTCGTTGTGGCCACCCTTGCGGCGCTGGCCGATGAGGGTCGCATCGACCGCAGTGTCGTCGGCGAAGCGTTGACCCGCTACAACCTCGACCCCAACGCTCAAGACCCCGCTCAAGCTCATTAGTCACGGGTTGCCCCGATCGATTCAGGTCGATCGAGGCCAGGTAAAAAGGCCTCTGTTTATTGTCACTCTCTGTGCAATAAGGTAGGCAGAATGAAAGACCTCCGTAAGGGGGCTGCTATCCGCTGGGCGGCTTTAGCGGTGCCCTGGCTGTGGTTCCCACTAAAGGGAATCCATCCTTCATTCGAGCTGATCGCGATCGGGCTGCCGTTACTTATCGTCGTTGCGCTCCTCCTGGCGACGGGCGTGCTTCTTGTGCGTCGCTCCCTGCGAAGCGGACTGCTCATCGTTTCAATCGCCGCATTCGCCGCGGTGGCGATCTTCCTACCAGCCCGACCGCTTTCAACCCCCGAGCCCGACGAGACATTTCGAGTCGCGAGCGTCAACGTTGCCCGCCAGTGGTTCTCACACAACGACATTGGTTTTCTGGCTTTCGAAGAAGAACCGGATGTCTTCTTTCTGAGTGAGATGTCTGTTTCGCACGACACGGAGC
>CAZSYL010000012.1:0-10607 GCA_964610745.1 uncultured Acidimicrobiales bacterium
GAGCTCATTTCGTCAGCCATTCGCCATTTGGGGTCCGAGAAAACTTAGTTGCCTCACGATGTTCGAGGTCGCCCACGTCTACATCGCCAACGCCCTGCTCCTCGGCCTCGTCGCTGCCCAGACCGCCAGCGAAGCCACCAAGCTGTTTCTCTACCGCCGAACGAGTTGACGGTGAGGCCCACCAACGTCACGAATCGGATCGGAGAGCTTCGTCGAGCAACTGACGGCGTGTCCCAGGGTGAGCTCGCGGAACACGTCGGCGTCACACGCCAAACCGTCAACGCCATCGAACGAGGCAAGTACTCACCATCGCTCGAAGTCGCGTTCCGTATTGCGCGGTTCTTCGGCGTCGGTCTCGACGAAGTATTCGCCTACGACGAACAGCATGAGACCAACTGAGACAGAGCGTGCCGGTCAGTCCCGCGACGGTCCCGCTTCGCCGCCCCGCCCGACAGCGGCGACTTCGGGGCCGCGGGAACCTATGTCAGAGGTGTGGTTTCCAACTGACCACCGCTACCCCATTTAGCGTGACCGCTGTCAGTGACCGTGAGACAGATCTAGCCGATCTGTCTCACTAGCTCCCCGCCACTGGTGTGCCGACCTCTATCAGGATGTTGCTCGGACCGAGTATGTAGCCAACGATCTGACCCCACGGCTTCTCGGCTGCTTTCACGTAACTTCGGCCCCCAGCCGCTACTGCTGATGCCATCGCACCTGCAACGTCTGCTGTGACCATCGTGATCGAGGCCGGTGCTGGTGTAGCCCCGCCTGGGTGCAGGAAGCCGCCAGCTTCGCCCAGGTTAGATTCCGCGAGCTCTAGCGACACGAAGGCGAGCGTCGTAACCCCAGTATCGAGTTCGCCGTAGTCGTTCTCTTCGGTCAAGAAGCGCCGCTTAAGGCCAAACGCTGCTTCGAAGAATGTCAGCGTTTCGCCGACGTCGTGCACGTAGAAGATCGTGTACCCAAGGGAGACCGTGGTCATGAAGCTGCGCTTTCCGTAGTTCGATTCAGGCAACGTACCCGACCGATGCGACAGCCCTATGTCAGTGTTTGCCGTAGTTTCTTGAATTCGCTATCTAGCTGTAGTTCGCTGGAGCCATGAACCGGGTTGAACGCCTGTATGCAATCAGCGAGATCATCCGCCAGTCGGGACGTCAGCCAGTTTCTGCTTCGAGCCTGGCCGAGCGATTTGGAGTCTCGCGGAGGACTATCGAACGAGACCTCGCCAGCCTCCGGGAAGCAGGAGTTCCGTTGGTCGGTCAACCGGGTCGCAACGGAGGGTTCACCACCCTCGACCAGGAGGGCACCACAGTGGTCGCCCTCTCCCCCGTACAAGTAACAGCTCTATTGGTCGCTGTTTCGTCAAGCGGCCCAGACGCACCCTATGCCGATGATGCACTCGCAGCTGCCGACCTCCTCGCTGGAAGCGTGGCAACAGGGCTGCAGGACAAGATGACGGACCTTCGCAATCGCATCCGAACACCGGACAACCAACCGAAAGCGAAACCGCGAGTTCGCCGAACGACCGAGGAGGCGGTCAGACAGGGCCGCGTCATCAACGTCGTGTACATCGACGCACATTCCAAGCCAACCGAACGAAGCGTGCACCCCTCCGGCTTCTACCGCGGAACCGATGGATGGCATCTCATTGGGTGGTGCGAGCTTCGCGAAGCAGGCCGGATCTTTCGACTCGACCGCATTCAGTCCGCACGCCTCACGAACCGGTCGGCGGACGACCACGAGCTAGAAGAACTGCTGGGATGGACTCCCCAAGAAGTTGCGGCACCGTGACTTTACGGGCTTGGGGTGCCTGGGGTATCGCTTTCAGTCATTGCTGGGAGGCCATCGATGGAGAACGCATTTCGCTTGTCCCAGTACTCGGTCAGGTCGTCGTCTGACTTGTTCTCCCAGTGCTCGTTCAATCGCGGCCGCTCCCCGACGAAGTCCATGAACGGAACGCTGTAGCCACATGACATCGACGTGCGCTCGAGGTCGACGATGATGACGCTGCGCAAGCCAGTCGGGTTGCCGACCACGGTCCGAAGCTCGTCGAAGCGCTCGTCACCGGGCTGCACAGATC
Source organism: uncultured Acidimicrobiales bacterium (assembly GCA_964610745.1). GTDB lineage: Bacteria > Actinomycetota > Acidimicrobiia > Acidimicrobiales > SHLQ01 > SHLQ01. The sequence continues at coordinate 2,081 of CAZSYL010000012.1, forward strand.
GTCCGGCGCCGTACAACCTGACCACATTGGGCTTGCCTTCGAAGGCACAGAACATGATCGTGATTCGGCCGTTCTGACGCAAGTGCGCAACGGTCTCTGCGCCACTTCCCGTGATGTCGGCATAGGCAACGGTGTGCTCGTCGATCACCGCAAACGAGTCGTATCCTTTCGGCGAGAGGTTCACCCGGCCAGCATCTGGCGCTGTCGCCACAAAGAACATGTGCTGCTTCTCGATGAAGGCTTGCATTGGCTCCGTGATGGATTCGAAGGCTCGTCCCATCGAGACACTCTATCTCGGCCCCTTCGGGCAGAATTGAGATGATGTTGGTCGTATATCTGGGTTCGGGTTTGACGGCAGCGAGTATCGGCTCACTCCCCTTCGGCAGAGTCCCAACGTGGCACAAACTGAATCAACAATGGGCAGATCGGCATCCTGGGCGCTCTGAGCGGGCTCCGTTGAACCGATACAGTGGGCTTTGGGGGCAGAGCGATGGTTGGTTGGAATGTAGATGTGCCGCCGAATGGCTTCCACAACCGTGCTGCGGCGGCTGCCGATGTATCGAACGACAACCCGCTCGGACTTGCGACACCGGTGGGAGATGTCGATATCGAGACCACTCCTGAGCATCGCAACCTCGTCACCGGCGATCCGAGGTGCGCCACGTGGACCCGCGCCTACGACGACCCAAACGTCTCGCAACTTCGAGATCACCTCGCCGAACGGAATGGGATCGACGGACTTGAGGTCGTCGATGCTGCCAACGTCGACCGGGCCGCCGAGCTCTTTCACAGCGACGGCTTTGTCGCCGTAGCGAACGTCCTCACGTCCGAGCAGTTGGAGTTTCTTGCAAGCGGGGCGGAGGCAGTCATCGGCCAAATCATCGAGAGCGACCCCGACGGTTCAGTGGGTGGCGGAGCCGGTGGGCTACCGCACCGCTACTCCTTCGGAGGAACCTCTGCGTCGCGCCACATGTTCCACAGGCCCGAATGGTGCCAGCTCATCGACCTCCCCACGACGACCCCGATCCTGACCGCCATCTTCGGATCCGACGAGTACATCGTCTATGGCTCGGGCGGCGATCTTGCGCTGCCTGGAGCAATCGAATACCAAGGGCTCCATTCCGACACGGTTTGGAGCGAACTCCACGACCCGCACGGCGGGGTCTCGATGCGCGATCTCCCAGCGCCGGTCGTGCACATCAACTTCCCACTCGTCGACCTGACGCCCGAGAATGGGCCCATCAGGCAGATCCCAGGCAGTCACCGATCGCGATCGCCCATACCACCGTTGGCCGATGAGCCAGAGTGGATGCGTCTCAGCACCGTATGTCCGCTACCCGCCGGCTCAGCGATTATTCGTGACGCGAGGTGCTGGCACGGCGGAACTCCCAACCTGTCTCGGACGGTTCGAGCAATGCCCAACATTGAGTACATGGCTCCGTGGTTTCGAAGCGCTGCGCTTATCCGTTCGATGTCCTTCGATACGTGGCAGGGCTTGTCACCGCACGCCCGCCGTATCTCTCGATACATCGTGGTCGAGGAAGGTCAAGACGTGCTCGGCGAGGGCATTTCGCATGCCCGCAGAGCGAACCGCGAAGGCGCTATCGATGACGCACTGCTGGAGATGAAACCCGAAGCAGCGGAGAGTTACCGCCTCCGCCGGTGAAGCCGTTCAACCGCCGCTGAGGAACTCAATTACAGCCTCGGCGAACTCCTGCGGCGCATCTTGCTGAATCCAATGCGACACCCCTTCTAGCGGCATAAAAATCGCGTTCGGGATCTCTGAAGCAAGTTGCCTTGCGTCCTCAGCTTTTTGCCACGGGTCGTCCATTCCCCAAATGATCATCGTCGGGGCTGAGACAGTGTTGTGCCTATCGACTAGCGCCATTGTTTGGTTTGCGTTGAGGGCAGCAGCGTTGCGCAGCAAGCTGAGCTTTCCCTCTTCGCTTGCCCATGGCGCGATGATCCCAGCACGAAACTCTTCGGTCAGCTGTGCGCTGTTCGACAGCCCTGCCTCCAAGCTTTCTTCTAGCGCTTCAACGAGATCTGAGATCGGGCGGGCGTTCCAACGTAGTGGGTGTCCAAAGTCGAGCATGTCGTCATCAAACCTGTCGTATAAGACGGAGTTCGCGATTACGAGGCGATTGATCAGCTGTTCATGCTCGATGGCCAAGATCAAGGCGACAGCGCCACCAGTGTCGTGGCCGACGACATCCACGCTCTCGAGCTGTAGGGCTTTGAGCAAGGCAATGATCATTCGCGCCTGGTCTTGAAACGAACGGTCGAAACGATCGCGCCTGTCAGACCAGCCATGACCCAAGAAGTCGGGAGCGATGACGCGATAACCGCTCTCTGTAAACAACGGGATGACCTGATGGTATAGGTAGCCCCAAGTTGGAATGCCATGCATGAGAAGCACCGTGCCGTTGATCGGCTCGCCGGCATCTATGTAGCGAACCGAAACCGGAATATGCGCAGCAGCGCCCGCCGGCAACACAACCTCCTCTTGCTCGTCTCGAAACGCTTGCCAGTCTTCCAGCACCGCTACTTTGACTCCCTCTCGTCGAGTTCTGAAACGCCGTGGTTCCAGTTCGGTTCGGGTGACGCGAGGTACTTCTTCCGGCCGCGCTCGCCGAGCTTATTGAGATGTGGCAACAGCTTCGGGATCAGCGAGAGCTGCACTGCAGCAAGCCGGCCGGTGAAACCATCGGAGCGTGGAACGTAGTGCTCGAGCTTGCCGGTATCGAGCGCTCGCTCGTATGCGTCGGCCACATCATCGACGCTGTTCACATCGGCGAGGAAGTTAAGCGCGCTGCCACCCGTTGCTCTTTCGGCGAGCACCAGGCCGGGCCCAGCGCCGATTACCGCCACATCGAGAATCTGTTCGCTCACATCGTCCCTTTGCCTTCAACACGCGGGAACCCAACCCGCGGCTACTCAGCGTAGATACCGCCTGATGTGATGCGTTTGATTTCCATCTGTCTCCTCTTCGCTCAGCTGACCAGAGACTCCTCTGCTTTAGGCCAGTGTTTTTTCTGCCGATCATCTATCCAAGCGTCGACTTTACGAGGTTCAATCATGTTTTACGGCTGGGGACGAAAGAGCCGAGAGTGGCCACTTAGCGATGGCAATACGTTGGCGGTGACATACCAGTTCGTGTCGTTGATGTTTGTCTTCAAGGTGGCCTTCAAACAGAAGTGGTATGTCATTGGCGACAGTCGGAGCCAAGACCAACAAGTACCACGTTCCGAGCTCGAGGCGCGATACGGCGACAACCTGCCAAAGCTCAACGCCTGGGAGCAGTGGGGCCTGTTCATCGCGCTTGGCGTCCTCGTCGTGATCGTGCTGTTTGCGAGTCTCTTCTAGGTCGCAGCGCGTATCAACAACTTAAGGTCCCCACTGGAATGGGCGTGCGCTTCCGAACCGTTTCCCTTACATGAAACACCTCAAGCGCATCGCAGCAGCGGGCCTGGCCCAAATCGCCATCTTCGCGGCGATCCTCATCGGCTTCTCCGGCACACAAATGGGAGCCGCAGAGCTGCCGGCATCCTCTGACACACCAGCAATCGAGCTCGTGGCCCCTCAGGTCACCGAGACCCCAGTGCCCGCCGAGGCACCACCGACCGAGATCGCCCTGCTCGACTCGGTCTTTGACGACATCGTCTTCGCCGGAGACTTCAACGGCACTGGTCCTTTCACGATCACCGGCGGCGCAATCGCCTTCTCTGACGGCGTTGGCCAACGACAGCTCGTACTGAACGACGACTTCCAAACCAATCGCGGACAAGACCTCGAAGTGTTCCTCCGGTCTAACAGCGGACAATTCGTGTCCCTTGGCGACATCGAAGCGGTAAGCGGCGCTCAAGAGTTCCTGATTCCCAGCGAGGTCAACTTGGCGACGTTCAACGAAGTCCAGATCCGAGACGTTGCCTTCGACGTCCACTACGGCAGTGCATTCCTGTCACCGATTGACGCTCCGTAATCTCATTGGAGCCATAGTCTCATCGCCATGGCTCAACTCTTCTCTCCGTATCAGCTCAGGGGCGTCACGTTCAAGAATCGGATTGCGGTCTCCCCCATGAGCCAATACCGAGCCGTTGATGGTGTCGCGAATGACTGGCACCTCGTGCACTTGGGACGGTTCGCAATGGGTGGAGCTGGCCTGGTTTACGCCGAAGCCACCGCCGTGACCAAAGACGGCCGCCGCACGGCGGGCGACCTCGGGTTGTGGAACGACGAACAAATCGAACCACTCGCCCGCGCAATGTCGTTCATCGAACAAGTTGGTGCAGTACCCGGCATCCAGCTTGGCCACGCCGGACGCAAGTCATCCGAACGGCGTCCGTGGCACGGGGAAACACCAATCGACAAAGAAGATGTCGAGGTCCGCGGTGAACATTCCTGGGATGCAATTGCGCCCTCGCCGTTGCCATACGCAGATGGCTGGCCCTCCCCCACGGCGATGACCGAAGCGACAATCGCCGAGACGATAGACGCCTTTGGCCAGGCCGCCCGACGATCGCACGAGGCTGGCGTCAAGGTCATCGAGGTCTATGCCGCACACGGATTTCTCGCACACCAGTTTCTGTCACCGATCGCCAACCAGCGAGAAGACTCGTGGGGCGGTTCGCCAGAGGGCCGACACCGTTTCGCTATCGAGGTCGCGAAGTCGATCCGTGCACATTGGCCCGACGACCTGCCCTTGGTGTTTCGCCTGTCGGCTACCGATTGGCTCGATGGAGGCCTCGAGGTCGAAGACACAATCGAGACCGCCAAGGCCCTAAAAGCGGTTGGAGTCGACATGATCGACTGCTCGACGGGTGGTATCGGAGGCAAAGAGCGACCTCGTCGCATGGTGATTGAACAGGGCTTTCAGATTCCGTTTGCCGAACAGGTGCGACATGGCGCAGACATCGCAACGATGGGCGTTGGGTTTCTGTGGGACGCCGAATTCTGCGAGCGAGTCATCGCCGATGGCAAAGCCGACATGATCGCGCTCGCCCGCGAAGTTCTCGACGACCCGCAGTGGGCTCTGCATGCAGAGGCTGAGTTAGTCCACGCGTCTGGCCACGACTCCTGGCCGATCGAGTCAGGTTGGTGGCTGGCGAAGCGGGCTCGCCTCGTCGACAAACTCGGGTTGCGAGAGACCGCGCCGCGCAACTCGCCAACCACCTAGACCGCGGCCTGGCGGCGTTGCTTCTTCAGCATGAGTGCTCAGCTCACGAAGTGCGCTCGTAGGACTGCCTCCAGTCGATCTCCGAGCCGTTCTACGTCTTGGGCCAGTGGGCTCCACAGCGCGTGCGCGTAGTCACCGTCGAGCACTTCTTCGGCGGTGACACGATCGGGCTCCCGATCGAACACCGAGTAGTAGTCCGCGAACTTGAACCCTTTTCCCGCGACCTTGTCACTCAGCTCAACCCACGCTGCTGGCACGCCGTACGCGTGGCCGGTGTGAAGCGAGAGGGTTCGTGCTGGGCCCGTTGGCGGGATAACAGACCCAACACGAAGTACGTACATGGTGCACGACAATCGCCAATAGCGGGGCGAAGTCCCCCAATATTGGTGAGAATGCTCGGTCTTGCTACATGTTCGCCGAAACACAGCAATCCTGACGGCGCACAGGTGCGACGAAACGACGACCGAATCGAGCGCGAGCGGCAGCGAAGCATGCAGCGGTACGTGCCAGGAAAGCGCATGCCGAGGTAGTCTGCTCGTATGGCTCAGAGCAATGAACTGTCGCAATCCGCCCACGACCGCCTTTCGGCAGAACTCGAGGACCTCACAACACGAGGCCGAGTCGAGATGGCCGAGAAGATCAAGGACGTTCGTGAAGTCGTCGACTCTGCCGATGGTGGTGACTACAACGCCACCAAGGAAGCCAAAGAACAGATGGAAGCTCGCATCGAGTTTCTCTCACACACGCTCGATAGGGCGGTCATCGTCGAGGCGCCGCACGACGGAAGCGTCGGCGTGGGCTCACTCGTCGAAATTTGCTACCAGGGTGACGACTCCACCTCGACCTACCTGTTTGGTTCGATTGAAGAACGCCACGACGGAACCGTCGACCTGTCGCCAAACTCGCCACTCGGTGTCGCCCTCGGCGGCGCGAAGGCCGGTGACACGGTGTCCTTCACAAACCCAGCCGGACAAGAGGTTTCTGTCGATGTCGTCAACGTCGACTAAGCGCTTCCCTCGCTAGACAGTTCTCACTCGGCAGCAGTCGCGGAGGCATTCACCTCGACGGCGACATCTTTGGCAATCACGAACGCCGGTGACTTGTCGACCCCCACGGCAAACCGATCGACCATTGTGGTCGCGGTGAACGTGGCAGCACTCCCTTGCACGTCCACCTCTGAAACCGAGAAGGTGAGCGGCACGGTCGTGCCCTTGATCGTGACCTCACCAGCGACCTTCTCTTCTGATCCGCCCGACGCGGTGAATGTGATCGTGGGGTAGTTCGCAGCGTCGAGGAAGCCCTTTGCTTTCACGTCCTTGTTCCGCTTCGCGATCGAGCTCGTGTATGAGGTTGCGTCGACCGTCACCTCAACACCGGCCACCTGGCCATCGGCAATCGTGATGCTTCCAGACACCACATCAAAGGTGGCAGGAACAGCGACGGCGGTCATCATTTTCGCCGTTGCGGTCACTGTTGTTTTCGCAGCGTCGATGGTCCACGTCGCGTTTGGAAGGTCTGCAATTGCCATGGTCAGTGCTCCTGAAATTGGTAGATCGCTTGTCTCGGGAGTCGCACTATACCTCTGCCGATCGGGCCGGGTCGCAAAAGCAGAGCGACCGGATCTTTACCGGTTGAGTGCTGGTCGCGGGTAACCGGTTTCCTCTATGCTGCAGGAAATATCCAAAGGCGGGATCAATATGTTGAACGTAATTTGTAGTCGCGCGTGGACGCTTCGAACCGGAGTGTTTGCTGCGTGCCTGATCGTGCTGACCGCATGCGGTAGCAGTGCGAGCACGGCCGTTGAAGCTCCAGCGGCCGACCCTCCGAGCAGCGCCGAGGTGGCAGAGCCGGAAACCGCAGATGAACCAACAACGGCCGATGCGCCCGCGACCACCGAACCGACCGAGACGACGGCAGCGCCAGTCGCAGACGAGGAGGAAATCGACGAGCCAGACCCCGCAGATCGCGGCGAGGGAGCGAGCACTGATGATGGCATCTCTTGCATCGAAGGTGACTGGACAATCACCGAAGCCGAGCTCAGCGGCTACTTCGCAGCTCTCGGCGATCAGTCCGGCGTGCCGATGAGCTCTACCGGGACAGCAAGGTTGCGGTTCATTGACTCGCAGTTCACCTACGACGCTGTCTTTCAACTCCAAATGGATCTCGGAGACGAGACAGCCATAGCCAATAGTGACGGTGTTGCGGTTGGTTCGTATGCCGTCGAGGATGGCGTCATCTCCACCGAGCTCGAGGCGAACAGCATCGACGTCGTCGTTAATGTTGGCGGCTTCGAGTTGAGCGCTGGCGAGCTCGGCAACGATTTCTTGACCGCGTTCCCGGTCAACGATGCGCGGTTCAGCTGCGACGGACCCACGATCTACTTCCAGTCCGGGGCTTCGTCCGAACACCCAATCCAGCTCACCCCCTTCGAAGGGTAACTCCCCACCCTCTACCCAACATTCAGGGAAGGGTTGCAGAGCGCGAGAGGGGTTGGAGTTGCCCGCGTGGCGATGTGATGTGCGCCGGGTCAGACTGTACGAGTGACAGAACGCTCGCCATCGATTCGGATCGAAACCGAACAAGTCGATGCGCCAGGGTCGGTTGGCGAGGTCGCTGTTAACAAACGACCACCGCTGGGGCCTGCGCTATTTGTCGCTCTTCTGGCTGGAGTTGTCGTCGTCGTACTCCTGCTGCTTCGACCAGATGCTGGCCAAACCGCAGATGGAAGCTCAAGGGAAGCTCCGCCAGCGACCACCGACGCTCCTGTCAACGGCCCAGAAGAGGCTGAGAGTTCGACACCACTTGAGCCACTCGAAGCCCAGGTCATCGACGCCGAGGCCGCCATCCGAGCGGTCGTACCAGACGACGTTGGATACCTCGGTCTTCTGGATATCGCAGCACCGCGCGCAGCCCCACCGCTCTTGAGTTCGTTCGACGGTGTCCGCTGGAGCGGAACTGAAGCCGCAGTGATCGAACCTGACGATCTCGATCTGGTGCGATCGAGGTTCGCGAGCTTCGTGGGCCTCCGCTCCACCGAATTGGGCTTTACGATCCTGCGCGTGCGCCAGGAATTTGCAGAACCTGGGCGGATCAGCACCGGCAACTTCGTGGTCGACCGGCTGGCCAGTCCCGATGGAGTCGCGTGGCGGCCCGATGAATCGTTCGACGAGCTCTTGGTCCGCCAGGCAATGCCCGACACCACCGGTAGCGGCGATCTGCTCCTCAGCACCCGCGGGCGTTTGCCAAGTTCCTCTGCGACGCCTCCACCCGAGATCACTCCCTCGAACCTCGATTGCACGCCGCGAGGCAGCTCGCTCGACCTTCTCTTCCTCGAGGACTGTTCGACATCAG
>CAZSYL010000012.1:10707-18028 GCA_964610745.1 uncultured Acidimicrobiales bacterium
ATTCCGGAACGGCCAGCCGACTGCGAAGTGCTCGCGTCCGAGGCCCGGCCCCTGGCAATCCACGTGTGGCAAGGTCCAGGGGTAGGTGGATACAACGCCGTGAGCAACCTCGATGCTGCGGGTGTGACCGAATCCGAACTCGCTACCGCGGTTTCGCTGGGACCGCTCGGAAACGGGATCCTTGTGGCGACGACCGACAGCTTGGTTCGCATCGAGCTCAACGGAAGGGTCGAGCGCCTCAGCGATTTGCGCTCGATCGATATCCGCGATGGTGTCCCGACATCATTACCGGTCGCCGGTGGAACCGAGCTCGTCGATGTTCGCGACGGAGTGCTTCGACAGTGGACGGTCACCGAGGCAGGAACTGAAATGTCCGAGATGCAACTAAGCGAACAGAGCGGGTTCGCACGAGTGACCTTCGCCGATGAGGATGTGATTGTGACGTTCTCGCCGAACACCGACCGGGCAATCCGCCTCGGAGCCGGCGGATAAACTCCGCAACGATTCCATCCCTAGGAAAGGTCGAGAGTGACTTCGGTCGGCTCAGACTCATTCCAATGGAAGTCGAACGCCACCACCGAGTACGTCGTGAGCGCCGCAGGTGGATCCTCGTCGATGAATGAGCGCTGATCGAGCGTCCATGTCGTCGCGGCCACCTCAGGCTCCCCGCCATCGACCGCCCGAAGGATCCGATATCCGTGCATCTGGAAGTTCTCTTCCGGCTCGTTCCACGCCAGCAGGATCGAGCCATTCGTCTGCTCAATCGACACCTCTACCTGAGCCGGCGGCTGCTCGTCGGTCACCGCAGCCGTAGCGTGCCAACCCGTTGACAGGACGACACCATCGACGTCGAGACCACGGATCCCGTACCAGTAGGTCGCGCCTTCGGTAACTTCGTCGTCGACAAACGTCCCGGTCTCCGCACCGGCATGAATCACGTTATCGGCGGTCATCTCCGTAGCGCTCGGTGGTACATCTCCCGTACGGTCAAGCCGGTGCACTTGGTAGTCGACGCCACCTTCGGGGGCTGACCACACCACTTCGATCGACGAAGCGGTCATCGATCTGCGCGAGATCCATGCCACCGTGCTGTCGACCTCGCCGCTGGGCTGAGCGTTCTCGTCGTTGGCAGCAAGCGGAGCCACAGAATTAGGGCTCTCGGCAACGTCGACCTCAGACGCTGCTCCGATGTCTTGATCTTCGCTCCGCTCCCCGACCGTCGGCGTAGTCGATGTTTCTTCCGAGCTCGGCCCAGCCGACGCTGCCTCTGCGGTGGACTCCGTGGCTGCAGAGGGCGCGGTCACGCTCGATCCGCTGCAACCGGCGAGGACCACAACCGCAATCACAAACGCCGTACGCAAGACAGCCGTACGCAAGACAAAGGAGCGGCAGACGGGCATATCCCCAGAGTAGACGCCACCAGGCCATCTGCCATTGCGCCACCAACCGCCAGGACATCGTAGGCTGACCCCATGAACGTCCTTGTCATCAACTTCGGCTCGTCTTCTGTCAAGTTCGCTCTCTTCGACGATGAAGAACTCATCACTCAGGGAAAGCGCGAGCGGATTGGCGACGAAGCGCATCCCGACGAGACGCTTGAGGAGTCCATTGCGGCAATCCTCGAAGCGGTCGGCGACTACCAGATCGATGCTGTTGGCCACCGCGTTGTCCACGGCGGCAGCGACATCAGCCAATCACAGCTCGTGAACCAGTTCGTGAAGGACACGATCAAGAAGCACATCCCCGACGCTCCGCTGCACAACCCGTTCAACCTCGGCGCTATCGAAGCAGCGGAGAAGGTCTTCCCTTCACTTCCCCATGTCGCGGTCTTCGACACCGCGTTCCACTCGCGCATGCCGCGTCGTGCCACCACCTACGCCATCGACCAAGGCGTCGCCGAACGTCATGGCATCCGCCGATTTGGGTTCCATGGCATTTCTCATGAGTACGCCGCTGGTATCGCTGCGGGCTTTCTCGACCGTCCGCTCGCCGAGCTCCGGCTGATCACCCTTCACCTCGGCAACGGGGCGAGCGCCAGTGCGGTCGAATTTGGACGTTCAACCGAAACCAGTATGGGTAACACGCCAATCGAAGGCCTCGTCATGGGAACGCGGTCAGGCGACGTCGACGCCGGGGTGCTGTTATCACTGCTTCGAAGTGGCGAGTTCACCATCGATCAGCTCGACGACCTACTCAACAACAAGAGCGGCCTGCTTGGCATCTCCGGCCAAAGTAACGACCTTCGAGAGCTCCAGCGCGCAGCATCGGATGGTGATGACAGGGCGCGGCTCGCAATCAACGTCTTTGCACACCGGGCCCGCAAGTACATCGGTGCCTACGCCGCTGCCATGGGAGGGGTCGATGCGATCGTGTTCACCGGAGGCATCGGAGAGAACAGCGCGAGCATGCGTCGGCGGATACTCCAACGACTGGAGTTCCTTGGCGTTGTACTCGACGAGGACCGCAACCAGGACGCCACGGTTCATCACGACCGTGACCACGCCTTTATCACGACGCCACACTCCCGAGTCGACGCGATCGTCGTCAAGACCAATGAAGAACTGATGATTGCCCGCGAGACTCGACGGGTCGTCGAAACTGCCGAGCGTCCGGACCCAAAGGCCATCCCGATCGCAGTCAGCGCACGCCATTGTCATCTCACCGAGGAGACCTTCGCTGAGCTCTTCGGTGCCGATGCCACACCCACACCGTTCAAAGAGCTCTCTCAACCGGGCCAGTACGCGTGCCAGGAGCAGGTCACCGTCGTTGGTCCGCGAAGCCAGATCGAACGGGTTCGGCTCCTCGGCCCGCTCCGCAAGGCAAACCAGGTCGAGATCTCACGGACGGACGAATTTCAGCTCGGGATCGACGCGCCGGTTCGTCGCTCGGGGAACGTCCGTGGCTCAGCTCCGGTTACCTTGAAGGGCCCAAAGGGCACAGTGAAGCTGAAAGAAGGGCTCATTTCAGCAAAGCGCCACATCCACATGCATCCCGACGATGCCAAGGCGTTCTCCGTATCCGATGGAGACGAGGTCGCGGTCACCATTTCAGGTGGTGAGCGAGACCTTGTCTTTGGCGACGTCACCATTCGGGTGCACGAGAACTTCTCGCTCGAAATGCACATCGACACCGATGAGGCAAACGCCGCTGAAATCGGGACGATCGCCGAAGCGAGGTTGAGCCCGGTCGACGTCGACGATCACGAGTACGACGTCTATACCGCAATGGCAGCAACAGCGAAGCTCACCACGTTGAGTTAGTTCCTAGGACGTGCTCAGTTCGATGTCGGGGAACGCCGTCAGCGCCGCAAACCAGAATGAGCTACGTGTCGGTATCGGTTCTCCATCGACCGTGACGACAGCGCCAAGACCATCGGTGGTGACTGCGACCTCTACCCCACCGACCTCATCGACGAAGCTACGAGCGGGAGCCGGATCCCATGCGACCGTCTCGCCGTCGATGGTCGCGTACACAACCGGAGCCGACGAGGCGAGGCGTTCATCGGCGAGCGTGTCGGTCCTCAGTGGAAATGGGGTACGCCCGCCATCGAGCACACCGGCATAACCCTCGAAGGAGTCGCCGTAGGCGCGACCCGCGGGGCGTTCCATAACGACGGTGTCCGGGAACTGTTCAACCCAACTATCCAACGTTGTTGTCTGCGACGGCAACGCAACCAAGCGTGACTCGTTGAGTTCTCCAACCACGGCCGAACCAGCAACCTGCCACCAGTAGGAGCCAGTTTCGCGGTCGACCATAACCATGTCGTTGTCGAGTAGGGCGCTCGTGTTCGAGAAGCTGAGCTCAACACCACCGAGCACCCGGTCATAGACCACGCCGCTTCCGCAGAGCGGACAGTAACTGATCAGCACTGGTTGCCCACCGAGCTCATCGTTCACGATCTCGTGACTGTTCAGAATGCGAACAGGGTATGCCCACGCTCCGCCTTCGGGGTCGACGTAGCCGAGCACAACATCGTCACCGGTCAGCCAATCGGCTTCGGCAACGGTTTGGTAGTCGGGAGTGTCGATCGGCGCGATCGCGTCGAATAGGCGAAGAACGTCGGCATCGCTGGCCTCGGCCAGTGTGAACGAACCACCATCGAAGGTGTCAAAGACGATGTCCGCGAGTTCGACCGATGCCAGCGTTCGATCGACGAACGGTGTTTCGCTTGGAGCAGTGAGTTCCAGCGGGCGCGTAGCCCCGGTGTTCGAACCGGTCGCCGAACGATCGACAACGGTGTCCGCCCCGCACGCAGCGAGAAATAACGCCGAGAGAAGGACAAGGAATCCGAACCGGCTGCTGGGTCGGCCAAGCACGCGACTAATAGGCATACCGCTCCCAACCACGCCAGCAGCGAGAATCTTCCGAGCCTTGAAACTTTCCGATACGTTGCACCCATGACGTAAAGCCCTGCCCCTCCTCACCAAACTGTGTGTCCACCCAGGCCGACCCGAGTGACGCCAAGCATCACATGGCTCCAGTGGCCTACAGCGGCGATCCCGCCATGGTGATATCCGCGATCGCAGACACGATCTCAAGCAACGGTGGCAAGGTCGTCACCTCGACCGATACCACCGTCGAAGCCTTGTTCGTCACGGGGCTTTTCAAGTTCAAAGACGACGTCAGCTTCGAGCTCGATGAGGAGGCAAAGCTCATCCACTTCCGCAGCGCGTCGCGGGTCGGCCACAGCGACCTAGGTGCGAATCGCAAGCGAATGGACATGCTGATGCCCAAGGTTCTTTCCCGACTGGGCTGAGGTACTTCGGCGAGCGCTGCGTTAGTTTCAGCGAGACAGCCGACTACCGAGAAGAAGTTCCAACTCCGCAACGCTGGCCACGAGATGGTCAGCGCCCGCGCTCTTCAACGCGTCTATCCCGGGCTCACGCATGTGGCCGCCAGCGGTCAACCCAACCGAGGTCATCCCGGCGGCCTTTGCGGCAGCGATGCCATGCGGGCTGTCCTCGACCACGATGCAGTCGGCGGGGTCAAACTTCATCTCCGCAGCAGCGTGCAGGAACAGATCGGGAGCGGGCTTTCCGTTCTCGACGAACTTCGACGAGAAGATCGCATCGGGACGAAAAGCCCGATCGAGTCCCGTAATCCCCAGCGAGAGCGCAATACGTTCGGGCGTACCGCTCGACGCCACGCAGCGGGTGATGTCGCTGCGATCAAGAAACTCGCCCATACCGGCGACCTCGCGCAGCTCGGCTGGGAACTTCGCAACCGCCGCCTCTTCCAACCGGACTTGTAACCCCTCGGGCATGGGCTCGCCGAAGCGTTCCTCCAACAGAGCCATCATGTCGGGATAGCTCAGCCCGACGCACGTACTCGCTATCTCATCTTCGGTCATCGAGAACCCGGCATTGGCCAAGACTTCGACCTCAGCGAGAACCGCGAGGTATTCGCTGTCGACCAACACCCCATCGCAGTCAAAGATCAGCAGCTGTTGCACGTCTGCAAACCTAGACGAACGTGAACCTAGACAAACAAGCGCTCGGCCGCGCGTGTCCCGGCCTCGCGAAAGAAGTCTCGGTCGCGCCTGTTCGCGTGTTCATCCTCGCTCGGCATGATCACGATGGCGTCTCGGCCAGCGGTCTTCCATGGTCGCAACTCTTCGATCAATTGCGAGCGATGGAACTTGCTGACCAGGCTTCCGCCCGATGCAGGAATCATCGGCGAGATCACCACGACCAGCGGACATTGTTCAGGATCGAGCAGGTCGACGTTGTTCGCGGAGTGGACCGCTCCGTCGATGTGCTTGCGTCCCGCGATCTCGATCGGTCCGTTCTTGAACGGAATCGCCGCCGAGGCGCGGATCATCGAAGCAGCATCATTGAGGTTGTCTGCGAGGTTGTACTCATGGCGGGTGCCCCAGGTGTGTTCGACGGCAACCACGCTCGCTCCCGGATGGTACGGCGGTTCCGGCACGTCATAGAGCGCTTGGTCACGTTCCGATGGAGCGAGCAAGGCCACCGCTCGACCGCCCAGCAACCGGAGCTCGCGGACGAGGCGTGTTCCGGCCGTCGCCGAGAACTCCTCAAGGTTTCCCAGCGAGGCCAGAGACTTCGCGACTTTTGAATGCTCATCGTCGCGTATATCCGTTTCGGACAGTGGCTTGGTTCGAGCGGCCACAAAGGCTCCAGCGGATGTACCGACGATACGTTTCGCCGAGCCGGGTAACCACCCGGTTCGGTCGACGATCACATCTAGCGCAGCATCGATAAAGGGGCCGCCGGTTGGCCCTCCCGCGCCCACAGCCAGACCAATGTCCTGCAATTGCTCGTCCACTGTTTCTTTCTAGCGCCCGATTGGCTCACGACCGCTGATGGAGGGGTCATCCACAACATCGCGGTGATCATTCACAGGAAAATCAACACACTTTGGGCGAAATCCACAACGTCATCCACTTGTTCCACACAAGCCTCAGTCGGCACACTGTCATCACGAACAACACAAACAACAGGCTCTTTCCACGAAGGGAACCACCATGGCTGCATTTTCAATCGAACTGGCGAACCAACGAGTTGAAGAAGTATCTGGTGTCGACGCGTACCAGCAGGAGGGTCCGCTCACCACGTTCTTTGCCGTGGAGAGCCAACGGTTGGTTATCGATTCGTGGTCGACACGCGTCGCGTCATTTCGGACCTCGGACATTGTGACGGTACGTCGCACATAAAGAAGTGCTTTGACCGCGCGCCGAAATCGCGCCGGAAGTTCGCGGCGCCCAATACGACGAAGCGAAAATCATGTGGCAAGACTGGGGCATGCTCGGTTCTGGAATGCTTCTCGTCGCTACCCCAGGTATGCACGATCTGACATTTGATCGCACCGTCATTTTTCTCCTCGAACACGACGAGTCCAGCTCGATGGGTTTAGTTCTGAACCGCCCGAGCGAAATGTTGGTCAGCGATGCCATTCCCCAGCTAGGGACGCTCGCTCGCCCCGAACGCCTCTATCTCGGTGGGCCCGTAGATCAGGAAACAGCTCTTGTTTTAGCCGAGCCGGTCGATCCTGCTGCCCCCGACATGTACTTCATGCATCAGGGCATTGGCCTGCTCGACCTGGGAGTCGACCAGAGCCTGACCGCACAGCTGGAGCGAGCGCGTGCATTCAGCGGATACGCCGGCTGGGGGCCTCGCCAACTCGAAGCTGAGTTGCGTAGTGGCGCCTGGATTCTGGCCCATTGCGAACCATCTGATCTATGGGATCACGACCATCAACGGCTTTGGGCGCGGGTCATGGCCCGTCAAGGAAACATGGGCCCGTTCCTCAAGGCCTACCCCGGACAGCCCTGGCTGAATTAGCACAGCCCTGGCTGAAT
>CAZSYL010000012.1:18128-29401 GCA_964610745.1 uncultured Acidimicrobiales bacterium
AGCACAGCCCTGGCTGAATGAGCACAGCCCTGACTAGCTGAGCAGATTGATTTCCCAGAGAACCTTTTCGAGGGCACTCGCTGCACTGACACTCGAATAGGCAAGCGGATGCTCGTTGGTCACACAACTCGGCACGGGGTTCAAAATGGTCCACGGCGTGGGATGGCAGAACTGCACGACGCTCAGACGCTCGCCAGGATCATCGGGGTCTCCGACCACTCTGTGACGCCCCGGCAGAATGACCCCGTTCGTTAACCGCTCGAGCATAAGTCCGGTGTTGATCACCATATGTCCCGCCGGTGGGATTGCATCGACCCAGCCCTCGGGAACGGCGACCTGGAGGCCCTTCTTCGTGGCTCGCGGAAGGGCGGTAATGAGATTGATGTCGTCGTGGGCACCTGCCCATACATGTTCGGCGCTCGGCGCCTGGTCCATTGGCGGGTAGCGAATTGCACGGGTCAATGTCGGTCCGTCGGTAAGCATCTCCTCAAAGAAGTCTTCCCGGCAACCAATACCCAGGGCAATGATGCGGAGGAATCTTCGCTGAACATCAGCGACCCGCTCGTGAAATTCGAGCAAGAGTGAGCCAATCCCAGGGACCGTCTCCTCCGGAAGAACAGGATCGTGGTAGTGCCCGTGCCGTAGCGGATGATTCTCCGGCAACGGAGCACGCCAGTTGAGCATTTCCTTCCAGTCAGCAACATCGGATGACGCCGCGGTCTCAACGAGCAGCCCGGTGTAGCCGGTTTGTCCATGGCTCTCGGGCCGGCGGTACTTCGTTTTCTCTTCGAGCTCGGATGAAAAGAACTGCCCGAGCATGCCGTACGCCTCGTCGAGGAAGCTCTCGCCAAGGTCGTGGGCGGTATAGACAAACCCGCTTTGAAGGCTCCGCATGACCCCATCTACAACGGCTGCGCGCTGGCGCTCATCACCGGTCTCAAAGGCCAGCAGGTCAACGTCGAGGATGGCGTTCGCAGTCGTGTCTGCGTCGGTGGTCTCGGTCATGGAAACAAACGATACCCCGGTGTCTAGACTCTGCCCATGGACACGGGCATCGACCGCCAGTACGACATCGTTGTATTTGGCGCTACTAGTTTTGTCGGGCGTATTTTGTGCGCATACCTCAAGGAGCGCCATGGCAGCTCCGGAGATCGGAGTTCCGATGGCGTGTCCTGGGCAATCGCTGGACGTAACCGCCAGAAGCTCGACGCGCTCGCCGCCGACCTCGACCTGGCCGTCGATGTGATCGTTGCCGATGCTGCCGACATCGATGCCCTTGCCTCGCTCGCTCGATCCACCCGCGTCGTCATCTCGACCGTCGGTCCGTACTCGCTGTACGGCTCCGAGCTTGTCGAGGCAGCAGCGATTGCCGGCACCGACTACTGCGACCTGACCGGTGAGCCGCACTGGATGCAGCAGATGATCGACGCCCACGAGAAGACCGCCACAAGCACCGGTGCCCGAATCGTCCACGCCTGCGGTTTCGATTCGATCCCGTCGGACCTTGGCGTCTGGTACACCCAGCAACAGGCCCAGGAGATTCTCGGTGAGCATTGCAACCAGATCTCCATGCGGGTCAAAGCAATCAAGGGTGGTGCGAGCGGCGGAACGATAGCGTCCATGCTCACCACCATCGAGCAGGCCAAGGCCGACCCCGAGATCAGACGCACGCTTACAAATCCGTATGCGCTCGCGCCGATCGGCATGCGCGCCGGTGTTCGACAGAACAATGTCAACGTGCCGATGCGCGATGAGGCATCAAAGCGTTGGGTGGCACCCTTCATAATGGCGTCGGTCAATACCCGCGTGGTGCACAGAAGCCACGCGTTGATGGGTCGCCCATGGGGAGCCGACTTCCTCTACGACGAAGCTGTGTTGGCAGGCCATGGTATCGGTGGCGCCCTCCGCGCCGGAGGAACCTCGATCGGCCTCGGAGGAGCCTTGGCGGCACTGAGCGTCGCTCCGGTTCGAGGACTCCTCGCCGACAAGGTTCTGCCGAAACCGGGCGAAGGCCCATCACCTGAACAACAAGCCGCTGGCTTCTTTGATCTGCGCTTCTACGGTACGACCAGCTCCGGTGCGGACATCATCACCAAAGTCACGGGCGACCGTGACCCCGGGTATGGCTCGACGGCCAAGATGCTGGGCGAGACAGCGTATTGTCTCCTGCAACGAGATCCTGCAGACACGCCGGGCGGCTTTTGGACTCCGTCGACGGCGCTCGGCCAACCGCTGGTCGATCAGCTCGAGGCATTCGCCGGCCTCACCTTTTCTCTCGTCGGCTAAACCCGCTTCGACGTCGAACACACGTTCGCAGAGCGTGCTATGGTGAAGTCATGAGTGCGCTTCCCCTGACTCTTTTCGGCTACGGCGAACCCCGCGTCGCCTCCAATTTCTCGATTCGACGCACCATTCTCGATCCTTGCTGCTGGATCGACCACGCGACCGGCTTCCTCGAAGGTGCAGATCAGCTCTTGATCGATCTCGAGACCAAGATGGACTGGTTTCGCGGCAAACGTTTGATGTACGGGCAGTACCATGATGAGCCGCGGCGAACTGGAACTGAACCGAAGGCTGGCAAGACGCTGCCCACGGTTATCGAAACAATCCGTACTGCGCTGTCCACCCACTACGACCAGCCGTTCATGGGCCTGCACTGCAACCACTACGAAACGGGCGAGGACAGTGTCGCGTGGCACGCCGACCGCATTGGACGCACGGAGATCGACCCGCTGGTCGCCATAGTGAGCCTGGGAGGCCCGAGAACCTTCCGGATGCGCCCGCAAAGCGGTGGGCCTAGTCATGGCGTCCGTCTAGGGTCCGGCGATCTGCTCGTCATGGGTGGGGCCACACAGCATCACTGGGAACACGCGGTGCCAAAGACGGCACACGCTGCTCCTCGAATGAGTGTGACGATGCGAGCGTGTCGACGAAGCTCTACGCAGCGGCCTCGGTGGCAACCTCAGGACGAACTGCAGGGAGCCCTGCGTTAACACGGGCATCGAACACTCTCTTGCGGCGCAGGTGCGCATCAACCTCTGCACCGATGAAAACGCCGAGCGCCATGTATTGCAACCACAGCAGCACCACGATGATCGTGGCGAGGGTCCCATAGGTTTCGCCGAAGCTTCCAAAGTTCGCCGAGAACCAACCAAATAGCGCCGAAATCACGAGCAACAGGACCGCAGCGGCAGCGCCGCCCGCCGTGATGATCGGATTCCGCCCGCCGGGGACGAGTTCATTCGTCCGGTTCGAATCGGGAGCTGGCCCGAATCGAAACAGCGTCGACATCCCTGCGATCAATACGAGCAGAAGCACGGGAAATCGGCCGATGTTGATAAGAGCACTGACGCCATCGCTGTCGACGAGGCTGCTGACCAGAGCAGGCACGACAGACATGGCGAACACCGTGGCGGCTAGCAGCACGATCGCCCCGAGCATCAGAGCAACAGCGGTTAGCTTCTTGACGACGAACGAACGCGATTCTGTCCGGCCGAAAACGAGGTTGAGACCTTCCATAAAGTGCCCGAGCGCTCCCGAAGCGCTCCACACGGCTGCAGCGACACCAATGACCGCGGCGACACCAGCAGCACCGTCATCGTCAATGATGTTCTCAAGCTGAGCGAGGAGGAAGTTCTTCGTCTCCTCTGGAGCAGCTTCGAGTGCAGATGTCGCCTCATCGATCAGGATCTGAGGATCTGCGACCAACGACGTGATCGCGACGGTCGCGGCCAACGCCGGGATGATCGCGATGAAGGCGAACAACGCAACACCTGCAGCGATGATGTTGAGGCGATGTTCCTTCTTCTTTGCAAGAACGTCCTTCACCATGCTCGGCGGTGCGGTGGGATCTACAACCTTCGATTTCGCCATGATTTCACCTAACTTTCGCGTGAGTCCGGCTACCGTCTCCCGCAATGGAGCCTTTTGTATTCGGAGTTGACCTCGATGGAGTCTGCGGCGACTATACGCCAGCGTTCAGGACGGTGGCAGCACGGGAACTTGGAGTTCGCGAAGACGACCTACCCCTCGAGCGGTCGTGGGACTTTCGCGAGTGGGACCTCGAGCGAGCGGGCGGTTTCGAGCGCCTCCACGCCCTTGCCGTTTCCGAAGATCGTATCTTCGCAACCATGCCGGCGATCGAAGGGGTCACCGATGCACTCTGGCGCCTGTCCGATGCCGGCATTCACATCCGCGTCATCACGCACCGGTTGTATGTGAACTGGGGTCACGCATCCGCGGTCGCAGATACCGTTGGATGGCTCGACGAGCACCGAATCCCATATCGAGATATCTGTTTCCTCGGTAACAAGCCCGACGTCGGAGCCGACGCATACATCGACGATGGGCCGCACAACATCGTGCAGCTACGCGCGGCCGGATTCAACGCGATCACCTTTGATCAGCCATACAACCGAGATCTTGACGGGCCGCGTGTCAAAAACTGGGTCGAACTCGAGGATCTGATTATGACCATGGCCGCGGATCGACTGGGGGCAATGCAACCGCAGCTCCCGGGAGTGGATGCCGGATCCGATCGAATCGATCGTCACCGCTCAGGCGATGACGCCTAGCGGTGCGCGAGCTTCGCTCGGGCCGGGTCCAGGTCGTTTGGGTTGGTGACACCAATCCACTCCTCGCCTGACACGGGTACCTTCACCGACAGTTCCCCCTCGGAGCGAAGACGGTCGACGACGTCCGGCAACAGGTACTCGGTCTTCGCCTCACTACCGAACTCGGCGTAGAACTCGTCCCACTGGCTTTCCAGATGCCCAAAGAGGGAGTTCGGAAAGGCAAACATGTTCATCGAGACCATGGCGTCGTCTGCGAGTTCACCCAATGGGTCCTCGGAACGAATGACACCGTCGGAGGCGCGGGCAATGCCATGAGTTTCGGTGATCGAGTCGAGCGTGCCGTCACTCACCGCACAGACGCCGCGGGACACTGCACCCTCGGTCGGCAGCGTCTTCGCGAGCTGGAATGCCACCAAGGCTGCAGTCTTGTCATCGGCACCGTCGAGAGCGTCGGCGGCGAGCTCAAACGATGACTGACCGTAGTAGTCGTCTGCGTTGACGACGATAAACGACCCACTCACCGAGTCCGCGGTGCTCAGGACAGCATGAGCCGTGCCCCATGGCTTATCGCGCTGAGGACCGAACTCATCTTGGCGCACGAAGGCGAAGCCATCGAGTGAACCGTACTGACGCTCGAGGTGGGCCTTGACGTCGGCTTCGATATCGGTCCGGATGATCAGCACTACCTGATTGCACCCAGCAGCGCGTCCGTCCTTAATAGCGAAATCAAGAAACGCCTCGCCATTCGGGCCGACTTCAACGAGCTGCTTGGTGCCACCGAACCGACTTCCCAGCCCGGCAGCCATGATCACAAGAGAAAGATCCATACCCCATTCAATACTCTGCGAAGCTCTGCGAGACGCGTCATTCGGTCGAATCATCGTTCGCCGTGTTCTATTGGTCGGGACAGATACGGTTGAGCACCATGGAAGTTGATGCGCTGATTACCGACCTGGATGGGACCTTCTGGTCACCCTCCTCGGAGATCCATCCAAACAGCATGGAGACCGTTACCCAGCTCGATCAGCACGGACTTCCCTTTGTGATCGCAACAGGCCGACGAGCCCGAGGAGCTCACCACGGGCTTGCCCGTTACGGGCTTGGCAGCAGACCAGCAATCCTCATGAACGGTGCGATCGTTCGTGCGGCCCTCGATGGAACATCGATCGCCGCGAAGAGCATTGAGACCGCGAACGCCCTCATGGTGCTGGAGGAGTTTCGAGCAGCGAACCTCGAACCTGTCGTGTACGTCGACCATCCAGAACACGACATGTTGATCGGTCCGGGCAGCGCGGCGAGCGAGGACTACCTAGCGACGACCGCCGGTTACCGACGAGTGGAGAGTGTCGACGAGACCATGGCCGACTCTGCCGTGATTGGATTCGGGGCTTTCGGGTACCCGTATGACAAGCTCGAACCGATCTGTGCCGCCGTAAACGATCGTTCGCTGGCCACCGCAGTCATCGGGGTTTCCTTAATCGAGGGAGGCCATGGACTCATGGTCCAGCCACATGGCATCCATAAACAGGTCGGGATTGAGCAATGGGCTGCACACTCAAACGTCGACCCATCACGACTCGCCGTCGTCGGTGATGGCCACAACGATATCGAGATGCTCGAGGCTGCCAAGATCGCCATCGTGCCGGACAATGCGCCGCCGGAGATCGTTGCTTTGGCCGATGCCACGATCCCGCCGAATGAAGCTGGCGGATGGGAACAAATCCCCGACATTTTAGGGTTAGGTTGAGTCGATGAGCACCGTTGGATTTATCGGACTGGGCGCCATGGGATACCCAATGGCAGCCAATCTTCTTCGAGCAGGTCACGATGTTTCGGTCTTCAACCGGACTACCGAAGTCGCCGAACAATTCTGCAGAGAGAACCCGGCAGCCAGACTTGCTGCAACACCTCGTGAAGCCTGCGTAGGCGCAGATGTCGGCATCCTGATCGTCGGGAACGACGACAGCGTCCGGGCGGTCGCCCTCGGAGCTGATGGCGCAATCGCCGGACTTGGCGAAGGCGCGATCCTGATCGATCACACGACAGCGTCTGCAGGAATCGCCGAAGAACTTGCCGAGGCTGCTGGCGCTGTTGGCATTGGTAGCCTCGACGCCCCGGTTTCTGGAGGCGAGGCAGGAGCCGTCAACGGGGTCCTCACCATCATGTGTGGGGGCGACGACGAAACATTCGCTAGTGCAGCGCCCGTCATGGATGCCTATGCAAAGACCATGACATTGATCGGACCCACGGGCAGCGGCCAGCGCACAAAGATGGTCAACCAGCTCGCCATCGCCGGTCTCGTTCAAGGCCTCTCCGAAGCCCTCAACCTCGGAATTGTCTCAGGTCTCGATATGGAGAAGGTTCTCGCCACGATCTCCGACGGTGCTGCTGGGTCATGGCAGATGTCCAACCGAGGCCAGACGATGGTCGACGACAAGTTCGACTTCGGATTCGCTGTTGAATGGATGATCAAGGATCTCGGCATAGCGCTTCGAGAGGCCGAACGCCTCGGCGCCCCAACCCCGATCGCGAGCCAGGTTGCTGACTACTACCGGGAACTCGCCGACTCCGGTGATGCCCGTAGCGACACCTCTGCTCTCATCAAACGACTGCGTTAATCAAACCCAAACCTTCGCAACAACCCACAGAACTGAAGACACCAGACATGACACATTTTGAACTGCTCATCATCGGTACCGGCTCGGGAAACTCGATCCTCACCTCCGACTTTGAAAAAACCTCCGTCGCGATCGTTGAGCGAGGCCTCTTTGGGGGTACCTGCCTCAACGTTGGATGCATCCCTTCGAAGATGTTCGTGTACGCAGCCGAGATGGCGCACCACGCACAGGTCGATGGTCCACGCCTTGGTGTACACACCAGCTTCGACGGTGTCGACTGGCCCGCCATTCGAGATCGGGTCTTCGGACGCATCGATCCAATCGCAGAAGGCGGCGAGCGATACCGCGCCGACGAGCAAGAGAACGTCACGGTGTACAAGGGCTCAGCCCGGTTCACCGGAGACAAAGAGGTCGAGGTCGCAATGAACGACGGATCGACCGAGGTCGTCACCGCCGATCGTGTCGTGCTCGCCGCTGGCGCCCGGGTCTCGGTGCCCCAGATGATCCTCGATTCGGGGGTCGATTACCATACCTCCGACACGATCATGCGAGTCGACGAGCTCCCAGAACACCTGATCGTGCTCGGCGGCGGTTACATCGGCGCCGAGCTCGGAAACGTCTTTGGCTCGTTGGGCAGCAAGTTGACGATCCTCAATCGAAGCGCGCAGTTGATTCGCTTTGAAGATCCCGACATCTCGAGCCGATTCACCGAGGAATACTCAAAACGCTTTGACGTGCGTCTGAACGCACAGCTCGTCTCGTTGTCTCAGGATGGGAAAGACATCTCGATTACGATCGATCAGGGCAACGGCCCCGAGGTGATCACCGGCGACGCGTTCCTCGTGGCCACTGGCCGCATTCCCAATGGCGAAGAACTCAACGTCACCGCCACCGGCGTCGAACTCGACGACCGGGGTTATGTCATCACCGATGAGTACCTCCAAACCGCTCACCCCGACATCTGGGCGCTCGGCGACATCACGAACCCTCATCAGCTCAAGCACCTCGCCAACATCGATGCACGCGCCGTGGCTCATAACATGGTCAACCCGGATGATCTGCGTGCGATCGACCGGAACTGTTCACCCCACGCCGTGTTTGGCTACCCACAGGTTGCATCGGTAGGCCTGACCGAACCGCAGGCGGTCGAGGCCGGGCTGAACATCGTGACGACCGTGCACGAGTACGGCGGTGCGGCCTATGGCTGGGCCATGGAGGACACGACGAGCGTGTGCAAACTCATCGCAGATGCCGATACGCGATTGCTCCTCGGAGCACACATCATCGGTCCACAGGCATCGACGTTGATTCAACAACTCATTCAAGGCATGGCGTTCGGCACCACCGTCGATCAGATGGCGCGCGACCAGATCTACATTCACCCAGCACTCACCGAAGTTGTCGAGCAGGCGCTGCTCAATCTCTAAATCTGGGGTAATTCCCGCAAGAACGGCAGGGTGAACCTAGGTCTTTTGACCTGTTATCGCCGCGCATTGGTGGAAAACCGGTTCATTTGGACCCGTTCAGGGACAAAAGTCCTATAGGACACCCCCTCGATTGTCCGACGTGTCATAGGTCAAGACACTCGAAACAACCGGGAGCCGCCAACCATGGCCGATCCGAATGATCTGCAAACAGAGACGGAAGTGGACACATCCAAGCTGTCCGGCGCCGACAGGCGTTTCCTCGAACAGGTAGGCCAGAGCAAGGGCTTCGTGTCGCACGACCAGGCCGACGTGGGTGAAACCCTCGTGAGTCAGGCAACGAAGTTCACGACGATTCGTCGGCGGTTCATGACGAACATCCTTCCGATTCTGATCATTCCTATGATCATTCTCGGTCTCGTGGCGTTCTTGGGCCTTGATCTGCTCGGTCAGCGCACGACCGATGCTGTCGATACGACCGATGACATTCTCATCGAGCACAACGCCAACCTCGCCGAGACCATGGGCGTTGCTTCCGATACCGGCGCAGATGTTGTCAACACCTTCCTCATCGAGTGGTTTGCTCGTGTGCAGACCATCGAATCAAGCGAAATTGAAGCGGCCATCACCGCCCGCTCGATCGCTTCGTTCACACTTCCCGCCAGCGATAGCGCAACGTTCGGCCTGGCGACCCAGACCGATATTCAGGTCGTGTATGTCAATTCAGATGGTTCGGTGATCGATAGCTCTCATCCAGAAACCACACTGGACAGCTACGCCGATGCGGAATGGCTAACCATCCAACAATCGTTCCTGCCGGTGGCCAACGATGCCGAACACCTTCCGTCGCTGCAGTTCACACGAACCCTCGACGATGGCTCGCTCGTTCGTGTGCGCATCCCCTTCAGCAACCTTCAACGAGAGCTCGATCGTATTTCAGCCGAAGAGTCGTTCGACTTCGTGGTCATCGACAATGCTGCGAATGTCACGCTTGCTGACACCCTTCTCGAGCACGATCCAAACATCCTGTTCAACCCAGAGGCCTTCGATGCCGGCCAAACCAGTGTGGCCATGGATGCAATGGACGACGGCTTCACCGGCGGAGCCCAGGGGGTTACGTCGAACACGTCTGCACTCGCCACTAGCAACCCACTCGACTTCCCCTTTACCGACCTCGACTGGATTGTCCAGGCGAACGAGCCATTGGACTCGATCAGTACCTCGCTTCTGAGCTTCCGTGACGTGGTCGCTGACGTCGATCGTCAGCAGCAGCTCATCTCGATCGGAATCGGCCTCATCCTTCTGGTCACGATGGTCGCAGCGTTCTTGGCTATGCGAGTTATGGCAGGTGGAATCACCAAGCCGGTCGAGCAGCTGTCCAAGCAGGCACAGGCCGCAGCTGACATCGGTATCCCGAAGGTCGTTGAAGCGGCTCGTACCTCCGACGAACTTCCTGAGCTCGACGACTTCGAGGTGGAGACTAATGATGAGATGTCGATTCTTGCCGCATCTCTGAACACCATGCAGACCGCAGCTGTAGACCTCGCTGCTGGCCAGGCGCAGCTGCGTCGCCAAAACGTGGCCCGCACCTTCGTCAGTCTCGGACGTCGTAACCAGAACCTCCTCAACCGTCAGCTCGAGTTCATCGAAGAACTCGAGCAGCAGGAACGTGACGCAGACGCGCTGGAGAACCTCTTCCGCCTCGATCACCTTGCGACTCGTATGCGTCGTAACGCAGAGAACCTCCTCGTTCTCGCCGGTGAGCAGACCCCCCGACGTTGGGGCAAGCCAATCGCCGTCCGTGACGTGCTCCGTGCAGCCGCATCTGAGATTGCCGACTATCGCCGTGTCCGCCTCGGCGACATCGATGAAGCAACCGTTTCAGGCAACCTCGCAACCGACCTCTCGCACCTCTTTGCCGAGCTGTTGGAGAACGCGGGAAGTTTCTCGCCTCCAACGACTCCCATTGAAGTATTTGGACAGCAAACAGAGACCCACTACCGCATGGCCATCGTCGATCAGGGAATCGGCATGGACGAGGCGTCGCTTGCTCAGGTGAACGACCGTCTACAGAACCCGGTTGACTTCGCGGATGCCCCGTCGGCATACCTTGGGCTATTCGTGGTCGGCCGTCTCGCCCAAGAGATGGGTGTCACCGTTCGCTTGTCGAGCGCAGACCCGACCGGCGAGGGCCATCGCCGCGGCACGATTGCATTCATCGACCTACCGAACGCTCTTCTCAGCCATGACGTGGCGAGCGAGGTCCAAACCGATGAGAAGGCCTCTGAAGCTGTCGCCCGTCGTACCGACCAGGTCGATGCCACGCAGGCCAGTGCCGACTCGAACGCACACGTGTTTGATTCAGGTGAGGGCACCCCACCAGCCGAACCTGAATCGGCGCCGGAGATCGACGCCCCGGAAATCGATGCCCCACAACCGGTCACCGCAGAAACCGCAGCACCCGAGACCACCAATGCGGGCTTCCCCAAGCGCTCCAAGGGCGCAACCAGCGTCAAGACCGAACCGGACAAGTTCGTCTCCGACACCCCAGCGGTCGCCGAAGCAGCACCTGCTGCAGCCGCCACTCCAGAAGAGACAACCACCGATGCAGGGTTCCCCAAGCGCTCCAAGGGCGCAACCAGCATCAAGACCGAACC
>CAZSYL010000012.1:29501-77479 GCA_964610745.1 uncultured Acidimicrobiales bacterium
CAAGACCGAACCAGACAAGTTCGTCTCCGACACCCCAGCGGTCGCCGAAGCAGCAGCAAAGGCGCCGATCAAACGTGATCCAAAGGTATCGGCCGTTGCATTGGTCAATGCCGCGAAGGCTGAGGCCAAAGCGGCTGCGGCCCAGGAGGCAGCAGCTCCAGCCACCGAGGCAGCAACAGCGCCGGCACCCGCGGCTGAACCCGCAGGTCCAACGACCGCAGCCGGATTCCCAAAGCGAGGCGCAAAGTCGGCCTCGGCGATCCCGCAACCGGCCGTCGATCGTGAAGCTGCGCCTGCCCGAACACGCAGCGCAGACGAAGTGAAGAACTCGCTGATGAGCTACCGGTCCGCAGTGGCGCGGGGACGCAACAACAGCGATAGCGGCGCAGAAATGCCGACCCCAGTGGTCGCAGCCGCAGTCAGCGTCGGCGCCGCTGGAGGCGCAGAGATTGCTGACAATGACTCAGGAACCACCGATCAGGTGCCGATGGGTCATCAAGCACACAAGCAAGACACCGAAGACGCACGACCAGGGAGTGCATAAATGACAGTATCAACTGAAGCCCAGAACTTTGCGTGGTTGCTCTCTCGCTTCGCCGAGGAGACCGCAGGCGTTCGCGAAGCAGTAGCAGTGTCGGCCGACGGCCTGCTCCTCGCATCGTCCGCCGGGATCGACTCCAGCGGTGTCGACCAGTTCGCAGCTATTGCAGCTGGCCTCACCAGCCTCACCAATGGTGCAGCGGTGTGCCTCGAGTGTGGCGAGGTCGATCAGGTGGTCGTCGAAATGACGCAGGGCAACCTGTTCGTCATGTCGATGGGCTACGGGGCCTCACTCGCTGTTCTGTGCCAGTCCGGCGCCGACATTGCCCAGGTCGCATACGAGATGACGCTTCTGGCCGAACGCGCAGGATCTGCACTCTCGCCAGAACTCATTGGCGAACTCAAGAACGTTCTTACGGTCTAACCTCCGGAGTTTGTGACCATGAGCCAAGTCGACAGTGAAGAGTCAGGATCGTTTGTTCGTTCCTACTTGCTCACCGGTGGACGCACGCGCAGTGATGCGGGTGACATCGCCGTTGAGGCAATGGTCGCCGTCACCGCTGGAAGCGAAATGCCGCGTGACGTAGACCTGGCACGAATCTACGAACTCTGTACTGAACCCAACTCAATTGCGGAGATTTCCGCAAAGTGCTCGCTGCCCCTGGGCGTGGCGCGAGTCCTCGTCGCTGATCTCTGGGGTGCGGGAACCCTTGAGCTCCTCGAAACCACACGCTCTGACGACATTGCAATTGTAAGGAGACTGCTCGATGGCATCCGAAAGCGTTAACCAACCACGCCCGGTATCGGCGAAGGTCGTTATCTCGGGAGGCTTTGGCGTCGGCAAGACCACGTTCGTCAGCGCTGTGTCTGAGATTGCCCCGCTTCGCACCGAGGCCAAGATGACTAGTGCTGCGAGCGGCGTCGACGACGCTTCGTTCGTTCAGACGAAGACCAGCACCACCGTCGCCATGGACTTTGGCAAGATCACCGTCGACGAAGGCCTTGTGCTGTACGTCTTTGGCACTCCAGGCCAGGACCGCTTTGGCTTCATGTGGAACGACATCACCGCAGGTGCGCTCGGCGCATTGATTCTGGTCGACACTCGTCGTCTCGATGAATGCTTCAACGCAATCGACTTCTTCGAGTCTCGCAACGTACCGTTCATCATTGGACTCAACCAGTTCGATGGTGCTCCTGAGCACGACACTGAGGACATCCGAGAAGCGCTCGACCTCGATCCGAACGTTCCGATCATCCGCACCGACGCCCGGACGCCTGACGATGCTCTCGACACGCTGGTACAGCTTCTGTCGCACATTCTCGAGAGTCTTTCGCAAGCTGCTGCGGCCGAAGTTGCCGAACCAGCGCCGGCTCACCATGTCCCCGAAGAGCGCGATGCTCCAGTCGTTACCGAGGACATGCGAAGCGCGGCAATGTCGGCGCTCGCTAGCGAACGCGGCGCTGCCTAGCAGCCCTATCCTCAGCACGGTCGACCAGCAGCAGGTCTCCGGCTGGATATCCTGACGATCGTGGGTAATCACTTCGGTCATACTTTTCGGATCTCGACCTTTGGCGAGAGCCACGGCGGAGGCGTCGGCGTCGTCATCGATGGTCTCCCAGCCCGGCTCCCCATCGACGTTGATCACATCCAGAACGAGCTCGATCGTCGCCGTCCCGGACAGAGCCGGTTAACCACACAACGCCAAGAAGGCGACGCCGTCGAGATTCTCTCGGGCGTCGCTCAAGGCGCGTCCACGGGAGCTCCGCTTGCGATGCTCGTTCGCAATGGCGATGCTCGCCCGGGTGCCTATGACCACATGCGCGCGCTGTACCGGCCATCTCATGCTGATTTTACCTACGACGCGAAATACGGGAACCGCACGATCGAGGGCGGAGGCCGTTCGAGCGCACGCGAGACGATCGGGCGCGTCGCGGCGGGCGCAGTCGCTATGCAACTTTTGGATGCGCTGGCCGACCGACGCGGCGTAGAGGGCGCAGAGATCATCTCGTGGGTCGACCAAGTCCACGATGTGCGTGCATCTGTCGACGATGCTTCTGTCACCCGAGCGGACGTTGAAGCTGACCCGACGAGATGTGCTGACCCGGCTGCCGCGATCACCATGACGACAGCAATCGAACAGGCCCGCAAGGACGGAGACTCGCTCGGCGGTATCGTCCGTACGGTTGTGCGCAATGTCACCGCCGGCCTCGGCGAGCCCGTGTTCGACCGCCTTGAAGCCGACTTAGCTAAGGCCATGTTGTCGCTGCCCGCTACCAAGGGCTTCGACATCGGCAGTGGCTTTGCGGCTACGCAGATGACCGGGCTCACACACAACGATCCTTTTGTTCCCGGCCCCGATGGCAGCCCTATTACGTCGAGCAACAACTCTGGAGGAGTCCAGGGAGGCATCAGCAACGGACAACCACTGTTGATGCGTACAGTTTTCAAGCCAACAGCCACGATCTCTTCAGAGCAGAACACCGTCACCGTCGACGGTGATGCGACCACGTTGGCAGCCAAAGGACGCCACGACCCGTGTGTGCTACCTCGTGCGGTGCCGATGGTCGACGCTATGACCGCGCTGGTGTTGGCCGATCATGAACTCCGTCAGCTCAAACACACGATTTTGTAACACGAGTACTTGAGCGGCAATAGCCCCACGCCTGCCGCGAGGGCTATCTGCCATTGGCGGAGAAGTGTTGCCAGTCCTTGACCGTGTTCCAGTCGCCGCCCCAGCCCCAGCCAATCTCAGCGAAGGCAGCTGTAACGGCGTCACCTGGGTAGATGCCGCCAGTCACCTGCACCGAGCGGTCGACAAACGCTGCGCCGCCGGGAGGAAACACCCCTGAATCGGTGACGAACGGGTTTTGTAGCGGGTTGATGTCGACCGCTGCACCAAATGCGTGGTTCGACCACACGCCGGGTCTTGCCGCAATCTCGCGACAGTTGAACGCCGAGGTGTTGTTAGCGGCCATCGACAAATCGTCGTCGCCGGCAAAGGCATCGACAAGTTCCATACGTTCGATCGGGAACTGAGCATCGAACAGCCGTGAGAAGACCTGCACCATGTCGTCGGCGTGATCTTCGTGAACAACCAGCTCGCCTGCGCTGATCGAACCGTTAAAGTTCCAGTAGTTCAGCGTGATAATTCTGAGCTCATCCAACCCGACCGGACAACCTTCGCGCCAGGAGTGAACCATTCGCTCAGCGATCGGTCCCGAGATGCGGAAGATCGCGGCCGAAAACTGCGGACCGGTCGGAGTGGACGCAACAGCGGCTGTTGTGGTCGTCGACGTGGTTGTGGAGCTTGTGGTCGACGAACTCGACGACGTGGTTGTTGGGGTCGAGCTCGCTGGCGCGGAATCGGCACCGCCCTCTACCGGAGCGGGTTCCGCGGCCACAGGAGCGTCGGTTTGCGCGGCATCTTCGCTAGTCGGCACCGACGTCGTGTCGGAGTGCTCCACCTCAGATGTCGAGGTCGTCTCGGCAACATCTTGTTGCGTCGTCGATGTCTCGCTCGACGCGGCCACCGAGGTCGACGAATCGGACGATTCAGAGCCCACCTCGACGGTGGTCGAGGTGGCTTCAACCGTGGTGTCTGAGTCAGATTCACCTTGAGCGTCGAGCGCAACATTGCTCGATCCCGAGCTGCAGGCAGCCAAGATCAGCGCTCCGCCCGCGAGACACAGCCTCAGAGTGCACCGACTACTGCGCAAGCGCTGTATCACCTGTGTCGACGGAGCGATCCGCAGACGGAAAGAGTTCGATGATCTTCTCATCGAGCTCATCTACCACACCGCTGAGCGGCAGAATGTTCAGTACGCCCTGACCATTGGCGAGCAGGTCGATGACCTCTTCTCCGCTACGAACCAGGGTTGGTTGGTTGCCATTGACGACGAGGTTCGCAGTGGCGACATCCTCACCCAGTTCATCTTGAAGGTACGCGAACACTTCGCGGACCTGCTCGAGACGAATCCCTGAATCGAGGAGGTTCTTGACGACCTTGAGTTCGAGCAGGTTGCGGTAGCTGTACAGGCGACGCGAACCACTGCCGGCAGCATCGGTGAGCGAAGGTCGGATCAGGTCCGTTCGAGCCCAGTAGTCGAGCTGCCGATACGTGATACCCACGATCTCCGCAGTCTTCTTTCCGCTGTATCCGACCTGCTCATCTACCCGGTTGCTCATACTGTTGCCCCTCGACCTGACTACCTCGGTGAAATTACGATGACGTAACCCTAGAGAATCGTCAAGGTGCGGTCAATCACCCTCAGCGAACTTCTTCGCGCGGACCGCGCGACTACGCGAAGTCTTCCGGGTTGACCGAATCGAGGAAATCCTTGAAGTCTTCGACGACTTCTGCCTCTTCCTCGGGCACATCGGGGGTGTCGCTGTACCCGACCTCGGCGAGGAGCTCGTCCTCGGCAAAGATTGGAGCTCCGAGACGAACGGCGAGTGCGATGGCATCGGATGGTCGGGCGGACATGACCTTTGCCTCGCCGGGCGCACGCATGTGCAGCTCGGCAAAGAACGTGCGCTCACGGAGTTCGGTAATGACTACTCGCTCGACCTGAACGTTCATGGCTTCGAGTGCTTGGGCGAACAGATCGTGGGTCATTGGCCGGGGAGGTTCAACCCCTTCGTGGGCCAGTGCAATAGCCGTTGCCTCAGGTCCACCGATGAAGATCGGCAGCATGAGTTCAGCGTCGTTGGATTCGCCATCGTCGTCGAGCGCTCGTAGCAACACGATCGGCGTGTTGCTGGGCAGCTCTACTCGAACCCCAACAAGCTCCATGGCCTTCATCGACTGCTCCTGTGCGCTCGTGGTCCCGTCATATCGAGCCTATCGGTCCTTGTCGATCCCTACTGGTCGCTCTGCCCGGTTCCGTGAAAGAAGATGAGCTTGAACCGCCCGATTTGCAACTCGTCGCCATCGACGAGTTCCTCGTCGTCGACAAGTTCTTTGTTGATGTAGGTGCCGTTTAGCGAGCCCACATCCCGAGCGCGATACCTGGCGCCATCGTGGGAAATCTCGACGTGACGACGAGACACTGTCACATCGTCGAGGAAGATATCGCTTTCGGGGTGACGCCCAGCGGTGATCACATCGGAATCAAGCGCATAACGAGACCCGCTTTTGGGTCCTTCATCGACGACGAGAAGCCCGACGCTTTCGTCGAAGCCTTCGCGGTCGGCCTGGTGCGAAATCGTTTCGGCTTCGTCGGCTACCTCGACGACGGATAGGGCTTCGGTCTTGGCATCAGGTCCGCCGCCAATACGCTCGCCGCAAGATGAGCAGAAGTTCGCGCCAAAGTCATTCTTGTGCGTGCATGATGGACATATACGTTCCATGGTCACTTCCAAAGCGGCATAGTCAACAATCGCGAAGTGTAGTCACCCACGCTGACAAGGCCTAGACCGACCGATCGGAATCAGTCTTTCGAATCGGCGAGTTGGCGCAGCGCCTTCCGAGCGATCGGGCCGTACTCAAAGGCTGAGTACCACGAGATCGCGAGCCCCGGGATGCCAACGACCCAGCCGAGGATGCGCAGAACCTCCGCGCCCTGCACGTCGGACGCTCCACCGAGCAGGAGCGGGTAGGCAAAGAGAAGAAAGAATGTGGCTGTCTTGCCCCACCAGGTCACGTCGAACCGTTCGACACCCACCACGCCGAGACCGACCGCGACGAGTGTGACAAGGCCCTCACGCAGAAGCGTGAGCAACGCAAAGACCCACGGCACGGAGCCATCGATCCAAGTCGAGATGATCGCGGTGAGCATCAGGAGACGGTCCGCGGTCGGATCGAGCAGCTTGCCTAGCTCGCTGACCTGATTAAATTTCCGAGCAAACCAACCATCGACCCAGTCGGTCGATCCAAGAACCGCCAGCAAGATCGCAGCACCCGCCCGGTCGTCGAGACCAAACAGGATCCAGACAAAGACAGGTACGCACAAAAGCCGAACGAATGAGAACGCATTCGGCACGGTAAACGGACGCCATTCGACAGGCTCGCCGGCACTGTTCCCGTCTATCAACTTTTGAAACATCACCGCCAGCGTAGCGCCACGTGCTGCTGTGGTAGAAGCGCTGACATTTCGGCCTTAACCTGACTGCATGGCGTCAATTTTCTCACGCATTATCGATGGCGACATTCCTTCGCGGATGATCTGGGAGGACGAGGAATGTGTTGCCTTTCTCGATGTCCGCCCGCTCGCTCCTGGTCACGTCCTAGTAGTCCCACGACAGGAGACCGATCAGTGGACCGACCTCGGCTCGGCAGTCGCCTCTCACATGACCGAGGTGGCCCACGCCATAGGGCGAGCCCAGATGAAGGTCTTCTCCCCCGCTCGAATCGGCATGGTTATCGCAGGGTTTGAAGTTCCTCATGCACATATGCATGTCGTCCCGATCAACTCAATGTCAGATCTCGACTTTGCTCTGGCCAACCCCAACCCTGATCAGTCAGTGCTTGACGATCAGCTCACCCAGCTCCGTGATGCGCTGAGCTCGGCTGGTCACTCTGCAATTTCTCGTCGATAGAGAATCACACTGCCGAACTGGTCCTCGACCTCGTAGTCGAGCGCAACGACGACCGCGTTGAAGTCGAAGAAACCCGTTGCGGTCCAGGTCTCGTCGGCCACATCGACAATCAACACTTCCGAACGAAATGCCGGATCGCCGGTCTTGTAGACGTCGAGACCTTGCGGGAACTCGAGCAGTGAAGTTCGTTCTGTCAGCAGCGGGAGCGCACGTGCAATGGCAGTAACCGAGTCCCCGGGTTCCACCAATTCGGCTGCAGCGATCACATCGAGATCGTTCGTGGTCCTGATCCCCCAGTCCCACGGGTTGTTGTACAGGCTGCTACCTGAGGCAAAGAGAAAGAACGCACCGCTCGCGACCAGCACTCCACCGAGCAGTCGCAGGCTCACGAATACTCGCTGGACCGACGGCCGTCCTACTGCTCGTAGGGCAAAAGCCGACGCGATCGGAAGGAACGCCAGCGCTGCGACGTCCTGCTGTGCGTTGAGAAACTCACCCTGTGGAATCGCAGCGAGAAAGCTGAACGCTCCAAACAACACCAGCGGCAGTTGAAAACGAGGCCGGATGACCGGAAGGAAGAGCCACGGCGCAAACAGGATCAAAAGCTTGGTGAAGTTCTCCTCGGCAAAGAAGTCCGACAGAACCTGAACCGGGTTGGTCAACATGCCCCACAGGATGGCGACCGGGCCATCGCCGTAGGTGGCGAAGGCATCTTCGAAAGCAAACTCGCCGCCGGCGAGATCCGCATTGAACACGAGCAACGCAAGGGCCGCCCACAGCGCTCCGAGACCAGCGGTGACCCGACCTGCCCGTGTACGACCCTCGATGGCCAGCAACCCACCGAGCCCAATGACCACGAGTCCAAGGTCGGACCGAGTCGATAGAGCAAACGCCACCATCAACCCGTAGCGAATCCAGTGTTTGTCCTGGCTGAACAAGTACGCCCACAAGAAGGCGGGTACGGACAGTGCTTCGGGGTGGAACTCGCTGAGGTTCAGGTTGTGGAGCTGCGGTTGCAATCCGTACGCCGTTGCGAGCACGAGCGCGCTCTCGACCCCATGGTCGAGCACTCCTCGAGAAATCCGCCACAACGGTACGACAGCGATAGCTAATGCAGCTGCCTGCAGGGTGAGCAGGAGAGGTCCGGCGGGAACGACGGTACCGACCTGAGCGATCGGCCACATGATGAGCGAGAACTGCCCTTCGAAAAGGTTTCGCCCCGTCAGCGTGACGAAAGGGTCCTGATTTTCGCCGACCAGCCACATCCCTTGCATCCAGGACGCGAGTTCCGAACCCAGTTCGAGACTACGAAAGCGCGCTAGGGCCAAACCTTCAAAGATGATGAACAAGATGATCGCAATCGCCCAGGGGATAGCCCGGTCGGGTCCCCTGCCCTCGAGGCGGGCCTGCCAACGGAGCCCGAAGTTACGCATCGAACGAATCAGGTCCGATTCCACAAAGCTGGTCGCGTTTCGCGCCGAGGTCGATGAGGTCGTAGAGGTCGTGGTCATCGTGCTAGAGGCCTGCGACCGGCTCGAGAAGCGACGGGTCGTTGTTCTTCACGCTGTTGACGCTATCGGAGACGGCATAGGCGGTGAGAAGCGAGTCGGGAGCGGGCACGAGCAGGCGTTGCAACTCAGCTGCGTCTTGCTGGTCGGGGTCGAGCCACTCCTCCCAATCTGGCGGAGCGAGCAACACCGGCATCCGGTTGTGAATCGGCGACATCATGTCGTTGGCTTCGGTGGTGATGATCGTGCAGGTATGGATCTCGCGAAGCCCCTCGGCATCGGTCCAACGTTCGTGCAGCCCAGCGAAGGCCAAAGGGTCG
Source organism: uncultured Acidimicrobiales bacterium (assembly GCA_964610745.1). Classification (GTDB taxonomy): domain Bacteria; phylum Actinomycetota; class Acidimicrobiia; order Acidimicrobiales; family SHLQ01; genus SHLQ01. Next base: position 38,408 of record CAZSYL010000012.1, read on the forward strand.
CCATCGGCGCGATGGATGAACATCGGTTGCTTGGTCGGCTTGGCACCGTCAACTCCTGCAAGCTTCTGCCATTCGTAGAAGCCGTCGGCGGTCACGATGCAACGTCTTCGAGAGAACGCAGAACGAAACGAGTTCTTCGTTGCGACCGTCTCGCCCCTGGCATTGATCATCTTCGAACCAATTCGGAGGTCCTTGGCCCATCGAGGGACCAGGCCCCACCGCAGATAGTCGAGATGACGCTTGCCGTCGCGAACTCGAATGGTCGGGACGTCACGGGTGGGTGCGACGTTGTAGTCAGCGGCGAGATCGGATTCGATCGGTGCTTCTGCGCCGAAGTACGCGGCGAGCTGGTCAGAGGTTGATGTCGAAGCAAAGCGGCCGCACACCGGGCACAGCCTAGTTGCTCAACCCGGGAGCAGTCGCACGTCGACGGTGCTTCGATCGACGAGCGTGCACGCGCCGGAGAGATTGCCGAGTTCGAGCGTGACCGTGTCGCCGGGGGCTCCGTTGAGTGTCGTCGCGCTCGCCAGCAAGGGTGTGACGGGGCCGCTGATGGCAAGCTCAAGCGAACCTCGCTGCGATGAGACATCGGTACCGGCGGTTGTCTCGATGCGTGTTCTTACGCCTGTGGCCACCTGTGGGATGGTGACCGAATCCGGGTTGAGCGGCCAAACCTCGAGCAGAACCGCTGTCGCGCCCGAACACGCCAATCGGTCGCCGGTCGCGTCGAATTCCTCGCTGCAATCGCCGGTGCTCGCCACATCGACCGCCTGAAGTTCAGGGGTGACCAGCGACGTGATCAGGCACGTTTGTTGAGTCTCGAGGAAAGGATCGTCCGAAACTACTGCAATGTGGGTTCGACCAGCCCAAAAGACGGTTCCTGCGGCTACAGCGAACTCGGCGGTGGCGTCATCGTCGGGCACGAGACCGTCGCTTGAATCGTCACTGCCAGCATCGCTGATGAATGTCTCATCGAGCGCATACACATCGGTGACGATCACCGGCGTGATGAGCTCGGTGTATTCGCGCTCGGCCAGCGGGGAAGCGAGCAGGTTGCGGTCTGTGTCGGTCGACGCTCGCACGCCCAGACTCGGGTCTGGAGCGGTAGCTGCCGTCGTCGCGAAGTAGGCAATGGCCGCAGCCCCACCGATCAGCAGGGCGACAATGAAGATCGAGCCGGTTCGCCGACGATCGAGGTCACGGCCTGCATCATCGTCCTGGCCCACATCGATGGCAGCGTCGAGGGCGTCACCGCCGCCCTGGGCCTGCGCCTCAGCCCATGCATCGCTAAAGGCAGTCGTCGCCGTTGGTTCGATGTCCTCGACAACACTCTCGGTGCCTTCGAGGAACTCGCCGGTCAGAGTCCGCTTCTTGGAAGACCTACTCGTTGCGATATCGAACTCGCTCCGGTTCTTCTTTCGCACCATGAGCCGAACGCTAGCCGCTTGAGCAGGCCGATCATGTGCACGCGTCATTGGTGAGCCATATGACCTAGACGAATAGGTCGTTTGACTCAGATCGATGCCGGTCGCGCCGATGGGGATGCCATGTCTGCTCCTAGACTCCTCGAAATGCAAAGACGACACCTGGCGGCCGTATTGCTTCTGTTTGGCGCTCTCTTCGCGGCAAACGCGGGTCCAGCATCCGCGCAGATCGACGAAGAGTCCCCCGGTCTCGCCCCGGCGATCGCCCAGTGGGCTGGAGCTCCTCGCGGCTTCTTCACCGGCATCGAGCCCGGTGTCGAGTCCCTCACCGTGTCGGCGGTGACCGCTGATCCCGACTCGGCCCAGGCGGTCAGCTACGAGATTCTCGTCGATGGAGCAGTCGTCGGCGAAGGCCGGACCGCGACTCCAGGCGGATTTGGCCGCACGGTGCCGATCGAAGAGACCGTCACGGTTCCAGCGGGGGTTCACGAGGTTTGCCTCCGGCTGGCTGACCGCTCAAACCCTGGCCGAACAGTGAATTGCACCATGGCGACAACAACGCCACCAAATCGCGCCGAATCGAACCTCGAAGCCACCGCTCAAGGCGTTGTCGTTAGCCCGAGCGGCGTCGTTGTTCCAGTCGTCGGCGGACGAACGAACAACTGGCGAGTGACCACGCCCTGTGGAAACACCCAGGCCCTCAGCAGTGGCACGTTCGTCGAACGGGCTCGGGTCGTCATCGATCCAGGACACGGGGGGAGCGAATCAGGAGCGGTGAGCGGCAGCCTTCAGGAGAAGAACCTGAATCTGGTGATCAGCGATCTGGTGATCGACAAATTCGAAGAACTCGGAATTTCTGCGCAGATCACCCGCACTGGTGACTATCGCCTGCCAATCCAGACCCGCGCAGACATTGCTTCGGCCCTTGCGCCAGACGTCTTCATCTCGGTCCACCACAACGGCGGCGCCGTTCGTCGATCGAGCATCCCCGGCACGGAGATCTTCTATTCAGAGGTTCGCCCAGAGTCGCAACGACTCGCCGCCATCCTCTACGAGGAGATGGTCGCCGCTGCCTCGCAGTTCGATGCCGACTGGGTATCGACGGTGAACCAGGGCGCTTCAGTGCGCCTCAACGACAGCGGCCTCGATCTGTTCGGTATCCACCGGTTCTCCCCCGAGATCGATTCGGTAATCACCGAGTTCATGTACCTCTCCAACCCCTCTGAAGCCGCGCTGCTGCGTCGTGCCGATGTGCAGGAGGCACAGGCACAATCGATCGTCGATGGTGTGCTTCGCTGGTGGTTCACCGAAGACGCAGGAACATCGCTCGGCCGCCGCTTCACCGATGCTTCTAGCAGTGGCACCGGCGGCTTCGACAATTGTGTCGAACCATCGCTGACGAGCGGCTCGGTTGGGAACTTCGGCCTGTCCCTCCCCGATACCGGCGCTGCGAACCAGGTCAACGCTCCCGGCGGTTCAGAAGCCGGCGAGGCTGCCTCACGGCTCCTGCTGCCCCAGCTCAGCCTTGGTGTGGACCCTGCGCTCTCGGGTAACTAGAACCGCCCACACGGTCTATTCCCTCTTAGCTACTCGGTGTCTTTGGCCCGGCTCGGGGCAACCCGTGGCGGTTCGAAGGGTTGCTTTGGGTAGACGGGAGGCCATGGTGCGTCGCCAATGACTTCGAGCCCATCGCGGAAGTTGGTCACTAAGTCGGAAATGTCCTGAGGGTTTGTGTACATCTCCCCCCACGGATCGCCGCCACGATCGAGCCGTTCGCGTGTCGTCATGACCGTCAGCGCATTCGGGTCGAGCGTCTCGAGCTCGTCCCAGCGCACCGGGGTGGAGACCTGAGCCCCGACGCGTGCGCGCACCGACCAGGCGCCAAACACGGTCTTGTGCGGAGCGTTCTGGTTGAAGTCGATGAAGACTCGCTGACCGCGCTCTTCCTTCCACCACTTGTCGGTCAGCTGCTCGGGGTACTCTGCGGCTAACGAGCGCGCAACGCTGACCGCGGCGCCACGCACGTCGTAGCTGTCGTACTCGGGGCCACCGTTGGACGTATCGAGGGGAACGTAGACGTGTAAGCCCTTACTACCGCTGGTCTTTAGATAGCTGGTGATCCCCCGGCTCTCGAACCACTCGCGCACGAGCCTCGCCGCGGTGCGAATCTCTTCGAAGCCAATGCCAGGAACTGGGTCGAGATCGATCCGGAGCTCGTCCACCAAGCGCTTGGGAGCAACGCTGTTCGCCTCGCTGATCCGCTGCGCTGCCGTCAGCCGGTACGGCCACGGGTGCAGCGTAAATGCACCTTGGTTGACCGCCCAGATGAGATGCGCTCCGTCGGCCAGGACTAGAGCTCGTGATGGCGTGCCGTTCACGGTTTCGACCGTCGTGGTTTGCAGCCAGTCCGGGGCACTGTCGGGGATACGCTTCTGAAAGAAGTTGTTGCCCCCAACGCCGCTCGGATAACGCTGCAACAGGACGGGACGGTCACCGATCGTGTTCAGAATCGGTGACCCGACCTCATCACTGCACAACATCGCGAAGTACGCCAGCACATCACCCTTGGTCAGCCCGACCTTTGGGAAATACGGCTTGTCGAGACTCGTGACTGCAACCTCACGCCCAGAGATCTCGATTACATTGCCCATAGCCCGAGTGTAGAGAGCAGTGAACCGGACAGAAAGCCAAGCCGAGCCGCAGGTGAGCGAACTCGCTTCCTGCTCGGCTCGACAGGCATTGTCGGGTTGGGGAGATTTGAACTCCCGACCTTCGGTCCCCCAGACCGACGCGCTAACCAAGCTGCGCCACAACCCGTGTACGGCCCTTGAGCGTAGTGGGTCGGTCGCCCACGGCCAACGCAGGAGGTGGTGGTTCTGGCAGCGTTAGAAGATCCGAATCGCCACATCGATGATGCGCCAACCAATGTAGGCAACGAGCGCGACCACGACGATCCAGAAGTGCCACGGAGCCGACTGGCCAACGGTGCGTTCCTCGTCCGAAGGCCTATCGTCGAGGCCCCCATGAGTGCCATCGCGCTCTACCGATTTGCCACAATTCGGGCAGGTTCCCGCTAAAACTGCTGTTGGTGCGTGGTACACAGAACACATATCGCACCAAGGCATGGCTTCATTCTAGGACCGTGCCGATGAGGGCTGGTACACGGCCAGCAACGATTGCAGAAGTTATTACTACGAGCGACGAACGCAGAGCACGGCGACGTCATCGTCGATGAGGCCGTCAGCAAAGTCACGTGCTTCTTCGAGCAACGCTTTGGTCATGATCTCCGGTGGAGCACCAGGATCGCGTCGGATCGCCATCGCAATACGTTCTTCGCCGAATAGCTCGTCGCTGCTGCGGGCCTCGGCCAGTCCGTCGGTGTATAGCAGGACGAAATCGTCGATCTGGAGCGGAACTTCCTTGCTGAAATACGATGCTCCAGGATCGAGCATGAGAAGTGGACCCGTGGCGCGGAGCGGTTGCAGTTCACGAGCGTGCCAGAGCCAACCAGCGGGGTGGCCAGCAGAGGCATAACGGATGGTTCCGGCTTCGGTATCGAATACGACGACGATCATCGAGATGAACTCTTCACCGCGGTCCATCTCAGACATCTGTTGGTTGAGTTCTTCGAGTGCCTGAGCCGGGTCACGAAACTGACGCAGGAACACTCGCAATAGGTACTTGGCCTGGAAGGCGGTAATCGAGCTCTCGATGCCATGGCCTCGTACGTCGCCAATCACTGCGGCCAGACGCTTGTGACCGACGCGGTAGACGTCGAAGAAGTCGCCGGCCATAAGCCCTGAACCAGCTTCGTAGGCCCGGCCGACATCGAAACCAGTGACGTCGGGGAGCGAGTCAGGGGCAAGTCGGGCAGCCCATGCCTTCGGCGCAAAGTCGTCTTGTTCGAGTGCTTCCTCGGCTCGCTTCTCCAGGAAGAAGCGCTGGCGACTGAGGCGAGCTTCGCGGACCGCACCGCGTGACCAGTTGACCGATACGAGCGCTGGGATTGCTGCAAGAGCGAAGACGATCGGGATATCGGGGTTGTTGCTCGCAGCCGACAGAAAGGCAGCTATCGCAAGAAGCGAGTACAGAATCGTGGAGTGGACCTCTTTGCGAAAAGCGGATTGAGCCAGCAAATAGGCCGGATCTTGCTGACGCTCTTCTTCGGTACCGATGTTGTTGAGAAAGCGGCGTCGGTAACGGGCTGAGCGCGCCCAACCCAACGCTGCGGCGACACAAATGACGCCCAACCCAATAAGGATCACTTCTTTCATGGGTAAAAGGGTACCCCACCGGGGCCCTTAGCGGCGCCGGACTCGCAGTTTGATTGGGGTGTTCCCCATCTCAAAGGCTTCTCGCAGACTCCGTTCGAGGTACCGAAGATACGTCCGTGGTAGCTCCTTATTGGCAAAGAGCGTGAACGTCGGTGGATCGGTCGCCCCCTGGGTTGCATAGAGCACACGCCCCCCTTCGGGAGCCGCCTGAGCGGCCTGCGCGGCCCGTATCACCTGGTTGACCTTACGGGTCGGGATTCGGGTTGAGTACGCCTCGATGGCCTCCGACAGCGCTGGCCATAGCTTGTTGACGCTCTTGCCCGTGAGAGCACTGACCCGGAGAATAGGTGACTCTCCGAGAAAGTGGAGCTTGCGTTCGACGCCGGTCATTGCCGATTCCCGGCCTTCAGCGTCGAGCATCTCCCACTTGTTCAAGATGACGACGATGGGACACCCTGAGGCGTCGACACGCTCGGCAAGTCGTTGGTCCTGAGCCGTCACGCCGATCGTGGCGTCGATCACCAGCAACGCAACGTCGCTCTTGTCGACGGCGCGCAAAGCCCGTACCAGCGAGTAGTACTCGGTCTCTTCGTCGACCTTGGCCTTACGACGCATTCCGGCGGTGTCGATGAAGCGCAGCGGACCACCTTGGGTTTCGACGATCGTGTCGATCGAATCGCGGGTGGTGCCCGGTCGGTCATGGACCACCGCGCGGTCTTCACCGATCAGACGGTTGAACAAGGTCGACTTGCCGACGTTTGGACGACCGACGATCGACACGCCGAAGATTCGATCGGGGTCGTCTTCTTCTTCGTCAAACTCTGGTTCAGGCAGCACCGCAATCAGCTCATCGAGCAGGTCGGCTGTCCCGACCCCGTGGAGAGCGCTCACCGGCATCGGGTCGCCAACACCGAGCGACAGCAGGTCCCAGATCAGGTGCTGCTGGCTCTCGTTATCGACCTTGTTGGCCACAAGAAAGTGCGGGGTATCGATTCGGCGCACAAGATCGGCGACCAGTTGATCATCGGCGGTCGATCCAACCGAGGCGTCGACCACGAACAACACGACATCGGCGTCTTCGAGGGCCTTCTCGCTCTGGCGGGACACCTTCGCGTCCAGCTCGTCTCCGTCCTCATCGGCCATCCAGCCACCGGTGTCGATCAGCGTGAACTCGTGGCCCAGCCATTCGGCGTCGAGCTCGTTGCGGTCCCGGGTTACGCCGGGACGCTCTTCAACGATTGCTTCACGACGACCGAGGATGCGGTTGACGAGCGTGCTCTTGCCAACGTTGGGGCGGCCGACGATTGCGACGGTGGGCAGAGCACTCATGTGAGCTCCAGGGCTTGGCGAAGGGCAATGCCGTCGGTTGGGATAATTTCGACCGGGCGGGGTAGGTCGTCGGGTGACAGTCCGTCGAGAAAGACTCCCCGGTTTAGGCAGACGTCGGGCAACAGGTAGCGGTGGCCCTCAGGTTCGTCGGCCAACACCCGTTGCAGATCGGCACCCACCATCAGCCCCGCCACTCCGACGTTGCCGCCGAAGAATTCATTCTCGACACTGATGATGCGGATGTCGTTCCGGTCAACGCCTGAGATCAGGGGTGCGAGTACCTGCGCTCCGAGCGAGCCGGTAAGTACACCAATGGGCGCCGTGCGACGTGGACGCAGCATCACCGATGCGCCAACGCCCGCGGGCGATTCTTCGGGACCGCACGATCTCGGAGCGCGATACCCCTCGGCGGGCGCGGCATCGACCCAGGCAAAGAAGCCTGCTTCGGTCCCGATGCCCGTGTCGACTTCGCCGTTGAACTCAGCTTCGAATGAACGGGCCATGCCGATGCCGTCTTCGTACATCGGTACATCGCCATAGCTCTCACGGGTAGGGAAAGGTCGCCCCGCCATGAGGTAGTACTCGTCGGAGGCCTGGACTATTGGGCGCCCGTGTGCGGCGACGAAGAGCTGCTGCCATTGCTCGACGACCTCGACCACCTTCTGTGCCTCTTCGAGTGTGTGGGCACGCATGCGCTCCTCGGTCGAGTACTTGGACACGCCGAGAGGAACGACCGCCACGGTCTCGAGGCCCGAGTACTTGTCGAAGATGTCAGCGAGGGTCTGGTCGAGGATGTCGCCGTCGTTGATACCGGGACACACAACGACCTGTCCGTGGACCTCGATGTCAGCGTCGAGTAGTGCGGACAGCCAACGCAGCGACGACGCTCCTCGGCGGTTGCGCAGCAATTCCTGGCGAATGCCGGGATCGGTCGCGTGGATGCTGACGTTGAGAGGTGACAGCTTCTCGGTGATCACCCGTTCCATGTCCGCCTCGGTGAAGCGGGTCAGCGTCGTGTAGTTCCCATAGAGGAACGACAACCGGTAATCGTCGTCTTTCAAATAGAGGCTCGTGCGCAGATTTGGCGGAAGCTGATAGATGAAACAGAACTCACAGTGGTTGTCACACGTCCGCACTTCATCGAAGACAGCTGATTGGACTTCGATCCCAAGTGTTTCAGCTGGGGTCTTCTCGACATCGATGTCGAGGGTCATGCCGTTCCGGTCGATGACGAGGGCGATCTCATCGCTATCGACGAGCGTTCGATACTCGAGAATGTCACGCGGCTGCTCACCGTCAATTGAACGCAACCCGTCGCCGACGAGCAGACCGGCGCGCGCCGCGGGCGAGTCTGGTTCGACGAGGACGACACGGGGCATTGCGGTGTCGTCTTGGCTCAATAGGGACATTCCGTCAAGGCTACGCCGCCGAGAGCGGTCAGCGGGGCGTACATTGGACACATGCCCGTCGATCACGTCCTGCTCGCAGCGCCCCGTGGATTTTGTGCTGGAGTCGAGATGGCTATCAAAGCCCTCGCGGCAATGGTCCGCACGTTCGAACCTCCGGTGTACTGCTACCACGAGATCGTGCACAACCGCCTGGTGGTACAGCGCTTCGAGGACATGGGCGTCATCTTCGTCGACGACATTGCCGATGTTCCGCCGGGAGCACCGATCATGCTCTCGGCCCACGGGTCAGCACCTGAGGTCGTCAAGGCCGCGGTCGACACCGGCGGCTACATGGTCGATTCGGTATGCCCGCTGGTAACCAAAGTCCATCACGAGGTGAAGGTTCGAGCGGGCAAGGGTTACCAGATCGTCTACGTCGGCCATGAGGGCCACGAAGAGGCTGTCGGCACCATGGCTGTCGCGCCCGAAGCAATCCACCGGGTCGAATCGGTCGACGAAGTCGAATCGCTCCCCGATATCGAAGGCCCCACTGCCCTACTCGCTCAAACAACGCTCAGCCACCGCGACTGGGCCAGCGTCCAGGACGCAGCGATCGAACGTTGGCCAGATATGTGGACGCCGGGTCGCAGCGACCTGTGCTTCGCGACGACCAACCGCCAGGGTGCGCTGGTCAAGATCGCTCCTGAGTGCGACTCGATGGTCGTGATTGGCTCCTCGAACTCGTCAAACACCATGGCTCTCGCCCGGCTGGCGACCGAGAGCGGTTGCACTCGCGTCATGCGCGTCAACACCGCCGACGAATTACCTGAAGATCTATCCGGCACGGTCGGGGTGACTGCGGGTGCCTCGGCGAGTGAAGAACTCGTGGAGTCGGTGATTCGCCGCCTCGACCCGATCAACGGTGTCCGAGAGATCCGCATCACCGAAGAGGACGAGTACTTCCCTACGCCGCGGAACCTTCGTGACCTGCTCGGCGCGATCGATGCGGCTGCTGCGTTGAGCATCGGCGCAGGGGGCGGACCTCGCCCCAACACCGATGACCGCCAGCTAGGTGCCAGCGAAGTGCTGCGGCTGCTCGAGGTCGCACCGTAGTTCGCCGACCCGACTAACCGTTCAGCGCTTTCGCCTGGTCGAAGACCACCTGGATTCGATTGCGCAGTTCTTCGGTGTGTGCCTGCACGGCCTTGCGTGACACCCGACCGTTTTCGTTCTGCGGAGGTGGGGCGAGAGCCTCCCCAATGACGAAGGTGATCTTGCGCGGGTACACCATCTTCGAACCGGTTGGCATCGCGGCCTCCGAACCAGCCATGCCGATCGGGATGATGGGCACCTGCTGACGGCCCGCGAGGAAACTCGGCCCGCTGTGCATGTTCTCCTCCTCGACGATCGGACCTGACCGACGTGTGCCTTCGGGAAACATCACCAGGGGTTCGCCGTTGATCAAGATGTCCTCGGCAAGGCGAAGCGCAGCCCGGTCGGCTGAATCCCGTTCGACAGGGAAACCGCCCATGGCGTCGAGGAACCATCCGGCTGCGCGACCCGCTTTCCAGAGCGATTCTTTGCCCATATACCGAATTGGCTCCCGACGAATAACAGGCAGGAGCGGGGTGTCGAGGTTCGATCGATGGTTTGGGCTCAGAATGAACGCGCCATCCGTCGGCAGGTTCTCCTCACCATGGACTTCGTACCTGAACCAGAGCTTCGCGAAGGACACGACGAAGGTTCGCACGATCGCCCACGCGAACCGCTGCGAGCGCGTCATCCCCGGGCGATGAAGTATCGAGGTCCCTGTCATGATTCGGTCTCCTCCCAAATCCGCGCAACCGAGTCGACGACCTCGTCGACTGTCATCTCGGTCGAGTCCACAACCGTGGCATCCTCTGCGACCGTGAGCGGGTCAGCTTCGCGCGTCATGTCGATCCGATCTCGCTCCGCAATCGCTGCTTCCATCGCCGCAAGGTCGGTCTCGCCCGTCTCCTCAGCGCGCCGGCGAGCTCGTTCTGCGACGGTCGCGTTGAGGTAGATCTTGACTCCCGCATCTGGAAACACCGCGGTGCCGATATCGCGACCTTCGACGACCGCTGCGCCACGTGCGGTTGCCCAAGCCCGCTGGTTCTCGACCAGCACCGTGCGAACCTGCGGGTTCGCAGCGACAACCGAAACGTTCGCGGTGACACCCGGATCGCGAATCGCCGACGTCACGTCCTCGCCGTCGACCGCGACCGTCGTTGGCCCGATGACGATGGTGGCCCGCCGGGCAGCCTCGCCGACCGCATCGAGGTCGCCCGTGTCGACGCCTGCCTTACCGACGGCATAGGTGACGGCCCGATACATCGCACCGGTATCCAGATGAGGTATCTGAAGCTTGGCGGCGAGCAGCTTTGCGATCGTGGACTTTCCGCTACCGGCAGGGCCATCGATCGCCAGAATCAGCGGCTTAGTCCGAGCCGTGGCGCGTAGGGTGTCGAGCATGTCCCAGTAGCCGGGGAAGGTCTTGCCGACGCACGACGGGTCTGAGATCGTCACCGGTCCCCCGGTCAACCCGAGCAACGAGAACGCCATCGCCATCCGATGGTCCTCGTAGGTCTCCACCGTTTCGTTCCGATGTTCACCGCCAACCACCGTGAAGCCGTCGTCGTCGACCCGTGCTTCAATGCCGACGCGTACGAGCTCGTCGACCGAACCCTGGACCCGGTCGGACTCCTTGGTCGTCCGGATGAAGCCGATCCCGGTCACGCTCGATGTACCGGTCGCCTTGGCCGCAAGGGCGGCGAAGGTGGGCGCGGTGTCACTCATGTCGCCGAGGTCGACGGTGAGCGGATCGAGCAGACCACTACCGCGCACCTCTATGTGGGCGGCTTCGGTTCGAACGGTCACCCCCATCGGGGCCAGCACCCGTTCGGCGAACGCGGCGTCACCCTGGAGCGAATCGCGACCGAGGCCCACAACCCGCACCCGTCCGCCAGCTATCGCTGCTGCTGCGAGCGGATACGTCGCCGTCGAAGCGTCCGGCTCGACCTGGTACACACACGAGGCATAACCGGTTGGGCCCACGGAAAGCACCTGACCATCGCGGTTGTGAGACCGAGCCACCTCAGCGCCGAACGACTCCATGACCGCAATCGTCATGTCGACATAGGGCGTCGACACAGGCGTCCCGGTGAGCGTCAGGGTCAGCCCATCGGAGAAACGTGGTGCCGCGAGTAGAAGCGCAGAGATGAACTGGCTCGACACGCTCGAGTCAATACTGACCGCATTGTTCGTGACCGAGCTCAAAACCGTGATCGGCAACGAATCCGAATCGATCTCCGAACCAAGTTCTCTCAGTGCATGGGTGAGCGTGTCCATTGGCCGGCCACGCATCTGCTCGTGACCAGTGAGGGTTCCCGATCCCACGAGTGTGAGGACGGGCAGCAGAAACCGAGCGCTCGTACCGGACATGTTGGCGTCGAGTTCGCTCGTCGGTAACTCGAGGTCGGCCCCGCGTCCGTAAACGATGACGGTCGTCTGGTCGCTCTGGATCTCGCAGCGCACGCCGAGCTTGTTCAGCGCCCCGATCATTGCGTGGGTATCGTCCGACAGACCAACGCCCTGCAGCGTCGTGGTCCCGTCTGCGAGCGCCGCGGTGATGAGCGCACGGTTTGTGATGCTCTTCGAACCGGGCAGGGTGATGTCGGCATCGAGCGTGCCTCCGATCGGCTCGACCACGGCGACTTCGATGCTCATGAAAGTGGCCTGATCGATGGCCGGTAGTCGTTTGCCTTCAGCCCTTCGCTCAACACATCGGCTGCGTCGACCGCCACGAGCAACACGATGACGCCCGTAGGACCTTCGGCACTGTGCGCAATCTCCATGTCGAAAATATTGACGTCCAGTTCCGCAGCCAGGCCGGTGATCGCTGCCAATTGACCGCTCTCGTCCTTGATTCGGACCCGGAGCTCGGCCAGGCCGGGAGGTAGCGTGGCACTCGCTGGCAGGTTGATCCGAGCGTCGCGCGCTGTCCGGAGAGACGCTTCGATCCCGTCGGTATCAGACGATGACACCGCGGCACGAAGCCCCTGCAGACGCTCGATGACCTCATCGAGCGCCTCGGTGATGGCCTCGCCGTTCTGGACACAAATCGACGGCCAGATCGATGGCGAACCTGCTGCGATCCGGGTCATGTCACGAAAGCCACCCGCAGCGAGCCGCAGCATCGCAGCGTGCTCATCTGAGCGCGTCGCCGCGACGTTCATGAGCGCAGCTGCGGTCAGGTGCGGCACGTGAGAAACCGTAGCGACCATGCGATCGTGATCAGCCGGGGCCAGCGTCAACGGATCTGCGCCCAACGCCGTCACGAAATCATGCATCGCAGCGAACGTCTCGTCCGATGTCGCCGGCGTCGGAGATATCACCCAGGCAGCCCCGCGAAACAGCTCGCCTCGAGCTCCATCGAGGCCGCTCTGTTCTGAACCGGCCATGGGGTGTGACGGAACGAACCGAGGATCGCTAACCGCGTCGGCGATTGGACCTTTGACACTGCCGGTATCGGTCACCCAACCCGACGTTTCCGCCAGAGCCCGCTCGACGCCCGACACGATCGCGTCGACCGGGGTCGCCACGATGGTCATCGTCGCATCTGCCGGGAGTCCAGCTTGGGAGATGACTCCCTCCGCGACCGCTCGTTCGACGATGGCCGGGTCATTGTCGATTCCGCCGACGGCAAAACCCATGTGCGTGAGGGCGTGTGCGACGCTGCCACCGATCAGACCAAGGCCGACCACCCCGGCGGTTCGTGTAGCCGGCGCGCCGGCCGATTCCATTCCAGACATAGTTGCTCTGAGCCTATTCGGTTGCGCTGGCTGCCACGTCTGCTTCGAGCAAACGAACCTCGGCCGCGGTCAGGTCGCGCCACTCCCCTGGCTGCAGGTTCGGGTCGGTCAACGAACCAATCCGACTGCGGACGAGCCGAGTCACGTCATGTCCTACCGCCGAGCACATACGTCGTACCTGTCGATTTCTTCCTTCATGAATGACGATCCGAAGCAGGCCAGGCGACAGTTCCGACACCTTCGCCGGCGACGTAACCCCATCGTCGAGCTCAACCCCTTCTCGTAGCTTGCGCAACACCCCACGACTCGGCGAACCAGTCACGCTAACCAGGTACTCCTTCTCGACACCGAACGATGGGTGTGTCAGGCGCTGGGTTAACCCACCGTCGTTTGTGAGCAAGATCAAACCCTCACTGTCCGAGTCCAGTCGACCGATTGGATACAGGCGCTCGCCAGCCTCGACCAGATCGACGACCGTTTGACGTCCATGGGTGTCCTTGACCGTGGAGATGACATCGCGCGGCTTATTGAGAAGCACGGTTCGGCGAGTCTCATCGATCGACACCACCGCGCCGTCCACGCGCAGTTCGTCGGTGCTGGGATCGACCTTGTCACCGAGCGTTGCGACCTCGCCGTTGATCGTGACGCGACCGTCTTCGATCATCTCTTCGCACACCCGTCGGCTCGCGACACCGGCAGCAGCCAACGCCTTTTGGGCTCGCTGTCGTTCTGCGGTCATTCCTGTTCCGACGAGGCAACATCTCCAGCGATTGCGCTGTCGCGGAGATCTAACACGACCTCTGGCTCCTCGTCGGCGCTGACCTCTGCGGGAGGGGTCTCTCGAGTTGTCTCCGAAGGTGCTGAATCATCGAATCGAAGGCCGTGTTCTAGGGCTTCGACTACATCGGGTGCTGGCACGAACTCGCCGAGTTCGGGAAGGTCGACGATCGAGTTGATATTCAACCGTTCGAGAAAGAACGACGTCGTTCCATACATGACCGCCTGGCCCGGACCGGGGTCTCGAGATACTTCAGCGATGTAGCCGCGCTGGGTCAGAGTACGCATCACCGCATCGACCGAAACTCCCCGGATAGCCGCGACCTGGGCTCGCGAGATCGGCTGCTTGTACGCAACGATGGCCAGGGTCTCGAGCGCCGCGGCGGACAGGCGCGTGGTCTGGCCTTCGAGCACGAAGCGCTCGACGTAGGCGGCTTGAGCGGGATGGCTCTGAAAGCGATAGCCACCCGCGACTCGAGCGAGGATGAAACCGCGCCCCTGGGCGCGGTAGTGCTCGTCGAGCGTCGCACATGTTGCCTCGACCGCATCGACACTCGCCTCGACGAGTTGTGCGAGCAGTCTTGGCTCGATCGGTCGCTCCGCGACCATCAGTACCGCTTCAATCGCCGCGGTTAGTTCGGCGGGGAGAACCGGTTCCCGGTCGGTTTCTGTGCCCGCCGTGGGCTGTTGTGTTTCAGCCGTGGGCTGTTGTGTTTCAGATGTGGGTTGCACGTTTAGGTCTTATCCGTCGTTATCCGTCGTACTTATCGATTGCGAGGGCGCTCCGAGCCTCAGCGGCATCGCCGCCGATCCACTCGAGCTGGATGTTTCCAAAGGCTTCGGGCTGGCGAATATCGACCAGACCTTGCTTGAACAGCTCGAGTACAGCAAGGAAGCGAACAACCACCTCGAGACGATCGACCAGCCCGGAGGTCAAACTGCGGAAGCTCACGCGCCCAGCTCCGGGCAATTCGTCGAGAAACTCCATAACGGCGTCGGACACCGACGCGGTTACGGCACTTACGTGGTAGAGGTCGAGCACAGGCTCCGGTTTTGGCGTGAGGCCACGAATCGCTGCATCTCGCAGGTCGAAAACGTCGAGCCCCTCCAACATGTCGGGCGCGACCCCTAGGAATTCGTCCTCCATACCGGCCGTTCGCGGGTAGGTCCGCAGGCCAGCATCATGGAACTGACGCAGAACCCTCGAGGCATCCTTGAAAGTCTTGCACTCGACCAGTCGAGACAACAACAGGTCACGTTCTTCGAAGAGGGCGAGTTCATCGTCGAGGTCGAACGAATCGTCGTCGGGCAAAAGGCGCCGAGCCTTCAGTTCGACCAGGGTCGCTGCAATCAACAGGAATTCGGTTGTCACTTCAAGGTCGAGCTGCTCCATCTTTTCGAGCTCGGCGAGGTATGCGTCGACGATCGTCGCCAGGGAAATCTCATACAGCTCAACCTCTTCAGCGAGGATCAGATGCAGGAGAAGATCGAAGGGGCCGTTGTAGACCTGTGTTTCCACCTCGAATGCCACGGCGCTGACCATACCCCCGCTGAGGCCCATACTGCATCTCGCGCGGTCCTCTCTCGAAGAAGGGGGCGTTCTATTGTCCCGTCATGGGCACAACCGCAGTCGTCTGGTTTCGCAACGACCTCCGCCTGGAAGAGAATCCAGCGTGGGCCTACGCGACCGCTGACCACGATGTTGTGATCCCCGTCGTGGTCATCGATCCGGTGCTTCTCGACTCGGTCGGGCCCTTTCGGCGGAACCTGTTCCTCGCCAACGTGAACGGGCTCGACAGCGAACTTCGCGAGCTCGGAGCGTCTCTGTCGATCGTGGTAGGCAACCCCCGCGAACGACTTTCAAAGATCTGCGATGCGACGGGCGCATCCGGCCTCTATTTCAACCGTGCGACAAGTGCGTACGGACGGTCTCGTGACAACGTGGTGGCACGGACAATCCCTGGCGAACCAAAGACCTTCTGGGGAACGTTACTGACCGAACCAGGCACCGTACTCACGGCAAAGGGCACCCTCTCCAAAGTCTTCACACCGTTCTGGAAACAATGGGCGAAGACCCCCCTTCCCGAACGACCGAGTTCTGGAAGCGCCAACATCGGCTCCTTGCCGACATCGCACACTGGTCCACTACCGAATTTCTCTCTCGCCGATTTTTCTCCGCCAAATCTGTCCAGCCCGACCATTATCCCGGGCAACGAGGGCGCACACCTGGCTCTGCAACGCTGGCTCGATTCGGTAGACGACTACCTCGAAACGCGCGACCTGCCATTCGTCGAAGGCACGTCACAGCTTTCGGGGCACCTACGTTTTGGGACAATCTCGCCCCGAACCATCTTCGATGCCGTCGGCACCGCCACCCCAGGTAGAGAAGCCTTCGTCCGTCAACTCGCCTGGCGCGACTGGTATGGACACCTATTGCTCGAGACACCGACGATGATCGACCGCGCCGTCAAGAGCCCGTACGACAACATCGAATGGCGCAATGACGCCGAAGGCCTCAACGCTTGGAAACAAGGCTGTACGGGGTATCCAATCGTCGATGCGGGCATGCGCCAGCTCGCAGCCACAGGGTGGATGCACAACCGGGTCCGGATGATCGCCGGATCGTTCCTGGTCAAACACCTCCTGATCGACTGGCGTGAAGGCGAACGCTGGTTCCGGCACCTCCTCATCGACGCGGAACCGTCACAAAACGCCGGAAACTGGCAATGGGTTGCTGGCACGGGAACCGATTCCGCTCCGTACTTCCGGGTGTTCAACCCAATGACCCAGAGCCGCAAGTTCGATTCTGCTGGCGGCTACATCCGCCGGTGGGTTCCCGAGCTCGCTTCGTTGGACAGCGCGGCAATCCACGCACCGTGGGAGAGTGCACCTCTCGATCTGGCGTCGAACGGCGTGATCCTCGGCGATACCTACCCTCAACCGATCGTCGACCATGCCACGGCGAGAGAGCGTGCCCTCAGCGCCTACAAATCGGCACTAGGAAAGGCGTGAAACGCTCACTCAAACGCGGTCCAGCAATGGCCGAGGATCGACCCGAGCTTTCAGATTCTGTCCAACCGACCGCGTCTCGCCGAGTTGACGGTCGAACGAGTCGACCTCGCGCCAGACGAGGTCGGCTGCGCCATCGTCGGGTTTGTTGGGTGAATAGATCGTCGTCGTCACATACGGCGCCAACGCGCTGAGCGGGGACGCTGCGTGCACGCCGAGCTCGCGACGTGACGTCGAGACGATCTCCTTGACGGTCATATCCGGACGAATATCGATGCCAGCTTCGAGCAACCGGTCTTTGGACTCCTGCCAACCAGCGAGCACGCGATCGGTCGGGTCGACGAGGTTCTGACGATGTCTGCGTCGAATCAGCTTCGCCACAATCACGAGCAGTGCGAGAAGGAACGGGAAGACGAACAGAAAGGTCACCGACACAATCACAACTCGAAGCGTCGCGCTGACCATTTCGTCCTCGTCGAGGTTGTCGTCCTCGGTCGGGTCGGTCTCGGTGGGTGTGGGTCCAGACGGTGCGGGCTGCCCTTCGGGAATCTCTGTCGCATTATCTTCGGTCGCGCCAGCTTCACCGCTCACAGCAGGGATCGGGTCGAAGGGAACCCAGCCGATTCCCTCAAACAGCACCTCGGGCCAGGCATCGTACTGCTCGGTCGTCACGGTCTCGAGGAACACTTGAGTCTGGTCGTCGTTCGACTCGGTAACGCGATAACCGACCGAAATTCGTGTCGGCAAGCCCTGCTGGCGAGCAGCGAGCGTGAAGGCCGTGACGAACTGGTCGCGGTAACCCTCACCGTCGCTCAGGAACTCGTCGATCCGACCGAGCGCCGTACCCGACGCAGCTTCGTTGACGAGCGTCAACTCTTCTTGAAGGAAGGTCTCGAGTGAGATGAGCTGTTCGTACGCAGTCGGGCCTTCCATCTGCTGGGCCAACGTCGTGATAGGCGAATCACTAGGGATGTCGATCCCGGTATTCGTGAACCGGAGATCCGTCAGGTCGACATTTGCCGCTGCGAGCTCGTCGCTCGTCGGCGCAACGATGGTGGAGAGCACGCTGTAGCTCGTGGTCTCGCCATCGCTCTGATCCAGGAATGTTCCGGAGACCTCGTCGTACCAGATGTCCTCGCCATCGATCCTGGTAGCTGCTCGCCCGGAAGGGATCCACGGGGACACAGCATCGAGGAGCTCGAAGTTCTGGCGGACCTCGATCGACTCGAACGGTGTTTCGAAGACGGGCAGGTCAGCAGATGTGGCGCTGTACGTCGACTCGGTCGACCAGTTCACCCCGTCGTAGTTCTCAAGAGCGACCAGGCCAACCCGGTCGAAGAACTCTGCCGATGGGGCCGCTGGGAGCTCGATGGTGAAAGCAGGTACCGCAGCTTCTCGCTGGGCCTTCATTTCGGCGAGCGGATTCGTCGCAGTCGAGGTGACCTGTTCGGACTGACGCAACTCGCGGGGATCGAACGGCTCATCGTTGCCAAAGGGAAAGACGGCGGCGATGAGCGGAACCAGCAACGCTAGAACGACCAAGACCGGAGCACCTGAGATCAACCGCTCGACGAGAAGTCGTTCGCCAACGAACTCGGTGACCCGCTGATCGCCACCCTGTTGCCCAAACCGGGACTGGGGTACTGCACGGACCAGTGAAACCAGGAGTGCAGCACCGACGAGCGCAGCGATGAACAGATACGACGCGACGCCTGTCGGGGCCGCGAGCGGAAGGGAAAGCGCAGCAAAGATGATGCCAGGAGCGAGCACTCCTGCGGTTCCCTCCGGCTTTCCGATTGCGCTTCCGGTCAACGAGCCGGCGATCCATGCAAGCGTCGTTGCAAACCCAACAGGCTCAGGGATCGATGTTTCGATCGGAAGCGTTGCCTGCAACGCGTTGCGCCAACCGTCGATCGTCGAGCCAAAGAGGGCTTCACCCAGCTCGCCTGCGGTACCAAAGCTGGTTCCGGGCAGGAGAACCGTGAGAAAGAGAAACAGCAGACCCAACACCACAAGGATGGCGGCACGCGCAGGACGACCGAGTGAGGTCTGGGTCAGCAAGACCGCCAAGAAACCTGCGAGGAGGGCGCCTGCCACGACGGGGATAATCCAACCCGGTCCGTCAAAGACGCGACTGTACATGAGTGACGCAGCAACGAGTAGTGCGCCAGCGGCGCTCGCTTGTCCCAGTAGTACCTGTTGTTTCATCCTGGCCTCGTTACCTGGTTCCACGCCCTGGCAAAGTCTTCGCTCGTTCGTGCTGTAATGACCGAGGCATCGCGCACTCGGCGCGAGGGCTCGCGTCCGGATTGGCTGAATTGGGCCACGGTCAACACTTCGAAGCGGTCCCGGAACATGTTGACATGCTCGAGGTCTTCATTGGACGCGCTCCCGGTGAGCAGAGCCATAGAGACTCCACCGAGATCTCCCTGTGCCAGTTCGAGCGACTCGCTGACCGAACCTTGGAACGTCAGACCAATCTCTGCGAGCCGATCCATGATCTTTGCAGAGGGCATGCGCTGATCGAGTTCGGTACCGTCGGTCGTGATTAGACGAAACTCGAAATTCCGGGTCATGGACGCAACGATGATCGAGGCTGCAGCGCGGACCGCATCCTCAAACGAATCACCGTCATAGGACGCTGCTCGATTGTCGAGAATCACCAGCGATCTCGGCTGGTGGGTATCGACGTTGTGGCGCACCATCAATTTGTTTATGCGCGCAGATGATCGCCAGTGGATCTGACGAAGGTCGTCACCACGGACGTAGTCGCGAAGGGTATGGAACGTCACGCCCCCTTCGAGTGCTTCACCGCTCTCGGGACCTTCAAGGTCTCGTGCAACGCCACTCGGAAATGGCTCGACGGGGTGCACGATTGGATGCACCCAGAGGTTTGCCACACCCTCCTCGGGTTCACCGGAGCGAACGAGGCCGAACGGGTCGGAACGGGTGACGTCGAGTGGACCCACTTTGAACACGCCACGGGCGTTCGTCGGTAGGTCCGTCGTGATCGTGGCCGACTCGTTGGGTTCGAGGCTGGGCAATTCGACCGGCAGCTGCGTTTCACCGAACTGCTCGAGGGCAATGCCGCCCGAGGTCCGGCGACGACCCTTATTGGTAACCGTGAGTTCGGTTCGGGCTGTACGTCCAGCGCGTACCCGTTCGGGAATGACGACGCGGGTCGCCGCGACGCGGGGACGACGCACGATCCAGATCCGACCGATGACCACAGCGATGAGCAGCGCCACGCCAAGGGCCACAAGCGTCTCGTACCCAAAGATGATCCCGGCGATGAGCGCGAGCACTCCAATAACCAGAAAGGAGCGGCCAGCGGAGGTGAGTACGGTGCTGCTGAGCACGTTGTTGGTGGACATGGCGTCGACGTTCCCGACCGCTACTGCTCGACGCGTTCTTTCGGCGTCGGAATCTCCTGGAGAACAGCGCGGAGCAGTTCGATCGAATCGATGCCCTCAAATTCGGCCTCGGGCTTGAGCAACATACGGTGGGCCAGCACCGACTCGGTGAGATCTTTGACATCGTCGGCGGTCACGAACGGTCGTCCGTTGGCGGCAGCGAGTGCTCGGGCGGTTCGACCGAGGGCGATCGAGCCACGAGGGCTGACACCAATTCGGAGCTCCGGTAGCTCGCGGGTGGCGCGCACGATACTGACGATGTACTGACGTACCGCCGGCGAGATGTAGATCTGGTCAGCAACCCGGGCCATCTGGCGGACCTCTTCGGTCGTCAGCACGGGTTCGACATCGACCCGGGTACGACCAGCGGGTGCACTGTCGATGATGTCGATCTCGGCAACGGCGCTCGGGTATCCAATTGCGACCCGCATCATGAAACGGTCGATCTGGGCCTCGGGAAGCGAGTAGGTTCCGTCGTGCTCGACCGGGTTCTGGGTTGCGACGACCAAGAACGGGTTCGGCACGGGCCGCGGCACGCCGTCGACGGTGACCTGATACTCCTCCATCACCTCGAGCAATGATGACTGGGTCTTTGGTGACGCTCGGTTGATCTCATCTGCGAGAACGACGTTCGCAAACACCGCTCCGGGATGAAATTCGAACTCACTGTTCGACTGGTTGAAGATCTGCACGCCGGTCACGTCTGAAGGAAGCAAATCCGGGGTGAACTGGATTCGGGTCAGCGTGCCATCGATCGACTCGGCGAGTGCTCGAGCCAACGAGGTCTTTCCAGTCCCGGGTACATCCTCGATGAGTAGATGGCCCTGTGCGAGCATGCACAGGAACGCGAGGCGAATCTCACGGGTCTTACCGTGGATTACGCGCTCGACGTTGTTCACCAGTTGTTGAAAACGGTCCGCGTAGGTCCGGACCTCGAGGTCAAGGTCTTCAACGGTATTCACAGTAGTCACGTGGGCGATCTCCGCTCATATACGTTTAAGTAATCAAGTGTGGCTCACGAAACGGCTCACGTCACTTCGTGTTGTCCAGACGCCCCACTGGAATGATTCCAACTACCTACCGAGGTTCCCTCTAATGCGACGCCGCCTGGACGCTGAATTGGTCGCCCGTGGGCTTGCCAACTCACGAGGCCACGCCCAGGAGCTGATTGCCGCCAGGCGTGTCACCGTCAGTGGCGCACACGCGCTGAAGGCTTCGCGCCAAATTGGCCCGGGCGAGCCGTTGCTCGTGTCTGGGCCGCCTCCACGTTTTGTAGGCCGGGCTGGATGGAAACTCGAGGGCGCCATCGAGGCGTTCTCTCTCGATGTCACCGGGGCGACATGTATCGATGTGGGCTCTTCAACGGGTGGTTTCACCGACTGCCTCGTGCAGCACGGAGCAGCAACGGTGGTTTCAGTCGATGTGGGCACCAACCAGTTGCATGAGAAGCTCCGCGCTGACTCGCGTATTTCGGTGATGGAAAACACCAATATCCGATCGGTGTCTATCGAAGACTTCACCGACGACGAGACCCGACGCGCTGGCTTCGATCTGCTCGTTGCCGATCTGTCCTTCACCTCTACCACGGCAATGCTTGCGCACTTCGCCACACTGCTCGCAGAAGATGGGCTCGCCATGGTGCTCGTCAAACCTCAATTCGAGGCGGGACGCGAAGAGGTCAGCCGTGGACGCGGAATCATTCGCGACAAAGACGTCTGGGTTCGCGTTCTGCATGAATTCATCGATGGAGCGGTCGCAGCGGGCCTGGAGGTTCGCGATCTCGCCCTGTCCCCTCTTAAGGGAGGTAAGGGCAACGTCGAATTCCTTGCCCTCCTCAGGCACGCACCCTAGAACACGATCGAACGACCGTTCGTCTCCCGAGCGAGAATTTGGACTAGGCTCTGCGCCGTGACGGCACGAATTGGTTTGGTCCTACACGGAGCTGATGAGGCAGCGCTCGCGGAAGCGAAGCGGCTCTCGGGCTGGCTCACCGAGCTCGGACACGTCGTGGTGGCGGTCATCGACGACGCTGATGCAATTCAGGGCGTCACCGCAGTCGACGAGCACTCCTTCGCGGACGGGCTCGAGCTGGCGATCAGCCTCGGTGGCGATGGCACGATGCTCCGAACCGTCGCGTTGGTCGGCGAGAGCGATGTGAAGATTCTCGGCGTGAACTTCGGCGACCTCGGATTCCTGACCGTTGTTGACCCTCAAGATCTCGACCGTGCGGTCCAACGATCGTTGTCAGGCGACCACGACATCGAAGAGCGCATGCTCGTGTCGGCCACCTTTGGAAAAACGACCATCCACGCACTGAACGAGATCGTGATCGAACGCTCTCCGGGCGACACGACCGTGCGGATCGGCGTCACCGTCGATGGATCGCCGTTCACGTCCTACCCGGCCGACGGATTGATCGTCGCGACGCCGACTGGCAGCACGGCCTATGCGCTCTCGGCGCGTGGACCGATCGTCTTTCCAACCCACAAGGCGCTTCTCCTCACGCCGGTGTCGCCGCACATGCTCTTTGACCGCAGCATGGTGTTTGGCCCTGATTCGGTCTTCGAGCTCACGAACGAAGGCCATCGCCCAGCAGTCGTGTCACAGGACGGCAATACAGTGCTGACCATGGAACCCGGCGAGACGATTTCGTGCCGCCGGTCCGACCGAATGGCTCGCTTGGTCATCTTCGATGCCCGTGACAACCTCGCGGTACTCAAGTCCAAGCTCGGCATTGCAGACCGCTAGATAGAGACCAGACAAGACCAGAAATGCCCTAGGAGAGGCTGGTGCGCACATGCTAGAAGAACTGCAGATCGAGAACCTCGGCGTCATCGAATCCATCTCGCTCCTGCTGCCGACGGGCTCGATCGCCGTCACGGGCGAAACCGGCGCGGGCAAGACCATGGTCCTCAGTGCCGTGCAGTTGTTGATGGGGGCACGGGCCGAACCCGACATGGTCCGCCGCGGCACCGATCAGGCCAGCGTGGAGGGTCGCTTCATCGACAACTCCGGTTCGGAGGTCGTCGTCAAGAGGATCATTCCTGCGAACGGACGCTCGCGGGCCTATATCGATGGTTCCCTCGCGACGGCCGCCCAACTACAAGAGCGGATTGGGCCAATGGTCGACCTACACGGCCAGCACTCTCAACAATCGTTATTGCGCCCAGCGACCCAGCGCGATTCACTCGATGCCTTTGCCGGCGTCGACACCGAACCGTTGCGGCACATTCGAGCCGAGATCACCCGTATCGACCGAGAGCTGGACGAACTCGGCGGCGACGAGACCGAGCGCGCCCGTCGTATCGATCTGTTGCGATATCAGCTCGACGAACTCGCGGCCGCAAACCTGACAGATCCAGATGAGGACGTCACGCTCCTTGCCCGAGAGAGCGATCTCGCAAACGCTCTCGAGTATCAGACCTCGGCCGGGCACGCAGGAGAACTGGTGAGCGCCGACGGTCCCGCAGCTGAGGCGTTAGGTCAGGCTGCTGCGATGCTCGACGACGGCGCGCTCTTCAACAATGCGCACGCCCGGATCATCGCGCTCCAGGAAGAACTTGCAGACCTCGCAGCTGAACTGCGGGTGATCGGCGAGCAAATCACCGATGACCCCGAACAGCGCGAGCACGTCCGCGAGCGTCTGTCGTTGCTGGTCGAGCTGCGCCGCAAGTACGGACCGACGCTGACCGACGTCATGGCCTACGCAGAGGACCTCCAAAATCAGCTCGATGAACTCGAATCCCACGAGGTCAGGGTGAATCAGCTCACCGATCAGGCCAACGCGGCGATGGCCGAACACCATTCGATCGCATGCCGGATCGAGGCGGCGAGACAGAAGGCGGCTAAGCCGTTGGCACGAGCGATCGAAGCTGAGCTCGCCAAGTTGTCGATGCCCAATGCTGCGGTCGAGATCCGAGTCGATGGCGAGGCTGGCGACGATGTTGCGATCCTGCTTGCGCCCAACCCTGGGCTGCCGCTGCTTCCCGTGGGCAAGGGAGCGTCGGGCGGGGAGCTGAGCCGAACAATGCTCGCCCTTCGCCTGGTGCTCGCAGGTGGTCCACCGATCCAGGTTTTCGACGAGGTCGATGCAGGCATTGGTGGAAGCACTGCCCGTGCGGTCGGTCGTGCCCTTGCCGCGCTCGGCAGCAGCGGCCAGGTCTTTGTGGTGACCCACCTGGCGCAGGTCGCTTCATGTGCTGGCTCCCACATCGTGATCGACAAGTCGAGTTCCGGCGGAAGAACCACTTCGCAGGCGCGAGTTCTCAGCAATGAAGAACGCGTCGTCGAGGTCAGCAGAATGCTGAGCGGCTCACCGGACAGCACGGTGGCTAACGAGCACGCTGAAGAGCTGCTCGCAAACACATCAGCAACATGGGAAACAGCAGGCGCACGATGATCTTCTCCCATTACGAGTTGAGTGGAACAGACAGGAAAAGTGCGCGATTTCACGCTTCGAAAGCCGCGAGCGGCCGACGCGCAAGTTAGGGTGATCTCCCGTGACCAAACATGTTTTCGTAACGGGCGGCGTCGCAAGTTCCCTTGGTAAGGGACTGACTGCCTCGGCCTTGGGCCGACTGCTCAAGACACGTGGCCTTCGCGTCACCATGCAGAAGCTCGATCCCTACCTGAATGTCGATCCGGGAACGATGAACCCGTTTGAGCATGGCGAGGTGTTCGTCACCGATGACGGTGGTGAGACCGATCTCGATCTTGGCCACTACGAACGATTCGTCGATGAGAACCTCACCAGCCGTTCCAACGCGACCACAGGTTCGATCTACTCGTCGGTTATCGCTGCAGAACGTCGCGGCGATTACCTTGGCCGTACCGTTCAGGTCATCCCGCACATCACCGACGAGATCAAGCACCGGATCCGCCAGCTCACCAACGACGATACCGATGTGGTCATCACCGAGGTTGGCGGCACGGTCGGCGATATCGAGATTCTCCCGTTCCTCGAAGCAATTCGTCAGCTGCGACTCGACGTCGGCCCGGAGAACGTCTTCTATCTCCACGTAACCCTCGTGCCCTTCATTGGCCCCTCGGGCGAACAGAAGACCAAACCCACGCAGCACTCGGTGACCGAGTTGCGTAGCCGTGGCATCCAGCCCGACGCCATCGTGTGTCGAAGCGACGAGCCCATCACCGATGAGCTCAAGCGAAAGATCTCACGACTCTGCGACGTGCCCGTCGCGGCTGTCATCAACGCGGCTGACGCGGACAGCCTCTACGAGATCCCGCTCGTGGTTCACAACGAGGGCCTCGACACCTTCTTGTGTAAGCATTTCCGCCTCGACGACGTTCCAGATGCTGATCTGACCGAGTGGAAAGCTCTCGTCGACCGTGTCTTCTCCGCCGAGCAGACCGTGCGAGTCGGCATTATTGGCAAGTACGTCAGCCTGATCGATGCCTACCTCTCGGTTGTCGAGGCGCTCAACCACGCTGGGATTCATCATCACACCAACGTCGAGATCGAATGGATCCAGGCCGAGGAAGTCGAAGGACTGCTCACCGACCGGCTCCGCAACCTCGATGGCATCGTCATCCCCGG
This sequence comes from uncultured Acidimicrobiales bacterium, assembly GCA_964610745.1. Taxonomy (GTDB): domain Bacteria; phylum Actinomycetota; class Acidimicrobiia; order Acidimicrobiales; family SHLQ01; genus SHLQ01. The sequence goes on from CAZSYL010000012.1 coordinate 64,408, forward strand.
CGGTTTTGGTGAACGAGGGGTTGAGGGAAAGATCGCAGCTGCTGGCTTTGCCCGCGAGAACAACATTCCGTGCCTAGGTCTTTGCCTCGGGCTGCAGGTGATGAGTATCGAGTACGCCCGCAACGTGCTGGGCCTGACCGGCGCTAATTCGCTCGAATTCGATCCGCAGACAAAGTTCCCCGTGGTCCACCTGATGGAAGATCAGCGCGATGTGTCTGACAAGGGCGGAACGATGCGACTTGGTGCATATGTCGCCAAGCTTGCCCCTGGTTCACAGGTTGCCAACGCCTACGGCGAAGTGACGGTCTCGGAACGTCACCGTCACCGCTTCGAATTCAATTCGAAGTTCTTGAGCAAGTTTGATGACGGCGACTTCTGGGCAAGCGGTGAATCGCCCGATGGCCAACTCGTCGAGTTCATCGAGTTGCGTTCGCACCCATATTGGGTTGCAACCCAGGCACATCCGGAGTTCAAGAGCCGACCCAACCGTCCCGCTCCCCTTTTCCGTAGCTTCATCGAGGCCGTGGTTGAACGAAAGAACGGTCGCAACCCGCAGCTCCTGCAGGTCGATGTTGATAGTCCAGTAGAAGATCCTGCGGAATCGATGCAGTGACCGGGCCTACTCCGGCGCCCTCGGGCTTTGCAGCCCTCAGTGAAGACATCGTGTACGAGGGATGGATCCTCAAGGTTGCCCGAGGGCACTTTCGGGCACCTGATGGTTCGACCTTTGAGCGTGACGTCGTCCATCATCCCGGCGCGGTCGCCGTCGTTCCGTTGATCGACGACGACATCGTTCTTGTGCGCCAGTACCGGTCAGCGCTCGATGACTTTCTCCTCGAGATCCCCGCGGGACTACGCGATATCTCCGGCGAACCACCCATCGAAACAGCCCAGCGGGAGCTGATCGAAGAGATTGGCATGCGAGCCAACACATTGACACCATTGGCCGCAGTCCACAACAGCGCTGGCTTCTCTGATGAACAAATCCATCTGTTCATCGGAACCGATCTTGTCGATGTTGGCCGACAGATGACAACTAGCCCAGAAGAAGTCGAGATGGAGATCGTGCGCCTACCCCTGGCTGAGGCCGGCCGGATGATCACTTCGGGCGAACTCACCGACGCAAAGACCATCATCGGAGTCCTGGCAGCGCTCGCGAACTAATATCTCGAAGCGCGATGACTTCTTCCAGCTCGGCTTTCCCCAACGCAGCGCCCTCAAACGCTGCCAAGGCACACGGGCTCCCCTTCGACGTTGACGAGTTCCTCACGCATCTCACGATCGAAAAGGGCCGGTCCGCAAACACCCTGGCTGCATATCGGCTCGATCTCGGGCGCTATGTTGCCCACCTCGGCGCCGTGCCCCCCGCCCAGGCGACCCGAACCGATGTCGATAGCTTTGCTGAGACACTGAAAGGACGTGGCCTGGCACGATCGTCGATCAATCGCACGATGACTGCGGTACGGGGGCTGCACCGCTACCTCGTTGCAGAAGGCATTGCAGAACACGACCCGACCGCTGATGTCGCTCCGGCAAAGCTCCCCAAGGGATTGCCAAAGGCGCTGCGCGAAGACGAGGTCGCCAGCCTGCTTGACGCGGTCTCCGGCGATGACAAGTTTGGACGGCGCGATCGCGCTCTGCTCGAGCTTCTCTACGGCACGGGTATGCGAATCAGCGAATGCGTGGGCCTTGGCCTGGGCGATGTCGATCTCGATGGTGCACTCATTCGGGTGACCGGCAAAGGGAACAAGCAACGCCTCGTCCCTGTTGGCCGGCTCGCCGATGCCGCATTGCGCGAGTGGCTCTCACCTGGTGGCCGCAACGAATTCGCTCCCGAAGAATGGAAATCCCGCGACGACCAGATGGCGGTATTTCTCAATCATCGGGGCGGACGTCTCAGTCGCCAGGGGATTTGGGGAGTGGTGCGCAAACACGGTCTGACAGCTGGTATCTCCGATCGGCTCACCCCTCACGTACTTCGCCATAGCTGTGCAACTCACATGTTGGACCACGGCGCCGACATCCGTACTGTGCAAGAGCTTTTGGGCCACGCCTCAATTTCGACGACGCAGCTGTACACGAAGGTCTCAACCGATCTCCTCGTTCGCGCCTACACAAGCGCCCACCCTCGAGCCACAGGACGTCCTGGGAGCGCTGCAAATGAGTAACCCGATCCACCTCACCAAACGCTTCGTCACATCGCTATGGCCGTTCGGGCCGACGTCGGCAAAGGATCAGTGGGCTCAGTCGCATCTGCTCGAAGAAGAGATCCGATTGTGGAAGAAGATGAGCCGACAGGATCGCCGACACTCGGTCGGTGTTGCTAAGCGAGTCGAAGCTGCCCTTGGCGAGCGGGCCGAGCGGCCGGTCATCGCTGCAGCTCTGCTTCACGACGTCGGCAAGATCGAAGCGCGGATGGGAACGTTCTTGCGTGTTGTCGCAACGCTGTCGGCAGCCATTGCCGGACGTGAAACTGCCGAACTCTGGGTTCGTTCAACGGGTATCACCCGACGGGTCGGACTGTACCTCAGGCATCCATCGATCGGCGGCGACCTGCTAGCGATGGCCGGGAGCGATCCGTTCACCGAGACGTGGGCGCGAGAACACCACCACCCCGAGGAGAGCTGCACCCTCGACGTCGAGCTCGCCACCGCCCTTCGAGACGCCGACGACGATTAGTCCTGAATAATCACTAGAACGTCTATGGCGTGATGGTCATTGCCAACGTCGTCGTAGCGGCCACGCCGACCGAGTTGGTCACCGTGAGCGTCACGACGTAAGGCCCCGGCAGAAGATATCCGGTCGCCGCTGATGTCGGTGTCGTGGCCGACATCCCGTTGCCGAAGTCCCACTCAAAGGTCGCTCCTGGCTGGGCCACGCCGGTGAAGGTCACCAATGCGCCGACCGGCGCTGGATTCGCCGAGGCCGTGAAGCTCGCATTCGGAGCCGGTACAGCCGGCACCGTGACGTCCCTCGAATCGGACGCTTGCGCCCCGGAGGTACCGGTGACGGTCGCTGTCACCGTGTAGGTGACCGCCGCAGCGCTTGGCGACGGCGTAAAGCTCACGACCCCACCGCTCGTCGAGGTGGCCGAGCTCGGCGTAGTGGCTGGACTGACCGACCAAGAGATCGTGCCATTTGGTGACGTAGCGGCAGCCTCGATCGTGCCGGTGCCGGAGAGTCCTGCACTCGTGATGGTCACCAACGGCGGGACAATGTCTGAAACAACCACCGTGAAGCTGGCGTCGTCTGAACCTGCGGAGTTGGTCACTTGGACGGTGGTGTTCGGGTACGAACCGTTGGCGTCATAGGTGAACGTCGGGGTAGGTGAAGTCGAGGTACCTTCGTTGGAGCCGGGCGCGGTCCACAACCACGTTACCGGTCCGTTGGCGGCCGTCGCGGAGAGTGTCACCGCTCCAGGGCTGTTCTCCGATTGCTGCACGTTCGACACCGTTGGAGCAAACGCCACGGTGATCGTCCGGTCGAACTCAGGAGATGTGCCGTTGTCGTTGGCAGCCGTTGCAGTCACCGTGTAGGCACCCGGCGCAGGCACGTTGAGCGTGACCGACGCACCAGCCCCGGTAATCGAACCACCATTGTCGACCGTCCAGTTCCAGTCGTCGGGGTTATTCGTCGCCGTCCCAGCCAGTCCAAGCCCGCCTGCACCATTGTCGGAGACGACGTTGATCGCCGTCACCTCAGGTGTCGGGAGGGTGATCGTTACGTCGTCAGAATCGCTATCGGTGTCGCCAAAGCCATTGTCGACCGTGAGCTCGATCTCATAGTCGCCATTTCCTGGGAAGGTGAACGTCGCTTCGTCGCCGGTCGCTCCATCGCCAGTAACCGCCTCAGGTGCTGACCAAACATAGGATGCAGCGCCACTGGAGCCAAAACCATTGCAGGTTACCGTGGCGGTACCTGTCACGACCGTGCATGACGCTCGGGCATCTGGTGCAGCGACCGTAACTGGAACAACGATCGAGCGTTGATCGCTGCCAGCAATATTGCTCGCCGTCAACGTCACCGTGTAGTTGCCAGGTTGGTCATAGGTGTACGTAGGATTCTGCGTTGGTTCAGCAACGGTCACCCCGTCACCAAAGTTCCACGACCAACTCGTTGGACCATCGTCGCTCTCATCAGTAAAGAAGGCGGTGAGGCCATTGGTGGTCACCGAGAAGTCTGCGTCGGGAACCTCAGCGACCTCGATGACCGTGGTGAATGGTGTCGACGAACCTGCAGCATTGCTCACGACGAGACTTACCTCGTATGAGCCGGCTTGATCGTAGTTGATCGTCGGCGAAGTCAAGCCCGGGCCCGACTGTGTCTCCCCGTTGCCAAAGCTCCAGAACCACTCGGTCGGAGCGTTGGTGGAGGCGTCGCTAAAGCTCACGGTGAGTTCATCGATGACCTGGGTAAAGCGTGCCACCGGTGGATCGATCACGATGATTGTCCGTGAGAACGACGAGGAACCTCCCTCGTTGCTCGCCCGAAGTGTGACCGTGTACTCGCCCGGTACACCAAAGGCGTGGACGGGGCTCTGGGCGACCGAGTCTTCGGTTGGTAATCCATCGCCAAAGTTCCAGCGCCACTCGGTGGGATCGCCGGTCGATGTGTCGGTGAACCCGACCAGCTCACCGACCGATACAACACCAGACGACGGCTGGAAACCAGCGACCGGAGGATCAACGGGAACCGGTATGACGGTTACTGTCTTGGCCGTGCTGTCGCTACCCGCTTCATTCGTTGCGGTAAGCGTCACGGTATAGGTACCTGGTTCGACCCATGAGTTTGAGACGTTCGACGCCGTGGCGGTCGTGCCGTCACCAAACTCCCAAAGCAGCGACGTCGGGTTGTTCCTGGATTGGTCGGTGAAGTTCAGCGTCTCGCCCGCAATAACTTGCAGCCCCGACTGGCCGAACGCCGCGATAGGCGGGTCGATCGCTGGTTCGACGAATATCGATCGCGTGACGGAATCTTCTCCGGTCGAATTCGAGACCGTCAGCCTGATCTCGAATTCACCTGGGTCGTCCCACGAGTGACGGACCGAGTCTCCAAAGCCGGTCGTACCATCGCCAAAGTCCCAGACCGTCGATGTTGGTGAGTTGGTCGACTCACTAAGAAGTAGCACCGACTGACCCGTCTCGACGGTTAGAGGCGTGTTGCCAATAACGGCCTCAGGTGGCGTTCCACCCTCGACGACGGTGATCTGTGCCCGCTCAACGTCTGAGCCAGAAGCGTTCGTTGCTGTCAGCGTGACGACGAAGACGCCCGCGGTATCAAAGACCGTGGTCACCGTCTCACCGGAGTCGGTCTTGTCGTCACCAAAGGTCCAGAACAACGTGTCAGGATTGCCGGTACTGGTACTGGTGAACTGCAGCGGCTCACCAACCTCGATCGTGTCGCTCTCAAAGGTGAAGTCCGCGCTAGGAGGAAGATCGACATCGGGAGCAACGACCGTAAAGTCATGGACCTGGAAAGCTTCTTCCCCAGCTTCGTTCACGATGGTCATGGTGACGGTGTAAACACCTTCAACTTCCCACGCCTTGGTGACCTCGGGGCCCACCTCGCCGGTACCGTCGCCAAAGTCCCAGTTCCATTGCGTGGGCTCTCCCGTCGAGTCATCCTCGAGCCGCACTTCTTCACCAGCGGTCAGCACATCGGTCGAGAAAGAGAAGTTTGCGATCAGGTTCTCGCCCGAGGCTTCAAGCTCGGCTGCCTCGACGACGATCGGAGCGTTCACCAACTCGGCGACGTCGCCACTGATCAGCTCGCCATCGATCGGAGCGTCGCCGTCACCACTACCGCTACCATCGGCCGAAGCACCATCGCCTTCGGTCGCGGCAAGGTCATCGCCAGCGACCGGGTCGCCGTCGCCGCCGTTGAACCCTTCGAAAACGTCCCCACCGGAGCCGAACACTCGCTGGCCATCAGCATCGTCTGAGCCGTCGCCATTTGCGCCAATCGCCTCGTTTCCGTCCGCTCCAACACCGACCACTCGGATCCGTTGCTGCTTAGAGATCGGGACGATCTGTTCTTCGCTAATGACGGCGGCACGCACGCCGTTTGGCTCGTTCGCCCAAACCACACCGTCGAACACTTCGAGCTCGAACTCGCGATCGCGCACGGGTGTAAATGCATGACTCCGCACGACCACGCGATCATCGAGGTCGACGACGACGACCTGGCCCGTTTCGTAGTTCGGCAGATAGGCCGTGTTGTCCACCGCAACGGGAGGACCAAAGTTCTGTCCGCTCTGCGACAGGGCAATCTCACTGCACGCCCCGTTCGCCGGCTCAGCCACGCTCAGCACGCCGTCATCGGCATCGTGGATAAGGATTCGATGCAGCCCATCACTCTCGGTCAGCGCATTGCCCGCAATCCCGGCATCGTCCAGCGAACCACAGATCGATGTTGCGTTTCCAAAGTCACCACTTTCGAGGTCGACTTCCTGGACGGTACGCCGCGAACCATCGATTACATACACAGCTTCGCCCGCTCGCACGAGAGATACGGGTACGTCATCTTCTGAGAGCCGTTCGGGAAGGTCGGCAAGAAAGACGAGGCCGCTGTCGTCTCCACCGCTGTTGTTGGTGATCAGCAGCTGGGTGCTGTCGGCTGTCGCCGCGACGAGCTGGCCCGATGGTTCGGTCACGACATCGCCAAGTCCGCCCGAGATTGGAATGTTGAGCGGCTCTGTTGCTCCGGCGGTAAAGATGAGAACACCAGCCGAACTCACGACATACGAGCTGTGTCGACCGGATTCGGGCTCGACAACGCCCAGAAACTCGGCGTCCTCAAGTTGGTTGGATGTAAGCCCGACGTCGGTGCGATCCGAGACGTCCAGGCTCACCGCGCCAATGGAGCCAAACTCAGCAGCGGACCTGTTGACGAACACCGCGTCACGACCGTTCGGCAGTGCCGACAGCAGGTCGCTCCCGTTCTCTGTGACCTCGACGGCCGCGGTGACTTCCCTGGTGCTTCCGTTGATCTGCAGAATACGTCCACGCGCTCCATCTTCGACCCAGACCACGGGGTCGCTGAGCGTCACGCCAGCCGAAGACTGGCTGCCAAGGCGGAACACAACAACAAAGACCGCGAGCGCGAGAAAGGCAACGAGCCCTACTCTCGCCCACCGGGGAATTGCGCGTGTGGTCACGGATGTCAGTGTATTAAAGAAGGGTCAGCTTTGTCAGAACGCGTAGCGTGACTGTTGCCAGATCGAAACACACGTTACGGCTGGCTTCGGGGAGCTTCCCAAGCTCAAGAAACATCCCAGGTTGGGTTTGATCGAAGCAGTCCGTGAAGATCGCCCTGTCCCTTTGTCTCCTGCGACGCAGCAAGCTGGCTCGTCGCCTCGGCTGCATACTCGACGCGGTCGACCGCTCGGAACACCCCAACAGGTGTTGGCGAGTACGGATCGGCCGACAAGCGTGATAGAGCAAACGCCACAGCGGGATCTGGACGAGCTTCGTCGTGGACAACGAGAGCGTCTTCGCCGACATCGGCAACGTCGACGATTACTGCATTGCCGTTTCGGTCGATGGTCACGCCGCGTTCGTTGTCAGCGCCGAAACGCACAGGCTCACCGTCACGAAGATTGATCAACATGGCATCGCGCACATCGCGCTTGTTGATGGTGTCGAACTGTCCGTCGTTGAACACATTGCAGTTCTGGAACACCTCGACGAGGCTGGCGCCGTTGTGGGCGTGAGCTCGTGAGAACATCTCCTGCATGTGCTTGCGGTCCATGTCGTGGGTCCGAGCCACGAACGACGCCTCAGCGCCCAATGCAAGGCTCACCGCGTTAAACGGTTGGTCGATCGAGCCCAAGGGCGACGACTTGGTGACCTTACCGACCTGACTGGTTGGCGAATACTGGCCCTTGGTCAGGCCGTAAATCATGTTGTTGAACAACAGGATGTTCACGTTCACGTTGCGTCGCAGGGCGTGGATCAAATGGTTGCCGCCGATGGACAACATGTCGCCGTCGCCGCCGACAACCCAAACATCGAGGTCCGGTCGCGCCATCTTGAGGCCCGTCGCAAATGCCGGTGAACGACCGTGGATAGAGTGCATCCCGTAGGTGTTCATGTAGTACGGGAATCGCGCAGCGCAACCAATCCCGGAAATGAACACGGTGTCTTCTCGACGAACGTCGAGCGTCGGCATCATCATCTGGATAGCGGTGAGGATGGAGTAGTCACCACATCCTGGGCACCACCGAACTTCCTGATCTGTTGCCCAGTCCTTCTTTACGGTTGCAGGTGCGTTCGCCATCATGAAACCTTTGCGTTCGTCATCAAAGCGAGAACTTCTCGCTCGAGTTCACCAGCGGTGAAGGGCTGGCCCATCACCTTGTTGATCGGCTTTGCATCGACCAGGAATTCAGCCCTGATGAGCTTGACCAGCTGTCCCATGTTCAGCTCCGGAACAATAACGTTGTCGAAGCGTGCAAGAACCTCGCCGAGGTCCTTCGGAAATGGATGAATGTGGGTCAGGTGCACGTGTGCGACCTTCGTGCCTTCTGCACGCAAACGGCGCATCGCACCCGTAATCGCGCCCCACGTAGAGCCCCACCCAACAATGACCGTGTCGGCGTCGGCGTCGCCTTCCACCGAAGTCAACGGAATGTCTTCGGCAATGATGTCGATGCGTTCCTTGCGCAGTTGTGTCATGCGCTCGTGGTTTGCGGGATCGTAGGACACGTTTCCGGTTCCATCGGCCTTCTCCAGGCCGCCGACGCGGTGCATGAGACCCTCAGCCCCCGGGATGGCCCAAGGACGGACGAGGTTCTCATCGCGTGCGTAGGGATGGAAGTCGGGGTTGCCGTCCTCGTCGGTGACGTTCGGCTCGGTTTGGAAACTGATATCGATCGCCGGGAGGGAGTCCACGTCGGGGAGCTTCCACGGCTCAGAGCCGTTGGCGAGGTAGCCGTCGGACAACAAGAGCACCGGCGTCATGTACTTGAGTGCAATACGTGAAGCTTCGATCGCAGCGTCGAAGCATTGCGCAGGGCTGTAGGCCGCAACCACGGGCATCTGCGATTCGCCGTGGCGCCCGTACATCGCCATCATCAAATCCGATGCTTCGGTCTTGGTCGGTAGTCCGGTCGAAGGCCCGCCGCGTTGAATATCGACGATGACCAGCGGAAGTTCGAGAATGACGGCTAGACCAATCGCCTCGCCCTTTAGGGCAACGCCAGGGCCAGATGTCGTAGTGATTGCAAAGTGTCCGCCATAGGCCGCGCCGATCGCGGAGCTGACAGCGGCGATCTCGTCCTCTGCTTGGAAGGTCCGAACGCCAAAGTTCTTATGCTTGGCGAGTTCGTGGAGGATGTCTGACGCTGGCGTAATTGGATACGAACCGAGGAACGCTGGAAGTCCAGATTGTTGAGATGCAGCGATGAGACCCCACGAGAGCGCCGTGTTGCCATTGATGTTGGTGTAGGTGCCAGCTTCGAGATGAGCGGGCGGGATGGACACGACGTGGCTGCCGAGTTCGGCGGTCTCGCCGTAGGCATGGCCTGCCTTGAATGCCGCAGTGTTCGCTGCGATTACTTTGTCACGGCCAGCGAACTTCACTCCGATCCAATCCAGCGTCGGCTCGGTTGGACGGGTGTACATCCATGAGACCAGGCCAAGCGCGAAGAAGTTCTTCGAGCGCTCGGCATCTCGAGGCTTCACACCAAGATCTGCGCACACCTCTCTCGTCAGCTTCGACATCGGAACCTTGATGAGCGTGTAACCGTCGAGGGAGCCATCCTCGAGTGGATTATCCGCGTAGCCAGCCTTGTCGAGGTTCCGGTCCTCGAAGGCATCTTCGTTTGCAATGATCGTGCCGCCCGGGGCCAATCGAGAGAGATCGGACTTGAGCGCTGCGGGGTTCATGGCAACAAGGACCGTTGGCTCATCGCCTGGCGTCGAGATCTCATGTGAGCTGATCTGGACCTGAAAGGCCGAGACTCCTGCCAGCGTGCCCTGCGGTGCTCGGATTTCGGCAGGGAACTCGGGAAGGGTAGCCAAGTCGTTGCCGAACAAGGCACTCGCGTTGGTAAACCGGTCACCGGTCAGCTGCATACCATCTCCGGAGTCACCAGCAAAGCGAATAACCACTTTGTCGACGTCGCGACCCGTGGTCTCGGCTACATCGGTCATTTGCTTGTCTCCTGTCCCACGTGCCCGGACGCGGCCGACAGTCGGCGGTACAAACCCGGGGGGTGGTATTGGCTCTTCAAGAAACCTACCGGCGTTGGATGCACAATGCTGAGACCGGTGACTCCGTTTTCGTCGAGTTCTCGGCTGACACCGGGGTCGAAGGTGCTTAGTTCGCTCGCTCAGCAGCGTCGCCGAAGTACGGGTCCTTGCTCGCGACCCACGCAAACAACTTGCGGCTTTTGGGAATCTTGCCGTCGCGTTCGAGCAGATCAGCAAGCGCGTAGGCCCGCCGAAGGTGGTGTTCCATTGGTTCGTTCGGCACCTTCCAGCCCTTTTCGAGGGTACGAACCCCACTGTCCACGAACCCGCGATCAGCCTGTGAGCCCGCCATCACAATGCGCCCTTCGGTCACGAGCTCGGCCGATGGCGACAACTCCCCTAGCTCGGCCCACAGCTCATCGACGTCGGCCCAGTTACCGAGCGCTCGATGACAGTCCATGAGCACGGGGTTTTGCTCGGCGGTTCCAGATAATTGGCGGAACAACTCGAGCGCTTCGATTGCTTCTTCCCACTTACCCAAGCGATAGAGCGAGAGCCCATGAAGCTCATGTAAGTCAGCGATGTTCGGGTACGTCTCGGTAAGTGGTTTGACCGTCTTGCGAGCATCGCCGAACTGTTCGTTCTGGTATTCCTTCGCTCCACGTTTGAAGAGTCGCCAACCCCTCGATGCCTTCTCCTTGCCCAGTATCCTCGTCATTTCGCGCTCGACGTCCATAGGTTTGGGGGGCCGACCCGGAAGCGGGCGTCGTTCGATCGTGACGCGGTCGCCGGTGTTTGGCCCGCCGAGCGGCGGCAAACCGCCGCGGTCTATTGCCTGGCGGGCTTGTTCCCGAAGACCTTCATTCCTTGCCGCAACCTTGTCGCGACGAGCTTGGCGTTCGGCAAACTTGCGGCGTTCTTCTGGGCTAAAGCGTTCCTCGGCCTCTTGTTCGAACATCCGCTGGCCAATGGTCGCGCCCGCGGCGCCGTGCTGCGCAACGCTCCCCCAACCCGAGCTTTCGGCTCGAGCAGGCTTCTTTGGACGGTCGTCTCGCTTGCGACCCTGGTATCGGTCGCGACCACCCTTACTGGAAGAGTTTCCGCGCGAACCGCCCCGTGTATCGCTCCGTTTTGAGTCTCGGCCTCGGGAATCTTGACCTCGTGAATCCCTGCCTCGAGCATCTTTGCCTCGTGAATCAGTTCGTGAGCTGCTTCCCCGTTGGCCATTGCGCGACTTGCCGCCAGTCGACTTTCCACGCGGTCCGCCAGACTTTGACCCGGAGCGATTGGAGGAACCGGATCCTCGAGACGAAGAATTTCGTCCGCGAGAGGGTCCGGACCGGCGCGAAGATGAGGACCCAGAGGCGTGAGGCATCTCGCAATCGTACAGGAGAAACTGTGGGCCACTATGGTCTGGAAATGACCGAGACTACGTACGTGCCCCAAATGGACCACTGGACCGAGGGTATGCCGAGCGCTGACCAGCTGGCGCATATCCCGGGCGAGAATGGCCTACCGGTCATGGGCAACACGATCGAGCTACTCAAGGACCCGCACGCATTCACCAATCGAATGGTCCAAACATACGGAAACGTCTACCGCAGCCACGTCCTCGGAACGCCGACTGTTTCTTTGATCGGCCCCGAGGCCAACGAATTAGTGCTGCGCAACCGAGACAAGATCTTCTCGAACAAGCAAGGCTGGGGTCCAACCCTCGACAAACTGTTCCCGCGGGGCCTCATGTTGATGGACTTTGAAGAGCACCGAGTGGACAGAAAGGCATTGGCGGTTGCCTTTGCCCAAGGCCCAATGTCGAACTACTGCGAAGCGCTCAACGCCGGCATGGAGCGCGAGATCCCATCGTGGCGAGGCGAGGTGGCCTTCTACCCGGCGATCAAGAACTTGGCCCTGCGCCTCGCAGCCCAGAGTTTCGTTGGCCTGCCATGGGGGTCGAGCGAGTCACAAAAGATCAACGATGCGTTCATCGGCGTGGTGCAGGCGACCGTCGCTGCAATTCGCGTGCCGCTGCCCGGGAACAAGATGAAGGCGGGAATGGACGGACGAGCATTTCTCATCGAGTACTTCACCGAGGAGACCGTCCGGCGACGTAAGTCCCACGATGCTGGCGGGCCCATCGGCGATGACATCTTCAGCCAGTTCGCCGTCGCCACCCGCGAAGATGGGTCGCTGCTCTCCGTTGGCGAAGTCGTCGATCAGATGATCTTCCTGATGATGGCTGCCCACGACACCATTACCTCTTCGGCAACCTCAACGACCTACCAACTCGCGCTCCATCCAGAGTGGCAACAGACGCTTCGCGACGAGATCTGGTCGGTGACTGGTGGTCTCGACGAATCGCGCAACCCACTTCCGTTGGCCTATAGCGATCTGGGCAAACTCGTTAAGACCGAGATGGTCTTCGAAGAGTCGCTTCGCATGCGGCCGCCGCTTCCGGTCATGCCACGTCGTGCAATGAAGGCATTCGAGTTCGGGGGTTACCACATACCGGCCGGCACTCCAGTCGGTATTGCAATGCACTACACACAGAACTCCCCGGAGTACTGGGAGCACCCCGAACGCTTTGACCCGGAGCGCTTCTCCAAAGACGTTGAGCAGAAACACCACGACTTTGCCTGGGTTCCCTTCGGCGGTGGAGCGCACAAGTGTCTTGGCATCCGCTTCGCCGACATGCAGATCAAGTTACTCATGACGCACCTGCTCGGACGGTTCGACATCGTGGCCGAACCCGACTACTCGCCGAAGTGGCAAGCGTTCCCGATCCAACAGCCCAAAGACGGCCTACAAGTCACACTTCGCCCGATCTAAACCAAGCCGAAATAGACGCAAAACTGAAGAGAGCCGCCCATTATGGGCGGCTC
>CAZSYL010000013.1:0-16400 GCA_964610745.1 uncultured Acidimicrobiales bacterium
CAGCGGTAAGGCAGTGGAACGCCCCCGCACGTCCTAGCTGCGACAGACTTGAGTTCGAAGACCCGAACAGGCCAACGAACCGCTGCAGCCATACAAGTCGGAACTCCAGAGCGCTGCTGACACGTCTCTGTCTTTGATAGCGAATCTGTCGCCAACTCCTACAGCAGACCCGAATGGGCCTCCGCTGTCTCCTGGGCACCCTTTCAACCATCGGCTGCCCGACGGACTTACCACACCCCTCAACGAGCTTGCGGTAGACGTTCATCTAGGTTCGGGCGCTCGAGATCCCGGCGCAGGCATCGAAGCTGCCCGTGAAACAAATCGCGGTCGATCACCGCAGAGCGAAGCAGACCAAATCCGCTCGTGGAGTGCAGCACGCGATGGTTCTCGACGACGAGCGCGTTGGCTGGAGTGAGTCGAACCTGTACCGCTCGGCCGGGATTGTTCACCTCAGCTGCAAAGGCGATCAGCGCGCGGTAGTACTCCCCAACCACTCCGGGGTCGAGATCGAGTGACGCAACAGAGGTTTCGTCGAATCGAATGCCGGCAACCTCGTAGTCACGATCGAGCGAGATGACTGGACCGTGCGCTAACAGGTGCGCGTCACCATCATCTCGAAGAAACGGGATGGATGTTTCGGCGAGGTGATCAAAGAGGTCCGGGTCGTCATCTTGAAGGTCCGCGGCGATCCCAAACCCATCGACCAAGATCACCTCCCCAGCGGTATCAACCACATCGATGCATTGCTGCACGAGTAGCCCCGGAGGCGTGTGGCGGAACGGTTCGTTCGTCGAAGGTGACATCGTGAGCTCACGCTCAGCGAGAACCTCGCTAACACCAGTGCCACCGAACAGTTGACTCAACAGAGCCAAGTCCGACTCGGTCGACACGTTGCTGACGATCGCTGCACCCCAACGGGCGACCGATTCGAGAAGATCGCCATGAGACTCGCTTGCAAACTCTGGCAGATCAAAGCTGTCGAAGTCGTGACCCGCGCGAAAGTGCGAAATCAGCCGCGGCTTTCCTCGCCGGTCATGGGGCTCATGCGAATTCGAACGCAGGTGATCGAACGTGAAGATCGACTCGTGCCCGTCGCTGAACTCGAGTTCAAGATCGCCTTCGTCGTTCGTGAACGCGTCCATCACCCAGATATCGGGATTCAGTTCCGACACATCAGCAGCACTCGAACAGTTGTGCCGCAACCACACCGAATTGAATCTCGATCGGGCGCCATCGGACCAGCGAATAACGATGCCGCTATCGCTTATCTCGATCGTCGATGCCGCAGTCTCTAACTCCACGAGCGAGAGACTATCGGCGTGCCCTAGCCATCAACTCTTCGAGCTACACCCCGTCGGGACCGCTGCCGTACAGTCCGAATGCTTCGGACTGTTCATCGGTGAGGTGATAACTCTCATCGTCGTTTGGAAAGGCGCCACTTCTGACGTCGTCGGCGTATTGCGACAACGCTTGAACCGTCTGGCCTTTCATGTCGGCGTACCGTCGAACGAACTTGGGAACGAAGCGGTCTTCGATGCCGAGCACGTCGTGATACACGAGCACCTGACCATCACAGTGTGGTCCTGCACCAATGCCGATGGTGGGGATGTCGACCGCGTCAGTGATCGCCTCGGCAACCTTGACAGGAATACCTTCGAGCACGATCGAGAAACAGCCAGCATGTTGCAACGCCTTCGCGTCCTCGATGAGCTCTAACCCAGCTTCTGCCTGACGCCCCTGGACCTTGAAACCGCCCATGGCGTGAACCGACTGAGGGGTAAGACCGATGTGGCCCATGACTGGAATCTCAGCATCGATCAACGCTTCGACCATGGGTAGACGTTTACGCCCACCCTCAAGCTTCACACACTGTGCGCCAGCACGGATGAGCGTGGCCGCGTTGCGGACCGTCTCCTCGACCGACACGTGATAGGCCATCCACGGTAGGTCACCAACGATCAGGCAATCCGGTTCAGCGCGAGCCACCGCTCGAGTGTGATGAGCCATGTCGTCGACGGTGACCTGCAGCGTGTCGTCGTAACCAAGAACGACCATCGCAACCGAATCCCCGACGAGGATCATGTCGATCCCAGCGTCGCTTGCAGCACGAGCTCCGGGTGCGTCATACGCGGTCAGCATGACGAGCGCGTCGTCACCACGGCTCGTCTTGCGTGCAGAAATCTTTGGAACGGTGACCTTTGCCATCGTTATCTCCTCTCCGTCCAGCGCACGAAGGCTGCCAGCGGTACATCGTCATCATAGCGAAGCGCGGAGAAAGAGCGAAGCGTGAAGTCAGGGCGTGAAGTGAGAGCGCCTAGATCACCGGGTTGGTGCGGAGCAGGTGATTCCACTTGCACTTCGTACACACCTCGACGTCATAGGCAGTGAAGTCACCTTGCCAGCGTCGAATCCGATCGAGATCCTTGTTGGTGACGATGCAACGTCCACCTGCCGGGAGCCGAGGTCCGAACACATACAGCACTTCGACAAGCGAGTTCCCATGGCAGATCGGACACCGGTCCCCAGTGGGAACTCCACAGTTGATCGCGTTACGCATCAGTTCGGGTTGGGCGTCGCACACTTCCGAGCGAGTGGCCTCGCCAGACTTGTATGCAAATATCGTGCGCTCACGAGCGAGCTTGAAGTTGATCGACCCGCCAGCGCTGTTGGTAGCCGCACTCGGCGTGTTGCTCTTCATGCGCGCGCCTCGGAGATGACTGGGAACACCATCGTGGGAACACCAGCTACCGGGCAGGTCATGGCCCACACCGTACCCGCAACGACGACCAAACCCGGATCGGACAGATCGAGCGAGAACCGCGTTGGACCGAACCAGAAAGTAACGTCGAGTCCATGGGTTCTTGGATTCGATACACAACCGCCGGCGATGCTGGTCAGAGACGACCGTCGACGTCGGTCGAGTTCGGTCCAGGTGCAGTAGAGGGACTCGACCGGCGATTGCTCGGTGACGTCAGCACCCAGAGAGTCCTCGAGCTCGGTACGGGTTCGGGTCGATCAGCCATCGCTCTGGCCAAACAAGGTGCACGTGTCGTGGCCATCGATGCCGACCTCGAAGAATCTGAGATGGCTCGAACCGCAGCCGAGGTAGCCGAAGTCCACGTCGAGGTTCATCACGCCGACCTCGCCGACCTCGCCTTCCTCCAGGCGGACAGTTTTGACGCCGTGATCTCCATTCATGCACTCGCCGGAATAGCTGACGTTGGGCGCGTCTTTCGCCAGGTCCACCGGGTGCTCAAATCGGATCGACCGCTCGCCTTCTCGCTTCCGCACCCGGCGTCGCTCACGGTAGACCCGAGCAACGGCCGGATCACAACGCCTTACGAGGACGATGAACCCCTCGGCGAAGGTCACCATCTGACCTATCGTCACAGCATTTCTCATCTGTTCACCCAGCTCAACAGAGCCAACTACCGCGTCGACACCCTGCTTGAGCCAACGCACGACTCTGAATCGTCGGAGTCAGATGCGGGAACGCTGCTTCCGGCATCAGTGATTTTTCGCGCCCGAAAGATCGGCACCTGATCCTGTTCTCTCAACGGCGATAACGCTTCTTTAGAAAGTCCGCCTCGCCGGCCGAATCCAGTGGACCTTCCTCGAATCGCCGTTCCTGCAACACGCCCAAAGCAGCACCCACCTCAGGGCCGGGCTCAAGGGCGAGCAGCGCCATGATCTCTTCGCCGGTCAGTTGTGGTTTGAGGTTCGACAGATCTTCTGATGCGTTCAGTTCACCCAACCGATCTCGTAACCCGCGGTCGTCGAACCCGCGCGCCGCTATGAGCTCTTCGAGTAGCCCAAGCTTGTCGAACCCGACCCGATCGACCAGCCGACGAACCGTCGAGGCATCAAAGCGCTGTCCGCCGGCATCTACGACGTCTAGTCCCGCCAGCAACAGACGAAGTTGACGAACCTCGTCGTTTGAATATCGCAGCTTCGAGAGAGCCTCCGCCCGATCATTCTCAGCGCAGTGGCTAAAGACGATCGCACGACGCAGTGTCAGGTCGTTGCGAGACGGATCGAGCTCGGCGGCGATCTCTTCGACCGTGCCACCGTCCACCGAGGAAACCACGAACGGCCACGCGCCGACCTTCACAAGAAAAGCCAGACCCGCCGCCGGCATCGGCGCGGAGAGCAACTTGTCGAACTCATCACGAATTCGTTCGGCCGAGACGATCGACATTCGATCGATCAAGCTTTGGCCGGCAGCCATGACGCCCGGGTCGACCTCCAACTCGTACCGAGCAATAAATCGTGCAGCCCGCAGAATTCGAAGCGGATCGTCCGCGAACGAGATCTCGGGTTCGATCGGCGTGACGAGCACCCGACGTTCCAGAGCGACCAAGCCTTCAAAGGGGTCGATCAGCTCGCCGTCGGAAAGACGGATCGCCATGGCATTGAGCGTGAAGTCGCGTCGAGACAAGTCGACTTCGATGTCGTCGCCAAAGACCACCTCGGGCTTACGAGAGGCATCGTTGTAGGACTCCGCACGATGCGTGGTGATCTCGACCGGCCGACCACCGATCTGACAGCCGATCGTCCCGAACTTCTCGCCCTGACTCCAAACCGCTGTCGACAGCGGATCGACCAGCGTCTTGATCGTCTGGGGATCGGCTGCGGTCGTCAGATCGAAGTCGAGTGCATCGAGGGACACGCCGAGGTGAAGATCGCGAACAATGCCTCCGACGAGGTACAGCTCAAACCCGGCCGCGACAAAAGCCTCCCGAAGATCATCAACCTCGCGAAGCACCGCTGCGTACATCTCGTTCATCTTGGGCAAGGCTAAAGGCTTGGAGGTCCAGAAAGCCGCACCACACCATCTGGCAGTGTCGGTCATGAACGCTGCACCACGAATCACCGGACCTCTGTCCGCGCTCTAGGCTAAATACCATGCTGCTCGAGCGCCTCTCACGCCCCGTTCGCGGGGTACGCATCGTGAAGAGGGGCGCGCTCGAACACGGCAATCCTGCTTGCGTACAGATCATTCCGATGCGACAGCTGAACAAACGAGATGTCGAACGCCTGCTCTCTCATCTTGACGGCAGCAAGGAACTGTTGGTCACAAGCGCCTTGTCACCCCGCGAGAGAGAAGCCTTTCTCGACGTCGGATTTGTCGAACGTGAAGCATTACATCTGCTACGTCACCAACTCCAAAGCGTCCATCAGCCACCATCGAACCCTCGCCTAAAGATGCGGCCGGGTCGACGTTTCGACCTCAACCGCGTTCTCTCGATCGATCAACAGTCGTTCGATCACTTCTGGGCGATGGACAAAGAAAGCCTCACTGCAGCGCGCAAGGCCACTCCAGTCCACCGATACACGGTCGCAACGATCGACAACTCCGTAGTCGGCTATGCCGTCACAGGAAGGTCGGGTACCGCGTCATTTCTGCAGCGGCTCGGGGTGGATCCCGAATACCGCCGCAATGGCATAGGTTCGACACTCGTCGCCGATGCGCTGAAGTGGGCGAAAAACAATGCCAGCGCATCGATGCTCGTCAACACCCAGGATCGCAACGAGCAGGCCCTACAGCTGTACCAGCATCTCGGCTTCGAACTGCTGACCGAAAAGCTCAAGGTGCTCGAATGGCCCCGTGCCAACGCAACGACGACCGCATGACCAAGCGCCCCCTCGTCGTCATGGTCATCGCCAGTCTGATCATCACAACGTTCTTCGTCGCGTCCGCTCAGCTCACGCCACGGCGCGCCGCAGCCCAAACCGGAGGCTCGATCGAACTCGTAGCCCAGAGTTCGTGGGTCGATGACGGCGGTATTTTCAACATCCAGGTACGAGTAGCCGGCGCCTCTCAAGACTCGAGCGTTCAACTCCGGGTCTTTTCGCCGTGGACCGACCGAGACAACTTCCTGCGTCGCGTCCTCGACGAAGAGCAGGTGCCGCTCCTCGACCTCGAACCGGTCCTTCTCCGAAATGCACAAGACACGAGCAATGAAGTGCTCGGGCTCGAGTTCCTCGTCGACGGCCCAAATACCAGGTTGCAAACCGAACTGGATGCGGCAACTGGCGACGACGCTGCAACACCCAGCGAGGACGCTGCAACACCCAGCGACGCGGAAGAAGGGAACACCGACGATCCCAGCCCGGACGAAGGTGCTGTCGCTGAACCCGCTCCGGCGCCGGTCCCAGTCCCAATCCCGGTGCCAGAACCGCTTCCTGCCCTCATCAGCGAGGGTGGCTCGGCGGTGTATCCAATCGAAGTTTCGCTGCTCGATGTCGATGGCAACGTCACCGATCAATTTCTGACGTCGATGATCGAAATACCCCGGCGGAGTCTTGAACCACCACTCGATGTCGCCATCGTTCTCGAGGCCAACATTGCATCGGTCATGTCTCCCGATGCCGACGTCGAGAACACTCTCGACCAGGAAGCTCTGACCCGACTTGGCGTCCTCGCAGACACGATCGAACAGCATCCAAACGCTGAACTCGCGTTATCCATCTCGCCGGAAACCCTCCTCACCTTGGCGCGAGATCCAAGCGATGTCAGCCAGCGGATTCTCGATCAGTTCCGTGACCACCTCAGCCCTGAACAGCTGCTCCCGAACCCGGTGACCGAACTCGAAGAACAGGCCTGGTTCGATGCCGACCTTACCGATGAACTCGTCCAGCTCTACGAGGCCGGAAGCTCGGTCGCGCTCGCCACGATCGGGGTAGAACCCGACTCCTCGGTGGTTCTCCTCGACCCCACCCTCAACGGGTCTGGGCTCGACGAACTGGACGAACTCGGCGTGCAGGGAGCAATTATCCGTCCTGCACAACTCACGCCGCTCAATCGTTCGATTTTCCCTCAGGCACTGACCACCAGCTTTCTGACCGAGGGCGAAGACGAACGAATCGAACCAGTCCCCTCGCTCGCAACCGACGGCGCCCTCGCCAACCACTTCACCCAACCGGGCGGCGCCGTCCTCAACGCCAACCGCGTGCTCGCCGACCTCGTACTGCTCTCCCTGCAAAATACCGGCCGACAATCTGTGGTTATCAATCCAGCAACGTCATGGGAACCCGACGCCGCATTCCTCAACGTTCTGTTGGGCGGGCTCGAACGCGTCCCAGCGATTCGAGGAGCGTCACCAAACCAGGCGCTCGCCCAAGCTGAGATCACCCCAAGCCTCGGCATCGGCACGGTTAGCGTGCCGCTCGTTCGCCAATTGAACCCGGTCATCCAACCTCAAGATCTGCGCTCCTTTCGAACCGAGTTCAGCCAGGCCCGAAACGCCATCGACAGCTGGTCGACCGTGATCGGCGACGACACAGCATCTCGCCAGCAACTCGACGAACTGCTGTACCTCAGCACGAACACCGGGCGCAGCAACGGCGAGCGCACCGAGTTCATCGAGTCGATCTACACGCTGATTGACACCCAAAAGGACGCCTCTATAACGACGCCCGAGCGCGAGACGATCACCCTCACCGGCCGAGACTCGGTCGTCCCGATCATCGTCGAAAACAACCTCGACACCAACGCTGAGGTACTCATGTTGCTGAGCAGTGACGAGCTCGACTTTCCCGAGAGCTCCGAGTTGTTCGCCTCCCTGGCCCCCGGCACGAATCTGATCGAGATCCCGATCACCGCACGCGCATCGGGCGATTCTCCAATCCAAATCCAAGTGTTGAGCCCCGATGGGCTCATCCTGCTCGGCTCGGCAGAAGTCCTCGTGCGAACCTTTGCCTTCTCCGGCGTTGGCATCGCCATTGGAGCAGTGGCAATCATCGTTCTGTTGGCCTGGTGGCTGCGACATGTCCGAGGCGCCCGCGCTACTGTTACCCCGCTTGCTGAAGAACAAGCCATCGAAACTGACGAAGTGATCGGAGTCTGACGACATGCCAGTACGAATAGTGACCGACAGTGCCTGCGATCTGTCCGATGCCGACCTCGAAACATATGGCATTGGCCTCGTGCCTCTCTCTATCCGCTTCGGCGATGACGAGTTCGTCGATCGCACGGAACTGCCGACGAGCGAGTTCTACCAGCGGATGGCCAGTTCAGAGCACCTCCCCGAAACCTCGGCGCCATCACCAGGTGCCTTTGCCACCCTCTTCAACTCACTAGCTGACGAAGGCGCCGATGCAATCGTGTGCATCAATCTCGCCGAAGCACTGTCCGCCACGATCGCTGCGGCTCGTACCGCAGCAAACTCCGACGACGTTTCGGTCGACGTGCGCGTCATCGATTCAAAGTCGGTCACCGGTGGACTCGGTTCGATCGTTCTCAGCTGCGCCAAAGCAGCGCAGGAAGGAAAGAACGCTGACGAGATCGTTGCGCTCGCAGAGGAAATGCGCGATCGCACTCGAGTCTTTGCTGCGCTCGACACTCTCGAGAATCTGAAGAAGGGTGGCCGAATCGGCGGAGCGCAAGCGGCCTTCGGAGCGTTGCTGTCGATCAAACCATTGCTCGACATGAGCGGTGGAGCGGTCGTCGCCGCCGGCAAACAGCGAACACGCAAAAAATCACTCGCATGGATCCGCGAAAAGCTCGAGAGCGAAGGCGAGGTCGAAAACCTCGCAATTCTGCACTCGAACGCGCCTGATATCGATGAGTTTCTCGCCACGCTGTCACACATTCCCGCCGCCGCGACCGCCCGGGTCGACACCATCGGCGCCGTAATCGGTACTCACGCCGGGCCCGGAACCATCGGAATCACGTACCAGACCAAGGCCTAACCGTGACCGGGCTTCGATCGGCGCTAGCAGTAGCTGGACGGATGATCGCGAGCGCAATCACCCCTGCTGACAGTGGCGACGGTCCAGGCAGTACTAGCGTCATGTTTTCATGGCACGAGCAAGCACCGACGATCATCGGATGACCAACCGTCGCCTCGACGACCGCTATGAGCTGCGCGAACGCGTCGGTGCTGGTGGCATGGCCGAGGTTTGGGAGGGCTTCGATCACAACCTGGGGAGACGCATTGCAATCAAGATGCTCCACGGTCATCTCGCGGCCGATCCAACCGTGCTCGCGCGATTTCGCAGCGAAGCTCAAGCCGCCGCGCGCCTGACCCACCCAGCGATCGTCGCCATCTACGACACGGTCGGAGCCGCAGACGATGACGACGCGATCATCATGGAATTTGTCGAAGGTCGCGACCTGAGAACAATCCTCGACGAACGTCCAACGCTTGCCGCGGCTGACGCTGTAGAGGTTGGCCTGCAACTTGCTGCAGGCCTCGGCCACGCTCATCAAAACGGCATAGTTCACCGAGACGTGAAGCCGGCAAACATCCTCGTTCGTCCCGACCGTCGGGTGAAGCTGAGCGATTTCGGTATTGCCAAGGCACTCGACGAGGTTGGCCACACCGAGACCGGCTCGCTCGTCGGAACAGTCAAATACCTCGCACCCGAACAGATCGAAGGACATCCGGTTGATGGCCGCACCGATCTCTACGCACTCTCCACCGTGTTGTATGAGATGTTGTGCGGCCAGGTTCCGTTCGCGGCCACCGACCTGATGGGAGCCATGAAACGGCTCCGCAAACCTCCACCATCGGCTCGTGAACTTCGTCCCGACCTGCCGCTCACCCTCGACGCGTTCCTCCAGCGCGGTCTCTCGCGCAGGCCTGAGGACCGCTATTCCGATGCAGCTGCCTGGTCTAGCGCGCTAAGTGAAGCCATGCTCGGCGGTCTGGTTATGGAGCGCGGCGACGCCACAATTATTGACACGTTGCCAACCCCGCCCTCCTCGATTCCCCTCAGTTCGGAGCGGACTGAAGCAATCCCCACCTCTCCCCGACCACCGGTGGTGAGCCCTCCTCCAGAAGCAGTCGGCATCGGTGGGTCGCAAGCCAAACCGGCGACCGCAAGAAAGAGCGCCAAGGAACGTTCCAAGGCAAACCCCGAAACAGCGAAGCACGTCAAGCGCAGCAAGTCCCGTATGCGGTGGTTGGGGCCGCTCATCTCGTTGCTGTTGATGATCGCTGCGGTCGGAACCGTGTGGTTCTTGCTCACCGACGCGGGCGACTCTCTGCTCGAAGGTTTCAATAGTGATGAACCCACCGTGTTGAATGAGGCCGAGCCCGTCCAAGACGGTCAGACCGACGATCCAGTCGAGGCCGGGGCCGACGAAGCTACTGCACCCGCGGTCGACGAAGAACTTCCACCGCTGTTCCCCGGCGATTTCGACGCGACCGGGCTACGAGCAACCTCGTTCGATCCCCAAGGAGATGACGGCGAGGAGCATGAAGAGGCGGTATCGCGACCCTTTGACGGCGACCCCAGTACGTTCTGGTTAACCCAGAGGTATCGAGATCGCAGTTTCGGACAGATCAAAGAAGGGGTGGGTCTTGCTGTGGAGTTTGCTGAACCGCGCGCCATGCGGGACATCGTGATCGAAGCAAACCGTGCTGGATGGTCCTTCGAGCTCTACGCAGCTGAGGAAGGACAGACCACCCTGGCTGCATGGGGCGAGCCAATCGAAACCTTCACAAGCCTTGGCCCATCTGAGACCGTCGATGTCCCCGACCGTGACGTCAACGCGCTGCTCTTTTGGATAACCGACCTCGGGATCGACCCCGCACAAACTGAAGCCGAATACCAGGCGGTCGTCGATTCGGGCGAAATTCTCCAACAGCTCCAAATCTCCGAGCTGGAGCTGGTTGGCTAATGCAGACGCTGGCCGACGATGGCGAGCTCATCAGAGCGGCCCAACGCGGCGATATGGCGTCGCTTGAAATTTTGCTCGATCGCCATCACGACCGACTGCGTGCGGTTTGCGCGAAAGTTGTTGGACATGGCGCCGACGCAGACGACGCAGCCCAGATGGCGCTCATCGCCATCGTCAAGAACCTGGACAAGTACGACGGTCGAGCCCAGTTCACTACGTGGTCTTACCGGATAGCCACGAACGCAGCAATCGACGAACTCCGACGACGAAAGCGGCGCGATAGCGACTCGCTCGACGATGACGAAAGCCATCTTCAGCTGGTTGGTACCAGCGGTATTGACGAGGCCACAGCGGCGAGGATTGTGATTGAAGATGCCCTCGACCTCCTCGACGAAGACTTCAAAGCACCGGTCGTGTTGCGCGATCTGTGCGGCCTCAACTACGACGAGATCTCCGAGGTGCTGCAAATCGCTCCTGGCACCGTACGCTCTCGCATCGCTCGGGGGCGAGGAAAGCTCGCCGACATTATTGGAAATGTGACCAATGGCGGGAACCAGGCCACGACTCAGGGCGTACAAGGACCTGACGATGACTGAAAACCGCTTCACTGACGAACTCCTATCCGCCATCATCGATGGTGAGGCCAGCCCCGAATCGGTCGCGTCCGTCGAAGCAGATCCCGATGCTCGACAGCGCCTCGCTGACATGCGAGCCGCGGTCGCCCACGTTGCTGAGCCAGTGCCCGAAGCAACACCCGCTCGCAGGGCACAGTCAATAGCCGCCGCAATGGCTGCCGCCTCTCCCGCGTCTCCCGAAGTAGCGAGCCTGTCCGCTCAGCGCCACAAACGCGACGAGTCACAGAAGCAGGGCCTGCCAAAGGGATGGCTGATCGCCGCAGCAGCCGCGGTGCTGTTGTTCGTACTGGCAATCCCGACGCTATTCATCAATGGCGACACAGCCACTTCCCTCGCCGACGCCGATGCCACGGCAACCCAAGACGACGATGTTGTCGATGAAGCCGCCGATGTCGTCAGAGATGAGGTGGGAGATGATGTCGTCGTAGACGCAGCTGACGGAGACACGATTGACGAAGACGCCGACGATGGCGCAGCTGACGAAGAAGCAGCGATTGCCCCCTCGGCTGAAGAAGCTGCAGAGGAAACCGCAGAAGTTGCGGCCGATGAAGCCGACGCCGCCGATGATTCCGAAGAAAGCAATGACATCGAAAGCGACGTCGCAACAGAAATCGAAATCGTGACATCGGTCGAGGAGTTCGAAGAACTTCTCGCCCAAGATGTCATTGCTCCACAGCTGGCGAGTGACGACATCTTGTCACTCGATGGGCTCACGGCTCGCACGACGAGCAGCGCCGAGGCGGCACTCGCCACCGAGGTGAATCCGGCATGTCTGACACCCGGGGATGACGTCACCAATCCAACGCCGTACTCACTGATCGTGCTGGATCCTTTCGCCGGAGCGGCGTCGCTCGTGGTGGTCGAGTTCGCCGATGATGGAACGACCAGGTTGCTCGACGCAGAGACCTGCGCAGTTATTGGCTAGAGTCCTCGGCATGTCTATGCAGAGTGATCCGACAGCTGATTGGCCCCAGCAGGCAACCGAGACCATCGTCGGTCTCGTTGACAACGTCAAGGTCAAGACGACCGAACCGGCCACCAAAGTCGTACGTGGCATCGTCTACGGAATTGTGATCCTCATTCTCGGTGTTCCCGCTGTGATCATGCTGCTGGTCGGCATCGTCCACTTGTTTAGTCAGGTCGCCGACACGGCTGGACTCGGCGTGTGGATCGTCTACTTGATCCTCGGCCTGATCTTCACCATCGCCGGCTGGGTCCTTTGGCGCAAACGCGTTGCGTAATCCGTAACGCAGCTAACCCTCGCTAGCATCCCCAACACAACGCTACGCTCGATCCCAGAAGCTTGGGTTCAGCGAGGAGAAAATACAAATGACAGGTAGCGACACCATCCATGATGTGGTGATTATCGGTTCAGGCCCTGCTGGCCTTACCGCAGCGATCTACAGCGCTCGAGCAAATCTTGCGCCGCTGGTGCTCGAGGGCGAACCAAGTTCGACCAGCGACCAGCCCGGTGGCCAGCTCATGCTGACCACCGATGTGGAAAACTACCCAGGCTTTCCTGAAGGCGTGATGGGCCCGGAGCTGATGATGAACTTCAAAGCCCAGGCCGCACGATTTGGTGCCGACATACAAACGGTGAAGGCAAGCAAGGTCGACTTCTCTGAGCGTCCTTTCAAGATCTGGGTCGGTGACCCCGAGGCCGATACGCCAACGCATCTGTCAAAGACGGTGATCGTCTCGACAGGAGCTCAGTCGTTGATGCTTGGCCTCGACCGAGAGAACGAACTCATTGGCCACGGCCTCTCGACGTGCGCCACCTGTGACGGCTTCTTCTTCCGTGACCACGACATTGCCGTGGTTGGCGGTGGGGACTCCGCGCTCGAAGAAGCAAGCTTCCTCAGCCGCTTTGCCTCAAAGGTGTACCTCGTCGTTCGTCGAGACGAGCTCCGAGCCTCGAAGATCATGCAGGACCGCGCCAACGCCAATCCAAAGATCGAGATTCTTTGGAACACCTCGGTCGTCGAATACGTGGGTGAATCCAAACTTGAGTCGGTCAAGATCCGCAACAACCTCGATGAGTCCATCTCGGACCTGGCGGTCACTGGTCTGTTCATCGCGATTGGTCACAAGCCAAATACCGGCCTGTTCGAAGGCCAACTCGACATGAAGGACAACGGCTATCTGTTGACCCAGCCCGGCCGAACCGCCACCAACATCGAAGGCGTCTTCGCCTCAGGCGACGTGCAAGACGACTACTACCGACAGGCAATTACCGCTGCTGGTTCGGGATGTGCTGCGGCACTAGAAGCTGAACGTTGGCTCGAAGATAACGAAGAGGGCCACTAACTAGAGCGCTTCGTCGCTCGTCCAACGAGATCGACATCCAAACGGAATGTCCAACCCCATACGCTGGTTTCGAAAGTAGCCAGTCTTTACCCACAGAAGGAGCCAACAACATGGCCTCAGAAAATATCGTTACCCTCTCCGATGCCACGTTTTCGGACACGACCGCTGCCGACTCCGGTGTCGTGCTTGTTGACTTCTGGGCTGAATGGTGTGGACCCTGCAAGGCCATTGCACCGATTCTCGATGAGATTGCCGATGAGCAGGCAGGTTCGGTGACCATCGCGAAACTCAACGTCGACGAGGCACCAAACACCGCCCGCGAGTTCGAGGTCATGAGTATTCCAACGATGATCGTGTTCAAAGACGGAGAGCAGGTCGCCAAGATGATCGGCGCAAAGTCTAAGGATGCGATTGTCTCCGAGCTCGCGAACCACATGTAGTTCGGCGTTCTCACGAATCTGAATCCGAGTGAGCAAACCCTGGCCCCAATGGGTCAGGGTTTGCTCTATTTTGCACGATCAAGATAGAAGGCCTGCACCCCTTTGCTCGCCCCAGTCAGTACAGTCGGCCTTATGAATGAGCGCTCACCACGGCCACGTCTTGAGCGCGGTGACGTCGGTGAAGGAGTCGTCGAACTTCACAGCCAGCTCACCCTTGCTGGTTACCTGGTCGAAACCGTCCACCTCGATCGTTTTGGAGGACGCACACACGACGCTGTGGTCGCCTTCCAGCGTCAACGTGGACTCGAAGGCACCGGTATCGTCGGTGGCGAGACCTGGAAGTCTCTCGACGAAGCGGCACATTACTTCGGCGGAAGACTTCTTTGTCGACGAACGCCGATGATGCGCGGCGACGACGTCGCCGAACTTCAACTACTTCTCGGAAGCCTCGGGTTCGACAGCGGCTGGATTGATGGCATATTTGGTCCACAAACCGAAGCAGGCGTCGCAGACTTTCAGCGCAACGCAGGCATTCCAGTCGATGGTGTTGCTGGACCGACAACCGTTGCTGTTCTCACCCGCCTCCGACTCTCCGCGAACGCTGCTCGCCCCGTCGCGTCCGTCAGAGAGCAGGAACGGCTTCGCAACGGTCCCAAAGGCATCGTTGGACGACGAGTTGTCATTGGCGACTTCGGCTACTCCCCCGTCGTCGCTGGCGAGCTTGGAAAGATGCTTCGAAGAGCCGGCGCACGCGTCCTGCTTCTCCATCACAGCGATGGATCCACCCATGCTCGCGCCGCCAATCAGTTCGATGCCGAGCTCTACATGGGGCTGATGGCCGTCACGAACGACGCATGCATGGCCTCGTTCTATGAAACCGATTCGTATTCGAGCTACGGAGGAAAGGACCTGGCCAACTTCGCCATCGACGAACTTTCGTTAGCCCTTCGTACTCCAGGAACCGTCGAAGGCACCCGATCTCCAGTTCTTCGCGAGACGCGAATGCCTGCGGTGGTCTTTCGACTCGGACCTCGAGATGGCTTGGCAGAAGATCGCCGCGAGATCGCAACGGCAATACATGATGCGTTGATGCGCTGGATTACCGTGCCAGCCACGGCAGCACCCGCTACCGACATTGGGCTCGCAAAACAGCGCTAACAGAACATACGTTCGATTCTATCTAGGTGGGAAAAACTCGCGCGATCTACTCGACGATGATTCGATAGATGCGTTCGAGGTCCTCAAGGTCGGCATAGTCGATCACGATGCGACCCTTCTTGGCTCCGAGCGAGACCCCGACATTGGTGTCGAGACGTTCCGAGAGCAAGCGTTCAAGTTCGAGGACCGCAGGTGGTCGAGTCGATCCTGGCGCAGGCCGTGGCTTGGACTTGGAGCCGTCAACTCCGCTGACACCAGCATCGTCACCATCGATTGGCTGACCTTTGATCAGTCGTTCCACATCTCGAACAGTCAGATCATCGGCAACGACGCGCTGGGCGATACGAAGTTGTTCGGCCTCATCGTCAACGCCGATAATCGCGCGTGCATGTCCCGCGCTGAGCCGGTTCTCCGACACGAGTAGCTGAACGCCCGTAGGCAGCGAGAGGAGTCGAAGGATGTTGGCAACAGCCGATCGAGACTTACCGACACGTTTCGCGATCTTGGCTTGAGTGAAGGAGAAGTCATCGACGAGCTGCTGATATGCGGCAGCTTCTTCGATCGCATTGAGATCCTGGCGATGCAAGTTTTCAACGAGAGCTTGCTCAAGCGATGCAGTGTCGTCGGCTTCGCGAACAATGACCGGCACGTCTTGCAAGCCAGCCCTCTTTGCGGCGCGCCACCGACGCTCGCCTGCAATGAGCTCGTAGCTGTCTCCATCCTTGCGGACGAGCAAGGGTTGGAGTACTCCAAGTTCTCGTACCGAGTTGGTCAATGAATCGAGAGTCTCCTCATCGAAGTGCCCTCGGGGCTGATACTGATTTGGATGAATGGATGCGACCGCCACGGTCTGAAATGTGGCGTCGGCATCATCGGTAACATCTGACGGGATGAGTGCTCCCAATCCCCTACCGAGACCGCTGGGGCGATTCATGACAGACCTCCCTGGTTGTCTTCAGATCGAATGAGATCCATCACGGGATTCGCCGATGGTTCTGGATCTGGTTCGCTGCTTTGCCTCTCGTCTCCCATCGAACGATCGTTCGTCGCAGGGGCGGCACTATCACTGACATCATCACTGGACGACCCTGTTTGGGCGCGGTCGGCCTCGATGCCCTCGTCGCTGGTACCGGCATCATCAGAGGTGATGAACTCGTCGTCTGCAGTCTCGTCCAACGCGGTGTCCTCGAACGCGGTGTCTTCAAACGCGGTGTCTTCAAACGCGGTGTC
>CAZSYL010000013.1:16500-38620 GCA_964610745.1 uncultured Acidimicrobiales bacterium
AACGCGGTGTCTTCAAACGCGGTGTCTTCAAACGCGGTGTCGATCACATCCTCGTCCCGGACGGCGGTCTCGTCGAACGCGGTCTCTTCCCCAGTGTCCTCGAACGCGGTGTGCTCGGAAGCAGGTGGCTCGGCACCCTCATCGGCGCTGGCTGCTGAGGGGCTCATCCCAATTCCTGGCGCCGGTGGTGAGGTCACAGGTGGTTCATCGAGATCCAGTTCGTTTCCGAGGACTTCGTTGGCGAGGTCTCGATAGGCCTGCGCTCCCCGATTGGTCGGATCAAACACCGTGATTGGTTGACCATAAGACGGCGCTTCAGAAAGACGGACCACCCGAGGGATGACAATCTTGCAGACACGCTCGCCGAAGTGTGATCGAACCTCATCTACAACCTGACCGGCAAGCTTCGTTCGAGCGTCGTACATGACAAGAACAATCGTGCTGATCTCCAGCGATGGATTAAGGCTCTTGCGGACAAGCTCGACGTTGCGCACGAGCTGCCCAACGCCTTCAAGCGCGTAATACTCACACTGAATAGGAACAAGAACTTCGGTAGCGGCAACCAACGCGTTGATCGTCAGCAAGCCAAGCGATGGCGGGCAATCGATGAAGACATAGTCATAGTCATCGACGATTGGTGACAACGCATCAATGAGACGACGTTCACGGTTGAACCCCGGTACCAGCTCGATCTCCGCGCCGGCCAAGTCCAAGCTTGACGGAGCAACAAAGAGACCTTCGACATCAGGTGCCGGCTCTAAGGTGTCCTCCAAGGGTGTGTCACCCAAGAGAACGTCGTACATGTTCTTTTCAATCGCTCGTGGATTGATTCCCAGTCCTGTGGAGGCGTTCGCCTGTGGGTCCAAGTCGATAAGTAGGACACGTTGACCCTGTTCGGCTAGAGCCGCTCCCAGATTGACCGTGGTAGTGGTCTTTCCGACACCACCTTTTTGGTTCGCTATGGCAATCACCCGTGTGGATGAGTCTGCGATCACTTGTGCTGAGCTCATATTCGAGACACAGTACCGCACTTCTGACCCCTCGTGGGGAACACCAACCAAAACCGTCCACACGAACTACTTCAGCAACATCCTCCACAGCAATATTGGCTTCTGATTGCTCAAAACCGCTGTTTCACGTGAAACATGATCACTTCACAACCCGATAGAACGACGGTTCACAAGGGTGGTGTTTCACGTGAAACACCGCCAACATCAGTAGGAGGCTTAGAAGAGGGTCTTCTTTCTGCTTCCCTTTCGGGGGAGGTTTTCCAGTGCTTCACTCCCCCGCGTAAACCGTAGATATCGACCCGCTGGAGTTTCCCATTCCCCAGTCAGCTCGAGGTCAACACGTTCGAGGCCATCATCAGGCCAGCGATCTGCCACCGTGCTCTCGAATGGTTCGCTTGTAAGAAGTTGTCCACCAGCCCTAAGGAACGGTGCCGCACATTCTGCGGTATCACCCGGTGGCCCAAATGAGCGCGCCGTCACCCAGTCAGCGGTCCCACGCAAAGCCGATCGAGCAGCTACGGCGACATCCTCACTCCGGACCTCAATCCGGTCAGACAGCCCCAACCGTTGAATTGCTCGACGCAAAAGATCCGTGCGCCCTTCGCGACGTTCAACCAACGTCCATGTCGTGTCAACGAATGCATCGGCCAACACAAGTGCGGGTAACCCAGCACCGCTACCTATATCGACGATATGACCAGTAAAGGTGATTTGTGGATCGTCTGAAAAAGCAACAAACCCCATGGCATGATCGCCATGGGGTTTGCTTTCACCACCGAACTGTCCAGCAGCAATTCCTTCGCGGAGCAGTTCGTCAATCGGGCGCATGCCCTCTAACTATCACACTGGGCGGATAACCACACGCCTCCGAGGCTCTTCACCTTCGGAGCCAGTCTCTACACCATCGATGTCGTTGATCGTGTCGTGAACGACCTTACGATCGGCAGGTCCCATCGGTTCGAGCAACTTCTCACCACCGGATTCGATGACATCGTTTGCGATCTTGGTTGCAAACTCTTGAAGTGCCACGGTTCGACGAGCGCGGTAGCCAGCAACATCCACGCGCAGACGATCGGTCTTTGCGCCATCGGCCTTGCGTTGAACAACGGTTCTGGTCAATTCCTGCAGAGAGTTCAGGGTCATACCCTTTTGTCCAACCAGCAATCCGAGCTCTTGGCCAGTGACAGTCAGCTCAATCGCCCCATCATCGGCAGGTTCGTCGACGACTGCAACGTCTCCGGTCATCTCGAAGGCGCCAAGAACACCCTCGAGGAACTCCTGAGCAATCCGCTCTTGGTCTTCTCTGCTGATTTCGGTTTCCACTGCCTGGTTCTCTTTCTTCGGGGCTGCTGAGGCAGCTGCCGCGGCTTTGTTGGCTCCACCGCGATTGCGGTTTCTGTTGTTGTTTCCGGATTTCGCCCCACCGTTGCCACGCTTGCTATCAGCAACGCCTGCCTGATCGCTCTTGGCTGTGTTGTTTTCTGGGTCGTTGTTGCGACTTTGATCGTCCTTGCGCGCATCGCTCTTCGCAGAGCCGCCGCCTTTGTTCTTGGACTGGCCGTTGTTGGACTGGCGATTGCCGCCGCCCTTGTTCTTGGACTGGCCGTTGTTGGACTGGCGATTGCCGCCACCCTTGTTGTTCCGTCGACCATTGTTGTTCTTTGAACCCGAACCCCGGCGGCGATTGTTTCGATCGTCCTTTTCGGGGATCTGCCGTGGTCGAACGCGTGCGCGAATACGTGCTTCGGTCTTTACCCGACCGAACAAACCCTTTTCAACATCGTTTACGACGTCGAATTCAGCCTCGTCGGCAACAATGCCGAGCTGGTCAAGCGCATTGCTCTTCGCCTCGTGGAGCGTCCGCCCCGACGTGGTGATCCAATCCATGTACTACCTCTTCTTCTGCTTACGTGCTTTTGGCTCCGCGGACGCGCGAGCGCTTGCGTCCCTGCCGCTTCTATTGCGACCTGGTGCCGTGCTTGCACCAGCGGTCGCTGGCGTCTTCTTATGTCTTCCGCTCTTACCGCCATTGGCGCCTGATCCGCCCTGGCCAGTCTTTTTCTTGCTCGAACCCGTGTTCTTCTTGGTTGCCTTGCCATTGGCTTTGGAACCATTCTTTTTCGCAGGCGATGAACCGTCCTTCTTTGCGTTCGACGAGCCGTTCTTCTTCGAGCCCTTAGAACCACCGCCATCGCCGCCGTCCTTTTTTTCAGAATCGCCGCGCTGAGTACGGATCTGCGCACCGAGTGAATCTTCACCGCTGTAAAACGACCGGGTGATGTAGGCCTGCTGCGCAATGCGATACAGGTTGGAGACCAGGAAGTAGAAGACGATTGCAGCAGGGAGCGTAAAGGCAAAGATCGGCAGGAAGAACGGCATGTACTTCATGATCATTTCCTGCGTTGGGTTCGCAGGTGCGCCGGTGTTACGCCGGCGAATCATCCGATGCTGAACAAAGCCGCTCGCACCAACGATGAGTACAAGGACGAGGTAGGGGAGCGCGGGGATGATGCCATCGCCGAGTACCTGGCTAGCCGAGCGAGCCAGATCAAATCCGAAGCTCTCCATCACGTTCGTCGAGGAAAGGTCCTGGAAAAGTTGCGAGTCTTCACTAACAAACGCCGGGTTGAAGTTGAGCAGTTCGTCGGTGTCGATGACCTCAGGTGTCGTACCAGCGTTAAGACTTCCAACGACCTCGCCGACGCCGATACCGGTTGGTGTTCCACGGCGGGTAACACCGAGAATGACACGGTAGAGCACCAGAAAGACTGGGATCTGGAACAGTAGTGGTACACAGCCGCCGACCGGGTTGATCTGGTTCTCCTTGTAGAACTCCATCATCTCGGCATTCATGGCCTCACGGTCATCTTTGCCGTACTTGTCCTGGATGGCTTTGAGTTCTGGCTGCAAAAGCTGCATCTTGAGCATCGACTTCGTGCCCGACAGCGTGAGTGGCGTCGCGACGACGAGGACAATTGTCGTGAGCAGCACGATCGCAACAACATAGGAGTTGTTGATGTCGTAGAGGAACGACAGTATGTTTGCAATGAGATCGAACATCAGTTCGCCTTTCGAGGAGGAACGGGATCATGTCCATGACCACCCCACGGGTGGCAGCGACAGATCCGCTTCACGCCGAGCCAAGAACCTGGAAACAGGCCATGCTCAGCTATAGCTTCATCGGTGTAATGAGAGCACGTGGGCAGGTAGCGGCACGATGGTGGGCGCGTTGCCGACCATGCCTGGTAGAAGTGAATCAACCCACGGGCCGCCCTTTTCATTGGGCGCTTTCCGTTGAATTTTCAATCTTTCTGAACAACTTCAACACCTGCTCTTCAAGCTCGGCGTACGTACGATCACGTGCCCCTGGGAGCACGATCACCAGCGCTGCGCTGAGCACTTCGGGATGTTCACCAAGATATTCGGTAAACAGTGATCGAAGACGTCGGCGAATGCGGTTACGGGTAACTGCATTACCGACCTTTCGCGAGATCGAGTAGGCAACCTGAGGTACTGCTGGCGTCGAGTTGCTTCCAACGTTGGCTAGATAGCGAACCCGGAGGTCACCAGTACGAACATGGGCGCCTCGCTCTCGGAGAGAGGTGAAAACACCCCGATCCGAGATTCCCGTAATCAAGCGGTCAGCTTGTGACGGCCCTTACGTCGACGGCTGTTTACGATTTCGCGGCCGGCGCGAGTCGACATCCGTGAACGAAAGCCGTGTTTTTTGGCCCGTTTGCGAACATTTGGTTGGTACGTACGCTTCATGTTTCTTCTCCGAATCGTCTGAACAGCGGTAGATGCCTGCCCGGACAGCTTTGAATCGATTCCGGGTTGTCGAGGTGGGACGCACTCACACCGCTGCGTGAGAGAACTTTTCAAGGCTACGACCGCGCTAAGGCGCGAAGCAACCTTTCTTTGTAGGTAGTTGTCAAGGAAAGCCACAATCGCACTGGTCACCACTGTTGTTCACCACTGCTGGTTCCCGCGCGAGCTCAGCGACATCCAGCCTCACGATCTCTTTGCGCACCCCCAACGGCACGATTTAGCTAGATCGCCAAACCCGAGAACCATTAGCACCTCGGAAATAGGAAGTGGTGGATTTTTTCGCGCGATTCGACAGAGGCCATGTTCGCGCGCGAACGTCGCGCGGTTAATGGTAAGAAATGGCGGTTATCCACACAGGCCCTGGTCGCAAGTTGATTGACACCGCGTTTATTTAGACAAGCTGTCCACATCTGTGGAAAGCCCTGTGGATACGAGTTGGCTAGGACGAAAATTGCAGAATGCAGACAAACTCTGGGAAACATGCTCAGAGTTGATACGAGCTCAAGTGTCCGAAGTCGTGTGGAACACTACATTTCGAGAGTTGGAGGCGATCGACCTCACTCAGGACGAACTCACCGTCGCGGTTCCGTCCCGGGTGGTCAAGGATCGTATCGAGGCGCGCTATCTCGGCATCGTCCGCGATGCCCTGACCGAATCACACAACGGACCGCTAACCATGGAACTTCAGGTTCGCATGGACGAACAGACGCTGCTCGGTTTGAACTCGACCGTCATCGACCTCACAGCGGAAACTCCACGGATCGATGTCCAGTTGCCCGAAGTCGTCTCAGAACCACTGCCGGCAAAGGCAGCTGCCGAGCCCGCCACGCCGATCGTGGCCAGATACACCTTCGACGACTTCGTCACAGGAACGGGTAATAGATTCGCCCATGCCGCTGCGCTCTCGGTCGCTGAAACTCCAGCAAAGTCGTACAACCCGCTCTTCATTTATGGTGATGCCGGCCTCGGCAAAACACACTTGCTCCGATCGATCGAGAGCTACGTCAACACGCACTACCCACACTTCACCGTGCGTTACGTCTCGACCGAGACCTTCCTCAACGAGTTTGTTGACGCCATCCGTCAGAACACCACTATTCAGTTCAAGCGCACCTATCGAGAAATAGATGTGTTGCTCGTCGACGATATTCAATTCGTCGAAGGCAAAGAAGGGTTGCAAGAAGAGTTCTTCCATACCTTCAACCAACTACACCAGGCCAACCGCCAGATTGTTCTGACCTCGGATCGCCCGCCGGACAGCATCCCAACGCTCGAAGATCGGCTGCGCAGTCGATTCAAGATGGGGCTAATCACAGACATCCAGCCTCCCGATGTCGAGACCCGACTCGCAATCCTTCAAAAGAAGGCCGAAGCCTCGAACGCTGTCATCCCACACGACACCCTCATGTTCATCGCCGAGCGAGTAACCGACAACATTCGTGAACTTGAAGGTGCGCTCATCCGAGTTACCGCCTATGCCAACCTCACCGGCGAAGTTCTGAGCGTCGACTTGTGTCAACGGGTGCTCGGCGATCTGCTCACGGTCAACCAACCCCGACAAATCACACCCTCGATCATCCTCGAGGAGACATCGGACATGTTTGGGTTCAGCGTCGATGACATCATCGGTGCAAGTCGTAGGCGACCACTCGTGATTGCACGCCAAGTCGCCATGTATGTCTTCCGCGAAGCCACCGATCTCTCGTACCCAGCCATCGCCCGCGAATTCGGTGGTCGAGACCACACGACCGTCATTCACGCGGTTGACAAAATCGGCAAGCTCATGGCCGAACGACGCCAGATTTACGACCAGGTCACCGAGCTGACCAACCGAATCAAGTCAAACAATCGGTGAGTACATTCGCGCGCAAAGTATTCACAGGTGGGGATTACTTGTGGATAACACGGTCAAAATGTGCACACATTCATGTGGAGTGTGATGCTTCCCCTGTGAGTCACACACCGATCATCCACCGCGCGAACGTTCGATGTGACTCAAACTGTGGGCACCGGTGGATAACGAGTGGACAGAACATCGTTCAAAAATCAATCGCCAGCGACTATCGTCCACAATCCACACACCTACTTCTTCCTATTACCGAATCCGATCCTGACCTTCAAAGAGATGTGGAACGATGAAATTCCGATGTGAACGAGATGTACTCCTGGAAGCCCTCAGCACGGCTGGTCGTGCTGTTGGTGGTCGAGCGGGCAATATTGCATTGTCCGGTCTTCACCTCGAGCTAGCCGGCGATCAGCTCAGCGTCACCGGTTCTGATCTTGACCTGACCATCTCGCAGTCGATCACCGTCGCTGGTGATACCGACGGCGTTGTGGTGATTCCCTCAAAGCTGATCGCCGACATTGTGCGAGCGCTCGGACCAGGTGCGGTCGATGTCATCGTCGATGGTGAGGAAGTACAGATCACCGCGGGTCGGTCAGAGTTCTCGATGCGAACCATTCCCGCTGATGACTTCCCACG
Organism: uncultured Acidimicrobiales bacterium; assembly: GCA_964610745.1. Classification (GTDB taxonomy): domain Bacteria; phylum Actinomycetota; class Acidimicrobiia; order Acidimicrobiales; family SHLQ01; genus SHLQ01. Next base: position 23,821 of record CAZSYL010000013.1, read on the forward strand.
TCTCGGCGAACCCGAGGGCGACGAGGTTCGACTGAATGCAGCGGACTTGTCGGCATCGCTCAAACAGGTTGTGAAGGCAGCATCGGCTGATGACTCGCGACCAATCCTGACCGGTGTGCTCATGGCTGCCGAAGGTGAAGGCCTTCGTCTGGTGTCGACCGATTCGTACCGTCTTGCCGTTCGTGATCTTCCGGGCACATCGGTGCTGTCCGGCGACCAATCGGTACTGGTTCCTTCGCGTGCGCTGGCCGAACTCAGTCGGGTCTTTGGCGATAACGATGAAGTATCACTTCGTCTGGGCGAAAGAGATGCTCGATTTGCAGTTGGCGGAACCGAGGTGATGACGCGACTCATCGAGGGGGAATTCCCGAACTACAGGGGGCTGATTCCAGATTCGTATCCGAATGTTCTGACGGTCAATCGAGCAGAGCTGCTCGATGCTGTTCGTCGTGTTCGGTTGATGGCGCAAGAGGCCACACCGATTCGTTTGAACATGAGCGAGAACGGACTCGAGCTGGTGGCGGTCACTCAAGACGTCGGACAAGCGCAGGAAATGATCGACGGAAGTTATGAAGGAGACGAACTTACCGTTGCGTTCAATCCCGATTATCTCCTCGATGGAATCGATGTCACCCCGAGCGAAGAGATCACCTTGCAGACCGTCGATTCGGTGAAACCTGCGATCATGCGCGGCGCGGACTCCGAGGATTTTCTCTACCTGCTTATGCCGGTTCGAGTGTCCTAGTTCAGCGCGTTCGTGACTTACGCGGTCGCGTTGGCTGCAGCTACATCGATCTTTGCGGCAAGCTCAAAATCAAAGCGGGTAATTCCGTCCGCCTCGTGAGTGAACAAATCGATCTCGACTCGGTTGTAGACATTGCTCCAGTTCGGATGATGACTCGCTGCTTCAGCGTGTAACGCAACGGCGGACATGAAGCTGAACGCTTCGATGAAGTTCGCGAAACTGAACTCACGTCGGAGACGTCCACTCACCAGATTCCAGTCGGGATTGAGTGTTACGAGTTGTTTGTTGACTTCATCGGTTGAGAGTTTGTCTGGGAATGCCATGGCGTCAGTCTGACCGATATCAGAAAGCTATGGTGGAGAGATGACGAACCTGCTTACGAAGCTTGAGAATCCAATCGAACGACCAGGTCCCTTGTTGCTTGTTATCGCCGATGGCTTTGGTTGTGCTCCAAGTGATCCAAGCAACGCGATTTCGCAGGCGGAAAGCCCTCGGATCGATGCGCTCGCGACGTCAAAGCTCTCGACCGAACTTCGTGCGCACGGCAAAGCGGTTGGCCTGCCGACCGATGGCGATATGGGGAACAGCGAAGTTGGTCATAACGCACTGGGCGCGGGCCGCATCTTTGCCCAAGGCGCAAAGCTTGTGAACAAGGCCGTTGCCAATCGTTCGATGTTTGAGGGCAGCGCGTGGACATTGGTTCGAGCAGCCGGCGAACAAGGCACACTCCACTTCATTGGACTTCATTCCGATGGAAATGTTCACTCTCACACGGATCACTTGTACGCGATGCTTCGCGAGGCGGCCGACACAGGTGTGACGAGCTGCGCGGTTCATATTCTCCATGACGGACGCGACGTCGAAGTCCGTTCGGCGTTGCGATATATCGAAGAGACCGAGGCTGTTCTCGCCGAGATCAACCAGGCTCACGAGGGTGTCGACTTCCGGATTGCATCTGGCGGAGGTCGAATGACGATCACCATGGATCGATACGGAGCCGACTGGCCAATGGTCGAGCGTGGATACAACGCGCACACCCATGGTATTGGCCGCCAGTTCTCGTCAGCCGCCGAAGCGGTCGAGACCATGTATGGCGAATCTGATTCGGGCGATCAGTATCTTGATGAGTTTGTTGTTGTGGATGGGCAGGGTACGCCTGTCGGCACGATGTCAGACGGCGACGGAGTTGTGTTGTTCAACTTCCGCGGCGATCGCGCGATCGAAATCAGCCAGGCGTACGACGATGAAGACTTCCCGTACTTCGATCGGGGCAGCAACCCTGACGTCGCATTCGTTGGTCTTCTTCAGTACGACGGTGACGCCTTCATCCCCACGAATTATCTGGTGGATCCACCGGCGATCGACGAAACGGTGAGTGAGTATCTGTGTGCACTGGGCCTTCGTAGTTTCGCAATCAGCGAGACGCAGAAGTTCGGTCATGTCACCTTCTTCTGGAACGGAAATAAATCCGGCTTTGTGAATGAGGAACTCGAAACCTATGTCGAGATTCCGTCCGACAATGTCGAGTTCAACAAGACGCCGGCGATGAAACTTCTCGAGATCACTGAACAGACCATCGAAATGCTGCGCTCCGGAGACTACGACTGGGGACGACTCAACTTCCCGAACCCCGACATGGTTGGCCACACCGGCGATCTCACCGCCACCATCGAGGCAATCCGTGTCCTCGAAGATTGCATGGTTCGACTTCTCGAGGTGATCGACGAACTTGGGGGAGCGTTGATATTCACCGCCGATCACGGCAACGCCGACATCATGTACACCGAGAAGAACGGTGTGAAGACTCCACTCACGAGCCACACCCTTTCACCGGTTCCGTTTGCTATCCATGATCCAACAAATGAGGACTCACTCGAAGTTCGAACAAATGACCAGGACGGCCTGAGCAATGTCGCGGCGACCTTGGTGAATCTGCTTGGTTATAAGGCTCCGGTGGATTACGACGAAAGTGTTCTCATTCAGAAACCATAGATCTGCCTGATTTCGGGCCGTAAACCGGTTTTCTTCCCACGCCTGGGAATATCTTTCCCTAGGTGGAAGTTGAGTGTGATCGACTAAGGATTTGCTCCAGTCCATGAGACCCCGGCAACGGTGGGCCCAATGGGTCCTCACACCACGTCGGTGGTCTTCTAGACTTGAGCGCAGTCCACGCAAGTCTTCAACGTCTTCCAAGTAGAAAATTCAGGAGTTACACATGTCCAAGGCAGTAGGTATCGACCTCGGAACGACCAACTCGGTGGTCAGCGTCCTCGAAGGTGGCGATCCCGTCGTCATTGCAAACTCAGAAGGCTCACGCACGACCCCTTCGGTGGTCGCGTTCGCAAAGGATGGCGAAGTTCTCGTCGGAGAGGTCGCCAAGCGTCAGGCCATCACCAACCCCGATCGCACGATTCGATCGGTCAAGCGCCATATGGGCACGGGCTGGAAGATCGACATCGATGGCAAGAACTACACCAGCCAGGAAATCTCGGCTCGCACGCTCATGAAGCTCAAGCGCGATGCTGAGGCATACCTTGGCGAGTCGGTCACCCAGGCCGTCATTACCGTTCCTGCGTACTTCGATGATGCGCAGCGCACTGCAACCCAGGAGGCCGGAACGGTCGCTGGTCTTGAGGTGCTCCGAATCATCAACGAGCCAACAGCCGCTGCGTTGGCCTATGGACTCGACAAGGGCGACGAAGACCAGACGATTCTCGTCTTCGACCTCGGTGGCGGAACTTTCGACGTCTCGGTTCTCGAGATCGGCGACGGTGTCTTTGAGGTTCGCTCGACACATGGCGACACCAGCCTCGGCGGAGACGATTGGGATGAGGCCATCATCGAATGGCTCGTCACCAGCTTCAAGAACGACCACGGCGTGGATCTCGGCAGCGATTCAATGGCTGGACAGCGTCTCAAGGAGGCAGCCGAAAAGGCCAAGATCGAGCTTTCCCAGGTTCAGCAGACACAGATCAACCTGCCGTTCATTACTGCAACGGACTCTGGTCCTCTCCACCTCGACTACAGCTTGAGCCGTTCGAAGTTTGAAGAGCTCACCTCTGACCTGCTGCAGCGCACCCGCGTGCCGTTCGAGCAGGCAATCAAGGATGCTGGCCTCACCAAGGGCGAGGTCGACCATGTCATCCTCGTCGGTGGATCGACGCGTATGCCTGCAGTTGCAGAGCTCGTCCAGGAGCTCACCGGCAACGAGCCGAACAAGACTGTAAACCCTGACGAAGTTGTCGCTGTTGGCGCCGCTGTTCAGGCTGGTGTGCTGAAGGGCGAGGTCAAGGATGTCCTCCTCCTCGATGTCACGCCACTGTCGCTCGGTATCGAAACCAAGGGCGGTGTCATGACCAAGCTCATCGACCGCAACACCACGATTCCCACAAAGCGGACCGAGGTCTTTACCACCGCTGACGACAACCAGCCATCGGTTGAAATCCACGTGCTCCAGGGTGAGCGCGATATGTCCGCCTACAACAAGACGCTCGGCAAGTTCCAGCTCGTTGATCTACCACCTGCTCCACGCGGTGTTCCCCAGATCGAGGTCACCTTCGACATCGATGCCAACGGCATCGTGCACGTGTCGGCAAAGGACCGAGCTACGGACAAGGAACAGTCCATGACCATTACTGGTCAGAGCTCGCTCGACAACGACGTCATCGATCAGATGGTCCGTGACGCTGAAGCGCACGCCGAGGAAGATTCTCGTCGTCGCTCGGAGGCCGAAGTCCGCAACAACGCTGACTCGCTCGTCTACCAGACCGAAAAGCTCCTCCGTGAACAGGGTGAGAAGTTCGAAGGTGATGAGAAGTCCGATGTCGAAGGCAAGCTGGCCGACCTCAAGACCTCACTCGCTGGTGAGGACACCGAGGACATCAAGGACAAGACCGAAGCACTCATGACCTCGTCGCAAGGCTTCTCACAGCGTCTGTACGAAGAGGCTGCAGCCGAAAACGCTGAGCCACAGGATGGCGACTTCGCCGACTCGGCAAGTGATGACGATGTCGTCGACGCCGAGATCATCGAGGACGAGCCAGAGGCTGAGGACGAAGATGAGTAGTGCTGAAGCGGCTGGCGACGATCAGTCGGCAATCGATGCACTCGTTGGCGAAGTAATGGACGGTCGCGATGCAGCCGAAGCAGCAAAGGCACCGAACGTGACTGCCAGCGCGGAGGCTGCGGAGGACACTGACACCAAAAAGGTGAAGGTTGACTTCGTGTCCGGCCAGGCGCCAGAGCAGTCTGGCGACGCCGACGAGCTTGCATCGGTCCGTGCCGAGCGAGATTCGTACCTAGCAGACTCACAACGCTTGGCCGCAGACTTCGCGAACTTCCGCAAGCAATCTGAAAAGCGGGTTACCGATGCTGCTGCGGCCCAGTCTGCTGGGCTGGTTCGAGACCTCATTCCGGTTCTCGATGCCTGCGATGCCGCGTTGGTTCAGGATCCGGAGTCTTCGGCTGGTCCAATTCGAAGTGCGCTGATCAGCGAGCTCGAGAAGAACGGCCTCGAACTGTTGGCTCCGGTCGATGGTGAGGCGTTTGATCCCGAGCAACACGAAGCGGTCATGCACGAAGCTGGCGACGATGACAGCGATGGCCCATCGGTGGCTGAGGTGCTTCGCGCCGGTTACCTGTGGAAGGGACGCGTCGTGCGCCCAGCCATGGTCAAAGTGGTTGGCTAGCGGGCGCGACGGCGCAATTCCAAGTTTGTTTAGAGCTCGTCAGGAGGTGAGTAATTGTGGAAGGCCAACGTGAATGGATCGAGAAGGACTACTACAAGACCCTCGGGGTCGATAAGTCCGCATCTGCGAAAGACATAACCAAGGCGTACCGCAACCTCGCCCGCAAGTATCACCCCGATACGAATCAGGGTGACGCGAAGGCCGAGGAGAAGTTCAAGGAAATCTCCGGTGCCTACGATGTCGTCGGCGACGAGGAAACGCGCAAGAAGTACGATGAGATACGTCGACTCGGTGGGGGAGGATTCCACCCCGGTGGCGGCGGTTTCTCATCGGGTGGTGGCTTTCCCGGCGGCGCAGGGGGACCCCGCGACGTTGGTGATCTCGGTGACCTTTCCGACCTGCTCGGCGGCCTCTTCGGAGGCGCGCGCGGCGGTGCCTCAAGTCGTGGTGGTTTCGGTGGGTTTGGTCCGATGCCCGGCACCGACCTTCAGGCTCGGTTGACCCTGACCTTTGAAGAAGGCGTACATGGCGTCACGAAGTCTGTGCGTATCAACTCCGAAGCACTCGACCGTCCAATGGAAGTCAACGTGCGGATTCCACCAGGCGTCTCCGACGGTCAGCGAATTCGCGTGGCCGGCAAGGGAGCACCTTCTCGCGAAGGTGGTGAACCCGGTGACCTTTTGGTCACGGTGTCGATCTCGGGACATTCGGTGTTCGAGCGTGATGGGCTTGACCTTTTGGTCGATGTGCCAATCACGTATGCCGAAGCAGTACTTGGCTCAAAGGTGAAGTTGCCGACGCTCAATGGAGCGTCGGTCAAGGTCAAGATTCCCGCTGGCACGCAGTCGGGTAAGGTCTTCCGTGTTCGTGGTCGAGGGGTCCAGGGCTCGTCGGGTACCGGCGATCTTCTCGCCACCGTGACGGTTCACATACCGGAGAGTCTTGGTGAGCGCGAACGTGAGCTCATCGAAGAGTTGGCCGAAGTCTCCGAACCGGCACCGAGGGGATAACAATGGCGGCACGTAAGGCAACCTATGTCATTTCGGTCGCTGCGGAGTTGTGTGGAATGCATCCACAGACGCTTCGGATCTACGAGCGTAAAGGTCTGCTGCAACCAGCGCGAACCGCAGGTGGTTCGCGCCGGTACAGCGATGCCGATGTTGCATTGCTGCTACGCATTTCCGAGCTCACCTCCGATGGGATGAACCTCTCTGGGGTAAAGCGAGTTCTCGCACTCGAAACCCGGGTGGCCGAACTCGAAGCCGAGCTCGCAAAGCACCGCTCGAAGTCGAAGTCCGTCGATGAGGCGGTTCGCAAGGTCGAACAGAGCAATCGCCGAGACCTTGTTCCGCTGCGTCAGACCGTCACTGTCTACAAGCGTCGATCGAACAATTAAGGCTCACACCGACCTCGCTAGCGATGGGCGTCGGTATTCGTGATGGCCAATATCGCGTCGGGCGTCGCGGGACTTCCACGGAGGTCGGCTGCGGGGATGGGTTGACCCCACGTTGAAGTGAGCGGCACGACACCAGCCCAATGCGGACCTGCCATGTCGGCTTCTTCATCGACGGGGTCGCCGTCACGGACCTTCGCGGATACCTCGTCGAGAGGCACGGAGAGCACGAGCGTTTTGCGAACATCGCTCGAACTGGGAGCGCGGGCTGTATCCCAGATTTTGACGATGTGATCGTTGATTACCGCCAGCGCGGCCATCTTTTGGTCAGGGTCGTCGATGGCGGTTGCGGTCCCACGGACGACGACGGATCGGTAGTTCATCGAATTGTGGAACGGTGTCCGCGCCACGACGAGCCCGTCGACGATCGTGATCGTCAAGCACACGTCGATGTCGCGACCGGCGACCATCATGGCGTTCGCGAGTGCTCCGTGGACGAGAATTTCATCACCGCGAACGCCGTAGGCCATCGGAAGGACAATCGGTCCATCGGAAGTATTGACTCCGACATGGGCAATCACGCCGTGACGCAAAATGTTGTCGATCTGCTCTCGTTCGTAGACGGCGCGATTAGCGCCTCGTCGAACCGTTGTACGCGCAGATGCTGGTGTTGTTGTCATTGCTCAGTTCCTAACGTCGAAGTTGCGGACGTAGTTGTAGAAGGTATTATGTACTAGTACATTAAATGTTATTGACTAGTACATACTGAGAGTGATGGTAGCTTTCCGTGACGACAGCAGCAACTATTCGCCAACGCGTCGAAGATGACATTGCACAAGGCCGTCTGAGCTCGGGCGATCGGTTGCCAGCTGCGCGGTCATTGGCCGATGAGTTGGGTGTCTCACCCAACACGGTTGCAGCTGCATACAAACAGCTGCGCGCCCGAGGGGTTGTGCTTGGCCGCGGCCGGCAGGGAACGGTCGTTGCACCACAGACTCGTCCCGCTCAGAGCCAGGTTGAAGTCGTGGGTGAGGGGCTGATCGATGCGCTCACCGGCTCTCCCGATCCAGATCTGCTTCCCGATCTCGCGCCGGGGCTCGCTGCGGCATGCACAGGGTCACACGTTCGCTACGGCGACCCTCTCCTCGATCCCCACTTTGAACACGTGATTCGCGCCTGGTTTGCAGACGACGGGGTTGATGCGAATCATCTGACTGCAACGTCGGGAGCAATGGATGCAATCGCGAAGATTTTGTCGAGCAACGAACTGCGCCGCGGCGATCGAATCGGTGTGGAAGACCCGGGCCATGTGCCGGTGCACCAGCTGGTCCGAGCCGCAGGACTTGAGCCGATCGCGGTTCCGGTTGACGCCGAGGGCGTCACGCCATCGGGATTGGGAGCGGCGTTGGAGATCGGCCTAAAGGCGTTGATCGTGACTCCGCGCGCGCACAACCCAACAGGAGCTGCATTTACCCAACGTCGAACCAAAGAGCTCGATTCGATTTTGCGGAAATCGACAGACCTGCTCCTCATTCAGGATGATCACGCCGGCGAAGTCTCCGGCGCAGCTCTGCGCCTGCTCACACCACCCGGACCTCGACACGCCACGATTCGTTCACTCGGAAAGTTGCTCGGTCCGGATCTTCGAATCTCGGTAACGGTCGGCGACCAGCGAACGGTTGAGGGAGTTGCGATGCTCGTCAGCAATGGGCCCGGTTGGGTAAGTCATCTTCTCCAGCGCGCAGCAGCGCACTTGATGGACGATCAGAACGTTCGGGAACAGCTAGTGACCACAGCCCAGACGTATTCGTCTCGCCGAGAGCGGTTGATCGCGGCTCTACATGACGGGGGAGTGCAAGCTTGGGGACCGTCGGGACTGAACGTATGGATCCCGGTCGGAGATGAACAGGCAGCCGTCTCGGCTGCCCAACGAGCTGGTTATGCCATTCGTGCAGCGGGACGGTACCGGCTGAGTTCGCCACCTGCTGTTCGAGTCACGATCAGCATGCTCGATGACGATCAGATCGATGAACTGTCACGAGCGCTAATTGAGTACGAGCTGGGTCCGCGCCGTGCCCCGGCGATATAGCGTTGAGCACTCGATCCGGGCGTTCCCGGGTGTGCGAGTAGAATCCCCTCTGTCCACTCGCCAGGAGTACAGCTATGGCAAGCGTCGAAATCGGAATCGTTATGGGAAGTCAGTCCGACTGGCCCACCATGAAGGAAGCCGCCGACATGCTCGATCAGCTAGATGTGGTTTACGAGAGCCGGATCGTGTCTGCTCACCGGACACCCGACCGATTGTGGGAGTACGGCTCGTCTGCGGTCGAGCGTGGGTTGAAGGTGATTATCGCTGGTGCTGGGGGAGCGGCCCATCTCCCGGGAATGATGGCTTCGAAGACGCGTGTGCCCGTGATTGGTGTGCCCGTGCAGACCAAAGCGCTGTCGGGAGTGGACAGCCTCTATTCGATCGTGCAGATGCCGCGGGGCTTTCCGGTCGCCACGATGGCAATCGGTGCGTCAGGAGCAGCGAACGCAGGCCTTATGGCTGCCGCGATTCTTGCGACGTCTGACGCGGCGCTCGGTGAGCGCCTAGATGGATGGCGCCAGGCGTTATCCGCATCGATCGACGAGCAACCGTCAGATGACTGACGCGCTCGCTCCTGGAGCGGTGATTGGGATACTCGGAGGCGGACAGTTGGGACGCATGCTGAGTGTGGCGGCCTCCCGCCTCGGGTTGCGTTGTCACATTTTCGAACCGGGAACCGAACCCCCTGCAGGTCAGGTTGCCGAGTTTGTCACCACTGCGTCCTACGAGGACGAAGGGGCGTTACGAGCGTTTGGCGAGTCGGTCGAGGTCATTACCTATGAGTTCGAGAACGTCCCAACTTCAGCCCTCGACCTTCTCGAGTCGCTCGCCCCGATCCGTCCCGGACGCAACGCACTGGCGACAAGCCAGGACCGGGTTGGCGAAAAGCAATTCATTCAGTCGTTGGGTCTCGAGGTCGCGCCGTTTGCGGTGATCGATTCACTACCTCAATTGGAGGCTGCGATCGCCACGATCGGTACGCCATCGATTCTCAAGACACGGCGATTCGGTTACGACGGTAAGGGTCAGGTTCGTCTGACTTCGGCTGATGATGCGCCGGCTGCCTATGACGAACTCGCAGGTGCACCCGCCATCCTCGAGGGCTTCGTCGATTTTGATCTCGAGATCTCAGTGATCGCCGCGCGCTCGACGATGGGCACGGTTGCCTGCTTCGACCCCGGTCACAACGTCCACGTCGATGGCATTTTGCGACGAACAACCATTCCTGCCCCGGTTGATCAAGACATCTCCTCCGCGGCGATCGCTGCGGCCGAGACGATTCTCAGTGGACTCGACTATGTCGGTGTGCTTGGAGTCGAGCTCTTCGTGACGAGCAACGGCCTGATCGTCAACGAGATTGCACCGCGTGTGCACAACTCGGGTCACTGGACCCAGAACGGTTGCATGGTCGATCAGTTTGAACAACACATCCGAGCCGTCGCGGGATGGAGTCTTGGAGACCCGGTTCGCCACAGCGATGTGGTGATGGAGAACCTGATCGGTGAGGAAATCAAGACCATCGCACAACGAGCTCAGGATCCGAATCTTGCCGTTCACTCCTATGGCAAAGCCGATGCCAAACCTGGTCGAAAGATGGGACACATCAACCGGTTGATCTAACGCATCAACCCTTGGCGTTGGCCTGTGCGTCACGCCGTTTCTCGCCAGCCGCGCGCAGCGCGTTGGGATCATCGAGCGACATGTAGGTGTCTCGCCAGTCGGCGGGCCCATCCCATCTCACCGGTAGCACGACGCTCGATTGGGGCAGTGTTGTGTGTTCGGCGAACGTTAGGGCTTGACGGAGTAGCCGCAGCTGTTGGGTTCGATCATCGGCGGGTCCGATTGGATTGCCGAGTGGAAGGTCGGTGAAGGCGAATCGCGGAACCGAAATCTCATCGATGATGTCGCGGGCCGAACCGATCACGATCGTTGGGATCCCGTTCGTTTCGAGGTGGCGTGCGGCCAGACCGACCGTTTGATGACATACGGGTCAAAGCGGGACGAGCAAGGTGAGATCAACCTCGTCCTCTTCGAGCCATTGACGCACGTGTTCTGACCAGCTCATGGTCCGTCGCTGGCTGTAGACCGTCGGAATTCCGATGAAACGCGGTCCGACCGACCCAATGAAACCGTCGTTCGCGAGCTCACGAAGATGGTCGAGTGGAAGAAAGGATCCAATGTCGTTGGTGTGGGTTGCACCCTTGTGCCACGACAAGTGATTTGTTGCCATGGTGCTCGGCTGGGGGTTCGATGGTGCCGCGTAGGGTTGCAGGTCGCTATCGATCGACAGGGCGGCGGTGGTCACTACCGCGATCCTGGATTCGGCCAGCGGCTTTTGTAATGGCGTAAAGGGAGCGTCCGAGTGAGTTGCCCATCGGTACGGCACCGAGTAACCCTGCGCTGCATAGAACTCCCGTGATTTGTCGATGTAACTCACGAAGGTTCGGTGCGCCCGGGTCATGAGTTCAGTCTGTCACGGTGTTGTTTGCCGCGAACAGGGAATATTCTCGATCACCAGAAGTTGAGTCATATGTACTCAAGTTTGAGACCGGAAAACCTCGCGGTCTCAAGCGGTTATCAGACACCCCGTGGTAGGAGTTTCATATGGCAGTCGATCCAAATCAGTGGACCCAGAAGACCCGTGAGGCCTTCACCGAAGCGCGCGCTCTCGCCGAGTCGAAGTCGAACCCCGAAATGACTCCCGAACACCTGCTTTCGGCGCTTGTGGGTCAGGCTGATGGCATCGTGCTGCCCATCCTCCAGGCAATGGGTCGTGAACCGCTCGCCGTCCGCAATGCACTAAGCGACAAGCTCGAGAAGCTTCCAAGCGCGTACGGCAGCGATATTCGTCAATCCAGCGACCTGATCACGGCATTTGAAGATGCGGACCAAGTTCGAAAAGACCTCGACGATGACTACCTGTCCACCGAACATCTCCTGTTGGCAATGGCCGACCGACTCGACCTTGAGCGCAAGGAGGTCCTCGATGCCCTTCGGTCCGTTCGAGGTTCGCACCGAGTCACCTCGCAGAACCCCGAGGAGCAGTACCAGTCGCTCGAGAAGTACGCGCGAGACCTCACCGCGGACGCTCGGGCACAAAAGCTCGACCCTGTCATTGGGCGCGACGATGAGATTCGTCGTGTCATCCAGGTCCTGAGTCGTCGTACAAAGAACAACCCCGTCCTCATTGGCGAGCCCGGTGTTGGAAAGACTGCGATCGTTGAAGGACTGGCCAATCGGATCGTCGATGGCGACGTCCCCGAATCGTTGAAGAACAAGACGGTCATGTCACTCGATCTTGCATCGATGGTCGCCGGCGCCAAGTTCCGCGGTGAGTTCGAAGAACGGTTGAAGGCCGTACTCAAGGAGATCAACGATGCCGATGGTGAGATCATCACCTTCATCGATGAACTTCACACCGTCGTCGGCGCTGGCGCCGGTGGCGACAGTGCCATGGACGCCGGAAACATGCTGAAGCCCATGCTTGCGCGCGGCGAGCTTCGTATGGTCGGCGCAACAACACTTGACGAGTTTCGCAAGCACATCGAAAAAGATCCCGCCCTCGAGCGTCGTTTCCAGCAGGTGCTCGTAGAGCCGCCATCGGTCGAGGACACCATTGCGATCCTTCGCGGTCTTGCCGAGCGCTACGAGGTGCATCACGGCGTCCGCATCCAGGACGCTGCGCTCGTGAGTGCTGCGGTCCTGTCGGATCGCTATCTGACCGGCCGGTTCCTGCCTGACAAGGCCATCGACCTCGTGGACGAAGCAGCATCGAAGCTTCGCATCGAGATCGGCTCTGTCCCGACGGAGATCGATGTCGTCGACCGACGTCTTCGACTGCTTGAGATGGAAAAGCTGGCGCTTGAAAAGGAGAGTGATCGAGCATCGACGGATCGCCTGGTCGAACTCGAGAGCGAATTCGCTGACCTGACGGAGCAACTCAGCGCCATGAAGGTGCACTGGCAGAGCGAGAAGGACGCAATCGATGAGATTCGGTTGCGCAAGGAGCAGCTCGAACAGCTCCGACTCGACCTCGAACGCGAAGAAGATCTCACGAAGGCAGCCGAGATCCGCTATGGCTTGATTCCTACGCTCGAAGCCGAGATCGATGAGGCCACCGAACGGCTCAATGAGCTGCAGGGTGGCGGCGAGAACGTCATGTTGAAAGAAGAGGTAGACGCACAAGATGTCGCCGAGGTCGTCAGTTCTTGGACCGGCGTTCCCATAAGTCGCTTGCTCGAGGGAGAAGTACAGAAGCTCATCCGTTTGGAAGAGGTCCTTCACGAGCGCGTGATTGGTCAAGATGAGCCGGTCAAGGTGGTCGCGAACGCGATCCGTCGTAGCCGCGCTGGCCTGAGCGACCCAAACCGCCCTATCGGCAGCTTCTTGTTCCTCGGGCCAACGGGCGTTGGCAAGACCGAACTTGCGCGATCCCTTGCAGACTTTATGTTCGACGATGAACGAGCCATGATTCGCATCGACATGAGCGAGTACATGGAGAAGCACTCGGTGTCGCGCCTGATCGGTGCGCCACCTGGATATGTGGGATACGACGCTGGAGGACAGCTCACCGAAGCAGTTCGCCGTCGACCGTATTCGGTCGTGCTTCTCGATGAGGTCGAGAAGGCCCACAGCGACGTCTTCAACGTGCTCCTACAGTTGCTCGACGATGGCCGTCTCACCGACGGTCAGGGACGCACGGTCGATTTCACCAATGTCGTTCTCATCATGACGTCAAATTTGCCTGGAGACCCTGGCGAGTTCTTCCGTCCAGAGTTCATCAACCGCATCGATGACATGGTGCGATTCAACGAGCTGACGAGGGAAGACTTGCGCGAAATTGTCGACATCCAGCTCGGCATATTCTCGTCCCGACTGGAGTCTCGTCACATCGCCCTCGAGGTGTCAGATGCTGCGCGCGATTGGTTGGCCGACGAAGGGTATGACCCTGACTTTGGTGCCCGACCTCTCAAGCGTGTGGTCCAGCGCGAGGTTGCAGATGCGTTGGCGGTTCGCCTGCTCGATGGGTCGTTCGTCGAAGATTCGACGGTGCGCGTCGAAGTTTCTTCAGCGGCAGATTCGCTCGAATTCGTCTAAAAACCCCGGATTTCAGGCGCGACCGTGCGCGAAATATACGCGACCAGATTTGACTCTCGGTGATTTCCGCGCGGAGGCTAGAGAACACGTGCAACACGCGCGACTTCTATAACTTCCGATGCGTCGGGAGACCATGGGCGAAAATGGGAAGGTCCTCCAATGAAATCCTCATCACGACTAGGCCGTAAGAAGGCGGCGGTTGGCTTTGGCGCCATACTGCTCCTTGCGGCCTCGTTGATTACGGTATCCGCGGCGGTCAGTGCGCAGTCTGGCCCCACGGCCGATTGCTCCAACGACAACGCAATCCAGTTCGGAACTCAGTTCTTCGGATCTGCTGATCTCGGCAACCACCTGCTTTCGAGCGGTCCTGTCGAGCGCTCGTACGCATACGATCTGGCGCCGGGCGTCTACGAAATCTCGGCTGTTTCCACCGATGGCTATCTCGGGCGTGAGCTCGTGACCCAGGACGAAGAGCAGTGGTTTGCACAGTTCCTCGCCGCCGATGGTTCGATCATTGACACCAGCGCGGTTACCGACGATGTACCTGACTTCGTCGAGATCGGCATCTGGCCCGGAAGCCTTGGTTCGGTGACGATCGATCAGCAGGTAGCGACGGTTCGGATCGTGCACAACGCTCCAGGTGCAACCTCGTCACCAAACTCGGTTCGTCCGGTTTGCCTCGGTGCCTCGCTGACTGCGGAGATACCAGTGGCGACCTGTGATGCGGTTGAGGCTGCTGACGGTTCGGTTTCTGGTGTTGATTCGGTGACCGGTGAGGTTTGTGACCT
>CAZSYL010000013.1:38720-62293 GCA_964610745.1 uncultured Acidimicrobiales bacterium
CTGCTGACGGTTCGGTTTCTGGTGTTGATTCGGTGACCGGTGAGGTTTGTGACCTTGGTGGTTCCGATGCTGGGACCTGTGATGCGGTTGAGGCTGCTGACGGTTCGGTTTCTGGTGTTGATTCGGTGACCGGTGAGGTTTGTGACCTGAGCGATGATCTCCCCGGTGGTGTTCTCGATGAATCCACGACAAACCCAGATGAGCCGAACACCGAAGTCCTCCAAGACGTGGTGACCGCACCCGTTGCTCAGGTCCAGCCAGGTGATCCAACCTTCACCGGCTAGTCGCTGACTTTCAGACGCCAACCCGGCGGGCACCGACTCCACTCGTTGTGACGGGAGTCGGTGCCCCGGGTAAGGGTGCAAACGTCGTCTGCCGGTAAGCTTCGCCAGTCGGATTTTCGACTGAGAGGACTGCCCATGGGCGCAACTGTCATTGTTGGGACACAGTGGGGCGACGAAGGCAAAGGTAAGTTCACCGACCTTCTCGCGCGTGACATGTCAACGGTGGTGCGTTTTCAAGGCGGCCACAACGCGGGGCACACCATCGTTGTCGATGGTGAAAGCTTCGCACTACAACTCGTTCCTTCCGGGGTGCTCTACGACCACATCACGCCAGTTATTGGTAACGGCGTCGTCGTCGATGCGGGCGTGCTCCTCAAGGAGATGGCAATGCTCGAGTCGAAAGGTGTCGACACGTCGCGCCTTCGTGTGAGCGGCAATGCCCATCTGATCTTTCCGTATCATCAGAGCCTCGATGCGCTGCAGGAACGCCATCTCGGCAAGAACAAGCTCGGAACCACCAAGCGCGGAATCGGTCCGGCATACGCCGACAAGTCCATGCGAACGGGACTTCGCGTTCAGGACCTCCTCGACGAGAAAATCTTCCGCGAAAAACTCGGGGTCGTGCTGCACCAGCTCAACCCGGTCATGACGCGTGTCTACAACAAGCTTGGTTTCGACATCGACGAGATCGCATCGACGTTCCTCGACGAATACCGACCCAAGATCGAACCACTCGTCACCGACGCTATTTCGCTTGTGCACGAGCGACTCGAAGCCGGTGACGACATCTTGCTCGAAGGCGCCCAGGCGACCTTCCTCGACCTCGATCACGGCACGTACCCGTACGTGACCTCGTCTAACCCCACCGCCGGTGGCGCTTGCGTCGGCTCCGGTGTCGGACCTCGCTACATCGACCGTGTCGTCGGCGTTGCCAAGGCGTACATCACGCGTGTGGGAGCAGGTCCTTTTCCAACAGAACTCTTCGATGACGTTGGTGACCACATCGTCGACGTTGGCCACGAATTTGGGACCAACACCGGCCGGCGTCGTCGCCCGGGATACTTCGATTGTGTGATGATGCGATACGCCCGTCGGGTCAATTCGCTCTCCGAGCTCGGTGTGACCAAACTCGATGTGCTTGACGACCTGGACGAGATCAAAGTTTGCGTTGCCTATGAACACGAAGGGCAGCGTCTCGAGGACTTTCCGTACCACCAGACAGTGCTCCATCAGGTCAAACCGGTCTACGAGACCCTTCCTGGTTGGAAGACCGACCTCACCGGCATCACCGATAAGTCCGACCTTCCAACAGCAGCCTCGGACTACCTCAGTTTCATCGAAGAGCAATGTGGCATGCCGGTCAAGCTCGTTGGAGTGGGACCGGGTCGCAAGCAGGTGCTCGACTTCGCTGCGTAGCGGAGCGGGCTTTGCGAAGTAGGTTCGGTTTGATGAACAAGGTTCTCTCATGAGCAGAGTGGTCGTTGTTGGCTCAGGTGGACGCGAGCATGCTCTGGCAGATGTGCTTGCCCGCACCGCGACCGAAGTCCTGGTGACTCCTGGCAACCCCGGGATTCCCGGATCGATCGATACCCCAGCGACTGAACTGGATGCCGATCTGTTTGTGATCGGTCCAGAAGTTCCGCTGGTGGACGGTTTGGCCGACGAGCTTCGAGCCCAGGGGAAGTTGGTCTTTGGTCCGGGTGCCGATGGCGCTCAACTCGAAGGTAGCAAGTCCTATATGAAGGAACTCCTGGTTGCGGCCGGGGTACCGACCGCTCGCCACGGTTCCTTTTCCGAGGTCGAGCCAGCCCTTGAGTTTCTGGCAGAAATGTCGGCTCCTTTTGTCCTCAAGACCGATGGGCTTGCTGCGGGTAAAGGCGTGTTGGTCACCGACAGCCGCGAGCGCGCAGAAGCCGCGGTTCACGAATACCTGTCCGGTGAAGCCTTTGGCGCTGCCGGCGCAACGCTCGTGATCGAAGAAGGTCTTGTTGGCCCGGAAGTCTCGGTCTTTGCAATCTGCGATGGAACGAAAGCCGTTGCGCTCTCGCCCGCACAGGATCACAAGCGGGTGTTTGATGGCGACCTCGGCCCAAACACCGGAGGCATGGGGGCCTATACCCCGCTGGAGTGGGCTGACCCCGATCTCGTCGACGTGGTCATGCGCGAGCACATCGAGCCGACACTCGCCGAGCTCACGAGGCGGGGAATCGACTACCGCGGTGTGCTTTTCGCGGGGTTGATGCTCACGAACGACGGCCCAAAGATGCTCGAATACAACGTGCGGTTCGGTGATCCCGAAACACAGGTCGTGCTACCGCGTATCGAGTCCGATCTCGTCGAACTCCTCAGCCAGGCGGCCGCAGGAAGTATCACCTCAACACCAACGTTCTCCACCGATGCGCTGGCAATCGTCGTGTTGGCGAGCGAGGGTTATCCCGCGACCCCACGAACTGGCGATGTCATCGGCGGTCTCGACGCAGCTCGCGGCCTCGAGGGCGTGTCGGTCTACACCGCTGGTGTGAAAGCAAACGATAAGGGTGAACTGCTCACTGGCGGCGGGCGTGTACTGAACGTTGTTGGACGTGGGGCAACGATCGACGCAGCGGTTGATGCTGCGTACGCCGGCGTCGCGCAGATCTCATGGCCCGGCATGCACTATCGATCAGATATCGCCAAACAGGCCATCTAGTTCAGGAGACATCAGTGAGCACCATCGGCAATGTTCTTGCAGGGCGCTACGCCAGCACCGAAATGGTCGGCATCTGGTCACCAGAAGCCAAGATCGTGCTTGAACGTCAACTCTGGATAGCGGTGCTTCGTGCACAAGGCGAACTCGACGTCGATGTGCCGGCAGGCGTAGTCGAAGCGTACGAGGCGGTGATCGATCAGGTGGACCTTTCGTCCATTGCCGAGCGCGAACTCGTTACCCGTCACGACGTGAAGGCTCGAATAGAAGAGTTCAACGCGCTCTCGGGCCATGAGCACATCCACAAAGCAATGACGTCGCGCGATCTCACCGAGAACGTCGAACAGCTGCAGATTCGCCGAGGTCTTGAGTTGGTCCGTGATCGCATCGTCGCCACGCTGGCTCGCCTGACCGAGCGAGCTGTGGAGTATTCCGATGTGGCGATGGCCGGTCGAAGCCACAACGTTGCGGCGCAGGTCACCACGCTCGGCAAGCGGTTTGCTTCAGCCGCAGAAGAACTACTTCAGGCGCACTCACGCGTAGATGAACTGATTCGCAGGTATCCGCTTCGTGGCATCAAAGGTCCCATGGGAACCCAGCAGGATCTTCTCGACCTGCTCGGCGACCCAAGCACGGTCGCCGAACTCGAAAGGCGCGTTGCTGTACACCTTGGATTTGAGGCATCGCTCGACAGTGTCGGTCAGGTCTACCCACGTTCACTCGACTTCGATGTGGTGTCGGCACTCCTACAGGTGTGTTCTGGTCCGGCGAGCTTCAGCAACACCGTGCGGCTCATGGCGGGCCAAGAACTCGTGACCGAAGGCTTCAAGGCCGGGCAGGTCGGTTCATCGGCGATGCCTCACAAGATGAACGCGCGCTCATCTGAACGAGTCGTCGGCTTTCAGGCCATCCTGCGCGGTCACGTCACGATGATTGGATCACTTGCCGGTGATCAATGGAACGAAGGCGACGTCAGTTGTTCGGTCGTTCGACGCGTGGCTATGCCCGATGCGTTTCTCGCGATCGATGGCATGTTCGAAACGTTCCTGACCATCCTTGACGAGTTCGGTGCTTTTCCCGCCGTCATCGACCGCGAACTCGAGCGCTACCTGCCGTTTCTCTCGACGACCAAACTTCTGATCGCTGCGGTCAAGGCAGGTGTGGGACGAGAACAAGCTCACGAGGTAATCAAAGAACATGCCGTGGCGGTTGCGCTCGACATGCGTGAGCGGGGACTGAGTAATAACGACTTGCTCAGCCGCCTCGACGCCGACGAACGGTTTCCGGTCGATCCAAGCGAACTTGACGCTGCAATCTCCGACCCGATCAGCCTTGCGGGGCTGGCTCAGGCTCAGGTGGCCGCCATCGTGCAACGGGTGACGACGCTTGTCGAGGCAAGCCCCGACGCTGCGGGTTACAAACCGGGTGACATTCTCTGAGCGGTCTCTGAATCAGGCCGGGTCACCTATGCAGGTTGGTGGCTAGAAGCGGGCTCCATGGGTTGAAGCGGGGCGGCTTCAGGGTCTGGATGTGTGGAGTTGGTGAATTCGGGGTGTACCGAGTCGAAGAGTTGCACGACCACTTCGGCGGACATTGGCTTGGCCAGGCCGAACCCCTGGAGGACGTCGCAGTCGACCGATGCAATGAGTTCGAGTTCGGGTCGGGTTTCGATACCTTCGAGAACGACCTGCAATCCAAGGCCCTTCCCCAGGGCGGCGATGCCCTGAAGCAACTTGAGATGGCCAGCGTCGGTCGCTGCAGCAGCGACGAAGCTGCGGTCGACCTTGATTTCGTCGATCTGGAGTTGATGCAGGTAACTCAGTGACGAATAGCCGGTGCCAAAGTCATCGATCGAGACGAGCACTCCCATCTCCGAAAGTTGAGCGAGCACGGAGCGATGAGCTGGACTTTCGTCGGAGAGCAGCACGCTCTCGGTGACCTCGATCTTGATCTTGTCGCGAGCCGCTGGATAACGGTCGAGCAATCGGGCGAGAAATGGAACGAAGTTTGGTTCGTTCAGGTGAATTGCCGAGATGTTGGTCGCGATCGTCGGAACGTGGTTCGTCGTTTCTGACCACTCGGTGATCGTTTTGCAGACGTGCTCGAGTGCCCATTCGCCGAGTGCTGGAATCAAGCCCGACCCCTCGGCGATCGGTATGAACTCACTCGGACCGACGATCCCGAACTTGCTGTTATCCCATCGGGCCAGCGCTTCGACTGAACAGACTTGACCCATTCGATCGAACAGGGGTTGAAATGCCATCTCGAGTGATTTCGAGTCAATGGCTGTTCGAAGCTCGGGTAGCAATTGCATCTGGCGACAGAAGGCATCGGACATGTGGGGTTCGTAGATTGCGAAGGTGCCGCGGAGCTTTCGTTTTGCTTCGTACAAAGCAAGATCCGCCTTTGCCATCAGGTCTTCCTGATCGTGGCTATCGCGTGGCGCCAGTGCAATGCCGGCGGTAATTGCGATTCGAGCTTCGCCAGCTCGTGTCTTCGCGGTATAGCTACCCACTGAACAAACTCGAGCGGCGAGTTCGTCGATGAGATCCTCAACATGTTGGTCGGGCGCCGAGAGGAGAGCGAACTCATCGCCGCCAAGTCGTGCGAAGAACTCACCAGGAGCGAGAACGTCGTTGATCCGCTCGGCGAACGAAACCAATAGTTCATCTCCGGCGAGATGACCCAGACTGTCATTGATTCTTTTGAAACCGTCCAGATCCAGGATCAGTAGAGCAAACGGTTCGTTGTTGTCTCCTGCAGCGGACTCGCCGGCGTTCTCGAAATTTGTGAGTCGACGGGAAACCTCGGCAATGAAGGCGGCGCGGTTCGGGATGTCGGTGAGGGGGTCGTGCGATGCCTCATGTTCGAGTTGGGAGCGCAGTTCGGCAACGCTGCCGAGGCTGCGTGCCAGAGCGCCGATCTCATCGTCCCGATTCGACAAGTCGGTCGACTCTTGATCGATGCGTTCTGAGAGCCCCAATCCTGTTTCACTCGAACCGAGCTGATTCGCGAACTGGATGAGTCGATAGAGCGGTCGAGAAATCCAGAACAACGAAGCGATCGAGAAGCTCAGAATGACGACGATCAACAGGACGGTCAGGGTGAGTGCGCTGCCGTCGATCTCTGAGTTGAGGCGTTCGACATCCTCCACAAAGCCGACATCCACCGCGAGGATGCCGACAACCGCGTCCGTCTGATCGATGAGCGGCGTGAGATAGGCAAAGCGATTTCTATCACCAACAGGAACACTACCGATGAAGGTTTCTCCGTTCGATACGTCTTCGAACGCTGGGTGTCGGTCGCCGATCAGCCCGGGTTCGACCATCGTGTCGCCCATACGGTCACCGGTGTCGGTACGAAAGCTGGTCGCGATTCGGTCGAAGCTTCCCGTCTCATCGTTGAGGCGAAAAATGTTGGAAGCTCCTTCGTTCGCTCCGCTAATCGCGTCGACGACCGAGTTCCATGTTTCGTCGGGCTCCAACCGGCTTGAATCGACCGTCAGGCTCTGCGGAAGGTTCTCTCCGTCCCTTTGAATGACGACGTCATCGATATGAGCCATGAAGATCGCAGCGCCCGCGCGCGCGGCTCGATCGATTCGGGTGGAAGCCTGCTCCTCGTTGATTTCGTGGATGTGGTTCAACCCAAAAACAGCCAAAGCAATGAGAGACGCTGCCGCGGCCAGGAATGAGTACAACGGCATGCGGGCGCCGAGCATCCACGAGCGTCCACTTCCGCTGTCCAAGCGGTCGGTCATGGCCGCGATCTCCTCATTCCTTTGTCTAACAGCCGTTTGATCGGTGCAGATTCACCTGAACTTGAGTGAGCCAAATGAGATGTTTTTAGGTGCGTTGGGCATCTCTGGATACCGGGCAATAACTTCGGAAGAGTGAAGGTCGATCTTCCCCATTTGTACGCCGGCAAGGTCCGTGAAATGTACGATGCCGGCGACGGTACATTGTTGATAGTTGCGAGCGACCGTCTCTCGGCATTCGACGTCGTCATGGGTCAACCCGTGCCCGAAAAAGGCCGTGTACTCACCGCGATTTCTGCGTTCTGGTTCGACTACCTCGCTGAGGTCGCACCGAACCACCTGATCAGTACCGATTTGGAGGATTTTCCCGAAGGTGCACAGGACCCCGAGCTCAGCGGCAGATCGATGCACGTGAAGCGGGCTGACATGTTGCCGATCGAATGTATTGTGCGCGGCTACGTCGCGGGTTCTGGCTGGAAAGAATATTCAGAGTCGGGGACGATTCATGGTCAGACAATGCCCGGTGGTTTGCACAAGAGTTCGAAGCTGACAGAGCCGATCTTCACACCATCGACAAAGGCGCAGGATGGGCTCCACGACGAGAACATCAGCTTCGAAACCGCGGTTGGTTTGGTGGGTACTGAGCTTGCGGAGAAGGCGAGAAACATCTCACTCGAGCTCTATACGCGGGCTGCAGACTACGCTGCCGATCGTGGCATCCTGATCGCCGACACGAAGTTCGAGTTGGGTCTCATCGATGGTGAACTAGTGATCGCCGACGAGGTGCTGACGCCGGACAGTTCGCGTTTCTGGCCGGCCGAGGCGTGGGAGCCTGGTTCCACACCTCCGAGCTACGATAAACAGCCGGTACGCGACTACCTAGATTCACTCGATTGGGACAAGACGCCTCCCGCGCCACACCTTCCCGACGAGGTCATTGCAAGCGCGTACGCCAGGTATATCGAAGGCTACGAACGCTTGACGGGACGGCCGTTTGCGGACTGGGTCTAAGTCTCGATCTGGTGGTGTGTCCAAGTCCCGAGTTTGACTCAACAAAATCGTCTCTCGAGGAGATAGGTTCGGACCATGAAGTTTCACGCCGTGATCGACATTCAACTGCACCCGGGAATCGCCGACCCACAGGGTTCGACCATTGAGCGTGCTCTGCCCACGCTTGGATTCGACGGTATCTCGAAGGTGCGTGCCGGCAAGAGCATCCACCTCGACATCGAGGCAACCGATGCTGCGACCGCCGAAGCTCAACTCGCAGAAGTGTGTGAGAAGTTCTTGACCAACCCGGTGATCGAAGACGCGTCGATCTCGGTCGTCGAACTGGCCGAGGCCAACTAATGGCAGCCAAGGTCGGCGTTGTTCGTTTTCCCGGCACCAACTGTGAATTCGACACGGTCGAGGCAATCAACGCGCTCGGCGGCCAGGGAGAAATCCTGTGGCACGGGGATAACACGGTTGGCGACAGCGACGCGATCATCATCGCGGGAGGCTTCGCCCATGGTGACTATCTCCGTCCTGGCGCGATTGCTCGATTCAGCCCGATCATGGACGCAGTGGTTGCAGCTGCGAATGGTGGCATGCCGATCGTTGGTATCTGCAACGGCTTCCAAGTACTCACCGAAGCGGGTCTGCTTCCCGGCGCCCTCCAGAAGAACGCCGGATTGAAGTTCATCAACGATTGGCAGATGCTGAGCGTGGCATCGACCGACTCCGTGCTGACGACGGCAGCCGAGATCGGTCAGGAGCTCAACATTCCAATCAACCACTTCGAGGGCAACTACACGTGCAGCCCCGAAACGCTGGCACAGCTTCGCGACAATGATCAGATCGTGCTCACCTATGTGGGCAACCCGAACGGATCAGTCGCCGATATTGCCGGAGTCTGCAATGTTGGACGCAATGTTGTCGGCCTGATGCCCCACCCCGAGCGAGCAAGTCATGACCTTCTAGGGTCGAGTGATGGCAACGTCTTGCTTCAGAGCATTCTCGATTCGGTTGGAGTCGCCGTCTAGGTCGCCCGTCTAGGTCGCCCGTCTAGGTCGCATTGTGTGGCCCGTTCCGACGGATGAACGAGGGCCGGGCTTGGGTCGATGGAATATTGAGCGCGGTTCGTTAACTTTGTCGTTGTATGGCAGCCATTCCCGTTCGTCGTCTCAATCACGCGGTCCTGTTCGTCTCCGATGTCGAACGCTCGGCACGTTTTTGGACGAGTGCCTTCGATATGGAGATCGCCGCGGAGATCGATCAGGCCAACGCCATCTTCCTTCGGCTCCGAGGACAATCCAATCACCACGATCTTGGGCTCTTTGGTCTCGGGCCCGATGTTCGAAGGGCCGCCGGTCGAGAAATCGGGCTCTACCATTTGGCCTGGCAGGTCGACACCATCGACGAACTCGCCGCTGCGAAAGAGACGCTCGCAAACCTCGGTGCGTTGGTGGGCGAGTCGAGCCACGGGGCGACAAAGAGCCTGTACGGACACGACCCTGACGGCAATGAGTTCGAGGTGATGTGGATGGTTCCTCGTGACGATTGGGGCGAGTACGAACACGAGGCCATCGTCGAACCGCTCGACCTCGCAGGCGACACCGCCAGGTGGTCCGGCATCTCGACCGCCGATCAGACCACCGTTGTTCCCTGAGTCGGTAGCTACCATCCAACAAATTTTCTCGAAGGTCACAGGGCCAAAGTGATCAACGCCGAGGGCATGGCGTTAGATTTCTCGTATGGCTGAGCCTTTGCATCGCGCTCTTGGACTGACCGACGACGAAGCGGAATCGATCGACGAGATTCTTGGCCGCGAGGCCAACCCTCTCGAATTGTCGATGTATTCGGTGATGTGGTCCGAGCACTGCTCGTACAAGTCGTCTCGTATTCATCTCAAACGACTTCCAACCGAAGCTCCATGGGTGCTCGTCGGGCCTGGCGAGAATGCCGGTGTCGTCGATCTCGGTGATGGCATTGCCGGTGCCTTTCGCATTGAAAGCCACAACCATCCATCGGCGATTGAGCCCTATCAGGGTGCAGCGACCGGCGCTGGTGGCATCTTGCGCGACATCTTCACGATGGGTGCCCGTCCAATTGCGCTGATGGATCCGCTCCGCTTCGGCCCAATTGACGATGCTCGCAGCCGCTGGATTGCCGAGGGCGTCGTGAGCGGTATCTCGGGCTACGGCAACTCGGTCGGTGTCCCGACCGTCGGCGGCGAAACGATCTTCGACGAGACGTACGCGGGCAACCCACTCGTCAATGTGTTCTGCCTTGGCACCATGCCGACCGAGCGCCTGGTGCTCGGCGAAGCGACTGGCCTCGGCAACGTCGCGATCCTCTTTGGTTCGTCTACCGGTCGCGACGGCATCGGCGGCGTCAGTGTTCTGGCTTCAGCCGGATTCGACGATTCTCAGGACGAGAGCGCCAAGCGACCAAGTGTGCAGGTCGGCGATCCATACGAGGAGAAGCGACTCATCGAAGCATGTCTCGAACTGCTCAATGAGGGCCTAGTCGTCGGCATTCAAGATCTCGGCGGTGCAGGCTTCGTGTGTGCCACGTCCGAAACAGCGTCTCGTGGCGGCATGGGCATGGATGTCGATGTCACCGCGGTACATCGTCGCCAAGAGGGCATGGAGCCCTTCGAGGTGATGACGAGCGAATCCCAGGAACGAATGCTCGCTATCGTCGAACCCGGCGGCGTCGACCGCGTGCTCGAACTGTGCAAGAAGTGGGAAGTCCAGGCATCGGTCGTTGGCAAGGTCGTCGACGGTGGAGCATTGCGGATCCTCGATGGCTGGGACGGCGAGGAGCTCGCGAACATTCCGGCCTCGTCGCTGCACGACGCAGCACCGCTCTATGACCGGCCCATGGAAGAGCCCGACCGATCGGCTGAAGTCGATCCCGCAAGCCTCGACGCACCCGACAACCTGTGGGGCGATCTCACCGACCTGCTAATGGATACCTCCTGGGTCCACAATCAGTACGACAGTCAGTTGTTTCTCAACACCGTCGTAGGTCCGGGCAACGACGCAACGCTGCTCCGGCTCAAGCACCCGACCACGAACGAAGACACCGGTCGGGGTATTGGTCTCACCACGGACGGCAACCATCACTGGTGCATCGTGAACCCGTTTCGAGGCGCGGCGATGACCGTCGCCGAATCGATACTCAACCTTGCATGTGTCGGTGCAAAGCCATTGGCACTGGTCAACAAC
Source organism: uncultured Acidimicrobiales bacterium (assembly GCA_964610745.1). GTDB lineage: Bacteria > Actinomycetota > Acidimicrobiia > Acidimicrobiales > SHLQ01 > SHLQ01. Next base: position 49,659 of record CAZSYL010000013.1, read on the forward strand.
TTGAACTTCGGCAACCCTGAGCATCCGGTCACCATGTGGCAGTTCAGCCAAGCTGTTGACGGCATGGCCGAAGCATGCACCGAGTTCAACGTGCCGGTTGTTGGTGGCAACGTCAGCCTCTACAACGAGGCAAACGGCAAGAATATTGACCCGACTCCGGTTGTTGGAACGCTCGGCATGACCGAACGAATCGAACACGCACCACCCGGCATGGCGTTGACCGAAGGTCACCGCATCATCGTGCTCGGTCCTGAAGGTTCTGGCCTTGGTGGCTCACTTTGGGCTCGAGCCAAGGGCGCAAAGGGAGGCGACCTTCCTGAGCTTGACTATGAGATGCATCTTCGAGTTGCTGAGGTAACCCGCAAACTCGTCTCGGGCGGCATCGTGTCGGCCGTGCACGATATCGGTGGTGGTGGCCTCGGAACAGCGCTTGCCGAGATGGCGATCGCTGGTGGGGTTGGTGTGATCGCGGCGCGGGTGAAGGACCACGATCAACTGTTCTCTGAAGCTCCATCGCGGGTGATCGTCGCCGTTACCCCTGACAACATGCAGATCGTCGAGAACATGGCCGCGGAGATGGGGGTACCGATCACGCGCCTCGGCCTTGCTCAAGGTGATCAGATTTCATTCAAGGGCTTGGTCGAGGGACCACTTGCCGAGGCTGAAGAGATATTCCGGACGAAACTGCCAAAGGCCATGGGAGCGCTTTAGATCATGTGTGGAATCTTTGGTGTGTATGCGCCGGGTCGAATGGTCGCGCACCTGACCTACCTCGGTCTGTACGCACTCCAACACCGTGGGCAAGAGTCTGCCGGTATGGCCGTGAGCAACCTCGAAGATGTCATGGTCGTCAAGGAGATGGGTCTTGTCTCGAACGTGTTCGACGACCGCGCGCTGACCTCGCTCCCGGGCGACATTGCTGTTGGCCAAACCCGCTATTCGACCACGGGCCACTCGCAATGGCGCAACGCTCAGCCGATCTATCGCGGCTCGGGCGAGTTGCAGTTCGCTCTCGGGCACAACGGCAACCTGGTCAACACCGAAGAACTTGCCGCCGAGGCCGGGATGTTGCCAGGAACGGTTGCCAGCGACTCGGACCTCGTCGGTGAACTTGTGGCCACCCAGATGTTCGGTGCCTCGAAAGATATGGCAAACCCGTTGTTGCACGCCATGGAACAGGTACTCCCAAAGCTGAAGGGCGCCTTCTGCTTTTCGGTGATGGACCAGAGCCAGATTATTGGTGTGCGCGACCCGAACGGTTTTCGACCCCTCTCGCTGGGACGGCTCGACGATGGTGGCTGGGTGTTGGCTTCGGAAAACCCGGCGTTCGATGTCGTTGGAGCAAAGCTCGTCCGCGAGCTCGACCCTGGAGAGATGGTCGTCATCGACGAGGACGGGGTGACGTCGTTTCGTCCATTCGACGACGATGTCGTCGATCCCAAGCTCTGTATTTTCGAGTTTGTCTACTTCGCTCGGCCAGACACCCGTTTGTATGGCCAGAATGTGCATCAGGCGAGGGTGCGCATGGGAGCAAGCCTTGCTGAGCAGGCCCCCGTGGAGGCCGACCTTGTCATGGGTGTACCCGAGTCGGGTATCCCCGCAGCCGAAGGCTTCGCGAAGGCGAGCGGCATTCCGTTTGGCCACGGGCTCGTGAAGAACCGCTACATCGGGCGAACGTTCATTGCCCCGAATCAGGAACTTCGAGCTCTCGGGGTGAGAATGAAGCTCAACCCCCTGGCCGAGAACATCGCGGGCAAGCGTTTGGTCGTGGTCGACGACTCGATCGTTCGCGGCACGACGACCAAGGCCATGGTTGCCATGCTTCGCGAAAGCGGAGCGACCGAGGTGCACCTTCGGATCTCGTCGCCACCGTATCGCTGGCCCTGTTTTTATGGCATGGATACCGGAACCCGAAGCGAGCTGCTGGCTGCAAATCTGACCGTCGATGAGGTCCGTGAGTACCTCGGTGCCGATTCGATCTCGTACCTGAATCTCGAGGCAATGGTTGACTCGATCGGCGCGGTCAACGCCGGCTTCTGCGATGCGTGTCTCACCGGCAACTACCCGATCGAGATTCCGGTGAATCTTTCAAAGAACGTGCTCGAGTCTGGCGAAGAACGTCACCAGAGCAGCACGGTTGCCCGCTCTTTACAGGGCAGCCGCGAAGCCACAACATCCGACACGCTGTTCTCCTGAACAACGCGCGGTCACGAGGAGTCTCATGAGCAGCTACAAAGATGCAGGCGTTGACATTGAGGCCGGGGAAGACGCGGTCGAACGCATCAAACCGCTCGTGGCCTCGACCAATCGTCCCGGCGTCAGTGGCGGCATTGGTGGCTTTGGTGGTTTGTTCGATCTCGCTGCGGCAGGACACGACGGGTCGATGCTCGTATCGGCAACCGATGGTGTCGGCACCAAGGCACTGGTCGCCACCATGACGGGACGATTCGACACGATCGGCATCGATCTGGTGGCGATGTGTGTCGACGATCTGGTCTGTCAGGGTGCTGAGCCGCTCTTCTTTCTCGACTACGTCTCGGTCGGTGCATTAGATGCCGAGCAGATGGAAGCGCTCGTTGGGGGAGTGGCAGATGGCTGTCGCCAAGCCAACTGTGCGCTCGTCGGCGGCGAGATGGCCGAACACCCAGGGGTCATGGAGGCCGGCGAATTCGACCTCGTGGGATTTTCGGTCGGCGCGGTCAACAAGGCTGATGTCATCACCGGCGAGAACGTGCAGGTAGGCGATGCGATCATTGGCATCTCGTCGCCAAACCTTCGCTCGAACGGATTCTCGCTCGTCAGAAAGATCATGTTCGAAACCGCTGGCCGCTCACTCGACGATCCAGCATGGGACGGCGCCGATACGACCGTTGCCGATGTACTTCTTGAACCGTCGGTTATCTACACCCCGGCAGTGCTCGCCGCCGCGGACGCGTTTGACGTTCGAGCTGTTGCCCACATCACCGGCGGTGGGTTGCCGGGCAACCTCAACCGGGTATTGCCGGAGAACACCGATGCGCAGATCGACACCTCGAGGTGGGGAGTGCCGCCAATCTTCAGCGAACTCCAACGTCTCGGAAACGTGGATACTGACGAGATGTTCCGAACCTTCAATATGGGTATTGGCATGACCTTGGTCGTGCCTTCTCATGAGGTCGACGCCGTCTGCGACCTGCTCCTCGATCACGGCCACCCAGCGATCCAGATCGGCGAGATCACGTCGGGTAACGGAGTCGTCAACCTGACCTAGGCAAAAGGGTGTCGCGTGTTAGGGGCTGCGATGTGTCAGAAGATCTCGTCGTCGACATCATCGGGGACCATTCCGTCTCCGCTGCCGTGCTGTTGGTCCGAGATGTCTGCTTCTCGTCGATAGCTCGACAGTGTGCCGCCCGCCAGGTGGTACGCCTCCAAGAGCCAGTCGGTGACCTGATCGTCGATTTCGGTCGGTTCGGTCATATTGATCACGTGAAAGTGCTTCTTGCCAAAGCTGGAAACCTTCCTCGACAAGCGCCCGCTCTCGAGCCGACGACCCAGCGAGAAACCAAGCGCAGTCCACTTTGTCTTTGGTCGAAGTTCGGCGAACATCGGTCCGTTCTTCAGAAGGATTCCGATGTTGAGCGGATCGATAATCAGACCATCGAGGTGGCCGATGCGTGCCACAACCGCTTCATAGATGGGTCGTTCGAAGGGACGAGCCTGTGAAAAATACTCCTCGATGGTGACTGCTGGTTCGCAGGTGAGGTGGCTTTGGTTCAACTTGCCAAACACTCGCTTGCAGTTCGGGCAAGTCCAACGCTCCATGACCCATCTTTGCGCAACGGGGAGTTTCGTGGGGGATTCAAAAGAAGGGCGGCCACGAGTGGATTAGTTCGCTGAGGGCGGTAATCTGTTCTCCGCTCGTCCTTCGGGGTGAGTGGGTTAGGTCCCGTGGTGAAGTCAGGAGTTCACGCCGCCCTGTCAAGGCGGAGGTCGCGAGTTCAAATCTCGTCGGGACCGCAAGAAAGTTCTGGTCAGGTAGCTCAGTTGGCAGAGCGACCGCCTGAAAAGCGGTAGGTCCCCGGATCGACGCCGGGCCTGACCACCATCGCCATCGATTGAAGAAGCCACTGCCCAGCGGTGGCTTCTTCCCGTTTTCGCCAACCAATCGTACAAACGTAGCGAAATGTACTCTGACCCCTTTTTCCAAAAAGGGGTCAGACCCCTATTGCGCGAAAGGGGTCAGACCCCTTTCGCGGGTTTGGGGTACGACCCCGTACTAGTGGTTGATCATGTGGGTTGCAGCCATGTCGAAGTAGTCGACCATTCGTTGCTCGATCTCGGGGTGGAGGTCTCCGCTCCGTACAGCGGCGAGCATGTGCTTGAGCCAGGCGTCTTTTTCTGCGCTGGTGATGATGAATGGAGCATGGCGCATACGAAGTCGGGGGTGTCCCCGCTGGTCGGAATATGTGGTTGGCCCACCGAAGTACTGTTGGAGAAACAGCACCATGTGTTCGCGCGACTCAGTGAGGTCGTCGGGATACATCGGGCGGAGCAAAAGGTCGGTTTCGACCGCGTCGTAGAAGCGGTCGATCATCTGCTCGAACCAGGGGGTTCCGCCGACTGCTTCGAAGATAGATACCGGTTCCATGAACGACAGGTTAGGGCGGTGAGGTCGGGCACCGTTGGCCCGGGATACCCTTAGTCCCATGGAACTTCGCACCAACAACGTCAATCGCCTCGATGGTGGCACGTTCGATGTACTAATCGTCGGTGGTGGCATCAACGGTGCAGTGTCTGCGGCTGTTCTCGCAGGTCGAGGCCTCGACGTTGCGATTATCGACCGTGGCGACTGGGCCGGGTTTACTAGCTCGTCGTCATCGAACCTTGCCTGGGGCGGCTTCAAGTACCTCTCCAACTACGAGCTCAACCTGGTGCGCAAGCTCTCGTTGAGTCGCAATAGGTTGCTCAAGGCGTACCCGTCGAACATCACCCAGCTCGGGTTCTTGGCAGCCATGGACGAGACCTCGCCGTTTCCGCCGTGGCTTGCGGCCCTCGGCAGCTCGGCGTACTGGGCCATCGGCAACTTCCAGACGCACCGACCGCAGTTCCTAGGTCCCCAGGAGATCAAGGAACAGGAGCCGGTCGTCAAGATCGACAACGTCCGTGGTGGTATCGAGTACTACGACGCGTACCTGCGCGACAACGACAGTCGGTTCGTGTTCAATTTCGTCCGCCAGGCACTTGAGGCCGGTGCAACGGCAGCGAACTATGTCGAGTTGATCTCGGCGTCACAACACGGAGCGAACTGGAACGTCGAGATGCTCGACCTTGAGACGGACCAGCCACTCACGCTCACCGCCAAGGCAATCGTGAATGCGGCTGGGCCGTTCGTCGACGAACTGAACGGCGCGTGGGAGAATCACACCGAACACCGGATCGTCTATTCCAAGGGCATCCACTTGGTGGTTCCTCAGCTCACAAAGACCGAACGCGTCCTGGCCTTCTTCGACGACACTCAGCGACTGTTCTACGTGATCCCGATGGGTCGTCGCTCGGTGATCGGCACGACCGATACCCGTGTGCAGACGCCGTTCACCGAGGTAACCGCCGAAGATCGCGAGTTTCTTCTCGAACAGATCAATGACCGGCTCGACCTTGAGAAGCCGCTGACCCTCGATGACATCATCGCTGAACGTTGCGGTGTTCGTCCTTTGGTCGTGCTCAACGATGGCAACGACCGTGAGGACATCGACTGGACGACCCTGTCGCGCAAACACGAGATCGATCTCGACCTTGAGCGGCGCATCGTGACGATCTTCGGAGGCAAGATCACCGACTGTCTCAATGTTGGCGAAGAAGTCGCCGAGGAGATCGAAAAGCTCGGCTTTGCTCTCGATCCCGACATCGGCGACTGGTACGGCGAGCCCACCGCGCAGGTCCGTGCTGACTTCATGGCGCAGGCAAAGCGGATGAAGCTCGATTCGTTGAGACACAAGAAGGGTGTCGAACCGCTGAGTGAACGGCTGTGGCGGCGCTATGGGCGCCGTGCCTTTGCCATGCTCGATGAGATCCGCGAAGACCCAACCATGGGTGAGGACATTTTGAAGTCGGCCGACTACATCCGGGTCGAACTACACCACGCGGCTCGCCACGAGATGGTCACCCATCTCGAGGACTTCATGTTGCGACGCTCGAAGATCGACCTTGTCGTTCGCAACGAAAGAATTCGCGAAGGCGAAGGCTTGGCCGAGGTCGCGCGGATTCTCTTTGGCGAAGATGCCGATGAGAAGCTGGCTGACTATCTGGAAACAAAAGACAGAGCCGCCGCAACCGTGTAAGTCTCACCTCCGGTCACCTCAGGGGTCGTACCCCTAACGGTCAATTGGGGTCTGACCCCTTTTTGGAAAAAGGGGTCAGAGTACAAATGCCACGATTTGTATGGGTGCGGTCGTGAGAGCGTGAAAAAATCAACGAATAAGCGATTTGGGGTCGTACCCCTTTCACGCGAAAGGGGTACGACCCCGGAGTCATGGACCAAATAGTTTTTTTGCTTCTTAGGGAACCCTTTACGTTCGCTGAACGTCGAATGGGTATGCCCCGCGCGAAACTCACCCCTGCCGCAACCTACAATTCATACATATGAACAAACTGCGGGACCGGCTGTACGGCGGGTCGCGAGGCTGGATTGCTCGCACATTCATCACTCTCCTGGCGGTCGGGACAGTGGTGGTCAGTGTGTTTGCGCTGACGGGCTCGACGGCTTCGGCTCAAAATCAGGACATCGCCGCTATTCAGTTGGAGCCGCTTCGGAGCACTCGGGGTGCAGCGACCGTTCCTTACCGAGTCACCGCCGTTGCCGATCGGGCCATTGAGGGCACGCTTCAGATCCGCGTTGTGAATCAAAACGTCACGTTCGAGTTCCCGTTGGCGCTCGCGGCCAACACCGAAATATCCCAACTGCTGGCGATTCCGGTGGAAAGCGACTTCATCGGTGAGATCAACGCGAACCTGATCGTAGATGGCACCTCAGTCGGTAGTGACGAATTGTTCGGTGATAACGGGAACCGTGGAACCGAATTTGTCGCTGGAGTACTCGGCCTCGAGGTGACTGCCGAACAGGCGCAGGTCACGCCACCGGTCGGCATGGTGACGAACGTTGAGATCGATGATCTTCGCATCTTGTCTGCGCTCGACATTGTGGTCTCTTCTCCAGCCGCACTTCGTACCCTCACTATCGACGAACAGAGCCAGTTGTTCACCTGGGTGGGAAGCGGTGGTCAGCTGGTGGTTGCCGATGATGCGGACAGCATCGGCGACCTTCTGCCAGCTCTATGGCAGAGCTCGGAATCGACGATTGTGGCTGGTGTTGGCGAGATCAACTTTGTCGGAACCGACTGGGACGAAGCGATCCCTCCGCCCCTCTCCACCCGCAACAACGGCAACTTCATTGGAGACTTCACCGCTTCTGACACTGCACTTGCGTCCGATGCTGGGTTCGAGATCCCATCGATCGGGCTGCTCTCAGTGGTGCTGCTTGGCTACCTCTTTATCATCGGCCCGGTGACCTTTGCGGTGCTCGCGAAGCTGAATCGCCAGTCGCTCGCGTGGCTTGCCGTTCCGGCACTGGCGGTGCTCTTTGGGGTGGTCATCGTCGGGGCTGGTCGCGTGCTCATCAGCGGTCGAAACGATGCCTACGCCACGATCGTCACGGTGACCCCGGCGGGCAGTGAGATCACGTCGACCTTGTTGATCGCCGACGATGGAAACCAACGCGTCGAACTCCCACCGGGTTGGTCGGCTCGCGGAAGCGGCACGGGCACGGATAACTTTCGCTTCGATGATGGCGGAGGCGGTCCTGAGCTCGTGGTGTCACCATCTCGAACAACCACGGAATTGTCGCTCGATATTGATACCGGGAGTGCAGCGGTGCTTCGAGTTGACGGTAGAACCGCCGACGCTGAGCTGCCTTTTTCGTTCGCGGATCTGCAAATCGTTGATGGGAACCTCACTGGTTCGGTGACCAATGACAGCGGTGTCGATCTGTTCGAGGCTGCGGTTTTCGTTGGATCGAACGCCATGTATTTCGATGAGTTCGGCTCGGGTGAGACCATTGCGTTCGAGGTGCAGATGCAACCAGCCGATCGCCTCACGTTTCCTGAAACTGACGAGTGGGATGTCCGAATCGACTTTCGTTTTGGGAACTTCGATGATCAACGTGATGACGCCGCCGGCGTGGTGAATGGCGCGACCTGGATGGGCTGGCGTCTCGACAACTTTGGTGCGGCGGTACCCGATGGGATGGTCACCGCGGTTGGATGGTCGCGCGATCTCGATCAGTACTCACTGATCGGCGGTGAAGGACGGACCGCACTTGTGCAACACGCCCCCCTTCCAACGGGCGATGCGGTGACGAGCGGCCAGATCCGCCGGACTATCCCGAGGGCAGCTCATTTCGACGACGTTGAGGGCTTTGGTCGGAATTTTGGCGAGGGTGTGCCGTCCCAATTCATCAGGCCTGCTGGCGCGACCACCGACAACCTTGCCATCGAGACGTCTTCAGAGCTTGAAGAGTTGGCGATGTGGGTGGATGGCGAGTGGCGTTACCTCGATCTGGCGAGTAACCCGGATGCCCGCACGGTCTCGATTCCCGAGGAGGCGTGGATGAATGATCGACTCACGACGATCTTTGGGTTCGTAGGGTTCGCCTTTGATGGAAACGGAGCCTCATTCCAGCCGCGGATCGTGGATCGGGAGAACGACACCGCTGCCGGAGTACTCGTGCCCTCCGGGGAGCGGTCGACGCGAGACGTCGACTTCGAGGATGACTTTGGTTTCGAAAACGACTTCGGTCCCGAATTCGTCAACGAGGAGCAAACAATTGTGCGTGACGTTGGCGATAACCTCGCGTTCGAAGCCGAAGGTTTACTCGACAACAGTTTCGATACTTGGTCGGTGCTGCTCGAACCCGGCGAAGTCGTCACGGTGACCATGCGATCAGATGATTTGGATTCGCTGCTGATCGTCACGCTCGAAGATGGCAGCGTTATTGCCGAGAACGACGACGCTGCTGGGGGCAACCTTGGCCTCGACAGCCAGGTTGAGTTCGTTGCCGAGGACTGGGGTATCCACATCATCGAAACTCGGCCGTTGGTCGGCCCCGCCTTTGGCGAGTATCGGGTGATCGTGGACATTGAAGCAACTGATGTCGACAGCTTTCCACGGAGTGCTGAGGGTGAGCTGAATATCGGTGAGGTTGACGACTGGCCAGTACGTTTGACCGCCGGAGAAACTGTCACGCTCACGGTGACTAGTGACTTCGTTCCGGAGCTGGCGTGGATCGACGTTCAAGGCGTCTCGACCGCAATTGAGCTGGCCGAGGACGGCACCAGCGACTTCACCCCCGATAGCGATGGCGTCTATACCGTTTCCGTCTCGGGTGAGGATCCCGAAGGCTCGGGAAACTATCAGTTCGAACTCTTGGTCGAGGGGGCATCATGAGCGACGACTTCTCAGCGCAACCGCCCTCACGTCCAACAACGTCGCCGCCTCCTCCAACGGCGCCACCTCCAATTCCAGCGGCGCCACCGCCGCCACCACCTCCTGTTTCGGGCGCCACGCCGGCGGTAGGTCAGCCGGTGATGGTGCCGCCCGCACCTGCGGTCGACCTCACCGCAATCGTGCCGGTAGACCATGTCGACAACGCAATCGTGGAGACTCATACCGTCACCAAGATGTACGGCGCTCTTCCCGCGGTGGACAGTGCATCGATCATCGTCCCCCGGGGTTCGATCTATGGACTGATCGGTCCGAACGGCGCTGGAAAGACAACGCTCATGACCATGGTGGCGTCACTCTTGCGTCCGACATCGGGCGCTGTACGGGTCGATGGCCACGACCCTGCGGTCGACCCTGCGGCAGTGCGCAAGGTGACTGGATACATGCCCGATGGATTAGGTGTGTACGAGGGTCTCGACGTTGGCTCGTATCTCGAGTTCTTTGCCGCGGCCTACAACATCCCAAAGGACGAGTGGCCCCAGTTGATCGATGGGTTGCTCGAACTGGTCACACTCGACGTGAAGCGCGGAGCGCAGGTTAATTCGCTCAGCCGAGGGATGAAGCAGCGGCTTTCGCTGGCCCGTGCGCTCGTCCATGACCCCAAGCTGTTGATCCTCGACGAGCCGGCATCTGGCCTTGACCCTCGGGCCCGAATCGAGCTTCGCGAGCTGCTATTTGCACTTCAGACCATGGGCAAGACCATCATCGTGAGCTCGCATATTCTCTCCGAGCTACAGGAGATCTGCAGCCATGTGGCGATCATGGAGGCCGGAGCCATCCTCGCTCAGGGATCGCCGGACGGAATCAATGCGCAGGCCGGTGTAGTCCGCAAGGTGAAGGTGAAGTTCGCTGACGGATCGGAGACCTCCTTCGAGGTGGCGAGCGAACAGGAACAGATCGAGCTATTGCGATCCTTGGTCATGGATCCGCAACGTCAAGTACTCGAGTTTGTCGAGACGACGTCGGGTCTTGAGGATGTCTTTATGAACGTGACGAAGGGGATTGTGCAATGACCCAGGCAGAAGTTCCCGACATGTCGACCACCTCGCCCGAGGTACCTCCGAAACAACCCAAGACTCGTGTGTCGATTCAGAACAACCCGGTCCTTCGACGAGAGATGACCGAACGCTTGCGCGGCGCAAAAGGGGTGCTCTTGCTCGTCGTGCCACTCACGTTGCTCACGGGCGTGCTCATCCTCACCTACACCGCGAGCAACGCATTTAATCAGTCCTTTACGATCGACGTCACCGAGCTCGGCAGGGTTGGTCGTCAAGTCTTTGAATGGGTGCTTTCGGCCATGCTTGCCCTGCTGCTCTTCATGGTTCCTGGGTTGACTGCCGGGTCGGTGACCGGCGAGCGCGAACGCCAGACGCTGGTACCGCTCCAAATGACGATGATGAGTCCGGTCAACATCATTATTGGCAAGCTCTCGGCTGCGCTCGCGTTTCTGATTCTTCTGATCATCGCCTCGATCCCATTGCTTGCGGCGAGTCACACGGTGGGCGGGCTCGCTGTCCTCGACATCGTTCGTGGTTTGGCCATGTTGATCTTCACCGGAATCGTTCTTGGAGCGGTGTGCATCTGGATTTCGGCTCGTATGAAGCGGACGGCGGCGGCGACGGTGGTTTGCTACGGCGTGTCGTTTTTCTTTGCCTTTGGCGGCTTTATCGTGCTGATTATCTGGGCGATCATCACGGCGATCGGTGGTTCAAATGGCGCTCCGCCCCCTGAACTGTTGGCGATTAGCCCGTTCAACGCCTTGGGCGATGCCCTGCCTCGCTCGGTCGGAGAGTTTGGGAGCGATGTTGTCAGTCCGCTCGGTGGGGCACGAGAGCTCGTGCGAGGGCTAGCCCAAGAGAGGGCTAATGACTTCGGCGGCGACTTCAACGACGGTGTCCTGATCTGGCTTTACTACACGATCATTGGGTCGATCCTGCTGGTCGTTTCTATTCGAGGCGCCGCCAAGGCCATAACCACACCAGCTGAAACTGAGCGATGATCGATACCGAGCAGCGCCCACCGGTTGAACTCGTTGGATTGTTTGCTCGCGCTCGACGTCGTCTTCGTACTATCTGGATTGCGGCGACGTCGTCGGCGTATGCGCCGTGGGTTTGTCTTGCGGCCGTAGCAATAGCGGCACTTGGTTGGGTTCGGCCGTGGGCGTGGCCGGAGACCGTGGCGATTGGTGTTGTTGTGGTTGCGGTGTTGCTGCTCGTCATTGGTGCGTTGGTTCTGCGACTTCCGACTCCCGCTGTCGCCCGTGCGATCGATCGGGGCCTTGAAACCGACGATGCGATGGTGACGGCATTGCAGTTCGCACGCGATGCTCCGTTCGGTCCTCGAATCCATGCTCAGGCAGAGCGCTTTGCCAACGCTGATCTGACCGATGCAATGCCGGTTCCGTGGCAGCGGCGCCCGCTCACGATCGCGGCATTACTGATCGGTTTTCTCGTTGCGCTGATCATGGTCACGAATCCGCAGGACGCGGTTCGCGAGCAGCTCGCTGAGGAACGTGAGCAGATTGAGGAGCTGGCCGAGCAGTTCGAAGAACGAGCCGAAGAGCTAAACACTAGTGAGGATGCAACCGCCGAAACCGAAGAGCTTGCTGCCGAGCTTGCTGCGCTGGCCGAAGCGCTTCGCCAAGGTGACGATCTCGACGATGCGGTGTCCCAACTGAACGAGACCCAGGATGACCTTCTTCGGTCACTCGATGCTGACGATCTGGCCGAACGTGCTGCTACCCAAGGGCTGGAACGAACACTCGATGCCAATCCAATCTCTAGTGGCGACTCCGCATCGGAGCAGCTTGCCTCGTTGGCTGCTTCGCTAGGTGAGCTCGACGAACAACAGCTTGCACAACTTGCGGAGCGACTCGAACAGCTAGCCGCAACACAGGAAGCTGGCGACCCGGAGACGGCAGAGGCGTTGGCCGAAGCTGCCGAGGCGTTGACCGAGGGTGATTTGGCTGCGGCTCAGGCGGCGCTTGAAGCTGGGGGGCTTTCGACGGCCGCAGCTGCAGCGAGTGGCGCGGCGACCGGTGAAGTTCAGGCGGCGGCAGCAGCTGCTGGCCAAGCAGCCGACGGGCTCGAAAGTGGTGAAGG
>CAZSYL010000013.1:62393-71863 GCA_964610745.1 uncultured Acidimicrobiales bacterium
AAGGCGAGGGTCAGGGTCAAGGTGAGGGCCAGGGCCAAGGCCAGGGTCAAGGCCAGGGTCAAGGCCAAGGTCAGGGTCAGGGCGGTCAAGGTACGAACGCGACAGGCAACAATCCAAGTGATCAGGGCCAGCAGTCTGACGTGGATGGCTCGGGTAATCAGGGCGAGGGCATCGAGGCTCCACCGCCGGATACTCCTGTGTTGATCCCGACCGGTGGCGAGAGCGATACCGATTCGGCCAACGTCGACGTTACCGGCGACGGGCAGACGTCGACCGAGCAACGCGTTGGCGGAATCACTGGTTCGGGTGTGGCCCAGGTTCCGCTCGAGTCGATCTCGAACGACTTTGCTGATCGGGCGTCAGAGGCACTCGACGGTACGAACATCTCTTCGTCCGAAGCCGAGAACGTAGCCAACTATTTCGATGCACTCACACAGGAATAAACAACATGTCTGACGTCTCCCCTCCACCTCCTCCCGTCTCGACCATGACACCGGAGCAGTACGCACAGGTCGCTGCATCGATCGAAGCTGCGGTAGGTCAGGTCATCGTTGGCCAGCGTGAGGTCGTCCGGACAGTGCTGCTTGCGCTTCTGTCTGAAGGCCACGTGCTACTCGAAGGTGTACCCGGTCTTGGCAAGACTCGTCTCCTGACAGCGCTTGCCCACGCGGTATCGCTCGACTTTGGTCGCATCCAATTCACTCCCGACCTGATGCCTGCCGATGTCACTGGCACCCAGGTGCTCGAAGAGGATGACGACGGTCGTCGTTCGTTTCGTTTTCGGGCGGGTCCAATCTTCAACGGCTTGGTGCTCGCCGATGAGATCAACCGGGCTACGCCAAAGACTCAGTCCGCGCTCCTCGAGGCCATGGCCGAACGTTCGGTCACGGTGGCAGGAACGACCCGCAAGCTCGCTCGTCCGTTTCTGGTCATGGCGACACAGAACCCAATCGAGCAGGAGGGTACCTATCCGTTGCCCGAAGCACAGCTCGATCGGTTCATGTTCAAAGCCGAGGTTCCGTTCCCAAGCGCCGAGGAACTTGCTTCGATCATCGCTCGAACGACCGGGGGAGCCGAGGCGGAGCCACAGCCAGCCGCCGACGGGCCGACTCTGCAAAAGATGATCGCAATGACGCGATCGGTTCCGGTCGCCGATGAAGTGGTGGCCCACGCGGTTGCCCTCGTCGTCGGCAGTCACCCCGGTCACGACACTGCACCCGATCCAATCTCCCGGTACGTGCGTGCGGGAGCTTCACCGAGAGGGGCCCAGGCGCTGATTCTCGGTGCCAAGGCAATGGCTCTCCTCGACGGTCGGCCGTCTGCATCCAGCGAGGATGTTCGGACGCTCGCGCCCGCAGCGCTCGGCCATCGTCTGGTGTTGGGGTACGAGGCAGCTGCCGATGGAATCACGGCCGCCGATCTTGTGGGCGAGTTGTTGACTGCGGTTTCGCCGCCGGGGAGTGGGGTGCGCGGTGCTCCATGAACTTCGCAGTCCTGAGGTGCTCGGCACGCTCGAACGCCTCCAGCTCAGTACGCGGCGGTATCTTGCGGGCCAACTGGTCGGTGCGCATCGTTCACCTCGGTACGGATCCTCGCTCGATTTCGCGGACTTCCGCGAGTATCAACCCGGCGACGATTTTCGCCGGATCGACTATCTCACCCTCGCGCGCCTCGATCAGCTGCTGATTCGTCTGTACGACGCAGAGGACGACCTCACCATCAGGCTGTTGGTCGACACGTCGGCGTCGATGCAGACCGACAACAAGTTCCAACGTGCACTCGAGCTAGCCGGTGCAATAGGTTTTGTTGCACTGACTCGTCGCGACCGTGTCGAAGTACATACTCAAGGTCGGCCCATGGCCCGCTTCTCAGGACGCAACGGTGTTCCCGAGTTATTTGCGCACCTCGAAGCGTTGCAGGCTGGTGGTGAAGGTTCGCTCGCGAGGACTGCAACGACGGTGCTTGGTCGTTCTCGTACGCCGGGCATGACCGTGCTTTGCAGCGACATGCTCGAAGAGGATTGGGCGGCGACCTTTCGAACGCTTGGCGCGCGTGGCGCCGAGCTCACCTTCGTGCACGTCCTTGGCGCAGGCGAACTCGATCCTCCCACTATGGGCGACGTGGATCTCGTCGATGCGGAAACGAATGAACGAATCGCCATCTCACTTATAGAGCCGACACTGAACCGGTATCAGGAACGACTCGATGTCTGGCTAGACGATGTTGCTTCGGAGGCACGCCGGGTAGGGGCCGCGTACGTCCTTGCCGACACGAGGGTTCCACTACGAGAAGCGCTTCTCGGCGGACTCCGTCGAGCCGAGGTCGTGACGTGACTTTCCTAAACCCCCTCGGGTTTCTCTTTCTGCTCGCGGCTATCCCCGTTCTGGCACTACACCTTCTGAAACCTCGCCGCGCCGAGGTCAAGGTGAGCTCGCAAATGTTGTGGGAGGCCGACACCGTGGGAGCGACGGCCGCGTCGCCGTGGCAGCGGATTCCTCCGACGTGGCTGCTCTTCCTTCAGCTGCTTCTGGTTGTGTTGGGAGCGCTCTTTCTTGCAAACCCTTCGATCGTTCAGCCGACGTCGCTCGCTGAACACACCGTCGTTGTGCTCGACACCTCGGCGTCGATGGGTTCGATCGATGGCTCGCCCGATCGTCTTGAGGATGCACGCGCCGAAGCGGTCGCGTTGCTCGACGAGATTCCCGAAGGTGGACGGGTCTCGCTGGTTACTGCGGGTCCAACCCCGCGGGTCCGCCTGAGTGCGACAACCGACAGAGACTCCTTTGCTGGCGCGCTGGCATCGGTTCGTCTCTCCGATGGACCGTCGGATCTGCAAGCGGCAATGACGCTCGCCGATGGCCTCGAAACCGCCGATGCGCAGCTCGGCATTGTGTTGATCTCCGATGGTGGCCACTCCGATACCGAGCTTGCAGCACTCCCGACCGGAGTTACCCATCGAATTGTCGGCACCGAAGACATCAACCACGCAATTACGTCCCTCCAGGTCGAACGCGTCGACGATGGGCTCCAGGTCACCGCAATCACCGAGGTGACCGGTGGAGGTGCTGTGTCGGCTCCGTTGCGTTTCGACGTCGACGATGTCACCCGCGCCGTGATCGACATCACGATCGAGCCGGGACAGCCGACAACGACCGAAGTTGTACTGCCCGATGGTGACCAGGTCGTGGCACGCCTCGGGGGTGACGACCTTCTGGCGATCGACAACACCGCGTATGCGCTGACCCGTTCTCGCAGCGAGGTCGCCATATCGATCGAAGGCGAGCCCGACCCCTTCACGGGCGCGCTGCTCGACGTCCTTCCCGGCGTTGAGGTGGTCGATCCGGCCATTGAAACACCGGAGCTCACGATCTTTGTTGGGGTGCCCGTTCCTAGGGACATCACCCGCCCATTCCTGGCGATCAACCCTCCCGGTGGGGCTCCCGGTATCACCGAGGTCGGCGAGGTCGAACAACCTGCGGTCACTTTGGTGCGCTCGGCCGATCCACTTCTAAACGGTCTTGACCTGTCGCGGCTGCGCATCGTGGCCGCTCAACAGATCGACGCGCCAACCGCCGAGGTGCTGGTCGCAGCCGAGGGAGCGCCGTTGCTCGTACGTGGAACGACCGGTGGTGTGCCATTCCTTTACCTTGCGTTCGATCCGGCGGAGTCGACTCTGCCTGTCGAGCTGGCCTTTCCAGTTCTCGGCTCGCGCATGCTTGAAGAGCTAAGTGGTGCGGTCACCGTGCCCGCATCGCTCGAGGTCGGCGACCCAATCAGCCCGCCAGCGGGGCGTGCGGTCACCGTAGTTGCGCCGAACGGGACCGTGATCGAGCGAGCCGCGGGGTCGGGTGCGGTAGTGACTGATCGACCCGGCTTCTGGACGGTCACACCCGTCGATGGGGCTGAGCGTACGATTGCGGTTTCTTTGCCGGTGGCCGAGAGCCAGATAGATCCGCTTCCGGTCGCTCCGACCGATCCGCGACCGCTTCGGCCAGGCGAAGAACCACCGTCGGCTACCACCTCGTGGCGTTGGGTCGTCATCATCGTGGCTCTTGGTGTGGGGATTCTGGAGTGGGTGGCTGCCCGGCGGCGTCGGGGCGTTCCCGATTGGCAGTGGCGAACAGCGTCGATCTTGCGGGTAGCGGCGGCGGCGTTGCTCATCGGCGCGTTGATCGGTGTGTCTCTGCCGCGTTCTTCCGATCAGATCGCGACGGTGTTCGTGCTCGATCGCAGTGATTCGATTGGACGCCTTGGCGAAGTACAGGGTCTCGATGCGGCGCAACTCGCAGCCGACACGGCGCCGTCAAACGGTGAGCTCGGGATCGTCGTGTCGGCCGATGGTGCTCGGATCGAGCAGCTTCTGATCCCCGCAGAAGATTCGACAGGACTTGCGTCGAGCACGATCGACGGCGGCCGCAGCGACCTCGCTTCGGGTTTGCGGCTCGCGGGAGCGCTACTTCCTGATGATGCTCAACGTCGGGTCGTGGTGGTCTCCGATGGGCGGGCTACCTCTGGAGATGCCGAAGCTGAGGCGGCGATCCTCGGCACACGGGGCATTCCTGTCGATTACGTCTTGCTCGATACGGTCAGCGGCGAAGATGCAGCGGTGCTTGGCATCAACGCTCCAGCAGAGGTGGACGAAGGTGCGCAGATCCCTGTCGCAGTCATCGTCGAGTCGACCACCGAACAGCCGGGCCGGGTCACCCTGCGCCGTGATGGCGAGGTTATTGCGAGCCAGGACGTGTTGTTGACCGAGGGAAGCAATGAGCTGAACTTTGCTGTAGATCCGGTGGACACCGGCCTCGCCAGCCTGACCGCAACCGTTGATACGCCCGACGATTTCCGGGCCGAGAACAACACGGCGCGAACAACGGTTGATGTCGACGGTCCCGCTGAAGTGCTCGTTGTCGAGGGGACGCCGAATGCGGGAGACCTTCTGGCGATGGCGCTCGAATCGTCAGGCCTCGTCGTCGACGTGATCTCGGCGCAGGCGGTTCCGGCGCTCGATGAGCTGATTGGATACGACTCGACCATCCTCGTCGATGTATCAGCGAACCAGCTGACCGATACCCAGATGGAGTCGCTGGCAACCGCTACCCGCCAACTCGGCCGCGGGCTCGTCACGATCGGCGGTCCCCAATCGTTCGGTACCGGCGCATACCGCGAGTCTCAGCTCGAAGAAGTGCTTCCCGTCATAAGCGATGTCCTCGACCCGCAGCGACAGCGTCAAGTGGCACAGGTGATGGCGCTCGATACCTCTGAGTCGATGGGTGAATGCCACTGCGCTGATGGCTTCGAGGGTCCTGCTGGCGACGCGGGTGGTGTCAACAAGACCGAGATTGCACGTGCAGGCGCGGCTCGGGCGATTGCAAACCTCAACAGCAACGACGAGGTTGGCGTGCTCGCCGTCGACACGAGCGAGCGTTGGTTGATCGATCTACAACAATTGCCCGCGGAAGATGTGATCAACGCTGGTCTCAGCGAGGCGGTCCCGTCGGGCAACACCGATTTGTCGAACACGCTCCCAACAGCTGCTGACGCACTCCTCGAAAGCAATGCCGCGCTGAAGCACATCATCTTGTTCACCGATGGGTTTACCTCCGATGCGTCGCTTCGAGCAATGGAACGCCAGGCCGAAGAGATCCGGGCGGACGGCATCACGATCTCGGTCGTTGCGACGGGTGAAGGTGCAGCCAATGAACTGGCTGCGGTAGCTGAGGCAGGCGGTGGGCGTTTCTATCCGGGCCGCGATCTCACCCGAATTCCTGAGATCCTTGTCCAGGAGTCGATTCTGGCATCGAGGAACTTCATCAATGAGGGTGAGTTTCTGCCGGTGGTGACCGACACGTCGCCGATCGTTGACGGGCTGACCGAGTCGCCTGCGCTGCTCGGTTTCACTGCGACCACATCCAAGCCAACCGCGCGCACCCTTTTGCGTATCGGACCAGAACAGGATCCATTGTTGGCGACGTGGCAGGTTGGTCTTGGACGCTCGACATCGTGGACGAGCGATGTGAACTCCCGTTGGAGTCAGTTCTGGGTCGACTGGGCTGGTTACTCAGATTTCTGGAGCACGGTTGTCCGAGATACCTTCCCGGTGACCTCAAGCGGCTCGGTTCGAACGATCGTCGACGGCGACACGCTGACCGTCCGCGCTGAGGCAGAGCCGGGTGCCGGCCGGGTGAACGCACAGGTGACGAGCCCCGATGGTTCGACGACGGAGGTACGTCTACGAGAGGTCTCACCCGGCGTCTTCGAAGGAACGACGACCGCTGATGGCGCCGGCACGTATGCCGTTGGTGTGGCGGGGGCCGACGGCGACGCGGCGATTGGAGCGGCGCTCGCGTCGGTTTCCTACGCAGCTGAGTACCGACCTGGCGACGCTGACGAGGCACTACTCGCTCGCCTGAGCACCGCCTCGGGCGGTCGCGGCGCGATCGCTGCAAGCGACGCGTTCGATCCCGAAGGATTGGTGGCTGGCAGTCGAAGTGTGTCGCTGGCAGCGTGGTTCTTGTGGGCGGGTGTTATTGCCTGGTTGCTCGCTGTGGTGTTCAGCCGTCTGTGGTTGAGTGGCCGTCGCGAGGCATTGGCTGCTCCTGAAGTCAGCTCGCGCGAGCGTACTCATCGCCCTCGCCGGGAACGTCGTGGACCACGGCGAGAGCATTCCGAAAAGGTTGCGGCTACGTCGAGTACGGACACGTCGACAACCGCGGCAACCCCTGAGCCGCCACCGCAACCGCCATCGCCTCCGACCCCACCACCGGCGTCGTCTGCGACGGTGCAGGAACTGCTCGAGGCTCGTCGGCGAAAGCAACGAGGCGAGTAGCTCAACGTTGCGTGACCGACTCCCTTGGAGTGGGGAGTTGTGGTCGTTTCCTCTGCGTTGCGCCGATCAGAAACGAGAAGGTGATCAGCGCGGTGCCGATCCATACGAACTGGGTCAGTGGCTGCACGTTGACCGTCACCTGCACGTCGCCCGCATCGTCGGCCGATCGCAGGATGATCTGTACGTCTTCGAAGAGGCTTCGATGGGTTGCGACCTCGGGAAGTCGTAGCCCACGCTCGGCAAAGACGGTGACCTCAGGCCGGGCTGGGATGCCGTCGATGGTCATCTCGGCGGTGATGACCGGGGGAGGGCCTTCCTCGAAGGACACTCCGAGGTTGGTGATCGTATGGCCGTCGACGACGCGAGATTCTCCGGGGTCGAGAAGTAGGTTGCGGGTGGTCGACGCTGTGCCACCGAGTGCGCCGGCGAGGATGAGGATCATTCCGACGTGGGCGAGAGTTCGTGGCAGCGGCGAGATACCCGGACCAATCGTGGCGACCAACGATCCAGCGAGGGCGGCGGCGAGACCGACCTGCCACCATGTCGTCCAACCTGCAATAGCCGCTGCGCCGGCCCCCACGATGGCGCCAAACGAAAATATGGCGATGAGAAACCGTTGTTTTTTGTCCTTCCAACGAGGCGCCAAGCCCATCACGATCAGCCCGATGATCGCCACCGGATAGAGGTATCGAGCGTAGAAGGTTCCGGCGGTGCCATCGCCGGGGACGAACGGCCTGAACGTTCCGAGGGCGACGACGACCGCAGCAAAGGTGACGAGCACGACGGGCCATCGACGTGTGACGGTGAGGGTCGTCCGATGATCATCGCGAATCGACACTGCGTACGCGAGCAGCCCGAGGGTCACGACGACCGCTAACGGCCAGAGGATGAGGCCTAGCTGGTCGTTGTTGGCAAAGGCGTGGACACTGGTTCGCAGCGACGTGCGTGTCATTGCGGTTCCGGCGAAGACGGTCGGCCAGGTCAACAGCGCGGTGTAACGGGCTGCGAGGTGATGAGGGCTCGCGTGAATGCCTGCGACGAGTAACAGCCACGGTATGAGGGCGACGTTCTCGACCGGATCCCACGCGTACCACCCACCCCAACCGAGTTCCTCATAGGCCCAGCCTCCTCCGAGGGCCAGCGATGCGGTCAGGGTGGCGATGGCCGCAGCAGACCATCGACGGGAAGCGTTCGGCTCGACAATGCCGGGAACGAGGCTGAGGGCGAGTCCGAGATAGAGCAGTGGCGGGTGAACAATCATCGCCCAGTGTTCGAGGATTGGGCTGAGCCCCGAACCCGCAATCGCAGGTGTGTCCAGCCGTTCGAATGGAGACTCGGCAATGATCGACGTCCACGTCAGTGCAGCGAGAACGAGTGGGGGGAAACTCCGAAGACGGGCGACCACCGGTACAGATACGAGCACTCCGCCGATGACGAAGGCAAAGAAGAGCAGTGATCCAGACGAGCTTCCCCACAGTCCCATGGCACGCCTGATCGGGCTGAGCCCGGGCCGGGTACTTTCGACCACGATGGCAAAGCTGGTGTTCTCGGAAATGAGGAGCCACAGCACCCGGAGAACAGCGAGCCCGAGAAACGAGATGGCGGCCAATTGCAGCGGACGCTGATAGCGCGCGTCAACCCATCCAACGAGAAAGGCAGCAGTTGCAAGGACCGCTGCGAGAGTCAGCAACAATGGCCCCATGGCTAGATAGTACGTGCTGGGCGCCTCAGGCGAGAGTCAACTAATCGTAGAGCCGGGCAGCCTCTAGAGCAGCGACGATGTCACCTTGGGTTTGGGTCTGTTGTTCGATGATCGTCTCCGCGTCTAGAGCCGCGGTCAGGCCGTCGCGCAACAACGAGCCGCCCGACAACTGGTCGAGCCATGCGGGACGTGAGAGTGGGTCGACGCCGACTTCGGCAGCCTCCGCGAAAATAACTTCCAACAGGTGAACGCCGACTTCGGTCGGTGCAATGGTGGTGTGGTCGACGACGACGAGTTGCACGGCGGGGAGCGTCTCGTCGAGGAAGGCGGGTGTAACCGTGATGCCAGGAAGCAGTTCGGGAGTCATCGTCGTGGCGTTGAATCTCACACCGTCGAGACCGCGAGAATTGAGCTCTGCAGCGACGGCTTCGGCGTTGAGCCAGGGTGCCCCCACGATCTGGAACGGGATCTCGGTACCCCGTCCGTAGCTCAGGTTTGTCGCCTCGAAATAGATCGTCGCGGGGTAGAGCGATGCAGCGTCGGTGCTGGTGATAGCCGGACTCGGCGCGATCCAACGGAGATTGGTGTCGTTCCACACCATTGAGTGATCCCAACCATCGAGCTCGATCACTTCCAGGTCGAGTCCAACGAGGCCGTCGAGGGCGAAGTTGTCGACGATGTACGTGGCGAGTTCGCCGCTGGTCAGGCCGTACACATCGGGGATTGCGTACTGTCCAACGAACGATGTGTTGGCTGGTTCGAGGACCGCTCCACCGATCCGGCCACCGAGCGGGTTGGGTCGGTCGAGCACAACAAAGGGGATACCGGCTTCATTTGCAGCCTGCATCGCGAGGCCCATCGTCGAAATGTAGGTGTAGTAGCGGGTGCCGACGTCTTGGAGGTCATAGAAGAGGACGTCGACGTCGGTGAGCATCTCGGGCG
>CAZSYL010000014.1:0-1622 GCA_964610745.1 uncultured Acidimicrobiales bacterium
TGGATGTAGCTCAATTGGCAGAGCACCTGGCTTCCACCCAGAAGGCGAGGGTTCGATCCCCTCCATCCGCACGACTAGCGCTCGACACTTCCGGTCGAGATCCGCGGTTGTCGACATGTTCGCTACGCGAGCTCCTTCATGCTTCTTCGAAACGTAGCTCAGCCTGGGGAGAGCGCCGCTCTGATACGGCGGAGGTCGTTGGTTCAAATCCATCCGTTTCGACTTATGCCCGGCTAGCTCAGTTGGCTAGAGCAGCTGTCTTACACACAGAAGGTCACTGGTTCGAGTCCAGTGCTGGGTACTTGTATTGACGAACTCCTGGCGGAGTACGTCGATGCGCAGATCTCCGCCGGTCGTGCGGAGAACAAATTGGAAGGGCTAGCCGAACGGCGACGGCAACTGGTTGCTAACCAGTCGAGCGAGAGCCTTGCGGGTTCGACTCCCGCTCCTTCCGCAATTACTGCTCGACCCTTCCCGGTCGAGATCCCCGAACACGTACATGTTCGCTAGACCGCTTCGCGCAAACCAACCAACCAACCAATCTCGACCGGAAGAGTCGAGCGAAGAAAGGAGGCAGCGATGTCCGTACTGCTACTGAATGCCTCCTACGAACCGTTGGCAACGGTCTCGTGGAAGCGAGCGATGTCACTGGTCTTGACCGGGCGAGCCGAGCTTGTCGAACAAGACGGTGACCGGGTCGTCCGATCCGCAGGTGGTCAAGAATTCCCGCTGCCTAACGTTGTCCGACTGATGCGGATGATCTCGTTCGCCGGGATGCGCTCGAACGACGCTCCCCGCTTCTCGAAGAAGGCCTTGAGCGCTCGCGACAACCGCGAGTGCCAGGTCGCAGACTGCGACGAATCCGGTTCAACCATCGACCACGTCATTCCTCGTTCGCGAGGCGGCGAGACGTCATGGGAGAACTGTGTCCTGATGTGCCTTGAGCACAACGGGGCGAAGGGCGATCGATCGCTTGCCGAGCTCGGCTGGACCCTCAAGCAGGATCCGGCTGCGCCAAAGGCCTCGATCGTCACGTTGACCGCACGTCCTGAATGGGACGCGTGGGTCCTGCCTGCATAACAACGGCGGCGGTTACGCCGGCGGGGCCATTTTCGTTGTGTCTTGAGGGGGCAGGTGCGGGCTAGATGCGAGAAGTGGGGTTACTTCTGGCAACGGTTAACACCGTCGGTTCAAATCCGACTTCGGTGGGCTGCGGTCCACCGTTGAGACCTCGCTCGCCGGGTTCTCTAGCTCGCTCCTGTCCCCTCAAGACCCTCTTGGAATGAACAACAAACGATCGGATCAATCGTCGGGCCTGTTGTGATGGATGGGATTCCTTCGTCTGATTAACGAACAGGTCGCAGGTTCGACTCCTGCCCGTCCGACTCATCGGACGGTAGCTCAGTGGTAGAGCAGTTATTGGCTCGTCCAAACGGTTCTCAGGCCCGACCATCCGATCGTTATGGCGAGGCCTGATGCGAAGAATGGGAGTTCTTCATCGATCAGAAGTAGCTCGTAGAGCGTCTGAATACAGAGCCCGTTCGAATCGGTCCACAGGCCCCGCCATGATCACACCAATCGCTTCCGCGATTGCGATCACACCAATCGCTTCCGCGATTGCA